>JBDZVD010000110.1:0-24488 GCA_040255525.1 Micromonosporaceae bacterium | reverse complement strand
GGCACTCTGTCGTTGTGAGGATCACCGATGACGATGGCCTTGTTCTAAACGCTGAATCTTCCGTCGAGCCGGATGACGGTCGGCTTGCGGTGGTGCTGGAGAGCCCCGGTGGTCGAAGTCGTTCGGGTCCGTCCCGAAACGCCGACTATCGCCCGACCCTGGATCTGATCTTGGAGCGGCTGAAGGCATGTCAGGCAGGCCGACTGTGGCGAACCGGGGTGGCACGGACCGCACCGGAGGCTCCGGCTACCTCTCCGACCCCGTCCTCGAACTCGCCCTGGAGCGTCACGCCGTCACCCGAGCCGTTGGAACTCTATCCGGGCTACGACGTCCGCGACGTCGGCGCCACCCGGTCCTACGATCTGGACGCCGAAGGCCGTAGCGACATGCCGGCCGATGCCGGCGGCTGCGCCGGTCACGAGGACGGTTTTGTCGATGAAGCGATCCGCCATGCGGTCTCCTTGGTGAGAGGGGGATTGGGTGTCTATCGTCTGCGCCGGGGCACGACGGCCACCGCGATCAGCACGGCGAGCAACGCCGTGGCGAGGCCAGCCGCGGCGAAGCCCCAGGTGTATCCGTCGGTCACGGCGTGTGGCAGGTCTACGGATGACGAGACCCGGTTGGTGCGGGCGGTGGCCACCGCGTTGACGATGGCCAGACCGACGGTTGGGCCAAGCTCGATGGCGGTGTTCATGACGCCGCCCGCGAGGCCGATCTGTGGTCGGGGAACGTCGGCGACAACGAGAACCGCGGCTGCGGCGAAGGTCAGCGCGACCCCGGCCGGAAGAGCGACTAGACCAGGCAGCGTGCCGAAGGGGTAGGTGGTGTGGAGGTCCAACGGTGTCAACAGGAACAGTCCAGACGCGGCGAGCGCGAGCCCGACGGCGACCACGCGTGGAGCGCCGAAACGTTCGACGAGCCGGCCCGCGACCCGGCCGACCAGGATGAGCGCGAGTGCGTAGGGCACGAAGGCGAGCGATGTGCGCAGCGTGGTCCAGCCCCGAATTTGCTGGAGATACAGCGTCAGAAACAGGCACACCACGGCCGTGGCCGCCGCCGATAGCCCGAGGACGGCCAAGGCGGCAGAGCGGCGCCGATCGGCGAGGAACGAGAGCGGCAACAGCGGGTCGCGGGTACGCGTTTCCCGCACGCCGAAGGCCAGGAGCAGGGTAAAGCCAGCAGTGATCGGAGCGCCAGCGGTCACTGACGACCAGGAATGGCCGCCGGTCATCACCAGCCCGTAGCTCAACAGCGTGATGCCCGAGGTCGCCAGCACCGCCCCCACGGCATCCAGCGCAACCGGGCCGGCTGGTCGACCGGCGGGCAACAGTGCCGGCGTGAGCAGCAACGCCAGCCCAGCCACAACTAATGGGACCGCGAACATCCACCGCCACGACACAGCGGCGGCCACCAAGCCGGACAGCACGATGCCGGTCGTCGCACCCAGGACCGACAACCCGCCCCACGTCGCCATTGCACGGCCGTACCGGTCCGGCTCGGGGATTATCGCGCGGAGCAGGACCATGGCCGCCGGCGCGACAAGCGCCGCCCCGATTCCCTGCCCGAACCGGCTCGCGGCTAGAACACCGAACCCGCGCGCCGCCGGCACCGCCGCTGACGCCGTGGCGAAGACCGCCAGGCCCGCGACGAACACCGGACGGCCACCGAATCGGTCGGCCAGCCGACCGCCGAACAGCAGTATCCCACTGAACGAGAGACCGTAAGCGGCGCTGACTACCACCAGCTCGGACCGGTCGAGGTCGAACTCTGCGCCGATGCCAGGCAGGGGCACGGCCATCATTGTGATCGTGAAGATCAACGTTGTCTGGACCGTGCCAAGCAACGCGAAGGAGACCCGCGACCGATCGCATCGCCGGCGCGGGGCGTACCCCGCCGTGCCCCGCTGTGCTGTCGCCTCTTGCCGCGCAGCACCGGCGTCGGGTCCCTTGCTCGCCATGAAAGGCCCTTCCGATTATAGATCGTTCGTTCTTGAATTGCGGCGCACTGCGGCCATAGCCGCGATGCAGCGGATGCGGCGTCGCGCACCGACGGTTTTCTTGGTATGCGGTCAGTCCAGCAGCGACAACGCCTGTGCGGTGGCGCCGTATAGGCGCTCCGGTTCGGTCGCCGCCTTGCCCATCACCCGCGGACCTTGCATAAACACCAGCAGGCAACGGGCTAGTGCTCGGGGTCCTTGTCGGAGACGAGCTCATCCCGCGCATTCGCGCGCATCAAGGCCGCCGCCAATGCCGTCTCCACAAAGTCCCAGCTCCCCTGCACCCGCCGGGTCGCCCCCGGATCATGCGGCGCCAGCTCGACGGCGGTGTTGACCACGAAGCAGCCCCGACGCCCGCCGTCGTTCGCCGCTTCCGTCGCGCACCGCGTCACCAGCTCGCGCACCGCGGGTAATGCCGGACCTGGTTGGGAAAGCCCCGACAGAAGTTCGCCTGACCCAACTCGCCGTACCGGTCGAGCGCCTTCAGGTAAAGCTCACGCTTTCCACCGAACGTGGCATAGATGCTCGCCCGCGCAACCCCCAGATGCTCGACAAGATCGGCCATCGAGGTCGCCTCGTATCCGCGCCGCCAGAACAGGTCCAACACCTTCCGAAGCGCTACGTCAGGATCAAACTCCTTGGTCCTCGCCACGGCCCCAACCTAACCTTTTCAGAACGGTTGGTCAATAACGAAGCCGGTAAGCCATCCAGCGCGACGCGTTGACCACGGAGTGCTGTCATATGGTGCGGGCGTGGTCGACGTGGAGGACGACGAGCGCTGCGGCGAGGATCTTCCTTATCCGCCACCCTCGTAGCCCAGATCGCGCACCGTCATCAGCGAGTGAAAGGACGACTACAACGGCCGATGGCGACACTCATCCCTGGCCTACCAGACCCCAGCCGGATACGCTGCCGCCTGCACCCACCGATAACCACCCTCACAAGCCCTGGATCAGTTCACGGGGTCCCTCCACCTCCGCACCGGCCTCACCGCCACAGTCATCCGTCGGCGCCTCACGAACACCGCCCAAGCGGCTGAGGGTCGTCCTAGTGTCGAGGCCATGATGGCTCCGGTCACCCGGCTGCGGCTCACCCCCGACAGCGGGCATCTGTTCATCCTCACCCGTCGCGAGGGCCTTGCCGCGCGGGTCGGCCACGATCTCAGGATCGAAGCGACCCGTTGGTACGCCCAGGTCACTCACAATCCTTCCGATCTCTCGGCGAGCACCATCTCCGCGACCATCGAGCCGGACTCCCTAAAAACGCGCGAGGGCACGGGTGGCGCCGGCCCGCTCACCGACCGGGACCGGGCGGAGATCGACGCCAACATCCGGCGCGTCCTCGGGAGTTCTCCGCTGACATTCACGTCCACCCGGATCGTTCCGGACGGTGCCAACGGCACGATCGAGGGCGAGCTGGCCCTGAATGGCGTGACCCGACCCGTTCGGCTTGAGGTGACCAGCGACGATGGGGTGCACTACCGGACGCGGGCCACCGTCGTTCAGTCGGAGTACGGGATCAGGCCGTACCGTGCGTTCCTCGGCGCGCTGAAGCTGCGCGACCAGATCGAGGTGCAGATCGAGGCCGACCTGGACCGGGCGGAGCGCATCGGTCCAGCGCCTGGCGGCGCCCCGGAGTGACCCGACCCGCTGCCGCCTGCCGACGTGCCGAGCTCGCAATCCATTACGAGTACGTCCCATCGAGTGAGCGACGTAGCGAAGCGCCGACCGCTCAGCGGAATCGCTGGTGGAGGCCGAACCGAACCCCCGACGGATCCGTACCGGAGGCGAACCGTCCGACGCCCTCCCGCAGCGGCCCAGCGTCGTTCATCGTCGCGCCCAACTGCCGTGCCCGCGCCACTGCGGCATCGATGTCCGTAACCGCGAAGTACACCACCATGCTGCGCGAGTCATCGCCCGCGTGCAGGCCCGCCCGCAGCCCCGGGGCGGTGAAGTTGTTGTTGCTGTCCCGCATCGGCTCCACCCGCCAGCCGAACAGCGCCGCGAAGAAGTCGCGGGTGGCGGCCGTCTCCGGTACGCCGATCTCCAGCCACTCCGGCGAGCCCACCGGCGGCTGCGGTCGGTACGTGCCGATGTTCCACACGTTGTCCTCGGGGTCCGCCACCGTGAACCCGAGGCCGTGGTCCTGCTGTGTCAACGGCTGCCGCACCGTCGCGCCCGCCGCCGCGGCGCGCTCGAGTGCCGCGCGTACCCCGGCTTCGTCGGCGACCAGATACACCTCGCCCCGCGCTGCGGCGTTCCGCGGGCCCTCATCTTCGCCGCGTGAGTGCTGGCCGAGCATCACCGCGCTGTCACCCCAGGCGAGTTCGGCGTGTGCGATCTGACCGTCCTCGCCGCGGACCACGAACAGCTCACGCATGCCGAGCACCGAGATCAGCCACTCGATGGCGGCGGGCGCGTCCAGGTAACGCAGGGCCGGATAAACATCGCTCATGACGGATCCTCGCCACGCTGCGGTCCGCCACGAGACTCCATCGCACCGCAACTCCGATTCACTCGCCAACGCTCGCTCATGACGGATCCTCGCTACGCTGCGGTCCGCCACGAGACTCCATCGCACCGCAACTCCGATTCACTCGCCAACACTCGCTCATGCGCCCCACGCTACGGCCGCCCCCTCCGGCGGGGCCCGGAAAACTCTAGCCGGCGGCGCCTGCGAGCAAACAAAGCCGACTGCCGGCTGCCCCTGGAAGCGGAGGCAGCCGGCAGCGGAGAGAACCGGTATCGGAGGAGTCAATCCCGCGGGTAAGTCGACGATCCGGTGGTGACCGGGGCGGACTGCCCCGCCGCCGGAGCGGCTCCAAGGATCGGCACTCCCGCCCGGCGAGCCAGCAACAGGTTCTGCACCACGAGTGTGACGCCGAGGAAGAGCAGGATCTCGCCGGTACCTTCGGCGGCGTGCAACGCCGCGCCGAGGGCGGCCATGCCCACCCGTACCAGTACGGTTGCCAGCCAGAGCACCATCGTCCAACCGGTACCCCTCGTGTAGACCACGCCGTTGCGCCAGATCAGCTTCTGGCTGGCGGCCCGGGCGGCACCACCGATCGCGCCGATGAGCACGCCTCCCAGCAGCAGAGCGAGGGCGGTCGGCGAGTTCAGCCGGTGGAAGGCGGAGCTGTCCTCGGCCAGCCCGAGCACGATCAGCAGTAGCGGAACCGTCAGCATCCGCGTCGTGGTCAGCCGCCGCTCCACCATTTGGCGACGGATCACCCAGACAAGCACCAGTACCGCGATGGCACCGTCGAGCAGCCCTTGCTGAAGCCCGTTCATTGGCCAACACTCCCCTGTCGATTACCGATGCCAAAAGGCTATGGCGGATCCGCCCGCGAAGCGCCGGAGCTGGGTTGGAACGCGGATGGAAACCGGCCTCCACCCATGGGTGGAGGCCGGTGACGAGGGAGCTGGCCGGGTCCGGTCCGCGATCAGCGGTGGGTCTCCTCCATCTTGAGCGCGTTGCCGATCCCGAAGAACGTCGGTGCCCACAGCCCGACGAAGATGCCCCACCGGTCGGCCCGGTCGAGACCCGCGCGCTCCGCCTTCTTCGACATCAACCATGACGCGAAGGACATCCCGATGGAGACCATTCCGGCGGTGTAGGCGATTGAGCTGGTGACTCCCAACTCCTGCATCTTCTTGATCACGATACCCCCTCATGTACGGCTGCCGTTCGCAGCTACCCACCGTGGTCGCCGGTAATCCCGCCCGGCCCGAGCCGGCATCGCCCCTGCGGACCGGCGGGGTAGCGGTCACCCGTATGGCGTAAGGGCTTCCGCGTTCACCGGAGGTGGCACAGACCGCCCAAAGGCAAGCGTTCTGCCAGGTACTCTGTGTGCAGGCACCAAACGCGTCATACGCTCGGCTTCTCCGCGAAGCACCGGCGAGACTCGCGGCACCGCTGGCGGTGCGTGGCGGCCTCGCTCTTGGGCCGGGATCCCTCACCGAGGTCGCGTTCGGCGCGCCGCCGACCCGTTCTGGAGAGCCTCTTCAGGCTGCGATCGCGCACAGACTGGGCGCAGCCGGAGCCGCTCTCTGGCGGAGGCGAGCACAGTCACCCATAACACAAGACTGAGCGCAGCCGGAGCCGCTCTCTGGCGCAGACGAGCACAGTCACCCACCAACACAGCACAGTCAGCACAGCGCGACCGGCAAACGCAGATCGACCGAGACTGGGAGCACCTCGTGAAATCGTTCCGGCTGGCCCTGGTCACTGCGGGCGCCGCCCTGTTGTTGCTGGCAACGGGTGCGGTGCTCGGCGGCGCCACGGTGTCATCCGGTGGGCATGCCAAGCAGAACGGCAGCCACGCCTTCCATGCCGCCGCGGTGCGGCCCACTCAGGCCAGGGTGGCCGCCGCGGTGGGCGATCCCACCGCCAGCCAGTTGCTCGCCATGACCCGGACGTGCGATGAGGTGTCGGACGGCAAGTACGCCATGCGGGAGGGCGGTCGCGCGAGGATCTCGGTGTGCAAGAAGAAGTCGGCCTACTTCTGGACGTCGGACATGGCCATCGACTGCGACGGGGAACGCACCGACGCCTGCAATCCGGACACCGACTCGACGTTCTCCGAGGGCACCAACTTCAAGACCTCGACCGGAGAGTACTTCACCGCCGACGTCACTCGGTACTTCGTGATACCGCTGCCCAGTTACCGGTTCGACTACCGGGACGCCGGCATCAAGCCGGGCAATGTCGGCGCGGTCATCTACAACGGCAAGCTCGTGTACGCGGTCCTCGCCGACCTCGGCCCGGCGGACAGTATCGGCGAAGCCTCGTACGCCACCGCCAAGGCACTCGGAGTGGAGACCGACCCCAGCATCGGCGGTACCGCCGGCCCGGTGACCTTCATCGTGTTCCCCGGCGTGGTACCCGACCCGGTGGAGGAGAACGCGGTCATCACCCGGGTCGGTACGGCGGCGGCCCGCTCCTTCCTCGGCATGAGCGACCCCGGCGCGCCGGGCGATTCCCACCCGGCACCGGCCCGCGCCTCGACGCCGAAGCCAGGCGCGCCACCGGTCGAGGCGCGGGGCACCACGAAACCACCCAAGCCCGATCGGACCAAGGTGCGGGCCCAGGCGCCCGCGCACAAGCCCAGTCCGAAACCGACGAAGGTGCAGGCCGAGGGTCCGAGGAAGGCGCCTACGCACGCACCGGTGCCGAAGCCGACCCGCGCCGACACGCCGGCTCAGGCAGCCACCGCCACGGAAGCCGGCGGCACGTCGCAGCGGGACGACGCACGGACCCGGGACGACGCGGAGTCGCCCGATGACACGCCGGATGCGAAGCCGGCACCGGATACGGCCGATGACGAAGACCAGTCGGATCAGGACGGGACGCGGGCCGGGGATCGGGCGCCGGCCGAGCCCGAGAGCCCGAGCGGGCAGATCACCGGCCCGGCGGACAGGTGCGTGGACGCCGTGCCGAGCGACGGGAACGTCGAGCTGTTCGGCTGCAACGGGAGCGACGCACAGGTCTGGACGGTACGCGACGACGGCACGGTCCGCGCACTCGGCGGCTGCCTGGCCGTCGCGGACGATTCCACCGGCGACGGAGCCCGGGTTCAGGTACGGGACTGCGACGGGTCGGACTCGCAGCAGTGGGCCACGGACAGCGGCCGCCTGGTCAATGTCAACTCCGGCAGGTGCCTGGACGCGACCGACGGTGGGACCGCCGACGGGACTCCGCTGCAGATCTGGGCCTGCTCGTACGGCCCCAACCAGCAGTGGAGCCTTCCGGATGAGTCCGGCGGGTGAGGCTCCGGGTGAACCCAGGGCCCCTCATCCACGTGCAGATGGTTAGGAACCTCTGGAGGAAGTTGCGTGCGCAGGCATCGACGGATGGTCGCCAACATCATTCAGGAACGGCTCGCAGCCCTGTCCGAGTTGCCGCGCGGCGAGCTGGAGCAGCTGCTCGGGCGGCCGGCGGAGCACCTGGTCATGGGTGACGACCAGCGGCCGTACCTGATGACGTCCGTACTGATGCGCCGCCTCGACGGGACGATCTGGGCCCATGTGTACGTGGCTACGGGCGGGTGGGACGAGGCCGAACCGATCATCCGTTCAACGGTTCTCACTCGCTGACGGGCCGCCGCGCGCGACCGGCGTTTTCTGTCGTACGCCGTGCCTACTATCCCGCTATGGCTTACGAATTTCAGCTGGTCATCGATGCCGCCGAGCCACACAGCCTCGCCGACTGGTGGGCCGAGACCCTCGGCTGGGTGGTCGAGCCGTCCGATCCCGCGTTCATTCAGAAGATGGTTGAGGAGGGACACGCCTCCGAGGCCGACACGACCACGCACCGCGGAACGCTGGTCTGGAGGGAGGGAGCGGCCATCGTCCACCCCGAGCAGCCGCCGCCCGGCGTACCGCGCAGGCGCATCCTGTTCCAGCTCGTTCCGGAGTCGAAGTCGGTGAAGAACAGGCTCCACCTGGATGTGCGGGTCGGCGCGGACAACCATGAGGCCGAGCTCCGCCGGCTCACCGAGCGAGGCGCCACGTTCCTGCACCGTGGTCAGCAGGGGCCGAGTCGCTGGATCACCCTCGCTGATCCGGAGGGCAACGAGTTCTGTATCGCCTGAGCGGCGCGGCGGGTGTGCCGGGCGAGGCGGATCAGGTCCCGAAGAACTCACGGACCCAGCGTGCCAGCGCCGAGCCGGAGTTCGGCCCCTCGCTGCGCACCTTGATCTCGCCGAAGTAGGTGTTCACCTTCACCCGCACGATCGGGGTGCCAGGCAGCCGGGGCACCGGGGCGAGCGTGAGCGCCTTGGAGCCGAACATCGTGGAACCCTGGAGGTCGACCTCGACGCCCTCCGGGACGATCACCTTGACGCTGCCGAACACGCACCGACCGTTGATCTCCACGACCTCGGCTTCGGTCTGCGCCTCCCGCAGGTCGAGTTCGCAGTCCCCGAAGACGGTCAGCACCCGCAGCGCGCGTGGCATCCGCCAGCGACCGCGCCGCTTGTTCTCGCTGAACACACAGGTCACCCGCTCGACCTCGGTGATGCCGACAACCGGCGCCGGAGCCAGGTCCCCGGTTGCCCGCTCCAACTCGGCGGACGAATCGGCCGCCCAGACGGCACCGACCCGTACCGTGAACTCCTCCAGCGTGAGCCGGCCATCGCCGCAGGCGTGCTGGAGCAGCTCGGCGGCGCGCTCACGCTCGGCATCCGAGATGGGGGTCGACATGGTCCGGAAGGTTACTCGAACTTCCGCACCCCCGACAGCTGGCATCGCGCCGAACCGGGGCAAGGCCGACCGGGAGACCAGGCCGGGGCAAGGCCGACCGGGACGTCGGGCCGGGACAGAGCGGACCGGGAGGCCGAGCCGGCGACGGGGGGTCGGGACGCCGAGCCGGGGCAGGCAGGGCGAAGGGGGCCGAGCCGGAGGCGGGACTAGCGGCTCAGCGGGGCCGGCGCGACCGCTCGCGGCCGAGGATCCACAGCGCCTCCACCCCGTCACGCCAGGTGATCTTCTTGCCCTCCGCCCGCGAGCGGGCACGGTAGCTGATCGGCACCTCGTACGGGCGGATCTGCCGGCGCAGCAGCTTGCCGGTCACCTCCGCCTCCATACCGAACCCGTTCGAGCGGATGTTCAGCGACCGGTAAAGGCTCACCGGCATCAGTTTGAAGCAGGTTTCCAGATCGCCGAGATAGCAGTTGTAGAGCATATTGGCCGCCGTCGTAACCGCTCGATTGCCCATTACGTACCAGAACGAGAATGAGCTGTGGCTGCCGAAGGTCCGGTTGCCATAGACGACCTCGGCGCGCCCGTCCAGTACCGGGTCGAGCAGTCGCGGAATGTCCTGCGGGTCGTACTCCAAGTCAGCATCCAGGATGACCATGAACTCCCCGGCCGCGCTGGTCACCGCGGTCCGGATAGCCGCACCCTTACCCTGGTTCCGCTGATGGGTGATCACCCTTACCCTTGGGTCATCAACGCGACCCAGGATCTCCGTCGTGCCATCGCGGCTACCGTCGTCCACCACGACCAGCTCGATCTCGCACGGATAGTTCACGTCCAGCGCCTGCTTGAGAGCATTCGCGAGCCGTGCCTCCTCGTTGTACACAGGCATGAGGATCGACAGCTTCACAGCGGACTCCGGGATTCGGGTGCGGGTTCGCCACAGACTACGTCCTCATCGCCGCCTGGTCATTCAAAGGGCATGCTCTGATGCTTGTCGTCCTGGGGCTGCTACCGGCAGCCACATATCTGCTGACCGGGTACGCGGTTCGACCCGCCGGTCAGGTCTTCGCACCACTGCGACTCGCCCTGATACGGGCGGCCGTCCTGATCGGTGCGCTCGGGGAGATCCTCGTCGAGATCCTCGGCGCGGCGCACGCGCTGACCCACGTCGCCCTCCTGCTCACCTGGTCGATCGCGCCCCTGCTCGCGTTGCTCGGCGCCGGCCTCCGGTACCGGCGCGACCGCGGCCTGCCGGACCTGCGGGGCTGGGCGCGCACGGTGTGGACCGGCGCCGGACGGCCCGAACGCATCATGATGATCGCGCTGGCCGTGCTGCTCCTCGGGGAACTGCTGATCGCCGCCCTCTCGGCCCCGAACAACTACGACTCGCAGACGTACCACCTGCCCCGGATCGAGCACTGGGTACAGCAGCGGGACGTCGATCTCTTCCCGACCCGGATCCACCGGCAGCTGACCATGGCGCCCGGCGCCGAGTACCTGCTGCTGCACCTGAGGCTGCTCACCGGCGGCAACGCGCTCTACAACCTGCTGCAGTACTCGGCCGGAATCGGCTGTGCCCTGGTCGCCTCGCGGATCGCCGGGCAGTTCGGCGGCTCGTCCCGAGCCCAGGTGCTCGCCGCGTTCGTCTTCGGTACCGCGCCGATGGCCGCCCTGGAGTCGACCAGTACCCAGACGGATCTCGTCGTCGCGGCGTGGGCCGCGTGCGTCGCCACCCTGGTCCTGGACGGGCTGCATCGCCGCGCTCGGGCCGTGGACGTGGCCATGCTCGGCCTGGCGACCGGCCTGACCGGGCTGACGAAGGAGAACGGCCTGCTCGCGGTCGGTCCGCTGCTGGTGATCTGGGGCGTCGCCCAGCTGCGCCAGGACGCCCTCGGCGCCCGGTGCGCCGCCCGAAAGGCGCGGCCCGCCCGCCCTACCGTTGTCGTCCGGCTCGGCGCCCCGCTGCGTACCGCGGGTGCCGCCGTCGCGATCCTGGCGCTCGCCACGGCGGTCGCGGGTCCGTTCCTGTTCCGGATCGGCAGCGCGTACGGCAACCTGCTCGGCCCCGACTACCTGCGCGACTCGATCTCCATGCAGCGGCACGACCCGCCGGCCATCCTCATCAACGCGCTGCGCATCGGGCACACCGCTCTCGACACGCCGATCGCCCCGCTGAATGACGCGGTGGCGCAGGGCGTCAAGGGGCTGTCCCGGGACCTGGGCGTCAACCCGGAGGACCCGCGGATCACCTTCACTCACACGACTTTTCCGGTCACGAGCTGGATGCCCGACGAGGACAAGGCGTCGTTCCCGGTCCAGGCGATGCTGGTGCTGCTCGGCGCCGGGTTCCTGCTGGTGCGGCCGGGCCGGCGGGTACCGGCGGGGCTGGTGTGGCCGGTGCGGGTCTACACGACGGCATGGTGGCTGTCCGTGATCCTGTACGTCTCGACGATCAAATGGCAACCGTGGGGCAACCGGCTGATCATGTACCTGCTGGCTCT
Source organism: Micromonosporaceae bacterium (assembly GCA_040255525.1). Classification (GTDB taxonomy): domain Bacteria; phylum Actinomycetota; class Actinomycetes; order Mycobacteriales; family Micromonosporaceae; genus Rugosimonospora. Next base: position 12,792 of record JBDZVD010000110.1, on the reverse strand, counting down.
CGGCGCGCCGCTGGCCGGACTCTGGCTGGACTCGCTGTTCCGGCCCCGTGGCGCCACGGAGGAGCCGGCCCGGTACGGGCGGGGTTGGCGGGTGGCCACCGGCGTGGCGGTCGCCGCGCTCGTGGTCGGAGGCTGCGCCGGCGGTCTCGCCGTCGGGTACGGGTGGCCACGCCGCCTGGTGGGCGCCGGCTCGGTGTTCACGGACGGCGACATGAAGTCCCTGTTCCAGCGCCGGCAGCAGTGGCGGCCCGACTACGAGTGGGCGGCGGCGGCGGTACGGGCGTCCGGTGCGAAGCGGGTCGGCCTGGTCCAGGACCAGGACACCTGGGAGTACCCGTGGTGGCTGCTGCTGCCCGGCCGCGACATCGAGGCGGAGCAGAGCCTCACGCCCGGCACCCCTCCGGTCAAGCGCGACCAGGTCGACGCCATGGTGTGCGTGGAGTCGCCGGGGGTGTGCGCGCAGTACGTTCCGCACGGCTGGAAGCTGCACATGCGCAACGGCATCGGCTACGCCCTGCCGGCGGCCGGGTAAGGGCCGAGGACGCCAGGTCTTAGGTCAGCGTCGCCAGGTCGCTCAGCAGGACGTTCGAAAGCACGGCGCCGTCCGGCCGTACCTGCCGCAGGTACCAGGTCTGCAGCGGTGTCCGGTTCTGGTTGAACTGCCACGTGCCCCGGGGGCTGTCGATCTCACCGATCTGCGCGATGGCCGCGTTGATCGACTGTGGGCTCAGGTCGATGCCGGCGAGTTGCAGCGCGCTGGTGAGCACGGCGCCCGCGTCGTAGGAGGCCATCGCGTACGTGCTGGGATCCCGGTTGTACGCCTTGCGGTACTGCGCGGCGAACACCCGGTTCGCATCGTTGTCCAGGTCCGGCGAGTAGTTCAGCGACGTGTAGACCCCGTTCGCCGCTGCCTTCTGCTGGGGCAGCAGGATCGTTTCGGTCATGAAGCCGGGACAGTACAGCGTCACCCCGGACAGGTGCGCGTGGAACGCCTTGATGAACGTGACCGCGCCGGCGTCCGCGAAGTACGCGAAGACCGTGCTGGCGCCCGATTGGCTGATCTTCTCCAGGGCAGGCGTGAGGCCGGTGCCCGGCTTGCTGTACAGCGGTACGACCAGCGGATCGGCCGCCAGCTGAAGCTGGCCGGAGGTGTCCTGGTACGCACCGACGAACCCGTTCACCTCGTCGCGGGCGCTGGGCGAGTCGTCCGAAATGACGAAGACCTTCTGGTTGCCCGGAACGTTCTGCCCGACGTATTGGCCCAGCGACTGCCCCGGCTCGTTGTCCACATAGCAGGTCCGCCAGATGTACTTCGGGCTGCTCAGATCGCGTGGCGAACCGTTCGTTCCGAGCAGCGGCACCTGCGCCGTCTCGATCTGGTCGCGCAGGACGCTCATCGTGCTCGCCGCCGCCACGCCCGTCATGACCTGGACGCCGTCCTGCTTGACCAGCTTGTCCGCCGCGGTCTTGGCGACGTCGCCGCCGGTGCCCTCGTCCGCGACCGTCAGGTTCACCGGGTGGCCGCCCAGCTTGTTGCCGTTGAGCGAAAGGTAGAGCTTGAAGCCGTTGGCCAGCTCCTCGCCGATCGCCTTGTTCGGCCCGCTCTGCGGCACCAGCAGACCCACCCGGACCGGAGCGGTGCTCACCGGTGTCGACGGGCCCGAGTCGCATGCCGCGAGCACCGGGGCGGCGATCCCGGCGGCGCCGGCGGCGGTGATGAGGCGTAGGACATCTCTTCGGGCTAACTGGATCACGTCGCGCAGTTCCCTTCCGCCACCACGGTGATCATTTTTCGCGGTACCGCTGTGGCCCACGCACGTTCGCGTTCCTACCGCGTATGCAGGATCACGTCAACCGACGGCAGCGTACCGTAACGCCGCGCACCCGCCCGGGGCCATGGCGCCGGCCACACCCGGTGCGCGCTAGCCTCGTCCAGTGCTCGGGATCCGATCGCGTGCTCCGGCGGACGTCGCGACGGCACGTGGGATTCGAGAGCGACAGGCGCCCGTTCCGGGCCCACCGGCCCGTTTCCGGGCTGCCGCCATCCGTTTCAGACGGCAACCGGCCGCGAAATTCCGGATACTGATCGGGGTTCGTCCGGGCGGGACCTTTCGACTGGGCCGGCGGCGCGTCCGACCCGCGGCTACCCGGATCAGCCGGTGCCTGCCGGCCGGGAATGAGGAAGGATGAGGGCATGACCGACGCCCCTGAGGAGAAGCGCACCGTCGTGGTTGTCGGGCCGGACGGCCAGCCGGTCGGCACGATGAACGTGCCCGAGGACGGCGAGGCCAACCGCGAGGACCCGTCGAACCTGGTCGAGCAGCCCGCGAAGGTCATGCGCATCGGCAGCATGATCAAGCAGCTGCTCGAAGAGGTGCGGGCCGCGCCGCTCGACGAGGCGGGCCGGCAGCGGCTGAAGGAGATCCACCGCCGCTCCATCCACGAGCTGGAGGACGGCCTCGCCGTCGAGCTGCGAGACGAGCTGGAGCGCCTGTCCCTGCCGTTCGAGGAGGGTACGCCGTCGGAATCCGAGCTGCGCATCGCGCAGGCCCAGCTCGTCGGCTGGCTGGAGGGCTTGTTCCACGGCATCCAGGCGGCGCTGGTGGCGCAGCAGATGGCGGCGCGGATGCAGCTGGAGCAGATGCGCGGCGGCCGTCCCGCGCTACCGTCCGGGCTTCCCGGCATGACCGGGGCGGTGCAGTCCGGTGAGGGCACCAACCGCACCGGCCAGTACCTCTGATCGCCGGAGGGCAGGACAATTGTCCTGCCCAAGTCCGGATCGGTGATTCTGCCCGGCCGGCGGCGCCACCCGTAACGTCGTTGGCATGACACCAGCAGTCATACTCGACGACGTCTCGAAGAGTTTCGGGGCGGTACGCGCCGTCGACGGGCTCAACCTCACCATCGAGGCGGGCCAGACGGTTGCCCTGCTCGGCCCGAACGGCGCCGGGAAGTCCACCACCATCGACATCATGCTCGGGCTGTCCCGGCCCGAGCGCGGAACCGTGCGGCTGTTCGGCGTCAGCCCGGACCGGGCGGTACAGGGTGGCAAGGTCGGCGCGATGCTGCAGGATGCCGGCTTCGTACCGAACGCGACCGTGCGCGATCTGGTCGAACTCGCCCGCGCCCTGTACCCGGCCCCGCTGCCCACCAGCGAGATCCTGCGCACCGCCGGGCTGACCGAACTGGCCGACCGCCGCCTGGACAAGCTCTCCGGCGGCGAGGCGCAGCGGGCGCGTTTCGCGTTCGCGCTGGCCGGCGATCCGCGGCTGCTGGTGCTCGACGAGCCGACCGCTGCCATGGACGTGGCCACCCGGCAGTCGTTCTGGGCCGCTATGCGCCGGTACTCGGCGACCGGGCACACCGTCCTGTTCGCCACCCACTACCTGGAGGAGGCCGACGACTACGCCGACCGCGTGGTGATGATCGCTCGGGGTCGGGTGGTCGCGGACGGTTCCGGTGCGCAGATCCGGAGCCTGACCGGCGGCCGTACCGTCGCCTTCGATCTGGTGGGCGGCGGCACCGTGGGCCTGGACCGGTTGCCCGGCGTACGGTCGGTGGCGGTTCACGGCGACCGCGCGAGCCTGCGCAGCGACGACTCGGACGCGACCGTGGCCGCTCTCGTCCACAGTGGACGGCTGTTCCAGAACCTGGAGGTCGGCGCGGCCGGCCTTCAGGAAGCGTTCCTCACGCTCACCGCCGCGGGCGGACCCGCCGGCCGCGACGCCTCACCCATCGCCGCCGCCGGCGGCGACCCGACGACCGCCAGCGGAGCCTGACATGTACGCGTTCTTCCTGTTCGAGCTGCGCCGGTTGGTCCGCGAGCCGCGGCTGTTCATCTTCACGGTCTTCATGCCGGTCATCTCGTATGTCGTCTTCACGGGGGTAGGCGACATCAGCGGCCAGAGCGAGGGCGTGCCCCTGGTGACCGCGATGACGATCGGGATCGCCGCGTACGGCGCGGTGCTCGGTGCGATGTCGGTCGGCAGCGGGGTGGCCAACGAGCGCGTCTCCGGCTGGCTGAGGCAGCTGCGCCTCACGCCGCTGCCGCCGATCAAGGTGGTGGCCGTCAAGGGCCTGCTGACCACGCTCGCGGCGATCCCGTCGGTCATCGCGGTGGGCATCACCGGGCGGGTACAGCACCACGTCACCATGCCGATCGCCCACTGGGCGCTGCTGGTACTGGTGCTGTGGCTGGGTACCATCCCGTTCGCCCTGCTCGGTCTCGCCGTCGGGTACACCCTGCCGCCGCAGATCGCCCAGCCGGCCACGTTCATCACGTTCTTCACCCTGTCGATCCTGGGCGGCCTGCTCGTCCCGGTCGAGGTGTTCCCGCGCTGGTTGCGGCATTTCTCCGAGGTGCTGCCGAGCAACCGGTACGCCGAACTGGGCTGGAAGGCGGCGGCGGGGCACCTGCCGTCCGCGGCGGGCGGCACCATCCTGGCCGGCTGGACGCTCCTGTTCGCCGTGCTGGCGGCGCTCGCCTACCGTCGCTCGACGGCCACTCGCTGACGTAGGTTGGCTCCCGTGCAACCCGATCCTGATTTCAGCCGCGCGCCCAGCCGGCTCGGCATGTACGCCTGGGCCGCGGTCTGGATGTGGCCGCTGGTCGGCCCGATCAGCGCGGTAGCCCGGGGCAGGGCCCACCCGATCGTGCCCGCGGCGATCGGGCTGGCCGCCTTCGTCGTGCTGTACTTGTTCTGCGTGGGCCGCGGCTTCGGCAACGAGTTCCGCAAGCCGAGGCCGGTGGAGCTGGCCGGCCTGATCGGCTTCGCGGCGCTGGGCATCGCGCTGGCGCTGGCGTACGGCGGCAACGCCGACGGTTGGCTGGTCCTGCCGCTGTACATCGGTGCGGCCGGCGCGTCGCTGCTGGCCAGCCCGCTGGTCGTACTGTGGATCGTCGGTGCCACCCTCGTCCAGATCGCGTTCAGCGCCGGGTACCACGAGGGCTGGGGCAGCGGCTGGAGCAACCTGTTCGGCACGTTCATGGGCAGCGTGCTGGTCCTCGTCGTGAAGCGGCTGATCTGGTACGTGCGCCAGCTACACAATGCCCGGGCCGAACTCGCCCGGGCCGCGGTCGCCGAGGAGCGCCTGCGCTTCGCCCGCGACCTGCACGAGCTGCTCGGGCACACGCTCACCCTGATTGTGGTCAAGGCCCAGGTGGTGCGCCGGCTGGCCGCCTCCGACGCGGTCGCGGCCGGCGCGGCGGGCGCCGACATCGAACAGATCGGCCGGAAGGCTCTGGTGGAGGTACGTGAGGCGGTCACCGGGTACCGGGAGCGGGTATTCACGGACGAACTGGACGGCGCCCGGTCGGCGCTCTCCGGGGCCGGAATCGACGTGAGTATCGAGACGGTGGGCACCCCCCTGCCGGCTGGCGTCGACTCCGCCTTCGGCTGGGCGGTACGGGAGGGGGCCACCAACGTGATCCGGCACAGCGGGGCCCGGCACTGCGTGATCGCGGTGCGCCGGGCCGGCGAACAGGCCACGCTGGAGATCCGGGACGACGGCTCGGGCGGTTCGCCGGACGGCACCGGCAACGGGCTGCGCGGCCTGCGCGAACGGCTGGCCGCCGCGGGCGGGACGCTGGCCGCCGCGCCGCTGCCGGGCGGCGGGTTCCGGCTGGTCGCGACGGTACCGGTGACCGCCGGATGATCCGGGTACTGCTGGCCGAGGACCAGGGCATGATGCGCGGCGCGCTGGCCCTGCTACTGCGCCTGGAACCGGACATCGAGGTGGTGGCCGAGGTCGGCTCGGGCACCGACGTGGTGCCCACGGCGCTGGCGACTTGGCCGGACGTGGCGCTGCTGGACATCGAGATGCCCGGCTGCTCCGGGCTGGACGCCGCCGCCGCGCTGCGCCGGGAACTGCCCTCCTGCAAGGTACTCATCGTCACCGCGTTCGGCCGCGCCGGGTACGTGCGCCGGGCCATGGAGGCGGGCGCGAGCGGGTTCCTGGTCAAGGACGGCCCGGTGGAGAACCTGGCGGCGGCGATCCGCACGGTACTGGCCGGCGACCGGGTCATCGACCCGTCGCTCGCGGCGGCGGCCCTGTCGGCCGGCCCGAACCCGCTGACCGAGCGGGAGCGCGGCGTGCTGGCCGCGGCGGCCGACGGCTCGACGATCGCGGACATCGCGAAGCGGCTGCACCTGTCGGAGAGCACGGTGCGCAACTACCTGTCGGCGGCGATCGGGAAGACGAACTCGCGCAACCGGATCGAGGCGGTGCAGGCGGCCCGCGCGCAGGGCTGGCTGTAGGTCAGGCGCCCTCGGCCGGCAGGAGCCGCTCCAGGTAGGCCGCCACGCCATCGTCCTCATGGGACAGCGTGACCTCGCCGGCCGCGGCACGCGCCGCCGGGTGCGCGTTGCTGACCGCCACCGAGCGGCCGGCCCACCGCAGCATCGGGACGTCGTTGGGCATGTCGCCGAACGCCAGTACGCCGGCCGGGTCGACGCCCAACTCCGCCGCCACGGTCGCCAGGCCGGTCGCCTTCGTCACGCCGCACGCCGACATCTCCACCAGGCCGCTGCGCGAGGAGTACGTGGGTACCACCCGTCCATCCACTATGGACTCGGCGAGCGCGACGAACTCGTCCGGGCCCATCCCCGGCGTACGGGCCAGCAGCTTCACCGCCGGCTCGGCGGTCAGGTCCGCGAGCGATCCGGGTACCACGCCCGGCTGCCCGTCGTCCCAATTCACCGGCCAGGACGGTTCGTACCGCATCAGCCGCCCGTCGTCCACCTCGACCGCGAACACGACGTCCGGGATGGCCGCGCGCAGCCGCAGGCACACCTCCCGCAGCAGGCCGGGTGCGATGACCCAGGAGTCCCGCACCTTCTCGGTGATCGGGTCGTAGATCACCGCGCCGTTGGCGCACACCGTCAGGTACCGGGCGTCCAACTGCTCGTACACGATGTGCAGCCAGCGCAGCGGACGGCCGGTCACCAGCACGATCGCCACGCCATCGGCGGCCAACCGGGCCAGCACCCGGGCGCTGCGCGCGCTGACCAGGCCGCCGGCCCCCACGAGCGTCCCGTCCAGGTCGGTCGCGACAAGCCGAGGAACACTCGCATTCATCCAGCCGACAATAGCCGGTCGAGGTACGCGGCCACCCCATCCTCATCGTTGGCGCCGGTCACCTCGTCGGCGATCGCCAGGATCTCCGGGTGGGCGTTGGCCACGGCCACCCGGCTCCAGCCGGCCCAACCGAACATCGGCAGGTCGTTGGGCATGTCCCCGAAGACGAGTACGTCCCGCGGATCCACCCCGAGCGAGGCGGCGACCACCGCCAGGCCGCTCGCCTTGGTGACACCGGGTGGGCAGATCTCGATGTACCCGAGGCCCGCCTGGGTCACCGACAGCCCGTCCCGCGGTACCAGCCGGCGGGCCACCGCGAGCAGTTCGTCGGCCTGGCGCGTGGTGGAGTGCGCGAACGCCTTGAGTACCGGACCGGCCAGCGCGTCCTTCCGCGACCGGGTGACCACCGCCTCGGGCCAGCGCCAGATCACGTGCGGCTCACCCCACAGCGGGGCGTTCGGCGCGTCGAGCGCCTCCACCATGATCGACAGCGGGCCGACGACCGCCTCCAACGCCTCGATCAACCCGAGTACCTGCTGACCCGGCACCGTCTTCGACATCAGCACCAACGGCTCGTCCAGGTCGGTCAGGTCCACCACCCGGCCGCCCTGCGCCAGGACCAGGAAGCTCGCCTCCGGTAGGTCGCGCCGGCACAGTTCGATCAGGCGAGGACCGCGCCCGGTGATCCCGACGATCGGGATCCCGGCCGCCCGCACCCGGCCCAGCACCTCATGCGAGTAGGGGCTGACCGTCTCGTCCGAGCGGACGAGGGTGCCATCCAGATCGGTGGCGATCAGCTTGGGCAGTCCGGGGCGTACCGTCACGTCCGCCTCACTCTCCGGCCATAGTTACCCTGCGGATCGATACCCTTCCGGAGCGGAAACGCCCCAGGTCGGGCCAGCAAGGTTACTCCGGTCGGACCAACCCGGGGGAGTGATCACCCCAACAGATCGCGACCACCGAGGAACGGCTGGAGGGCCTTCGGTACCCGCACCGTGCCGTCCGGTTGCTGGTGGTTCTCCAGGATCGCGACGATCCACCGGGTGGTGGCCAGGGTGCCGTTGAGCGTGGCGGCGACCTGGGGCCTGCCCTGGCCGTCCCGGTACCGGACGCCGAGCCGCCGGGCCTGGAAGGTCGTGCAGTTCGAGGTGCTGGTCAGCTCCCGGTACCGGCCCTGGGACGGCACCCACGCCTCGCAGTCGAACTTGCGGGCGGCACTGGTACCCAGGTCGCCGGCCGCCACGTCGATCACCCGGTACGGCACCTCGATCTTGGAGAGCATCTCCTCTTCCCAGCCGAGCAGCCGCTCGTGCTCGGCCGCGGCGTCCTCCGGCCGGCAGTAGGAGAACATTTCCACCTTGTCGAACTGGTGCACCCGGATGATCCCGCGCACGTCCTTGCCGTACGAACCGGCCTCCCGGCGGAAGCAGGACGACCAGCCGACGTACCGGCGGGGCTCCTCCAGCCCGTCGAGGATCTCGCCCGAGTGGTACGCGGCCAGCGGTACCTCGCTCGTGCCGACCAGGAAGACGTCGTCCGCCTCCAGCCGGTACACCTCGCTGGCGTGCGAGCCGAGGAACCCGGTGCCCTCCATCGACTCCGGCTTCACCAGTACCGGCGGGATCATCGGGGTGAACCCGTGCTCCACGGCCTGCTGCATGGCCAGCTGGAGCAGGCCGAGCTGGAGCAGCGCGCCGACCCCGGTCAGGTAGTAGAACCGGCTCCCGGAGACCTTGGCGCCGCGCTCCATGTCGATGGCGCCCAGCGCCTCGCCGAGTTCCAGGTGGTCGCGGGGATTGTCGATCGCCGGCGGCGTGCCGACCTCGCGCAGCACGACGTAGTCGTCCTCGCCCCCGGGCGGCGCGTTCTCGATCAGGTTCGGTACCGCCAGCTGGGCCGCACGCAGCCCGGCCTCGGCCTCATCCACCCGCGCCTGGGCCGCCTTGACCTCCGCCGACAGCTCCTTGGTGCGGGCCAGCAGCGCGGCCCGCTCGTCGCTGGCGGCTTTGGAGATCCGCTTCCCGAGCTGGTTCTGCTCGGCGCGCAGCACCTCGTAGGCACCGACCGCCGCGCGGCGCTCCTCATCGGCGGCGAGCAGGGCGTCCACCACCTCATCGGACTCGCCCCGGGCCCGCTGGCTGGCGCGTACCACGTCCGGATCCTCGCGAAGCAGGCGCAGGTCAATCACGAGTCGTCAGACTACCCGCAGCCGCGTCCGCTCCGCGCTCGAGTTACCGCGAGGTACCGTCCGGCCGGCCGTAGGTCTGCCGGAGATCGGGATCCGGCCGGCCGAAGCTGCCCCGCGGGTCCTGCGCCGGGCGGCCGAAGTACGACTCGCCCGCCGCAGTCGCCCCCGCCGCGGTCACCTCCGCCGGGTTCACCGGGGTGACCGTGAGGTCCGGCGGTTCGCCGGGCAACGGCGCCTCGACCGGTTCGGTGACACCGGTGACCAGGCGCGAGCGGACCTGGTCGGGCAGTACCGAGACGGCCAGCGCGGCCAGCAGCAGGGCGAGCGCGCCGAAGGCGAAGAACGTACCGGGGTTGATCGTGGTCGACGCGGCGACGACGGTGCCCGGCAGCGTCGTGGTCGCCTGCCGGAACACCGAGGTGCCGCCGGGGTAGGCGGTGGACGGCAGGAGCGTGTTGAACGAGTGCACCATGCCGACCATCACGACGACCATGCCGGCGAGCAGTCCGAACCCGAGCCCGGTCGCCAGCCTGCGCTGCGCCGGGCGGCCCAGCAACGCGGCACCGAGCAGGGCTAAGAGCAGCAGCGCGCCGAGGTGGTAGACCAGCGTGCTGCCGCTGGCGAGCTGGCCGATGCCGACCGTGTACGGGTCGGGGTACGTGGGACTGAGCGGCAGGATGACGGCGAACCCCTCGGTGCCGCTGTCGAGGCCGCCGATGCTCCCGGCACCGGCACGGCCGGTACTGCCGTGCAGCGTGGCCCAGGGCAGCAGTTCCGCGGCGATCAGCGCGACGAGGGCCAGTACGGCGAGGGCGAAGGCGACCCGCCGCCCACCGGTCAGCGCCGCCAACACCCGAACGCGCGGGGCACGCTCCGGCGGCGTACCGGAGTCTCCCCACTCCAGCGTGTCCACGGCCGCATCATGACACGGCCAGCCGGAACAGCCGAAGATTCTTCACGGATCTTTGCCCGGAACGCGAACCGGAACCCGAGCGGTGGACGCCGCCGTCGGTGTGGTCCGGGTTGGGCACCCGATCGTCGCCACCCGCGCGGCGGTCGGCTAGGTTCGAAGCCATGCCGACTCGTACCTCAACTGCACGCTGGCAGGGTTCGCTCAAGGAGGGCTCGGGCGAGATGCGCCTGGCCTCCGGGGCCTACCAAGGCTCGTTCTCCTACCTGTCCCGCTTCGAATCCGGGGAGGGCACCAATCCGGAGGAGCTGATCGCGGCCGCCCACGCCGGCTGCTTCTCGATGGCCCTGTCCAACATCCTGGGCAAGGCGGGCATCACGCCGAACTCGATCGAGACCAACGCGACCATCCATCTCGACATGCCGGCCGGCATCACGAAGATCGAGCTGGCCACGGTCGGCGACGTGCCCGGCCTGGACGAGGCCGACTTTGTGAAGTACGCCGACGAAGCCAAGGCCAACTGCCCGGTATCCAAGGCCCTCGCCGCCGTCGAGATCACGCTGTCCGCCAAGCTCGCCTGAGCATGCCGGTCCCGATGGACCGGGAGCGGTTCGAGGAGTTGGTCGGTGACGCGCTCGACGCGGTACCGGCACAGCTCCTCGAACTGCTCAACAACGTCGTGATCCTGGTCGAGGACGATCCGCCGCCGGAGGATCCGGACCTGCTCGGCGTGTACGAGGGGTACGCGCTGACCCGCCGGGGCTGGGACTATTCGGGCGTACTGCCGGATCGGATCATCATCTACCGGAACCCGATCCTGAGCATCTGCGACGACGAGGCGACCGTGGTCCAGGAGGTTTCGGTGACCGTGGTTCACGAGATCGCGCACCACTTCGGTATCGACGACGACCGGCTGCACGCGCTCGGCTGGGGCTGACCGCACCGCCGTCGAGCGGACCCGGGCCAGGTTCCGCCGCCGCGCCGGCCGGGCCAAGGGTCCCCCGCCGAGCCTCGGGCGGGTCAGGTCAGTTCGCCCGCCCGGATCCGGGCCAGCCACGCCGCCGAGTCCGCGTAGTCCGCGTCCGCCGCGGCCACGGCCGGCGATGCCGGGCCGTAGTGCACCTGGGCACGCGGGTACGAGCCGAGGAAGCGCACGTCCGCGCAGATCCGCCGCAGCCCCTGCAGCGCCTCGCCGAGCCGGGCCTCGGCGACGTGTCCGGAGCAGTCCAGGAAGAACACGTACCGGCCCAGCCGTTCCCCGGTCGGGTACGACTCGATCCGGGTCAGGTTGACGCCCCGGACCGCCAGCTCCATCAGCACCGCCAGCAGGGCACCCACCCGGTCGTGGGAGATGTACACCGCGAGCGACGTGACGTCGTCGCCGGTCGGCGGGGGCGGCGGTCCGGGCCGGGCGACCAGCGCGAACCGGGTGACCGCGTCTGGATGATCGGCGATCTTGTCGGCCAGCACGGTCAGCCCGATCCGGCCGACGCCGAGCGGAACGCAGATCGCGACGTCGTGCTCGCCGGCGGCCACGCTGGCGGCGGCAGCCGCGTTGGACAGCATCTCCACCACGGTCGCGTCCGGGACATGGCCGCGCAGCCAGTGCCGGCACTGCGCGGCGGCCTGCGGGTGCGCGGCAACCGACCGCACCGATTCGAACGCCAGCGGCTCGCGTGCCGCGAGGACGAACTCCACCGGGATCACTACCTCGCGGGTGATCACCAGCGGGCTGCCGTTGGCCAGTTCGTCCAGGGTCACGCCGACCTGGCCGCCGATCGAATTCTCGACCGGCACCAGCGCCGCGTCGGCGTCGGCCGCCCGCACCGCGTCCAGCGCCTCCGGCACGCTGCGGGCCGGCGTCCGGGTGCCCTTCGCGGCGGCCGGAATGGTCAGCAACGCCTGCTCGGAGAAGGTGCCCTCGGGACCGAGATAGACGAAGCGGGTCGGTGGTACGCCTGGCATGCCCAAAGCCTAGCCGGGTCAGGGTCCGGCGGGTGGCACGCCGAGCCCACACTGCGCCACGGCGATGATGCCGGCAGGCGCCTGCACGAGCACTTCGGTGCTGCACACGTTGGTACCGGCCGTCACCAGCGCCAGCGCCGCCGGTGGGCCCTTCGTCACCACCTGCAGCGGCCCCCGACCGCTGACCGTGAAGACGGTGTACTGCCAGGTTCCCGCGCACCTTGGCGCGACCTTGACGGTGAGCTTCGCGCCGCCGACCAGCCCTGCCGCGCGCACCTTTCTCGCCACCTGATCGGCGGAGGGATGGCCGGCGCAGCTGGTCGCGGCACTCTCGTCGAAGGGGGGGCTCGGCGGGGACGAGCCTTCCAGAGGCGGAGGCGGCGGAGGAGGAGCCGGCGACGGCGAGAAGGACACCGGCGCGGGGGACACCGGGCCGAGGCTCGGCGCGACATACGGCTCCGGAACGTGCGAGCAGGCGGCCAGCCCGGCCATGACCGCGGCAACGGTCAATGCCCGGCACGCCATGGGGGTGGTGCGGCGGGTCATCGCGAACCCTTCCCGACGAGTCTGGCTCGGCGCGTCGAACGCCACCCAACGATCCAGACCAGTCCCCGAGCCCGGTGAGGGACGCCACCTATGGTAAGTGGATCAG
>JBDZVD010000238.1:0-4442 GCA_040255525.1 Micromonosporaceae bacterium | reverse complement strand
AGACCGGCGGCCCCGCCGTCCCGACCAACTACCGTCTATCGACAATCATCACCGCAAGACAGTCGGAATCCCCACAGCAACAGCATCGGTGGATCCGGGGTAAGACAGCACCGGGGCTCCTGGTCAGGGCATCGGATCTTGGTCGACTGCTGTCTTACCGGGAGCCCTCCTGCCTACCTCAACCAGGGCTCAACCACCCACGCTGACCAGCACTCTCACGATGAAAATGGCTCAGTAGTGGCCGGGGTGACGAAGAACCTCGCCTGCTCGGGTCTCGGTAGCATCCTCGACAACGCCGGGAGCACCGCCCGATCAGCCGGTCCCAGGTCCAGACGACGGACCTGCCACCGGAGTACCGCAACCTGGTGCCGCAGCACCAACACTTCCACCGCGTTGGCCCGAGCGCGGCGTGTAACAAGAATCATCAACCGCAACGCCTGGCGAAGGATCACATACCCGAACGCCAGGATCATGACCGACAGCTTGTGTTCAGCGCCCATCCCCCAGCGGACAGAATCGCACGTCAGCGTCGATGAGCGAGTTTCTGAACGGTACCGGGTGACCGCGTCGAGGCCGGCCCGGGGTGGAAGACGTATGTGAGGCGAGCGGTCAACGGATCCAGATTCACAAAGCAGCCGTCGAGGGCGGCGTCCTCGCCAGCGTTGGCGTCGATATCGACGAGGTCGATCGCGATGCTGACCGCGACCCGTCGGCCAACGTGGCCGTGGCCTGGCCGCATGAGGACATACATGGCCGCGAAGTGCAGGTGTCCCCGCTGCTTCATGGGGCGCCGCAGCTGGTGCGGAGCGGATGGGACACAGCCGACTATGAGGCCAAGCGGGAATCGGACACGAAAGTGCACCGGGGGCGCATCACCAAGCAGGGCAACAACCTGGTCCGGTGGGCCGCGGTCGAGGCCGTCCAACGCGTGCACCAGGGTCCGCTGGGGCACTGGCGAGATCCGCGCCGCGCGGAAGTTCTGTTTTGGACCACGCGAACTGCGATCGTCGAGGCGCGAATCGCCGATCTCGACGGGCATTTACACGCGCCCGCTACTGCCACCTGCGTCATTGTCCACTCGTCTGTGACGCAGTCCCTTACCTAGTACGGCAGCCGCCAATAGGTGTCTGAGCAGGGGCGATGCCGTGGGTAGGGCGGGTGGTGTGGATGCAGCCGTCCTGACGATGATGTGTGTGTGACGACAACAAAATCGAGGGCGGCTGCGGCTGTCAGGATAGCGGCTGGGCGGGTGCAGCGGTTGCGGGCGGGTCTGGTGGAACGTCTGCGGCCGTGTTTCGCGCGGACGCAGACCTGGCAGCAGGCCACGAAGTATGTGTCGGCGTTGGCCAGCGACATGCCGCAACGTAACGGGTGGACGATCGCGCAGTACGTCGGGGACCGTAGCCCGGACCGTACTCAGCGGTTGTTGAACAGGGCGGTGTGGGACGGCGAGGCGGCGATGAGCGTGGTGCGCGGGTTCGTGGTCGAGGGGCTGAGCACGGTAGCCCGACGGGGCCGGCGGCGTCGGGGGTTGGTGGTCGGGGCGTTGGACGAGACCGGTCAGCAGAAGCGGGGCAGCGCGACGTGTGGGGTCAAGCGTCAGTACATGGGGTGCGCGGGTCGGGTGGACAACGGGATCAACACGGTGCATCTGTCCTATGTGCGGGAAGGTGTGGGGCACACGTTGATCGGTGCCCGGCAGTGGATCCCGGTCGAGCAGATCGTGGATGGGGACACCGCGGCGAGCATGGGATTGCCCGCTGGTCTGGAGTTCCGCACGAAGGGACAGTTCGCGATTGATATCTGTAGGCGGGCGTACGCCGACGGTGTGAGCTTCGATGTGGTCTGTGGGGACGAGGTCTACGGCGGCTGCACCCTGTTGCGGGAGTTCTTCGAGCAACACCAGCAGGCGTACGTGCTGCGGGTGCGGAACGTGTCAACCGTTTTGAGGCGGCAGGTTCAGGGATTTGTTGATGGGATGGGGTTGTGGTGTGGGTTCTGGGGGCGCTGCCCCCAGACCCCCGGCCCTTTCTCGGAGATCAGGCGGGTGGGGTGGTGATCTGCTCGGTCGGGCACCCGGGGGCGTACCCCGAACCTCGGCCGGTGGCAAGAGGCGGGCCTCGCTGTCGCTCGGTCGCTGCGCGACCTCTTGCCGCCGTCCGAGAACCAGGGTTCGGTCGGTGACTGCCCGACCGAGGAGATCACCGAGGTTCCTCTGGCTGCGGTTCGTTGATCCACACATTGGTGGGGATCACCGGCGGTTGCGGTGGCTTACGCACGAACCGTTCGGGATGACGGGCGTACGCCGCGGCGAGGGTGTGGGCGCGGGCAGCCCGGACATCCTCGGCATGTCCATAGTGGACGTCGTGGGGGGTGTGCCACGCCACCCCGGAATGACGATGCTCATGGTGGTACCACCGGAAGAACGCCTTCACGTGCGCCCGGGCGGCTTCGATGCTGGTGAACCGGTCCGGGAAGTCCGGCCGATATTTGAGCGTCTTGAACTGTGCCTCGGAGAACGGGTTGTCGTTAGATATCCGTGGCCGCGAATGGCTACGGTCCACCCCGAGGTCCGACAGCAGTTGCGCGACGGTGCGGGAGGTCATCGAGGAACCCCGATCGGCGTGGATGGTCAGCTGCCCGGCGGGGATGTTGTGCTTGGCGAGGGTGTCGGCGATCAATCGCTCGGCGAGATACTCGTCTTCGCGGGCGGCGACCATCCATCCGACGGTGTAGCGGCTGTAGATGTCGATGATGGAGTACAGGTGGTAGAAGACCCGTTTGACCGGGCCGCGTAGCCGGGTGATATCCCATGACCAGACGGTATTCGCCGCGGTGGCCAGCAGTTCCGGTTTGACGTGCGCCGGGTGGGTGGCCTGCCGGCGGCGTTCCCGCACCTCACCATGCTCCCGCAGGATGCGGTACATGGTCGAGGGTGAGCACAGGTACACGCCTTCGTCCAGCAGCTGGTGGTACACCGCTACCGGGGCCTGGTCGGCGAAGTCCTCACTGTTCAGCACCGCCCGCACACCGGCACGCTCAGCCTCGCCAAGCGCCCGCGGCTGTGGCCCGGGTGCCCGCTTCGGCCCGTGCACCGGTGGTGGAGGCTGTGACTGCCGATGCCGGCGGTAGAAGCTGGCCTGCGACGCTCCGGTAGCCCGGCACGCCGCCCGCTTCCCGATCACCGGCGCCAACTCGGTGACCGCCTGGTCGATCATCACGAGGGCTCGCTCCCGCTGTCCTGACTGTCGGTCGCGAGCTGCTCCAACAGCGCGGAGAGTTTTCCCTGCACCTCGATCACCTTCCGGGCCTTGTCCAACTCGGCCCGCAGACGCTCGTTCTCCTTACGCAGTTTGGTGTTTTCCCGATCAACCGGATCGGCCTGCGGCCGACCTGTCGGCCTGGCCAACGCCGCTAACGCGGCCTGGTCACGCTGCGCACGCCACGCCGAAACCAGGGAGGAATACAAGCCTTCCCGGCGCAGCAACGCACCCTTACCAGCCTTGTCCAGGCCGTCGTACTCACTCAGAATTCGGGCCTTGTACGCCGCGGTGTATGTCCGGGTCTTCGCCCGGGCGGGCACCTCAGGATCAGGTGTCTGATTGTTCGAACTCACGAGGGATGGAACTCCTAGCTCGCCCTCACAGGCCACTTTTTCAGCAGGTCACCCTGCCTCACTCAAGGTTGCCACGGAGGGGTGGCCTGCACGTTCGTGGTGGAGTTGGGTGAGGGGACGCGGTTGACGTGTCGGCAGGCGGTGGCGGGTCTGGTGAGCGAATCGCAGTGGGAGGTGCGTAGCGCCGGGGCGGGGTCGAAGGGGCAACGGTGGTACGCATGGGCTCAGATCGCCACCGCCAGCCGGTCTCATGTGGTGCTGGTGCGTCGGCATCTGCGCACCGGTGAACTGGCGTTCCACTACTGCTACCTGCCTGATGGGCAACGCGGGAACGCGACCAGGTTGATTCGCGCCGCTGGGCTGCGTTGGCCTGTTGAGGAAGATTTCGAGTTCGCCAAAGACCAGTTCGGTCTCGACCAGTGCCAGGCCCGGTTGTATACCGCGATCCGGCGCCACACGGTGCTGGTCATGGCCGCCCTGGCCATCTGCGCCGTGGCCGCCGCCCAATTGCGGGGCCGTACCGACGCCCAGGCGCCGCCACCTACTACCCCCGGCCAGGCTCCGCCACCGGATCCTGGCCTGATCCCGTTCACGGTCCCCGAGACACGGCGGTTGTTGGCCGCCGTCCTGGACCAGCAGACACCACCCGGCCACGCCATCCACTGGACGAGCTGGCGACGCCGTCACCAGGCCCGCTCACGCTGGTTCCACCAACGCACCCGGCTCGGCCGCGAATACGCCCTGGTCACCTAGCGAATGGCGGCTGCCGTACTAGTACGGCAGTCGCCAATAGGTGTCTGACCAGGGGCGATGCCGTGGGTAGGGC
>JBDZVD010000109.1:0-24725 GCA_040255525.1 Micromonosporaceae bacterium | reverse complement strand
AGGTCCCGCTCGGCCCGGATCAGCCGGGTGAGGGTGCCGTCCCGCCGGATCTCGGCCAGCCAGCGCTGGAACCACTCCTCCTCCCGGTACCTGTGAGGTGTCAAAACGGCGTCGCTGGGGTTGACCTGGATAGATGCATCCGCGCCGGGCTGGCCTCAGGCACGATCGTGGTTGTGCCACTACGCCTGCTCTACCTCGTGTTCTGCCGCATCGCCGAATGGCTGACCTGCTCGGCAGGGCCAGCGCGGCCAAGGACGTGGAGATCCTCGTCCTACGCCATGAGAACGCGATCCTGCGCCGGCGGCACCCGAACCCGCGCCTGGACTGGGCCGACCGCGCTGCGCTCGCCGCCCTGATCAGGCTCCTCCCGCAGGCGTTGAAGGCCTACCGGCTCGTCACCCCGGCCACGGTCCTGCGGTGGCACCGGCGGCTGGTCGCCCGGCACTGGACATACCCTCACCGGCCGGGACGCCCACCAGTCGACCCGGCCGCCGCCGCCCTAGTCGAGCAGATGGCCCGAGACAACCCGGGCTTGGGCTACCAGAGAATCCAAGGCGAACTACTCGGCCTCGGCCACCGGGTCAGTGCGTCCACGATCCGGCGGATCCTTACACGGCTGGGCATACCACCAGCGCCGGTGCGCCGTGATCACACCACCTGGCGGAAATTCCTCAACACGCAGGCGTCGACCATGCTGGCCTGCGATTTCTTCCATGTCGACTGCGCGCTCGCCCTCAAGCGCGTGTACGTCTTCTTCGTGATGGAGGTTGGCAGCAGCCGCTACGTGCACATTCTCGGCGTCACCGCCCAACCCCGACGGGCCATGGACCGTCCAGCAAGCCAGGAACCTGCTCATGGACCTCGGCGAACGCGCCGACCAGTTCAAAGTCCTGATCCGGGACCGGGCCGGGCAGTTCACCGCCGCCTTCGACGCCGTGCTGGCCGATGCCGGCGTGACCGTGTGCAAGATCCCACCGCGTAGCCTGCGGGCGAACGCGTATGCGGAGAGGTTCGTGCTCACCGCCCGCAGCGAGGTCACCGACCGCATGCTCATCGTCGGCGAACGACATCTACGCCGAACGCTCGGCGAGTACGCCCGTCACTACAACGGGCGACGGCCACACCGGGCCCTGGCACTGCAGCCCCCACGCTCCGACCGTCCCGTCATTGACCTTACCCATGAACGGATCAGACGCAGACCCGTCCTCGGCGGGCTGATCACCGAGTACGAACGAGCCGCATAAAAGCCCAGCTCACACCGAGCGCCAGGGTTTTGAAACCCCACAGGTCCGCCCGATTGGCGATCTTGGGCGGTATCAGCGCCCCGATCAGCTGTTCTTCGCCCGCGCGCATCGATCCAGTGGAGGTCATGACCACCATGGTGGCGAGCCGGCGCGGATCTTTTTCACGTTCCGCGGAAGCGCTACAAGCCCGGCCGGCGAGCGCTATGGTGGCGCATCACGCAAATAGCGGAGCTTCACCAAAACTTGTGTCAGAGGGGCAGCACGAACCAATGCCCAACGGCCGACGGTTCTATCGACATGGCTGCCCGCAGGCCCACAGTAAGGATACCCCTTGCACGGCCGTCGCCGTTGCAGCCTCGCCTGCTTCCGAAGCCGACCCAGCACCGTCGGCAACGGCGACGGCTCGCGTGCTCAATGCTCCCGGGCACGCAGCGCTGGACAGCCGTCGAACATTCAGCGGTACCGCCGTGCCGAGCGGTCAGCCTCGATCCGACACCAACGATGGCGCCGGCGGCACCCCGGGGCCACGACCACCTCCAGCCCTCCCCTGGTCGACAGGGTGCTCGTTCACGTCACGCCGGGCAACCCGGTTTCTCCCGCCCCTGCGGCGAGCGGACACCGGCATTATGCGGGTGATCTTCGATCACTTCGCCCTGGCGGGCCGCATAATGCCTGATATGCAGAGTGATCGAGGCGCTGCGCGCCTCCACTATGGAGCCTCGCGATCACCTGCATATCAACCAGATCCGTGCACCTGTGAGGCGTGCGGCGCCGGGAACTGGAAGGTCTCGGGTCTTCGTCTTGCGTCGCGGCGGCGATGATGTTGACGCGATCGGCTGGTGGCTGGCAGAGTTGGTGCTGTGGAGTGATCGGAGAGAATGCTCGCGTGGATTCCACAAGGTTGCACTGGGCGTCACGCCGCTATCTGACGGCGCGATACGAGGAGCTCCAGCGGGAGTACAGCCAGCTGCCCAAGGGTGGCCGCGAAGCCGATGGCTACTACTACACCACCGAAGCGAAGCGGATCTTCCCCCGTTACAACGTCGTGGACGCCATGCTCATAGAGGTTGAGCGGCTCGATCCGGACCGGCTTCCCGGCGTCGACGTAGTGACCAGCACGCTGCTCACGGCTGCCGAGAATGCGGAGTCCCCGTTTACCAAGCCAACGCACGACGAGGTCCAGGCACAGGCCATGGCCGATGAGCGCCGGCTGTTCGTTGCAAACGTGCAGCGTTGGAAGGCGCAGGCGAACCTCCGCACCGACCCGGTCCCGTATCGGCGCGTGCTGACGCCGGAGGAGTCATCAGCCTGGCGCACGTCGCTGCAGCAGCGATGGGGTGTGCAGAACGGCTGGTGGCACCCATTGCTGAGTAGTTCGGTTCCGCAAGATGTGCTGGTGCTGACCGCAGAATCGATGTGGGAGGACGACGGCGTTGGCCAGGTCCGCCGAGTGCTGCGAGAGCTGGGCCGCCCGCGTGTAGTCGAGTTGCGCGAGTATGGGGCCGATTACCTGCTGGAGGTCGAAATCTTCGCCCCGAGGTACACCGGGGCCGAGGGTTTCTGGAGCGACGAGCATCACGACTGGGTCGCCTACGCCTCCCATGAGGGAACCGTGACGTTCGGTGGCGCGCTCTCCATCGGGCTCGTGACAACCTGGCCTGAGGTCGACAGTTGGCGATGGCCCGGATGGCAGCAACGTGGCCATGGATAACCCATGCCATCCTGCACAGAGCAGCGAGCTGCACTCATCTCGGCGTGTGCAGAAGCCGGGAGTTCAAACGCTCGATGACGTTCCGTAGCGAGCTGATCGCGGCAGATCCGGGTATGTGATCTTGCATCAGCGGCGGAGCGAGTGATATGAGGGGGCACCGATCTTGCGATCGGCTAATCGAGGTGGATTGTGGGGGCCGGGGGCTGAGCGTTTCGAAAGGAGAATATGCGCTGTAGCTCCAGGCGCAGTTGTTCGATCTCGTGGTGTGCGAGGTGGAGCTTGACCGTGAGGGTCGTCGAGCGAGCTCCCCAAGCTCGTGCGGCTTCATGGGTTAGCCGCAGGCTGAGGGTGCTGCGAATCAGCTGGAGCGCGACCAGCGCGCCGTACGCCGGTACACCGTCGTTGACGAGACAGTAGCCGTCATCGTCGCCGGGGTCGTAGGCGTCATGCTCCGGGTTGAGCGCCTGGAACTCCAGGCTGCGGGGCCGATCGTCGAGCTCGCGTCCTGCCAGGACCACGCACAGGATGTCGCCCTCGTCGCGGATCGACAGCTGCGAGGCGGGGAAGCCAGTCCGGACCCGGCGTATCAGCCCAGCCGCAAGCCGACGCATCGGGCCGGGAGCCGCACCGGGCTCGTAGGGCGCGCCGCTGTCGACTTCGATCGTGTGCCGGACGTACTCAACTGCCAGGTCCGGACGGCTGTAAGTCATCTCCGTGACGCCGCTCGGCCCGACGAATCGCAGGGCCACGTCACCGGCCGTGGTCGGTTCGTGTTGCTGCCACCACGCGGCCAGCGGCGCCGCCAGGACCGAGAGATCGCGCAGCTCGTCCGCGGTGAATCGAACGACGTTGTCGACCCGAAGAACCTCGATACCGTTGGCTTCGAGGTCCGCCGCCACCGTAGCCAACATCCCTGTCGGGTCCACCGTCTGACCGCGCACCACGAGACTCACTCCAAACCCCACCGGCATGCGGTAAGCGTAGAGGTCTCGGCAGATTGTGACGTCGGGACCAGACGGTGTCCGCCTCGCGGCAGAAGCGTGCGGCACTGGTCAGTGTTGCGGTCCCCGGGATGACGAAAATGACAAGATGTGGACAATGCCACGGTGAGCCAATACTTCCAAGTGGGCGACTTGGTGTTGTGGAACCCGTCGATCGGCGTCGCGCGGTTGTTCGCTCGCCACATCGACGCGGTCGCGTCAGCTGTCGATCTTCCCACCGGTCTGGGATCCGAAACCGCCGACGAGTACGAGATCGACCTGGCCACGTTCACCACGTTCATCGACGCACTCGCAAGACGATATCTCTCATCGGCGCACCCGGTCCTCCATGCGCTGATGGAGGACGTCACCGCCTTGGGTGTCGTGCTCGTGGAGCGTGCTGGCGGCGCCGTCCCAGCCCTCAGCGAGCCCTCGCCTGCCATCGAGATGCGTGACATCTCGGTATCGGCGGCAGGCCCCGGACCAGTAGGCGAACCAACCCGGCTGCGGGCACTCGCTGACCAACTCGCGCGAGCGATGCCCCGCTGACATAGTTGCCGACGCTACTAACGTCCGGCACGAACCCAACGGACGTCCTCCGGGGCTTGCTGCATGGTCGGCGGCAGATCCGTATATGTATCGCGCGCGCTGCTTCGAGCGGTGATGGGTGGCTACGTTTGCGCTACTGGTACTCGCCCCTTGGAGCGTCAGGCAGCGCGAACCAGCGTCCCGCAACCACCTCGTGTAGATGCCCCTCCCCGATAGGTTGATGCAGGCCGCAATGATGTCATCATGGCTGTATCCGTCATCTGCGGCTTCGTCGAGGAACCAGCGGATTCGCCAGGCGTCGAATGCTTCGACCTGGTGGCCGAGCGCGGGATCGGTGACGAGGTCAACGTCGACCTCCCTACCGTCAGAGGTGATCATCCGGCATCCTGCGCCGTGGACGGTGTACTCGACTCCGCTGCCGGTGAGGCCCTCGCGGGTAGCTCTCGGCGGGAGCGAACCGCAGCTAACAGATCCGCGATGTCTGCGATCGGGAACACGTCGGCGAGCAGGCGGCCGCGTATATCGCGCAAGGCGACGGCGAAGCGCCGGACGGCGTCGACCGATGATGCGTCCTGTGCCATGCGACCAGTATGAGCGCTGCGCCTATGGGCGTGCTTGTGCGGGCTGGCGTACGCCGCACACGGGTCTGTACGCCTGTTTGCTGACCGCCAACCTACCCCGGCGATTGTTGCGGCAATAATAGGGCGGCTTGGCCAGTATCGATTTTATGGTACAAGGAGGCTGAGGAACGAGGCTGAATCAGTGAGTCACCCGAGATCTACTGAGAACCTAGACAGTGGTAACTATGGCGAGAAGAGCGCCGAGCAGAATGAACACGCCGTAGGCGACGGGGTCGCGTCGGTGTAGGCGTCGGAGGGTGAGCATGGCCAGCACGTAGGCGCCGGCGAGCAGGATGGTGTCGATGCTGGCCGCGGCGACTGCGGTGATGCTGCGCGCGCCGAGGCAGGCGCCGATCAGGACGGCGAGGTGGGCGTTGCCGCGGCCCATGCCCCGCCAGGCATGAGGACGAGGATGAGGTAGAGCAGCCCGAGTGTTACGCCGGCTGGCAGGACGTCGACCCGTCAGCGTCCTCTGCGCTAGACCCCGCTCGGGTGACCCGCCATCGCCGAGGGTGCCGCCGACCGGCTCCGTGCCTGGTGTAAGCAGCACGGACTATTCGTCGTCGCCGAACTTTCTTGCACTACCGCGAGTTCTGCCTCTGGGGACACCGTGCCGGCGGTCGCCGGGACCTTCCTCTTGCGAGCGCCAGTCACGCTTCCCTGGCGCGGCCGCGCTCGCGGAGGGCGTCTGGGAAGCCAACCAGTGGGGATGCCGCGCTCGTTGTCCTCGCTCGACGCCTGCGTTTCGAACACAACCTCGATCGACATCAGCCGAGACTGCCGGTACACCGCCAAGTCGTCGGCTTCGCCTATTGTAGGTGCATGGACGGTGATCAACCGGTGAGAACCGCCTTCGACATCGAACAGTACCGCCGCCTGGTCCGGGAAGGACCGTGCTTCGTCTGCGCGTTCCTGACCGGCCATCCGGACTACCAGCACCATCTCGTGTACGAGGACGACGACACCGTCGCGTTCCTTGCCCGCTATCCCACGCTGCTGGGGTACACCCTCGTCGCGCCCAGGAACCACATCGAGAACTGGGTCGAACAGCTGGACGAGCATGCGTTTGTCCGCTACCAAACCGTCGTCCATCGCGTCGCCCGCGCCGTAGCGGCGACGGTGCCGACCGAACGGATGTACTCGATGAGCCTCGGCAGCCAGCAGGGCAACACCCACCTGCACTGGCACCTCGCCCCGCTACCCTTCGGCGTGCCGTACGACCAGCAGCAATTTCACGCCGTCATGGCCGAACACGGCGTCCTGGCCGTCGATGACACCGCCCAGGCCGCGCTCGCCCAGCGCATCAGAGGCCAACTCTGACGGGCTGCCTTGGAACACCGGCCCGCCGAAAATAACCGGTATGAACGTTCGATACGACGAGGTGATCGAGCCGCTGCGCGCGGCCTACGACAGGCGGGCGGCCTGGCGCGACGGGCTCACCAAGGAGCCCTGGAAGGTCGCGGAGCGGCAGGCGTTCCGGCACAGGCTGACGCCGGGTGCTCGGCTGCTGGAGATCGGTGCCGGCACCGGCCAGGACAGCGCGTACTTCCAGGACGAGGGTTTCGCTGTCGTCGCGGCCGACCTTTCGCCGGCCATGGTCGAGCGTTGCCGGGCAAAGGGCATCGAGGCGTACGTCATGGACCTCCTGCGACTGGACGTCCGGCCCGGCTCGTTCGACGCGGTGTACACAATGAACTGCCTGCTGCACGTGCCCAACCACGACCTGCCCGCAGTTCTCGCAGCGTTCCGTGCCGTCCTGCGTCCGAAGGGACTGTTCTTCCTCGGCGTCTTCGGAGGTACCGAAAGCGCCGAAGGACCCATCGAAGGCGACGAGCACGTGCCACCGCGCTTCTTCTCGTGGCGTACCGACGAGCAGATGCTCGACTAAACCACAGCATGGTTCGACGTCGTGGACTTCCATGGCCTCGAGATCGGCCGCGGCCACCGCTTCCAATCACTGACGCTGAGCCGCCCGGACGTCGCCTAGCGATCGTCAACCGAGTCCATTTTCGGTACTCCCATGCCCGATCCAGGACCGCATACGCGCACTCGATCAAGGACGACGGACGCAGGAATCTTTGCGTGTCCTTGACCTCGTGTACGGCCACGGGCTCGTTGGGGTTCGAGTCGGCTCGGAGGTCAACACCTCGAAACTGGTCTTGACCTGGAGTGTTGGCGTTTGGTGTGTGTCGGGGGCAACACGAACCAATGCCCAACGGTCGACCGTTCTGTCGGCATAGCTGCCTGCGGGCCCATAGTAACGATGCCCCTTGAACGACAGTCGCCGTGGCATCCTCGCCTCGTTCCGAGGCCGACCGCAGCACCGCCAGCAACGGCGACGGCCCGCGTGCTCAACGCTCCCGGGCACGCGACACCGGGCAGCCGTCGGACATCCAGCGGCACCGCCCTGCCGAGAGGTCAGCCACGATCCGACGCCGCCACGGCGACGGTGGCAGCCCGGGCCGCGGCCGACGCATCGATCGTGCCCTCCGCGCTGCAGGCGCGCCAAGCCCTTCCCCGAAGACCCAGTGTTACCACCTGGCTAACGACTTACTGCTGTCCCCCGCCGGCAGGGTTCTTCCGCTGACGCCGCTACAGTGAGCGGCTGGCATCCGGATGATGTACGGGAGTGGCTGTGGATGGGTGGGGCGAAGACACGTTCCAGTTTCCGGCCGCGTGGCTGGGGAGCGTCCATCCCCGTCGTGGTGGAGTGGCGTGCCCGCCGCCGGACATCAAGGGCGATCCCGGAAACGGGGCTCGCGCGGTCGTAGAGTCGATCCGTAGCCAGATAGAAGAGATCGTCGCGGACGACCGCAGCGATGCCCGGCTCGTCTCGGATGTACGGGGCTACCTTGCGGGTGATGAGAGCCTTGCGGGTGCGGCAGCTGTCGCGGCCATGGCGGCATCCTTCCTGGACACGCGCGGCCGGAGGAAGCTCGCGTTGTTCGCGGACGACTGGGTGGCGACGCACGGTGTTGTCGAGGCGGCGCGGGCGGCCTCGGAGCTGGCCGGCGTCACTGTCGCCAGCGAGTACTTCGGACCACGTGACCGGCAAGGGAACTTCGTGCGGGGGGTCCGCCCGGATGAGGACTCGGGGTGGTACCTGCCGTGGCACGGCACGCTCCACCGGGTACGGGCACACCTAGCCGTCGCGCCCGAGGTCGAGTACCGCCGGACGGTCCAGACGCTGGCGGGGTACCGCGAACAGTCGCTACGGCAGCGCATCGCGGCCGCGTACCTGGTGCCGACCGAGCACGCGTGGGTTGACGAGATGTGTGGCGCCACAAATCTCGCCGGCGCCCCCGAGAACCTCGCCTTGCTTTCGCTGGGTACCCGGGAGCAGCTCGACGCGGTCGCGATCGCGTCTTCGGCTGGGCGACCTTCGACAACATGGAAGTTCTCGCCACCCTCGTCGACGGCATCGGCCCGGCGGTAGCCCCCGCGGTCGCCGGTTGGCTGGACGACGTGGAAGCGGCCGACGCGAAGCGGCGGCTGCTCGGCGTGCTCGCCGCGATGCCCACGGATGAGGCATTCGCGGCGCTCGTGAAGCGTTTGAACCGTCCGTACGTGGGGCCTTCGCTCATCGAGGCGATGGACCGGTATCCGCGGCGGGCGCTGCGGTTGCTGGCCACCGCGGCAAGCGGCGAGTCCCGCGTCGCCGGGCCCGCCGATGAGATGCTGCAACGGCATATGGCAGCCCACGGCGAGCTGGCCGCGGCCGAACTGCTCTCGCTCGGCGGGGCGGCGCGAGAGCTCGTCGAGTCGTTGATGCGCAGCGCCTCGGCCGCCTACCCGCCGGCGCCGCCGGAGGCGCTGCCGCCCGTGCTGGTCGATCCGCCCTGGACCGGTAAACGCACCCGTACCAAGCCCATCGTCGTGGCGGGCCTGCATCCGTCGGTACCTACCGCGTTGGCCTGGCTGCCCGGAGAACGGGAGGAGTGGTTGGCCAGCAAGGACGTGGCCCCACTCGGCTGGGACGCCTACGCACGTTTCCGGCATGAGGGCACGATGCAGTGGCAGTCGATGGCGGCGGTGTTCGCCGCCGGGTAGCTGCCCGGCTACCTTGAGGTGCGCTTCCTTGCCGAGGCGCCGGTCGAGGTCGCGGCGCCGCTGCTGGATGTGTGGCAGCCGGACCAACATTCGTGGGTGGAGCCGTGGGTCCGCTTCACCGTGGCCCGCTTCGGGCTGGCCGCTGTGCCCGCGGCGATCCGCGCGGCAGCTGTCAGCCCGGCGATCCTGGCCGGCGCGTTGTTGCCGGTGCGCAATGTCGGGGTGGCGGTGCAGATGGCTGACTGGTTCGTCCGCCTGAGGACGGTTCGGGCCGTAGCGTTGTCGTGGCTGCGACGGCACGCCGAGGCCGCCGCGCTCGCCCTGATCCCGGTCGCGTTGGGCAAGCCGGGCCGGGAACGGACCACCGCCGAGACCGCGTTGCGGGTGGTGACGGCCGGTGGCCGGCGGGCGACCGTGGTTGCCGCGGCGCAGACGTACGGGCCCGAGGCCGCAGCCGGGATCCATCGCCTGCTGACGACCGATCCGGTGGAGGTGGTGCCGGCCCGCGTACCGGACCTGCCGGCATGGCTGGAGGTACGCCAGCTGCCGCAGGTACTGCTGCGCGATCGTACCCTCGCGCTACCCGAGCAGTCGGCGCGGCACCTGTGCACGATGCTGGCCATCTCCAAGCCGGGCAACGTGTACGGCGGCCTCGACGTGGTGCGGGAGCACTGCGACCGGGCCAGCCTTGCCGAGTTCGGCTGGCAGCTGTTCCAGCTGTGGCAGGCGGTCGGCGCGCCGGCCAAGGACAACTGGGCACTGGATGGGCTCGGCTATGTCGGCGACGACGAGATAGTTCGCCGGCTTACCCCGCTGATCCGGAGCTGGCCCGCCGAGGGTCTGCACGCCCGCGCGGTGACCGGCCTGGAGGTGCTGGCCAACCTGGGTACCGATCTGGCGCTTTCGCAGCTGCACAGCATCGGGCAGAAGGCGAAGTCCCGCCGCCTGCGGGACCGGGCGGACAGCAGGATCGCCGATGTCGCCGCCGGCCTCGGGCTCACCGGGGAGCAACTGGCCGACCGGCTGGTACCCGATCTGGGCCTGCAACCCGACGGCAGCCTCACCCTCGACTACGGGCCGCGCCGGTTTGTTGTCGGCATCGACGAACAGCTCAAGCCATACGTGGTCACGCAGCGCCGGTGGACCGCGGGTGAGTTCCGCGAGTTGTTCGTCGCTCATCCGCTGCTGTGGCACATCGCGCGCCGACTCGTGTGGCTGATCCGCGACGGTGACAAGCAGGTCGACGCGCTGCGGGTCGCCGAGGACCGGACATTCGCCGACGCCAACGACGAAACCGTCACCCTGGCCGACGACCTGAGTGTGGGCATCGCCCACCCGCTGCACCTCGCGGACACGCTGCCGCGCTGGTCGGAGGTGTTCGCCGACTACGAGATTCTCCAGCCGTTCCCGCAACTGGCTCGCGGGGTCCACGCGCTGACCGACGAGGAGCGCGACTCGCCGACTCTCGCGCGGTACCAGGGAATCACCGTACCCGCGGTCAAGGTGCTCGGCCTGGAACGGCGCGGCTGGGTACGGGGTGAGACACAGGACGGCGGGGTACAGGGCTGGGTTTACCAGATCGTTCCGGGCGGGCGCGCGGTCGTGGTCGCTCTCGATCCCGGGGTCTACGCGGGGTCGGCGGCCGACTCGCCGGACCAGACGATCGGGGAGATCTGGCTCAACAGCCGCCCATCCGGTGCCTGGCGACGCACCGGCGATCTCCGGTTCGGTGAGCTGGACGCGGTGACCGCCTCGGAGTTGCTGCGGGATCTGCGGGAGTTGGATGGTCGATAGGCGGACGGCTTCTGTCGGTACCCGCGGCTAGAGTGTCGCCCGTCGTGATGGTCGAGGAGGCAGCGGTGGCGGGCGGACAGGACGGCAAGACAGCTAGGGCAGCCGACGAGCACACCTTCGTCTTCCCCGCCGGGTGGCGCAGGCTCGTCTATCCGCGCCGGGGTGGGGTGCCTGGGCCGAGTTTGTCCGCCGATGCCGAGTCCGGAGCGGAGCTCGTGCGGGCCGCGAAATCCACCATCCAGAGCCGGCTTACCCATCCGGCCAGCGATCCGGCGCTCGTTGCGGCCGCCGAGGCATACCTGGCTGACCCGGCAACGGGTCCGGCGACGGGCGCGGGGGTGGTAGCCGGACTGGTCGAGTGCGATCTCGGCTGGTCGAAGACGGACCAACTGTCGACGGTCGCGGACGCCTTGGTCGCCACCCGCGGCGTCGTCTTCGCCGCCGAGGCCGCCGTGCATGCGACGGGGCTGGAATTCGGCGGCTACCTGCACAACGGCCAGCAGGTCGAGCCCCATCTGACGCGCGGCACCGGCGGTGGGTGGGGCTACTTCCCGCACTGGGTCGCGCTCGCCGGCCGGGTACGGGCCCACCTGGCCGTCGCCCCGCCCGACGAGTACACGGCGGCGATCGCCGCCCTGGAGGTCCTGCGCCCGCAGGCGTCGCAGTCCCGGGTGGCCACCTCGTTCCTGCTGCCCACCCAGCGGTCATGGGTGGATGCCGACTGCGCCGCGTTGGCCAGTGGTGGCGACCATTACGTCGGGAAGCTGCTGTGGTGCTCGGCGACCACGGCCGAACAGTTCGACCTGGTCGCGCCCTACGTCGACGGGTGGTGGGGAGCGCGGGACTCCGCGGCGCTGGCGACCGCGGCGGACGGGGCCGGCCCGGCGATCACGCCGCACCTGCTGACCTGGTTCGACGACGGGAACCTGGACGCCGACGCGCAGCAGCGCATACTCGGCGCGCTGGCCAATTTCCCGACCGATGAGGCGTTCGCGGGCCTGATCGCCCGGCTCGACCGCAAGTATGTTCCCCTCGCCGCCATGGAAGCGGCCCGGCGGTTCCCTCGGCGTGCGCTGAGGCTGCTCGCCGCCGACAGCGGGCGGTCCACCGCCGATATGCTCCGCGGCCACGTTCTGGCCAATCGGGACCTCGTCGCCGACGAACTCGAGCTGTTGACGCCGGCCGCACGGGCGCGGGTGGAGGCGATCCTCTCGGAGTCGTCCTCGGTCCCCGAGGCTCCGGCGGAGGTGCTGCCGGCGGTTCTGGTGACGCCGCCGTGGACCGTCAAGCGGCCGGCGGCGAAGCCGACGGTGGTTACCGGGCTCGACTTCGCGGAGGGACCGGTCATGGCGTGGGCGGCGGGCGAACAGGAGGCATGGGCCGCCAGGCAGCCACCACACGCCGACTGGTGGAAGCTCGACACGTCGATCGATGACGCCGTCGAGCGGTTCAAGGCCGGGAGCTTGAAGGCGCACCACGAGGTGACCCTCATGCTGACCGGACCGCGCGACCAGATCGCGCCGCTGCTGCCCGGCTGGCGACCCGACCGCGTGTGGGACGGCGACCAGTGGATGCCGCCGATCATCGCGCGATACGGGCTGGCCGCGCTGCCGACGACCCTGTACCTGGCGGGCAGACTGCCGGCCAGCTGCACCGAGCTGCTGTTGCCGTACGCCAGTGCCGACGTCGCCGGGCTCATAGCCGACGCGTTCGCCCGGCTCAAGTCGCTGCGCTCGCTGGCCATGACCTGGTTCGACCGGCACGCGGCGTACGCCGCGCGGGCGTTGATACCGCAGGCATTGGCCAAGCCCGGCCCGACCAGGCGAGCGGCCGAGGAATCGCTCCGGATGATCGCGGTCGGGCACCGCGACGATGTCATGGCCGCGGCCGACACGTTCGGCCCGCAGGCCCGCGCAGGACTGGAGGCGTTGCTCGGCGCCGACCCGCTGCACATGCTGCCCACGCGCATTCCGGCCCTGCCGACGTGGGCGGAGCCGAGCCTGCTCCCCCGGGTCCTGCTGGCCGACCGGTCGTCGGCACTGGGCGACGAGTCGGTCCGGCACCTGTGCACCATGCTGGCCATCTCCAAGCCCGGTGACCTCTACGCCGGCGTGCCCCTGGTCCGTGACCTATGCGACCGGGGGTCGCTGGCCGAGTTCGCCTGGTCGCTGTTCAGCCAGTGGCAGTCGGTTGGCACGCCCCCGAAGGAGGCGTGGCCGCTGCACGCGCTGCGGTGGCTCGGCGATGACGAGACCGTGCGGCGGCTGTCGCCGGTGATCCGGGCCTGGCCCGGCGAGGGCGGCCACGCCAAGGCTCTGATCGGCCTCGACATTCTGGCAGAGATCGGATCGGACCTGGCACTGATGCACCTGCACGGCATCGCGCAGAAGGCCAGGTTCAAGGGCTTGAAGGACCGGGCGACAGAGAAGATCGCCGAGGTCGCCGCCAGCCTTGGCTTGACCGCCGACCAGTTGGCCGATCGGCTGGTACCCGACCTCGGCTTGGACACGAACGGGTCGCTGACCTTGGACTACGGTCCCCGCCGATTCATCGTCGGGTTCGACGAGCAGCTCAAACCCTACGTGACCGACGAGGCCGGCGCGCGACGCAAGGACCTGCCCAAGCCGGGAGCCCGCGACGACGGGCAGCTGGCGCCTGCGGCGTACCAGCGGTTCAGCGGCTTGAAGAAGGACGTGCGGACCATCGCCGCCGATCAGATCCGCCGGTTGGAGGCGGCGATGGTCGCCCAACGACGGTGGCCGGCGGGCGAGTTCCGGGACTACTTCGTGCAGCACCCCTTGTTGTGGCACATCGTCCGGCGTCTGGTGTGGACCGCTACGCTCGACGGCGGGGAGTCGATCGCGTTCCGGGTCGCGGAGGACCGCACGTACGCCGACGTGGCCGACGACGCGTACGAGCTGCCGGCCGAGGCCATCATCGGTCTGGCTCACCCGCTGTACCTGGGTGGGCAGGTCGCGGCCTGGTCGGAGGTGTTCGCCGACTACGAGATCCTGCAGCCATTCGCTCAGTTGGGTCGGACGGTGTACGAGCTGACGACCGCCGAACGGCAGGCAACCGAGCTGACCCGGTTCGCCGGGAAGGTGCCCACGACCACCGTCCTCGGTCTTGAACGACGAGGCTGGCGGCGCGGCGAGCCGCAGGATGCCGGCATTCAAGGCTGGATCTGGCGGGCCACCCCGGCGGGCCGGGCCATCGTCGTCGACCTCGATCCCGGCATCCCGGTCGGCGCACTGGACATCCTTCCCGAGCAACAGATCGCCTCCATCTGGATCAACGACGGTCCAGCGGGAGGATGGCGTCCGCGGCAGCCGCACCGTGCCTTTGGCGACCTGGATACGGTGACGGCCTCGGAGATGCTGCGTGACCTAACGGAGGTGCTGGCGCGATGACCCCTACGACAGACAGGGCGGCCGGCCCGGCAGTGCAGCGGCCGTCGGCCGAGATCCGCCACGCTGACGAACTCGCCCGGCTGCGGGACGCCGACAAGGGTGAGCGGCCGCCGGGTTGGGCTTTGAGCCTGCAGGCGGCGCGTACCTTCATCGTGGGCGACCCGGCCGCCGGGATCAGCCGCAAATTCGTCGGCGACCCGTCTCTGATCGACCGGGCGCTGGTCACCCTCGCCACCAGCAGGGGGCTGATGCTGGTCGGCGAGCCCGGCACGGCCAAGTCACTGCTGTCGGAGCTGCTGGCCGCAGCGGTCAGCGGTGACTCTACGTTAGTCATCCAAGGTGGCGCGGCCACCACCGAGGATCAGATCAAGTACTCGTGGAACTACGCGCTGCTGGTCGCCGAGGGGCCGTCGCCTCGGTCCCTGGTCGCCGCGCCACTGCTGCGGGGCATGGCCGAAGGCCGGGCGGTACGGTTCGAAGAGATCACCCGCTGTCCGCTGGAGGTGCAGGACTGCCTGCTGTCGCCACTGTCGGACCGGATGCTGGCCATCCCGGAGCTGACCGGTGATGACGGGCTCGTCTTCGCCCAGGACGGCTTCACGGTCATCGCGACGGCGAACACCAGGGACCGGGGCGTCAACGAGATGAGCGCCGCGCTCAAGCGCCGGTTCAACTTCGAGACCGTCTTCCCCATCCCCGACATGGCCACCGAACTGGACCTGGTCCAATCGCAGGCGAGCGAACTGCTGCAGCGCTCCGGCGTACGCGTACCGCCGCGCCGCGACGTCCTCGAGGTACTGGTCACCACCTTCCGGGAGCTACGCAGCGGCGTCACCGAACGCGGCGACGGCATGGAACGCCTCGACGCGGTGATGAGCACCGCCGAGGCGGTATCAGTAGCCCACGCTGTCGGGCTACGGGGCTGGTTCCTGCGCGGCGAGGAGGGAGACGCCGGCGACATCGTCGCGTGCCTGGCCGGTACCGCGGCGAAGGACAACGCCGACGACCTGGCCCGGCTGCGCCGCTACCTGGAACAGCAAGCACCAGCCCGGTCCGGGCCGCAGTGGCAGGCGCTGCACGCCGCACGGCATCTGCTGCCCGGCTGATGACCACCGCCCGGCCGATGGCCGCGACGGCGCAGATCACTATCGTCGGCGTCCGGCACCACAGCCCTGCCTGCGCCCGCCTCGTCGCCGACACCATCGAAGCGCTGCGGCCGGCCCACGTGCTGGTTGAGGGGCCCTGCGACATGAACGACCGGATGAGCGAACTGCTGCTCGGCCACACCCTGCCGGTCGCGATCTTCACCTCGTACCGCGACGGTGAACGCACGCACGCCTCGTGGGGCCCGCTGTGCGCGTACTCCCCCGAGTGGGTCGCGCTGGACCGGGGCCGGGCAGCGGGTGCGGACGTTCGCTTCATCGACCTACCAGCGTGGCATCCGGCATTCGAACGACGGGAGAACCGGTACGCCGATGCCGAAGAGCGCTACCACGAGGCAACGGAGCGTTTGTGCGTCGCGTTCGGGATGGACAACGCGGATACGCTGTGGGATCACCTCGTGGAGGCCACCCCGGCCGACGGGCTCGCGGAACGGCTGAGCATCTACTTTCAGACGCTGCGCGGCGACGCCGACGCCGCAGCGGCCGACCTGGAACGCGAGACCTACATGGCCGGCTGGATCCGGGCGGCAGCCGCCCGCGACGAAGGCCCGGTGCTGGTGATCTGCGGAGGTTTCCACCGCCCGGCATTGGAGCGGCTGTGCACCGAGCCCGCCGACCCGGCGTGGCCCCAGGTGCCGCAACCGCCGCCGGCCGCGACCGGATCGAGCTACCTGGTGCCGTACTCGTTCAAGCGCTTGGACGCGTTCCAGGGCTACCAGTCCGGGATGCCGTCACCGGAGTTCTATCAACGGGTGTGGGACGACGGGCCTGTCGCGGCGGCGGATGGACTCGCCGAGGCCGTGGTGCGCCGCCTACGCAGACGCGGCCAGCTGGTCTCCACCGCCGACCTGATCGCGGCGCGGACGATGGCCGAGGGTCTGGCGCGCATTCGCGGACATGTCTACCCGAGCCGGGCCGACGTTCTCGACGGCCTGGTATCGGCGCTGGTCGGTGAGGCGATGGAGGTACCGCTGCCATGGGCGCACCGCGGTCGGCTGGCCGTTGGTACACACCCGGTCGTGGTCGAGATGGTCGCCGCGCTCGCCGGCGACCGGGTCGGGCGGCTGCACCCGGACACCCCGATGCCGCCGCTGGTTGGCGAGGCGACGGCCGAATTGAGCCGGCTCGGCCTGCAGGGGCACGGACCGCGCGGCGTCGACCTGACCGATGAGGTCGACCGGGAACGCAGTCGGGCCCTGCATCGGCTGCGGGTCCTGGGCATCCCCGGGTTCGCCCGAGCGAGCGGTCCACGCCCCAGCGAGGACCCAACGCTCACCGAGACCTGGCACCTGGCCGCGCACGACGACCGGCTCGTGGCGCTCATCGAGGCGGGCGCGTACGGTCCCACCCTGGCCGAGGCCGCGGCGGCGAAGCTGCTGGAACGCACCGTAGCCACGTCAGGCCAGGCAAGCGCGACCGCCGAGGTGCTGTTCGACGCCGTACTATGCGGGATCACCGCCCTGGCCGGCCAGATCGTCGCGAGGCTGCGCGGCAGTGCCGCCACCATCACCGACCTGAGCGATCTCGGCGAGGTGCTCGCCGTCTCGCTGGGCCTGTGGCGGCACGACCGGTTGTTCGACACCGCCCGAAGCCCGGTCCTCGGCGTCGTCATCGCCGAGGGTGTCACCCGTGGGCTATGGCTCGCCGAAGGCTTGCATGGCGGGCCCGCACCGGCCGACCGGCGCCGGCTGCGCGCCATCGCGGCGATCCGGGACGCGGTACACCATGCCGGCGCGGCGCTGGGCCTGGACCGAGCGGCGGCCCTGGCCGTGATGGGCCGCATCGCCGCTGACGCGTCGGCCCCGCCCGACCTGCGCGGCGCGGCCTTCGGCGTCGGCTGGTCGTTGGGGTCGGCCACCGACCCTCAGCGGGCCGTTCGTGGGGCGAGCGCACCAGGCGTACTCGGCGACTGGCTGGCCGGCCTGTTCAGCGTCGCCCGTGAAGAGGCGACCGGTGACGACGGCCTACTGGACGTGCTCGACGGCCTGGTCAGCGCGATGCCCGACGGCGACTTCCTCGTGGCGTTGCCGGCGTTGCGGCAGGCGTTCGCGTACTTCCCGCCACGGGAACGACAGACGATCGCCGAGGCGATGCTGTCCCGGCGCGGCATCCACGGCTCAGCCCGGGGCTTGCTACGGCTGCGTTCGGATCCGATGCAGACCGCACGGGCCCGCGAACTCGACGCCCATGTGGATGACGTGCTCATCCGCGAAGGGCTGGTGACGCCGCGATGACGGTACCTCTGGATCCGAACCTGGAGCGCTGGCGACTGATCCTCGGCGAGGCTGGTGACGCCTGCCTGAATGGGCAACCGCTCCGCCAGCCCGCCGCCAGTCGCGACGCCGCACTCGACTGGCTCTACGGCCGCGACGAGGAACTCGCCTGCCGTGGGGTGCGTACCCGCAGTGGCGGCGATGGCACGTCGCACCTGACCACAGTGGACTGGCTCGACCAGGTCACCAGGCTGTTCCCCAAGGAGACCATCGAACGCCTCGAGCGCGACGCTGTCGAGCGATACAACATCCCGGACGTACTCACCGACCCCGACGTGCTCGGCCGGATCGAACCGAACCCGACACTGCTCAAGGCCGTGCTACGCACCAAGCACCTGATGAACCCGCAGGTGCTGGCGCTGGCCCGGCGGATCGTCACAACGGTGGTGCAGCAACTGATGGACCGGCTGGCCATCACCGTCCGGCAGTCGTTCACCGGGGCGCGGTCGCGGCGGCCCAGCCGGTTCCGGCAAGCCCGCAACTTCGACATGCGTCGCACGATCCGGGCCAACCTCGGCCACTATCAACCGGAGCAGCGGCGCCTACTGATCGAAGAGGCGTACTTCTTCGGACGTAACCGCCGGCAGCTGGAGCCGTGGCAGGTCATCCTGGTCGTCGACCAGTCCGGCTCGATGGTCGGCTCGGTCATCCACGCCGCGGTCACCGCCGCATGCCTGTGGGGCCTGCCCGGCATCCGTACCCATCTGGTCGCCTTCGATACCGACGTGGTGGATCTGACGTCCGACGTCGACGACCCTGTCGAGATCCTACTCAAAGTGCAGCTTGGAGGTGGGACCGACATCGCCCGCGCGGTGAGCTACGGCGCGGGTCTCATCGACAACCCACGCCGGGCGATCCTCGCCCTCGTCACCGACTTCTACGAGGGAGGCAGCCCATCTCCCCTCGTGCGAGCGGTACGCCGGCTGGTCGAGCAAGGCAGCCACGTGCTGGGGCTCGCGGCACTCGACGAAGAGGCGAATCCGGCGTATGACCGGGAGACCGCCCAACAGTTGGCAGATGTGGGAGCGCACGTCGGCGCCATGACGCCCGCGCACCTTGCCGAGTTCGTCGCCGAGACGGTGGGCCAATGAGAACGGACCTGCTGGCGCTCACCACCGACGCACTCGCGGCACTGACCAATCGCGGCCTGGTCAAGCGGGCCACCAAGAGCATCGACGCCGGGGAATTGCCCGCGATCGACACCGACGCCGACGGCACGGTACGGGCCGAGTTTCCCGACCGGGTACACACGACCCTGCCGCCCGGCGGTCTCGATACCGCGACCTGCACCTGCGACGCGGTCGGCCACTGCCGACACACCATCACACTGGTGCTGGCGTACCAGGCCACCGCGGCCGCTCACAACGCAAGCGCCCCGGTGCCATGGTCGCCCGGAGACTTCACCGACGACCAGATCGAAGCGGTCATCGGCCCACGGGCTCTCGCAGCCGCCCGGCGCGCCGCTCGGGCCGGATACGTCGCCCAGGTCCACCGACCCACAACCAACGACGCGGCCCCGCGCGTCGACCTTCCCTCCTGCACCGTTCGCTTCCTGGTCCCGGGCGACCTCGGCTACGTCCACAGCGACGCCGCGCAAGGGGCGGCCGACGAAGCGATCGCGCTGGCGGTCTGGGCCTTCCGCGCGGCCGACGCCACCGACCCGACCACCCAGCAGATACGCGTCGAGGTCGGCACCGGTACTTTCGGCACGCGAACCGCGCTCGCCTCCGCCACCGAGCTTGTCAACGATCTACTCCTCGAGGGTGCGGTGCACGCCGCCGGTCTCGTACCGGCCGTCGCCGCGGTGGCTCGTGCCCTCGACGCCGAACGACTGCGGTGGCCGCTGCTCGCCATCGACGACATCGCCGATCAGCTCGCGGCGTACGCGCAACGCAGCGCCCGATACCGCGCCGAACAGTTCGCCGAACTCCTCGCCGAAGTGCACGCCAGGCACCATGCCACGAACAACGGCACGACCAGACCCAGCGTCCTGGGCATCGACGAGCCATCGGAGACACGGCTTCGCACCATACGGCTGACCGGCCTCGGTTGCCGGATCCGCGCAGCCGGCCCCGAACGCAGCGCCGACATCTTCCTCGCCGACCCGTCCAGCGCGACCGTGCTCGTGCTACGCCACCAATGGGCGGCCGCCGACGACGAGTCCCCCGCGCGTGCGGCTAGCCGACGGGTTGCCGGAGCCACGATCGCGGCGCTAGCCACCGGAAACGTGGTGACCGAGTCGGCCGTACGGACCGCCAGCCGCCGAGTCCGCCTGCCCGCCGGACGCTTATCCCGCAACAGCGTCATGAGTTCGCAGGGCGACTGGGACAACCTGCCACCCGGCGTCCTCGCCAAGGACCTTGCCGCTCTTACCGCCGAACTCGATCGCTTACCGCCCCGCCTGATCCGTCCCCGCATCGACGCGGAAGCCGTTCGCGTCGTACCGGTGGCGGAAGTGCGCTCCACCCGGTACCTGCCCGGCGATCAGCGTCTCGATGCGGTGATCACCGACCCGACCGGCGGTACCGCGACGGTGTCGGCCGCCTACTCAGCGGCCAGCCCGGGCGCTCTGGACGCCCTCGCCGACGCCTTGCCCGAGGCACGCTACGTCTCCGGCGTGGTACGCCGGGGCCGCGGGGGACTCGTCATCGCTCCCCTCGCCGTGGTTCATGGTCAACAGATCATGGTACCCGACCTGGCCCCGGCCACCGGCACCCCAAACACCGACAACGGCTCGACCGTGTACGCCGACGAGATCGGCCTGACACTCGACAGCGCGCTGCGCCTGCTTGCCGAACTGGCCCACCGCGGCGGCCGACACCTGCCCCCGACCTACGCCGACCGGCTGCGCGAATGCGCCGCCACACTCACCACGATCGGTCTGGAGCGCTGCGGCCACGCCCTGGCGGACCTCGCACGGGCCTGCGGCACCGACGACCTCCTGATCAATGCCTGGATCGATGCACAGATCAGGTTGATGGTGGCCGCCGACAATCGCTGACCCACAAGACCTGGAACTACCACGGGTTGGGGGACGACCGATGGCGGCGAGGCACATTGAGGTTCGAGGCAGCGATGGGATCACCGTCGCGGCTGCCTCGTTGGCCGAGGTGCTGGCGACGGACACACCGTCTACATAGGAACCTGGATCGTCTTCGCCACGCCAACCGCCTCACGCACGACCGCGGCGATGTCCCGCATCGGCCGACGTACGCCATCGGTGGTCTCCTCGAGATGCCGCACATCAACGGCGATCGTCAGATCGGCAGGCAGCGACTCGCGCACCTTCTTGCCGAACCGGTAAGCGTCCTTGATCGGATCGTTGCTGGCCGGGACCACCTCGAAGATCGGCAGAACCTGCCGCACCAATGCAGCGGACAGGTGCGCGATCGCGCTGAACTCGCCTTCCCGGCCTTTCAGGATCGGCATGTAGGTGACCATCAGACCCATTCCTGCCGGCTGCGCGCCCTAAATACTCATCCCCATCTATGATTCACGGTGAGTATGCGGTTGACAACTCTTTGTGCTCACGTGAAGGCATGCCGGAAGGGTTCAGGCCGCGAGAGATCGCGGTCGACCGGCGGAGTTCGACCAGCTCGTCACACGGTAAAGCGAACGGTCGTTGGACCGGGTGAGCTACTGCGGCGAGGTGGTCAGCATGAGCAGCACCACGAGCATCGACGACGCCGGTTCGTTTTCTGGGTGGCTGCGCGTCGCGCCGGCTCGCCAGAAACGCCCCCGGCACAGGGTGTCAGCCGCTGTTGGCCAGCTGCGGCTTGCGTTCTACGGCCGGATATCCACCGGCGAGTATCAGGACGCCGCGTCATCGCGGGCCTGGCAGGTCGACTCCGCGAGGCAGGCGATCGCCGGCCGCGGCCGCATCGTCGTGGAGTACTTCGATGTCGGCTGCTCCCGGCGCATGCCTTGGACGGAGCGACCGGAGGCGGCCGCGCTGCTGGCCGCCGCGAGGAATCCGTGCCGGCCGTTCGACGCGGTGGTGGTCGGTGAGTACGAGCGCGCTTTCCACGGCGACCAACTCACCCACATCGCTGCTGTGCTGGCCTCATACGGCGTGCAGTTATGGTTACCGGAGACGAACGGACCCGTCGACCTCGGTAGCCCCGCCCACCAAGCGCTGATGATGCTGCTGGGTCACCAGTCCAACCGGGAGATCCTGCGAGCCCGGTTCCGCACCACCATGGCCATGACCGCCCAGGCCCGAGACCAGAGCCGGCACCTGGGCGGCCGACCGCCCTATGGGTACCAGCTGGTCGACGCCGGCCCACACCCCAACGCGGTACACGCCCGGTGGGGCCGACGGCTGCACCGGCTCGATCCCGATCCGGTCACCGCGCCGCATGTCCGATGGATCTTCGCGCAGCGCCTGACCGGGTACAGCACGGCAGCGATCGCCCGTGCCCTCAACGAGCGCGGCGTTCCCTGCCCGTCCAACCACGACCCGGCCCGCAACAAGCACCGCCACAACGACGGCTGGACGCTGCGGACCGTCGCGGAGATCCTGGCCAACCCGCGCTACACCGGCCGGCAGGTATGGAACCGGCACCGCACCGACCACCACGAGACCGTCCCCGGTGACAAGCGGACCGGCCGCCCGCAGCGCCACCTCCCCAACCCCAAAGACCAGTGGGTGATCTCCCGCCGGGCCGCGCATCCCGCGCTGGTCAGCGAGCATAACTTCGTCGCCGTGCAGGCCATCAGCGCCACACCGCGGCCAGACACCGACGAGACACGCACGTACTTACTCGCGGGGCTGTTGCGCTGCGGCCTTTGCGGTCGTCTACTCGAGTCGCACTGGGTGTATCGCAGCCCCGGCTACCGCTGCCGCCACGGCCACACCAGCGCCCGTGGCCCCAGCCCGGACCGGCCCAAGAACATCTACGTCCGGCAGGACACCGCGATCACCTACGCCGCCACCCAGCTCGACGTCCCCTTCAACAACCCCGAACAGGTCGCATACCAGGTCCGCACCACCCACTGGACGATCATCTGCACGCCAACAGGAATGCTCATGAGGCAGAAAGGTGAAGCCTAACCAGAACGTGAAACCCTTTGATGGGGGTTAACGTGTCCGAGGGGGGACTTGAACCCCCACGCCCTATACGGGCACTAGCACCTCAAGCTAGCGCGTCTGCCATTCCGCCACTCGGACTTGCGCGTCAACGATACCCGGCGCGGCCAAGAGGACGGGTGGAGCCGCCCCCCGTTCGCCCCGGGCAGGTCGTCGGGGGATCACTGTACACGGAACCGCATCATCCCGCTCAAGCCCCGGTCCCCTTGATCATCCGTGGGTCGTCAGCCCACCGTCCACCGGGATCACCGCGCCCGTCAGGTACGCCCCCGCGCGCGAGGCCAGATAGATGGCCGTACCCGCCATATCCTCCGGGCGGCCGATGCGCCCGAGCGGCACCTGACTCGCAATCTCCGCCCGTACCTGCGGATTGTTCAGGGCGAACGCCATCATCTTGCTGTCGAAGGGGCCCGGCGCGATCGCGTTCACCGTGATCGACTCCGATGCCAACCGGTGCGCCAGTTGCCGGGTGAGCATGTGCACCGCCGCCTTCGTCGCAGAGTAGGCGTACGCCTCCATGGCCGGCACCTTGATCCCGTCGATCGAGCCGATGTTGATCACGCGCGCTGGGTCGTCGGCGGTCGCGGCGGCCCGCAGCGGCGGCAGCAGCGACACGGTCAGCCGGAAGACCGGCTTGACGTTGATCGCCCACAACTTGTCGAACGCACTGTCCGGGTACTCCTCCAGCGGCGCACCCCAGGTCGCCCCGGCGTTGTTGACCAGCACGTCCAGCCGGGAGAGTCGCGACGAGACCCCGTCGACCAGGGTGCCGAGACCCTCCGGGGTGGACAGGTCGGAGGGAATGGCCTCGCAGCCTAGCGACTCCGCCACTTCGGCGCACGCGTCGGCCTTGCGGGAGGAGATCCACACCTTGGCGCCGGCCTCGACGAAGCCTCGGGCGATCATCAGGCCGATCCCCCGGGAGCCGCCGGTGATCAGGACGTTCTTGCCGGCAACGGAGAACAGGTCGCTCACTGATACCTCATCCCTGCGTCGGTGGACACGGCTTCCGGGTACCGGCTGTGGCTCAGCGGCCACCCGCGCCCCGCACTCTACCGGCGGGTAACTTCAGTGATCCAGGGCGCGGCTCGCCGGACGCGAGCGACGCCGGAGGTGGTGGGCCACCAACGACCCGCGGGGAAGGCCGTGGCGGGCCCGATCGACGAAGTCGCCCGGCGCGCCGGGGTGTCCGCTGGCGTTGTGGCCGGTCAGGCGGCAGTCTGACGGGGTGTTCGCACCACCACCACTGAGCGCGACCTGGCAGCACGCGGACGATCTCCGCGCCCAGGGCAACTTCGTGGCGGCCCGTGACCTGCTGGAGCCGGCCGTGGACGTGGCCTGCG
The DNA here is from genome assembly GCA_040255525.1 of Micromonosporaceae bacterium. GTDB lineage: Bacteria > Actinomycetota > Actinomycetes > Mycobacteriales > Micromonosporaceae > Rugosimonospora. The sequence continues at coordinate 499 of JBDZVD010000109.1, read as the reverse complement.
CCCAGCTGGGCCTCGACGACCCGGCGGTGGTCGAGACCCAACGCCGGCTGGCCACCGTACACCGCGAGATGGGCGAGCTTCCGGCCGCGCGGCGGGTGCTGGAGGAGGCGCTGGACGGCGGCCTGCTCGGCCTCGGCGACGCCGACCCGCTGATCCTGCTGATCTCCGCCGAGCTCGGTGCGATCGCCGACGAGCTGGGCAACAAGCACGAGGCGCGGCGCAACCTGGCACGGGTGGCGCACTACGGCCCGACGGTACTCGGGCCGGACCATCCGTACGTGCGCACGTCGCTGCGGTACCTCGGGGTGGACGTACCCCCGTTGCAGGCCACCGCCGCGCGTGCGGAGCCGGTCGACGCGCCCCCGGCCGAGCCGCCGCAGCCGCCGCCGTCACAGCCTGCGGCGGTCGCCGTCGAGCCGGGCGTGTACCGACCCGCTGCCCGCGACGAGCCGGCCCCGCCGGCCGACGACGCGACCGCACCGCGCACCGAGGCACCCGC
>JBDZVD010000108.1:0-24768 GCA_040255525.1 Micromonosporaceae bacterium | reverse complement strand
CGGCGCCCACGCCGCCGGCCGCGGCGAAGGACTTCGACAGCGCCACGGTCGCCACCACGTCCGGCTGCCCGGACAGTCCCGCGGCGGCGACCGCGCCGGCACCGCCGGGGCCGAGGAGGCCGACCGCGTGGGCGTCGTCGACCAGCAGCAGGGCGCCGTGGCGCCGGCAGACCTCGTGCAGCTCACGCAGCGGCGCCAGGTCGCCGTCGACGGAGAACACCGACTCCGTCACCACCACCGCCGGGTGGGCGCCGGGGCCGGCCGGGCTCCTCGGTAGGCCGGCCGCTTGACCGGCCCGCCCAAAGCCCAGGCGGGCCTGGCGGCCGACCACAGACCCGGAAGAGCCGGCCGCTTGACCGGCCCGCCCAAAGCCCGGGCGGGCCTGGCGGCCGACCACAGACCCGGAAGAGCCGGCCGCTTGACCGGCCCGCCCAAAGCCCGGGCGGGCCTGGCGGCCGGCGAGGATCCGGTCGATCGCAGCCACGTCGGCGTGCGGCGCCACCACGACCTCGGCCCGCGAGTTCCGGCAACCGTCCACGATGGACGCGTGGTTGTACGCGTCCGACACCAGCAGCGTGCCCGGGCCGGCCAGCGCCCGTACCGCGCCCATGTTCGCCAGGTACCCGGACGAATAGACCAGGGCGGCCTCGGTACCGAGCAGGTCGGCGACCGCGGCTTCGAGCGCGGCGTGCACCTCGGTCGACCCGCGCACCAGGCGCGAGCCGGTGGCCCCCAGCCCGTACCGGGCCAGAGCCTCGGCGGCCGCGGCCAGCACCGCCGGGTGCCGGGAGAGCCCGAGGTAGTCGTTGCCGGCAAGATCCACGGCACCGTCGCCGGCCGGCCGGGGCCGCAGCTCGCGTCGCAGCCCGGCCTCCCGCCGCCGGGCAGCTTCGTCATCGAGCCCGCTCAGCCAGCCGCCCGGCCCGCCCCCGCCGGGCGCACCGGGGCCGCCCGCCCCCGCGGCGTCCCGGCTCCGGCTACGCTCGCCCATCACCCAACTCCCCCACGAAACGACCGCTGACCTGACGAAACCACCTCGTCAGGCGCGGGAAAGGCGACTTGTAGAGTACGACCATGTCCATCACGACCTCCGACGCCGGGCCCACCGCCACGCTGAGTGACCCGGCACTCGCCGACGCCGTCGCGGCCGTCCTCGACACCGGCGCCGGTCTCGCCGAGCCCGACATCCTCGCCGTGCTGACGCTGCCCGACGAACAGCTGCCGGCCGCGCTCGAGGCCGCACACCGCGTCCGGATGCGCTGGTGCGGGCCGGAGGTCGAGGTGGAGGGCATCGTGTCGGTCAAGACCGGCGGCTGCCCGGAGGACTGCCACTTCTGTTCGCAGTCCGGCCTGTTCACCTCCCCGGTACGGGCGGTGTGGCTGGACATCCCGGCGCTGGTCGAGGCCGCCCGGCAGACCGCCGCGACCGGGGCGACCGAGTTCTGCATCGTGGCCGCCGTCCGCGGCCCGGACCGGCGGCTCATGGACCAGATGCGCGAGGGCGTCAAGGCCATCCGCGCCGAGGTGGACATCCAGATCGCGGCGTCGCTGGGCATGCTCAGCCAGGACCAGGTGGACGAACTGGTCGAGATGGGCGTACACCGGTACAACCACAACCTGGAGACGGCCCGCTCGTTCTTCCCCCACGTGGTCACCACCCACTCCTGGGAGGAACGGTTCGACACCCTCCGGATGGTCCGCGACTCCGGCATGGAGGTCTGCTGCGGCGGCATCCTCGGGCTGGGCGAGACCGTGGAGCAGCGTGCCGAGTTCGCCGCGCAGCTCGCCTCCCTGCGGCCCGACGAGGTACCGCTGAACTTCCTCAACCCCCGTCCCGGCACCCCGCTCGCCGACGCCGAGCCGGTCGACGCCAAGGACGCGCTGCGCGCGATCGCCGCGTTCCGGCTGGCCCTGCCGCGAACGATCCTCCGGTACGCGGGTGGCCGGGAGATCACGCTCGGTGATCTGGGTACCCGCGACGGGCTGCTGGGCGGCATCAACGCGATGATCGTCGGCAACTACCTGACCACTCTCGGCCGGGCGCCGGGCACCGATCTGCAGCTGCTCGACGAGCTGAAGATGCCGGTCAAGGCTCTGTCGGCCGCGCTGTGACGGAGCGCAGCCGGAGCCGGGATATGGCGGAGGTGAGCACCGTCCCCGTGGCACTGAGCACCGCCGGCCCGGCCGCCTTCTGCGACCGCTGCGGCGGCGGCCTGGAGGCCGGCGCGCACGCCGGGTGCCGGGCGGCCCGTGCCCTGGAGCCGCCCCGGTTCTGCGCGGTCTGCCGCCGCCGGTTGAAGGTCCAGGTGCTGCCCGCCGGGTGGCGTGCCCAATGCGTGGAGCACGGCGAACTGCGCGGCTGAGCGCGCTGGTGCCGATGCGCCCGGGCAGGAGGCATCGGCTTCGTGGACGGATTCGACACGTACACCGAGAAGCTCGGCTACACCTGATCGACGGTGTGGTGGTCTCCGGCCGGGCGTGGCCGGACCACCCGGCGACCCCGCCCGGCGCTGGCCGGTCGGCCCTGGTGTCGGCGCGGTCGCTCACGCGCGCGGAAATGGTGAATCAGGGCGGTAACCCGGCACGGGCTACCGCCGATTTTCTTGATCCGCCGGAGTGGCGCCGGCCGGCCCGTAACGTAGGTCACGTTGTGGTAACGGGTGCGGAAAGGCAGATTGGCGTGCGAGAGCCCGCGGTGCCATCCACGTTGCCGCCCCTTCGCCGGACCCCAAAGGACACGACGATGACCATGCGACTGGCTCCGGGCACCACCTGGGCAGACACTCTGCGGCGGGCCGCCGCGGCGACTCCGGAAGCGTTCGACGACGATCGGCTGCGCAACCTCTTCGAGGGCGCGTGGCAGGACTTGGGTACCCCGTCCACCCTGCGCACGCCGGTCGACGGCAGCCCGATCGCGCGGCTGTCGCGCGTCGACGCCGAGGCCGCCACCGGCGCGGTCCGGGCCGCGTTCGCCGAGCACCGGGACTGGTCGACCACCCCGCTGGCCGAGCGGTGCGCCCGCGTCCTGGCCGCGCTCGACGCGCTGAGCGAGCACCGGGACCTGCTCGCCCTGCTGCTGGTCTGGGAGATCGGCAAGCCGTGGCGGTTGGCCTGCGCCGACGTCGACCGGGCGCTGGACGGCGTCCGGTGGTACGCGGGCGAGATCGAACGGCAGATCGCCGGCCGCGACCCGCTGTCCGGCCCGGTGTCCAACATCGCCAGCTGGAACTACCCGATGAGCGTGCTGGTGCACGCCGAACTCGTACAGCTGCTGGCCGGCAACGCCGTCATCGCGAAGACCCCGTCCCAGGGCGGCGCGGTGTGCCTCACGGTCGCGCACGCGCTGATGCGCCGGGCCGGCCTGCCGGTCACCCTGCTGTCCGGCGGTGGCGAGGAGCTGTCGGAGGTGCTGGTACGGGCGCCCGAGATCGGTGCGGTCGCGTTCGTCGGCGGGCGGTCGAACGGCGGCAAGGTCGCCGCGGCGCTGCTGGACACCGACAAGCGGCACATGATCGAGCAGGAGGGCCTGAACGCCTGGGGCGTCTGGGAGTTCTCCCAGTGGAACCTGCTCGCCGGGCACCTGAAGAAGGGCTTCGAGTACGGCAAGCAGCGGTGCACCGCGTACCCCCGGTTCGTCGTCCAGCGTGACCTGGTCGACCGTTTCCTCGACGTGTACCTGCCGGTGGTGAAGTCGATCCGGTTCGGTCACCCCCTGGCCGTGCGAGCCGACAGCGACGCGTGCGACGAGTCTGGCTCGGCGCGCCTGACGCCGCGCGACGACCCGGACCAGGTGCTACCGGAGCTGGACTACGGGCCGCTGATCAGCGCCGCGAAGGCCGAGGAGCTGCACCGGAAGGTGGACGAGGCGATCAAGGCTGGGGCGATCCCGCTGCACCGGGGCGACCTGACCGACTCGGCCGGCTTCCTCGACGGCCAGGACACCAGCGCGTACGTCGCCCCGACCGCGCTGCTCGCCCCGCCCGGGCGCTCCCGGCTGATGCACGCGGAGCCGTTCGGGCCGGTGGACACCATCGTCGTGGTGGACACCGAGGAGGAGCTGCTGGCCGCGATGAACGCGTCCAACGGCGCGCTGGTCGCGAGCCTCGCCTGCGACGACGCCGAGCTGGCCGGGAAGCTGGCCGGCGACCTCCAGGCGTTCAAGGTGGGCATCAACAAGCCGCGCTCGCGCGGCGACCGGGATGAGCCGTTCGGTGGCCGGGGCGCCTCCTGGAAGGGCGCGTTCGTGGGCGGTGACCTGCTGGTACAGGCGGTGACCGTGGGCGAGCCGGACGAGCGGCTCTACGGCAACTTCCCGGACTGGACGGCGTTGCCGCCCAACGTGTAGGTCAGTACCACTCTTCCCAGTTGTCGTACCCGCCGGCCAGGGCGGCGCGGAACAGCAGCGGCCGGTCGATGCGCGTGATGAACGTCCGCGGGACCGTCCCGGCCGGTCGGGTGTCGACAGCCTGCGCGTACACCGTGGTGTAGCCGGCGTCCGCCGCCGCGCGCCCGGCGGCCGCGGTCCAGTTGCGGGACTGGCCGAGCGGGATCGCGAACTCCTCGGTCTGGACGCCGAGCATCCGCCGGAGCCGTTCGCGCGACTCCTCCAGTTCGCGGCGTGCCTGACCGGGATCGAGCCGGCCGAAGTCGGGGTGGCTGACCGAGTGGCTGGCCAGGCTGATCCCGGCCTCGCCCAGCGCGCGAACCCCCCGCCAGTCGAGCACCTCGTCGTAGCCGTTGCGGTGCCGGCCGTCGGCCCAACCGGTCACCACGAAGGCGGTGGCCGGGATGCCGTGGTGGCGCAGCACGGGTACCGCGTGGGTGAGCACGCTGGTCGCGCCGTCGTCGAAGGTCAGCGCGAGCTGTGCCTTGTCGGGCTCGGCCAGCACCTGGGCCGGGGTGGCGAAGCTCCAGCCGTCGTCGGCCGCGACCTGCAGATGCCGTTCGAAGTCGCGGGGGCTCACGTCGTTGACGCCCCAACCGGGCGTGCCGACCGAATGGTACGCGAGGATCCGGCCCCGCCGGGGCGCGGCGGGCCCGACCCCCGAGCGGAGTGCCAACGCCCAGCGCTCGACGGTCAACCGCCCCCGGACCGCGCACCGGTAGGCGGTCTGCGCAGAGCGGTACCCGCTGAGCGCGTCCCGAACCGACTGCATCGCCATGTCGACCCGACCTTCCCTGTCCGGTCCCCCGCGGGTCGCGTCGCCGCGCGCCCAGGTGCAGAATGCTGCCGAGACGATATCGGAACCGTTCCCGGAGGAAACCACGGTGCCCACGGTCAGCGTCATCGTCCCGTGCTACAAGTACGGTAGGTATGTCACGGATTGCGTGACCAGCCTGCTGTCCAACACGGACGTCGACCTGGACATCCTGGTCATCGACGACGCCTCCCCCGACGACTCGTGGTCGGTCGTGCGGCGGCTACCGGAGCTGGACCCCCGCATCCGGGTGCATCGCAACGCGCAGAACCGGCGCCTGATCCCGACCGCGAACGACGCCATCAAGGCCGCGACCGGTGACTACCTCGTGCTGCTGTCGGCAGACGACGCACTCACCCCTGGCTGGCTGGACCGCGCGGTCTCCTTCCTGGAGCGCAACCCCTCGGCGGTGCTGGCCTACGGCCCCACCCGCCGGTTCCGCGACCGCTTGCCCACGCTGCACGTCAAGCGCCAGGTCCGGCCCACCGTTCACCGGGGACGGGACTGGATCGAGCAGGTCTGCCAGCGCGGCGTCACGCCGATGCTCTCCTGCGAGGTGGTCGTTCGCACCTCCGCCCAGCACCACGTCGGCGGGTACAACCCGGAGGTGCCCTACAGCTCGGACATGGAGATGTGGCTGCGTCTGGCCTCCATCGGCGACGTCGTCCACGTCAGCGGCCCTGTTGCCGCGTTTTACCGGGTCAGCGGGCAGAGTATGTCCCGGGAGATCTATGTAGATCTGCTCAAAGAGCTGGAGGTGCGCAGGGACGCGTTCAACGGCTGGTACCGGTCGGCCGACGGAAAGGTACCCGACCGGGACGCGTTGCTGGCACTGGCGAAGAATTCGCTGGCCCGCCGCGCGGTACGCCGGGCTTACGCGGCCTTTCTTCAGGATCCCGGCGGGGACCAGTTCGAGAACCTGTGCGCGTTCGCGCTGGACAACGACCACGACTGGGCCGCACCGCGGGTCGAGCGGCTCGCGTCCCTGGTCGACCGGGGCTGGGCCGCGCGACTGTCCCGCCAGCTGCGCCCGGTGACGAAGATGGGCGTGCGTGCCCGCGCCGCAGCGGCCGATATCCGCGCGCAGCTGCACATCATCTGACCCCAGCCGGCCGAATCTGACCCCAGCCGGCCGAATGCCCACGGCCACCCGCGGCTTGCGGTCGCCTCACGCCCCGGACAGGGACATCACCGACTCGTGCGTCGTACGCAGGTGACGCGCCGGTGCACCCTCGATGTCCCGGATCGGCACCGAGACTCCGTTGTTGGCCAGGCTCTCGGCCGCCGCCTCCAGGATCGCCAGTACCCGTAGCCCCGCCCACCCGTCCGTGAGCGGCGCGCGCCGTTGCGCGATGGACTCGGCGAATTCGACCATCACCGAGCGCAGCGCTTCCTGGGCCGGTAGCGCGGGGGCCACGGTGTCGCCGGTGCGGTACGAGACGTTCGTGCGCTTACGGGCATCCGGCCCGATCCGCTCGGCCGCGACGCGGTCGACGCCCCGGTCGTGCAACGACAGCAGCTGCGACGGGTTGAGGTCGTCCCAGACGACGGTGCGCAGCGAGCCGCCGATGACCACCGTGCGAATCTTGATCGGGGAGAGCCAGTTGACGTGCACGTGCGCCAGCGCACCGTTGGACAGCCCGATCGTCAGGTGCCCGACGCAGGCGTGCCCGGCACCGACCGGGTCCGCGCCGTGCGCCGCGACCGAGACCATCCACACCTCGTCGGGCAGGATCGCCTCGAAGATGGACAGGTCGTGCGGCGCCAGGTCCCACAGCACGTCGACGTCGGACTGCACCAGGCCGAGGTTGATCCGTACCGAGTCGAGGTACTGCAGGTCACCGAGCGCGCCGGTACGCACCAACTCCCGGATGTGCCGCACCACGGGCGTGTAGACATAGGTGTGGTCGAGCATGAGTACCCGCCCGTGCCGCGCGGCGGCCTCGACCAACTCCCGCCCCTCCTCGTACGTCGGCGCGAGCGGCTTCTCGATCAGCACGTGCTTACCCGCCTCGATCGCCTGCATCGCGATCGGGTGGTGCGTGCTGGGCGGCGTGGCGATAGCGACGGCCGAGACGGCCGGATCGGCCAGCACCTCGTCGAGAGACTTGGAGACACGGACCGTCGAGTAGTCGCCGAGCACCCGCTCGGCCCGCTCGACGTCCACGTCGCAGAGGTACTCCAGCCGCAGCCCGGGCGTGGCCTGGGCGTTGCGTACCAGGTTCGGCCCCCAGTACCCGGCCCCGACGACCGCGATACCGGTTGCCCGATTGCTGTTTCGCGCAAGCATCGTCCTTGCTGTCTCCCGTGACGCCGGAGGGCCGCGACGCGAGCCCGGAACTCGGTGAACGATACGCCGGCCGCATCGACACCGTGGTCCTGGCCTCGACGCGTTGAACCTCCGGCCGTCGGTCCGTCATACGGCTGCCGTATCCTCTGCCACGTTTCGACGTCGGTGCGGATGAAGCGTCTACGGGTACTGCACGTCCATACGTCACATCGAGACTGAGGTGAGCAATGGCACTGGTACGTCGGTCCGCCATCATCGGCGAACTGGACCGGGTCCTGGAAAAGGGCGCCGGCGAGTTGCCGGCGGCGATCACGGCCCAGGTGACGAAGGCGGCCAACGGCAACGGCGCGGCGACCGGGACGGCCACCCGCCCGGCGGGCGGCGCGACTGCCGGTGGCGAGGACACCACGGTGAGTCTGAGTTCCGCACCGGCGTGGGCCGCGAACGCCGAGGCCGCGGCGGTCGCGTCCAAAGGCGCCTCGATCACCAGCATTCTCGGCGCGTTCGTGCTGGTGGCCATCGGCACCGGCGTGGCATACACGGCGATCCGGTGGGGCCGCTGGAACAACCCGTTCGAGATCGGCAACCAGGTCTCGGCGTACGCGGCGCTCATCGTGTTCGCCGGTGCGGTGGAGCGGATCCTGGAGCCGTTCTCCAACCTGTTGCCCGGCGCCCGCGCCCGGGCCGCGTACGAGAGCGCGGTGGCCGCGCTGGCCAACGCGCACCCGGCGGCGTCGCTGCAGCAGGTGGCGACCGCGAAAGCGAAGCTGGACCAGGCGCTGGCCAACCGCACCGTGCTGATGTGGGGGCTGGCCACCGCGGTGGCCGCAGTGGTGTCGGCGGCCGGCGGCTTCTACATCCTGCACATGATCGCGGCCAAGGACTGGGCGGACCACATTCCGACCTGGGTCGACGCGCTGGTGACCGGCCTGGTCGTGGGTACCGGAACGAAGCCCCTGCACGACCTGATCAGTCGCGCGCAGTCCGCGAAGGAGATGGCCGCCGCCTGACCCGCGTCCGGCCGGTGCGGGCAGGGGCGGACCGGGTCCGGACAGCCGCCGGCCCTGCGGCCGGGTGGCGGCCAACGAGCCATTACTCTGAGGTCCGCTGCCTTTCGCCGGGAGAGACGACATGACATCCGAGCCTCCGAAGCCGCCGCAGTCCGCGTCCGGCCGGGTCCCTGTGCCGGACGAACTGCGGTACACCGGCGCGCTGCCCACGGTCGTCGAGTCGCCCAGCGTCGCCCGGCGCAAGCGGGTCCGCAGCAGCGCCATCACGGCCGCGGCCGGGATACTGGTGTTCGGCGCGATCAGCTACGTCGTCCTCTCCCCGAAGGCTCCGGACCCCGCGGCGAACCCGTCGGCCAGCAGCCCGGCACTGGTCGGCAGATCCGCTACCGGCGCCAGCCCCAGCCCCAGCCCGTCCGCCTCACCTCATCCATCGATGGCCGCCACCCCGGCCATCACGGCATTCACCTCGAAGACGATGCCCAAGGGCAACCTGCCCGGTTGGCGCCAGACGTTCGCCGACGACTTCACCGAGAGCAGCCTGAGCAGCAGGTGGTACCTGTACAACGGGCAGCCCGGAGGCGACCCCGCGGGATGGTTCGACTCGAAGCACATCTCCACCAGGAACGGCCTGCTCAACATCGTCGCCAAGAAGGAGCGCACACCGAACGGGACGCTCTACGCCTCCGGCGGGATGTCCAACCTGAAGAGCTTCTCGCAGACCTACGGCCGGTTCGCGGTCCGGTTCCGGGCGGACAAGGGCTGGGGCGTCGCGTACTCCATCATGCTGTGGCCGGCCTCGGACACCTGGCCCCCGGAGATCGACTTCGCCGAGGACAACGGCAAGAACCGGACGATGACGTCCTACACCATGCACTACGGCGCGAAGGACACCCAGGTACACGGCGAACTGAACGGAATGGACTTCAGCCAGTGGCACGTTGCGTCGGTCGACTGGAGTCCCGGCAAGCTCGTGTACGCGATCGACGGCAAGGTCTGGAGCACCGTGACGAACCCGAACGTGCCGAACGTTCCGATGGGCATCGCGATCCAGTCTCAGACCTGGCCGTGCAAACTCCTCTGGGAGGCGTGCCCGAACTCGACCACGCCGGCACAGGTCAACCTGCAGGTCGACTGGGTGGTCGCGTACTCGCCAACCAACTGAGGCCGGCCGAGACCGGTCGGTCAGGGGCTGTCCGGCTCGGGCCAGAACTTGTAAACCCGCATGTGGGGGCTCGCCCACCACACCGTCCAGCGGGGCGAGGCGGTCAGCGCCGTGTTGAGCCGGTCCAGCGTTCCGGGCGGCAGGTAACCGAAGTAGTCGGCGTAGTGCGCCATGCTCGACGTGACGACGAGGTACTCGGGGCGCTGCGCGTTGTCCTGGAAGTAGCCGTTGATAGCGTCCACGTCGTTCGCGTCCATCGCCGCGGTCACCTGGACCGGTCCGTCCACCAGGCTGGGCAGCAGGGAGTCGTCCGGGGCACGACCATAGTTGATCTCGGCGTACTTCGCGGTGAGCCGGTCGGCCGAGTTGGTCAGCGCGTCCACCACCCAGGAACCCGGCTCCACGTGGTTGTACAGGTACAGCGCGCCGTTCACCTCGTCCGGAGTGAGCTGCTCGAACACCAACTGGCCGTGCTCGCCCTGCATCGCGGCCAGTACCGTGGCCGCCAGCACCGGCGTGGCGACCGCCACCCGCAGTGCCCGCAGCGGCAGTCGGACCCCACCCAGCCGCCGCGGCAACCGGATGCGCATCACCGCGTCGGCGATCAGGTAGGAGCACCACGGGGCGGAGAACAGGAAGACCCGGTAGATGGCCTCGCCGCCGTAGCTCTGCCCGAACAGGATCGCCATCGGTGCGAAGGCTAGCACCCCCGGCACCGCCAGCGGCCCGAGGCGGCGCCTCGCGCCCAGCAGGATGACGCCGACGCTGCCCCACACGGACAGCGCCAGGCTCATCACCACCTTGTGCGAGAACACCCCGGCCGCCTCGACCTGTCCGGCGTGGTTGCCCGAAGCGTTGTTGAGGAAGTTGAGCCCGTTGAAGATGCCGTACGAGTCCACGACACTGTAGCGCGGCAACGCGTAGGCGACCGCGATGCCGATCAGGATCGGCACGACCCGCCAGGGCTGGATGAGTCCCAGGACGACGAGGGCTGTCGCGCTGGCCGCGATGATGTACGGCGAGATCTGATGCGAGATGACGATGGTGCCGTACACGACGTACAGCGCGATGAGGCTGGCCCGCTCGGTCCGGGCGGAGGTGTACGGCGTCTCCGGCAGGCCGGCCTGGATCCAGAACTGCACCCGGTACATCAGCCGCCAGCGCACCCGCCTGGCGCTCGGCGTGCGGCGCAACCAACGCAGCATGATCAGCAGGGCGCCCATGGACAGCAGGTACGCGAACGCCTGCGGCGACAGGTAGTCCTGCCCGATCCAGTTGATGGCAGTGAACAGGAACATGGCAAGGAACGGCACTCGGCGGTTGTTCGTCAGCGTGCGGGCGATGGCGAACACCGGCAGGCAGTTGGCCAGGTCGAAGAACGGCGGCGCCCAGGCGCCCAGCCGCAGCGGGTTGATGCCGGACGCGGCGACCAGCTGCGCCACCGCCGCGAAGAATGTCGGCCACTGCTGGTAGATGTCCGAGCTGTTGGTGACCTCGCCATGCACCCGGATGAAGTCCACGACGCCGAGGTGGGTGTACACCCACGGGTACTCCGGCTCGGTGTCCAGCAGCGGCACGGTGGCGTGCATGAGCAGGACCAGCAACACGAGGTACCCGATGAGCACCCAGCCGCGCCAGGTCCGGCGGGACAGTTCGGCGAGGAAACCGGCGACACACACCCCGACCGCGACGAAGAACGTCGGGTGCATGACGAACAGCAGCCCGTAACTGTCGACGCCGGCCGTGCTGGTGCGCGACAGGGCGAACAGCCACAGCACGACCACGAGCGCCATCGGCGCCAGGTCGCCCAGCAACCGGGCGAACCGCCACCACCCGTGGCGTCCGGGCTCGTCCTCGCGCGGCGCCGCGGCACTCGTCCGGTCTCCGACCTGGGGTAGAACCGCCGTACTGGCCGGATCGTCGACCACCCTCGGGATCACGGCCGTACTGTCCGAATCGTCGACCACCCTCGGGATCACGGCCGTACTGCCCGAATCGTCGACCACCCTCGGCAACACCGTCGCACTGGCCGGATCGTCGACCACCCTCGGGATCACGGCGGTCGCGTCCGGGTTTCCAGTGATCTTCGGCAGGACCGCCGTGACCTCCGGCGATGTTCGTGGTCTCGGCATGGGCAACACGCGCCTGGCGGCATTCGCCGGCCCGCCCGTGCCTGGCGCCAGCGGGCGGCGCTGGCCGCCGACCGCCGGCCCGGACAGCGGGTGCTTCTCCGCGGCCGGCGCGCCGCGCTGGCCGGGAATGCGTGGGCCGGGCGCCGGAGCGGCGCGGACGGGCGCGGGTGCGGGTGCGGGTGCCGGCCGGTTCCGGCGGTCGCGGTCGGTCAGCGGGGCCAGTTCGGCGGCCGACAGTGCCGCCGTGACCAGGCCCAGCACGACGACGCCGGTGGTCGGGTGCCAGATCCGCAGCCACACCATGAGGCCGGCCACCACCGCGAAGATGGACAGGCTCAGTACCAGTACCAGCGCCCAGGCCGCGACCGGATCACCCAGCCGGACCTGGCAGACCAGGGCGGCGCCCGGCCCGAAGCACGCGAACAGCAGCAGGATCAGCAGGGTGGGCACCGGCCCGATCGGCAGCAGCACCGCGTCCGCTGACAGCAGGCCCAGGATGAGCCCCGCCCACGCCATGACCAGCGAGGTACCGAGCGGCGCGGGGCGGGCTCGCAGCCAGGCCGGCAGGTCGCGTGCCTGCCGCCGGAGATAGGACAGGACAGCGCTCACCTGCTGCCATGCTCCACGGCAGGGGCGGTGACCGGCGGAATGACCGCGGTCTGCTCGGGATCGGTCAGCCCGGACATGACGATGGTCTGTTCGGCGTCCGCCTGCCGTGGCACCACCGCGGTGCGCTCGGCGTCCGCCTGGCGCGGCACCACCGCCGTCCGCTCGGCGTCCGCCTGCCGCGGCACCACCGCGGCGCGCTGAGCATCGACGCGGGACAACACCGCCGTCCGCTCCGCGTCAGCCAGCCGCGTCAGTACCGTTGTCTCCGCGCCGTCGGCGGCGTGGTCGACGACGCGCGGAATGACCATCGTGTTGTCCGGCGGACGCTGGAACCACCGTGGCCGCTCGGGTACGAAGATCAGCGGTACGCCGTCGAGGCCGCTTCCCAGTCCGATGCCCGGCACCATGGCCACGCCACGCGCAGGCCGGCCCGCTCGATCGGACCGGGTGCCGGGCCCGGCCGGTACGGTGGCCAGAATCTCCGCGACGCTGATGACCTGCGTGACGTCATCGTCGATCGTCCGGTTGGCCAGCCTGCGATACTGCCTGACGACCCGGGGGGTGACCAGGAGCGCGGCCACGATCTCCGCGACGAGGAACGCCCCGGCCGCGCCCGTCGTCCCCCAGCGGTGCATCGCCGGTACCGCGGTCGCCAGGAAGAGAGACGTGTCCACCGTCCTCAACCAGAAGATCGACCACGCCTTCTTCTCCATCAGCATGCCCGCGGCGAACAGCGTGCAGATTCCCTCCAGGGGCAGGGTCAACGCGATCAGCCGCAGCGCCGTGGTGCCGCCGGAGGAGTAGGCGCTGCCGGCCACCGGGAGCACCAGCGGCGCGCCGATCAGCAGCACGGCACCGCCGCCGACGGTCACCAGCAGGCCCAGCCGCAGCGAGTGGCGCAGGTGCGCGCGAGTGTGTGCCGGATCGCTGGTGGCCTCGACCATGAAGGAGATGGCGATGTTCCACAGCAACGCGAAGATGGCGGTGCCGATGAGCCATGGCAGGTAGAACACCGCGTTCTGTTCCGGGCCCAGCACCAGCGCGACCAGCACCGGCGGCAGAAAGCCGATGAGGTTGCCCAGCAGGCCGTTGAGATACTCGGCGGTCATGAAGCTGGTCAGCTCCTGCCGCTTGGGCATCCGGCTGCGACCACGGCTGGAGCGCACTGCCGCCGGCACCAGGCGGCCGAAGATCAGCCAGCTGACCACCCCGGTCGCGACGATGACCGGGATCGCCCAGGCGAACAGGACCGGCTCCCCGGTCGCCGCGGCGCCCATGATTGGCAGCAGGGCGAGCTTGGCCACCGCGATGGCGATGTTCTCCACCGGTACCCAACTGGTGCGGCGCATGGCAGTCAGCACGCCGTCCTGGAGCGCGCTGAACGCGGTGCACAGCACCGCGAGGCAGAATCCCAGGAACGGCAGGATGCCGTGCGCCAGGAAGCTACGGCCCAGCCCGCACATGGCGAATCCGGTCGCGAGCACGACCGCGGCCAGGCTGGAAGCCGCATACCCGCGCCCGATAAACCGTCTGGTAGCCGAGCCGAGCGTCGGAACGAACCGGACGAACGCCGTGGTCAGGCTCAGTTGCGCCAGACCGCCGAGCAGCGTGATCGCGGAGGCCGCGGCGGATGCCCGGCCCAGCGCGGCGGTGTCGTACATCCGGGCGGCCACCGCCCAGAACACCATGCCCAGCGCCGCGCTGGCTACAGTGGAGAACATCAATGCGATGGCGTTGCGCAGCAGGCCGCTCATCCGCGCTTTTGCCGTCACCGCCGCCACCGTCGCATCCTACGTCGGCCGGTCAGGTAGGCGAACGGGCCATTTATCATCCCCAGCAGCCTGATTCGAGACAGCTCATCGGGGTAACCGTCCGGCCGTCCGGTGCGCTTCCGCCCCCTCCGGTGCGCCAGCGCGGCGACCGCTGGGCGCGAGGCCGCGAGCAGTCCGCGCAGATGCCGCCGATCCGCCCAGATCGCCGCGGTGAGCATCGCGGTGAAACCCACCCCGTACCCCGCGACCTGGCTGCGCAGCTCGGCGTACCCGGGGCGGTGGCGGTGCTGGACGTACGCGGCGGGCTCCACGGCCAGGCCCCGCCCGGCGGCCAGCAGCCGCACGAACAGCAGGATGTCCTCACCGGCCCGTGCCGGGGTACCCGGCCCGAGCGCCTCGTCGAAGCCGCTCAGCTCGCGCAGCGCCGAGGTACGGAAGGCCATGTTGCACCCGGTACCGAATGGTCCCAGCGCGTACAGCGACGGCCGGTGCGGGTCTGGCGCCCACCGGTCGGCGACCGTGAACCCGTCGCCGCCGATCCAGAACGTCGCCCTGCGGAACAGCCGCTGCGGACCGGCGCCCGAGTCCTCGAACCAGATCTGCGCCGGCGTCTCCAGTTCCGCCGGCAGTACCGGCCCGGTCACGCAGTCGACGTCCGGCTCCCCGAGGAACCGGTGGACCAGCGCACGCAGCCATCCGGCCCCGACCACCACATCGTCATCGGTGAACGCGACGAACTCCCCGGCCGCCCGGTCCAGCCCGAGGTTGCGCGCGGCCGACGTACCCGGCCGGCGCTGGGCCAGGATCCGTGGACCGGCTCCGCCGGCACCGCGTACCCAGTCCGGTACCGCCGACTCCTCCGGCCGATTGTCCACCAGCAGTACCTGGTAGCGCGGGTAGTCCTGGGCGGCCAGCGCGCGCAGCAGCCGGCACAGCGGCTCCCGCCGGGTGAACAGTGTCGGTACGACGACGGTGACCAGCGGCAGGGCCTCTTCCGGCACCCGTACCGGCAGTGCCGGCTGGTCGGGTTCCGGCAGGTCGCGCAGCCGCTCGCGCAGCTCGTCGGGGCCGAGTCGGCAGCCGTGCAGCGGCAGCCGCACCTCGGCCAGCAGCCGGCCGTTCCGGGTGGCGAACACCCGCGCCGAGTGGTACCGGCCGCCCTCGGGGCGCTCCGCTTCGATCGTCGGCATGGGCGCGTCGACGTCGACGACGAGTACCCGCACGGGCGCCGGGCCCCGCTGAGCGGTCACCACCGGACCGCCTGCCGGCGGGAGCGCAGGTACGCGAACGGCCCGCGCACCATCGCCCGGCGGTTGGCCCGCAGCAGCTCGCGCGGGAAGTCGGGACCGATCGTCGCGGTGCGCCTGCCAGCCGAGCCGAGCACCTCGCGCAGTGCTCCGGGCGCCAGGCGCAGCAACTGCGGGAACACGCCCGGGTCGCGCCGCAGCAGGCTTGCGTACACCGCCGTCAGGCCGCTGCCGTACCCGACCAGTTGCCGGCGCAGCCCGTCCAGGTCACACCGGTGGTAGTGGCGGACCAGGGCGGTGGGCTGGTACGCGATCGTCCCGCCGGTACGCAGGATCTCGCTGAACGCCAGCGTGTCCTCGCCGCCCCCGCTCGCGGTCCCGGCTCCCAGTGCCGGGTCGAACCCGCCGACCTCCTCCAGCACGCCCGGGCGGGTCAGCATGTTGGCGCCCGCCCCGAACGGCGGCAGCGGGAACAGCGGACTCTGACCGCTCAGGGTCGACTGGTGGAACACGGCCGGAGCGAACCCGCGGCCCTTGACCAGCCCGCCGAACTGCTCGAACCACACCTGCGCCGCGGTCTCCAGTTCGGCCGGCACCACCGCGCCGGTGACCACACCGGCCTGCGGGTGGTCGGCCAGCGCGCGGGCCAGCTCGACCAGCCAGTACCGGTCGGCCACCACGTCGTCGTCGATCCAGGCGACCAGTTCGCCGGCGGTGGCCGCCAGGGCGGCGTTGCGCGCCCGGGACAGGCCCGGCACGGGTTCGCGCAGGTACCGCACCGCACCGCGGGCCGCCGCCGCCCGTACCACCCGCTCGGTGGCGTCGTCGTCGGGCGCGTTGTCGACCACCAGCACCCGCAGTCGCGGGTACTCCTGGGCCAGCACGGAGTCCACCGTCCGGCGAAGCCGGTCGGGCCGGTTGCGGGTACAGATGACGACCGTCACCGGCTCGGCCGCGCGCATCACCTCCGCGCGCCGGGCGAGAAACGGCGATTCGGGCGACCGGGCCAGGCGCGGGCGGATCTGATCTCCGAACGCGGCCTCGACGGCGCCAGCGAGCGCCTGCGGCGCGATCCCGGCCTCGGGTACCGGCAACTCCAGGCGCCCCACCGGCTCGGTGTGAACCCGTACCAGCAGCCAGGCGGCCGGGAAGCGGCGGCCGGTACCGTCGCGCCCCTCGATCGCCGGCAGCGGCTCGGTGACCTCGATGTCCCGGACGTGCGCTGGTATGCGCGACCGCACGGACCCGGTGGCGCTCACCGGGTTCACCGATCGGTCCCCGAGGTTACCTCTGTCCACAATGTCGCTACGGCCTCCGGCGCCGTCGAGGCCGGGGGTTCCGGCGACACGGACCCGGGATGGTCCGCCCGGACACGCGAAACGCACAGGACGGTCTCCGCCGCGCCGCCGAGCGCCGCGGCCGCGGCCCCGGCGATCACGACCCCGGCCCGGGGAACGCCCCACCGGTCCCGCCCGCGGAGCGTATCGGCGACCCCGCGGACGACCGCGGCCGGCAGCGCCCGGCGCAGGTACCGCCACTCCAGGTCCAGCCCGGCGCTGCCCCGGTGCCGGCGGGCCAGCGCGAACTTCCCGCGCCCCTCGGCGTAGCAGCGGGTGAGCAGGTACTTCAGCGTGGCCCGGTCGGTCGGCACCAGGTGGTCCACCACCGCGTCCGGAGTGTGGATCCACCGGCCCCCGTTGACCCGGCTCATCCGCAGGCACAGGTCGGTGTCCTCCGGGCGGGACCGGGCACCGACCTTGGAGAACTCCGCCTTGAACCCGCCCACCGCGTCGAACGCCTCCCGGCGCATCGCCATCGACAGCGACCACACGTTGCGGGCCGGCGTCGGAGTGGTCGGCGCGTCGGTGAACGTCGCGCCGACCGCCCACAGGAACTCGTCCGGAAACCAGCGCGGGCGCGCCCGCTGCCAGTCCGGCACCGCCCGGCCGCCGGTACCGATCACACCGGTGTCGTCCAGCGGCGCCAGCAGCGCGGCCAGCCAACCGGCACGGGCCTGCGCGTCGTCGTCCAGCAGCGCGACGATCGGCGTGTCGGTGTGCCCGATCCCGGAGTTGCGGGTCCCGCCAACGCCCCGGGCAAACCGGTTCGGCACCACGGTGACACCGCTCAACTCGGCGCGCGCCCAGCGCAGCAGGTCCGGATTGTGGTCGACCGCGACCACCACACGCGCCGGGCGCGGAGACTGGCCGAGCACGGAATCGACCGCCCGGACCAGCAGCGGCCAGCGCCGTGGGGAGTGGCAAGGGATGACCACGCTGACTCTCGGGTCGACCGCCGCCGTCACGACCGGCTACCCAGACGGGCGAGCCGGCCCGCCAGGTACCCGCAGCCGGTCACCAGCACGCCGCCGATGATCAGAGCGCCGGAGGGCCAGCCGGACCAGTCGCCACGAAGTCCGCGAGCCAGGTCCCGGAGCACTCCCCGGGGCAGTACGTCGGCCACGTACGCGCGCTCGGTCGACAGCCCGCTGTCGGCGCCGACCAGCCGGGCCACCCGCGCCTTGGACAGCCCCTCGCCGTAGCAGCGCCGGAAGAAGTAGCTGACCCGGATCCGGTCGGCCGTCACCTCGTGGGCCACCGCGACGTCGGGCAGGTATGCGATCCGGACACCCGGTCTGGCTTGCCGCAGCCGGATGCACAGTTCGGTCTCCTCGCAGCCGGTCGGCGTCGTGCCGACCCGGCCGACCGCGCTGGAGAACTCGCCGGCGAGGTCGAACGCGTCGCGGCGGAACGCCATCGCCGCGCCGATCACGTTGCGCACGTCCGACTCCCGCTGCGGCAGCCCCTTGTACGAACAGCCGACCACCCAGTCGAACTCCGGCGGGAACCAGGCCGGCCGCTGCCCACCCGGCCACCGGGGCAGCGCCGCGGTACCGACGCCGAACACGTTCTCGCCCGAAAGCGCCGCGCGCATCCGCTCCAGCCAGCCGTCACCGGCCACCGCGTCGTCGTCGAGGAACGCCACCAGCCCGCCGCGGCTGGCGCCGATCGCGGTGTTGCGGGCACCGGACAGGCCCCGCGGACCCGCGCTGGGCATCACCCGTACCTGCGCCTGGCCGGCGAACGCCTCGCGTGCCCGGCCGAGCAGTTCCTCGTTGTGGTCGATCACCAGCAGGCACTCGTCGTCCCGGCGTAGCTGGCGCAGCACCGACCCGACCGCCTCGAGCAGGTTGTCCCAGCGCCGCATCGTGTAGGCGCAGATCGCCACCGTGGCGGTAGGGCTGCTCGGCGACGCCGACCCGTCGGCGGCGTGGTCCGTCACGGCGGAGACCTGCATGCGATTCATTCCCATCGGCGCCGGGGTCAGGGCGCGCCCGCCGCGACCCGCGGTCGGGGCGCCGGTTCACTGATCGGACGGGGCGGCCGCGCCCGCCTGCTGCGCAGGTAGGCGACCGGGCCGGCGGCGAGGCCCCGCAGTTCGCAGCGGCGCAGCCGCGGCGGGTAGCTGCTGACGGTACGGTCGGTGGAGCGGTTGCGCGCCAGCTTGACGGCCGGCGCGACGAGGTGCAGCAGGCCGATCAGGTGCCGTGGATCCGAGCAGACCAGCGCGGTCAGCGCGGCCGTGTAGCCCACCCCGTACCCGTACATCTGCGCGTCGAGTTCGTCGAGCGTACGGCGGTGGTGGTGGCGGATCACCGCGGCCGGGTCGAACACGAGGCGGTGCCCGGAGTAGAGCAGCCGGCTGAGCGCCACGATGTCCTCGCCACCCCGGGTCGGCGTACCGGTGCCGAGCGCCTCGTCGAATCCGCCGATCGCGGCGAGCGCCGCCGTCCGGAACGCCATGTTCACGCCCATGCCGAACTTCGCCCGGTACACCGGTACCGGCGCGCGCGGCGCCGGATCGGCGGCGTCGTCGGCGACCACCGAGAACCGGGCCCTCGACCAGCCGCGCGCGGCGGCACGGCGGTAGTGCACCGTCGAGTACCCGGACTCGAGCTTGCCGCCGGAGAACTCGAACCAGACCTGTGCCGGGGTGTCCAGTTCGGCGGGCAGCACCGGGCCGGTCACGGCGTCGACCTCGGCCTCCGCGGCGAACCGGCGGCCGAACGCCCGCAGCCAGTTCGGGTCGACCTCGGCGTCGTCGTCGGTGAACGCGACGATGTCGCCGCGGGCGTGCTGCACGCCCCGGTTGCGGGCGGCGGAGATGCCCGGTCGGCTCTCGTCGACCACGACCACCCGCGGATCGGTGGACAGCCGGTCGTGCAGCGCGGCCCGCTCGGCGCTGCCGTCCGGCCGGTTGTCGACCAGAACCACCTCGAATGCCGGGTAGTCCAGCCGCAGCAGCCGGTCCACGCTGCGCTCCAGCAAGTCGACCCGGGCCATGACCGTGGGGACCACGACGCTGATGAACGGCAGGTCGGAGTCGGGTACCGCGACCGTGCCGGCCGCGTGCGGCGGCACCGGCGCCAGCTGGGCGAGCCGGCGGCCGAGTTCGGCCGCGGGTACGGTGCCGCCGCGCAGATCGACCTCGAGGTGCCCGATCGGTACCCCGCCGCGCGTCGCGAACACCAGCGCCGACGTGTACCCGCGCTCGGCCGGCGAGCCTGGCGCGGCGTCGCGGTGCGGCGACAGGTCGGGCAACGGCCCGGCCAGGTCGGCGAAGACGACCCGTACCGGACCCCGGTCCCGCTCACCGTCGAGCTGCTCGCGCATCATCATTCCTGGGCGGGCGTCACCATCGCCGGGAGGCCGACCTGCCGCGATTCGGCACGGGTCGGGTCGGCGAGGCTGTTCCAGGCGAGGGCCGGCGCACCGGTGTCCTTCCGCGCATCGACGCCGGCGCCCGTCCGCGCGTCGACGCCAGCGGCGTCGGTGACGTCGCGGACGACGACCTCGGCCGGCCGCACCACCGGAGGCATGGAGCGCCGGTGCCGGTACTCGCGAACGATCGTGCGCAGCACGCGGTTGCCGTCCCGGAACGCGTTGAGGTTGCTGACCCCGTGGATGCGCGCGGCCTCCACGCTGGGTACCTCCCCGACCCGCAGTCCCAGCGCGGCCACCCGCACGTTGATCAGGGTCTCGATCTCGAACCCGTCGCCCCACAGCATGCCGTCCGGTCCCTGCGCGGGCAGCGCCGGATCGGGTAGGTCGAGAGACGGCACCACCCAGCGCCAGAACGCGTTGTACCCGTAGCAGAGGTCGGAGTAGCGGGTGCGGAACATCAGGTTGACGATCAGGCTCAGCACCGAGTTGCCGAGCCGGCGGATGCGCGTGATGTCGTGGCTGTCGCCTCCGTGCGCGAACCGCGAGCCCTTCGCGAAGTCGGCGCCCTCCACCAGCGCGCTCACGAACCGCGGCACCTCGGCGGGGTCGGTCGAGCCGTCGGCGTCGATCATCACGATGATGTCACCGGTGCAGGCGGCGAAACCGCAGACCAGTGCGTTGCCCTTACCACGTCGGGTCTGGTGGACCACCCTGATCGACGGCCACAGCTCGCGGGCCCGCTCGACGGTCCGGTCGACCGAGCCGCCGTCGACCAGCACGATCTCGTCCACGCCCGCGGGCATCCGCTCGAACACGTACGGCAGGTTCCGCTCCTCGTTGAGGCACGGAACGATGACGCTCACCGTCGGCCGAGAGCTCCGGTCGTCAGGCTGACTCTTCGCGGAAGGACTCAACACCAACCTGGTACCCCCATTAGGACGAGCGCGGTGACCGCGCCGCTGCCACGGACAGTCGCAGTGCACGGCCCGCTTAAGCGAGACGGGCGGTGTGATGCCGCCTGGGACTCCCCCGGACCGGGCGGTTGGATCCCGCCTGACCGGACGCCGACGCGGTGGGGGCGCGAGCGGAAAGCCTGGCGAAGCCACTCACATTCTGCGGAGGGACGCTAGCAGAAGACACGAGAGACTGTCATGCCCCGTTGGTCAGTTCACCGCACCCGACCGGACCGGCCGAACGGCACCTATCGGCCACGGTCAGAGGGTGTGGGAGGGCGAACCGAACGTCCCCGGCCC
Organism: Micromonosporaceae bacterium; assembly: GCA_040255525.1. Taxonomy (GTDB): domain Bacteria; phylum Actinomycetota; class Actinomycetes; order Mycobacteriales; family Micromonosporaceae; genus Rugosimonospora. Next base: position 3,371 of record JBDZVD010000108.1, on the reverse strand, counting down.
GCATCCTCCCCTACCATTGGTGAGAGCTATCTGACACCAAGTCATGAGCTTCGCACGTCCATGAGCTGAGGAACGATGAACGCCGACTGCCGCTGCGGCCATAGCTACGCCGCCCACGCGCACTACCGCGCGGGCACGGAGTGCGTGGACTGCGGGGCCGGCGTCTGCGTGAGGTACCGGCCGGTGCCGTGGTGGCGGCGCGCGGCAGGGGCCGCGCGCCGGGGGGTGCGCCGAATTCAGCGCCAACAGTTGAAGACTTCCCGCCCCACCGGCTGACGCGGTACCCGCCGTTCGGGTGTGTCCGGCGCCGTCGTAGCCGATTACGCGGTCATCAGCGGGGTTGGCGCGATCGGGCACCCGCGCGAGGGCGCGCACAGCCTCCGGCGGTTCCGCCTCGCTCCGGAGCGGCCGATTTCGCACGGCCGTCCGTCCCCGCGCCCCGGCACCAGCGCCGCCCGGCACCCGTCGGCGCAGCCGTCCCAGCATCCGGTACACGGATGCGACAGGGTGCCCGCTGGCGGGATGCTACGACCAACCCGTAGACTCGCTACACATGAAGGCCGACGCCCTCCGCGGGCACCTCGACGCACTCCTCCTCGCCGTGCTCGACAACGAGCCCCGGCACGGGTACGCGATCATCGAGGCGCTCCAGGAACGCAGCGGCGGCGTGCTCAACCTGCCCACCGGCACCGTCTACCCGGCGCTGCGCCGGCTGGAGCGCGCCGGACTCGTGGAAAGCGCGTGGAGCACCGTCGGCGGCCGGGAGCGGCGCACCTACCAGTTGACCGCCGCCGGACGGCGCACGTTGAGCTCCGAACGCAGCGCGTGGCAGGAATTCGCCAGCACGATCGGCGCGGTGCTCACGCCCCGACCGGCCGCCGGGTGACCTGCCGCGCGGCCGCCCGCTGCGCCCGGCTGGTGGCCAGGCAGCGCCAGGCGCAGAACGCGGCGTAGTCGAAGGCCAGCCACAACGCCACCCCTCCGGCCAGCAGCGGCCAGCGCATCGCGTTCGGCCACTGGGCAACGCTCCACAGGTAGACCACACCACCCGCGAGCCCGTGGATGACCAGGAACGTCAGGGCGCCGTATCCGACCGCGTGAGTCAGCCGCACGCCGTCGCGGATGTACCGGCTGCCCCACCCGAAGCCGAACAGCACGACCGCGGCCACCACGCCGCCGGCCAGCGAGAGGTAGTCGAAGCTGGAGGCCAGCCGCAGGTACCCGCTGGACATCGGGTGCCCGCCCGGCCACGGGCTGTGCCGCCACATCAACGGAGCGAGCAGGTAGAGCGTCGGCAGGGCCAGCGCGATCAGCATCGCGGTGCGGCGGCCCTGCGCCACTGCCAGCTCCGCCTGGTAGTCCGGGACGATCTCCCGGTACGAGCCGAATTCGGCGATCGCCCGGCGCTGGGCCTCTCGGGAGCTCATCCCGGCGGACCGGTACGCCTCGGCCGCGTCGGTCAGGCTGTCGCGCGCCTCGGCCACAAGGTCATCGCGGACCCGGCGGGGACCGCGCAACGACGCGGCCAGGCCAGCCGCGTAGCCGTCGATGTCAACAGCGGACACCATTTCAGCGTCCCACACCGGTGCCGATGGTGGACTCCGGGACCTCCCTGACCGCCGCCCAGGTGGAGTACCATCCCGGCCTCGCGAGCAGGGTGTCGTGGGTGCCGCGCGCGGCGACCCGCCCGTCGACCAGCACCACGATCTCGTCGAAGGCGCGCAGATCGACCAGCCGGTGTGTGACCAGCACCACGGTGTGACCGGCGGTGACTCGCAGCACCCCGGCGAGCACCTCGTCCGCCGCGGCCGGGTCCAGCCCCTCGGTCGGCTCGTCCAGCACCAGGACGGGCGGCGGATCGACCAGCGCGCGGGCCAGCAGCAGCCGCTGGCGCTGCCCGCCGGACAGCGTGGCCCCGTCCTCGCCGATCGGTTCGTCCAGCCGCCCGGCCCAGTCCCCGAGCCCGGCGCCGGCCAGCGCACCGCTCAGCGCGGCGTCGTCGAATCCGGGCCGGCCGAGCGTGAGGTTCTCCCGCACGGAGGCGTGGAAGACGTACCCGTCGGCCAGCACGCCGCCGGAGCGTGGCCAGCCCAGCGGCCGGCCCGACCGGTGCGCCGGCACACCGTCCACCAGCAGCGAGCCGGCGGTCGGCCGGAGCTGCCCGACCAGCAGGCCGAGCAGCGTGGACTTCCCGGCGCCGCTCGGCCCCACGACGGCCACCCGGCGGCCGGGCGACAGGTCCAGGTCGACGCCGTCGAGCGCGGGCACGGCCGCGCCCGGGTAGCGCACGCCGACCCGCCGGGCGGCGATGGCCGGAACCGGCGCGCCGGCAACCCGGGAGCTCTCCCCGACCGCGTCCGGCACGCCCGGCGCACGCTCCGTGCCGCCGGCCACCCCCGGCACGCCCGGCGCTGCCGCGATGCCTTCCGCCGTCCCCGCGGAGTCCTCCGCCAGCAGCGGCCGGATCCGCTGCCAGGCTCCGCGCAGCTCCGCGTACCGGACCGCCGAGCCGATCAACGGCAGTACCACCTCCACCGCGGCCAGCGCGAGAAGCGACAGCACCGCCACCATCACCGGCGGTCCGCCGCGCACGGTCACCGCGAACACCCCGATCGCGGTCGCCCCGGGGACCAGCGCGCCTACCGCCCCGGTCACCGCGCCCACCGCACCCGCCCGGCGCTCCAGCCGAGCCAGCGCACCCGCGTGGCCGGCCGCCCCGGACAGCGCGGCGGTGGTGGCGCCGAACACGGCGAGATCCGCCGCGCCGGCCAGCACGTCCACCGAGGCGGCCAGGTACCGGCCGCGCGCCTCGGCGATCCGCGCCGACGCCCGGGCCGCCATCGCGAACGCCAGGGTGGGCAGGGCGAGTCCGGCCAGCACGAGCCCGGCCGCCACCAGCAGCGCGGCCGGGCCGGAGAAGGCTGCGACGAACCCGACAGTGACAAGTGTCACGACGACCGCCACGGCGGCCGGGATCGCGCAGCGCAGCAGGAGGTCCTGCACGCTGTCCACGTCGGACACCAGCCGGGCCAGCAGGTCACCGCGGGGCAGCCGGCCGGTGTCCCGGCTCAGCGTCGCGTAGATCCGGGTACGCAGCCGGGCCAGTACCCGCAGGGCCGCGTCGTGCCCGGCCAGCCGTTCCAGGTAGCGCAGGCTCCCCTTGGCGATCGCCAGCCCGCGTACCGCGACGATGGCCACGGTCAGCGCGACGATCGGTGGGCGCTGGGCGGCCCGACTGATCAACCAGGTCGCCGTGGCCAGCAGGCCCAGGCCGGACAGGTCGGTGGCGGCGGACAGCAGCGCCGCGAGGACGAGCTTGCCGACCGCGTCGCCACCGGTGGCCATGGCATCGATCGTCAACTCGACGGGGT
>JBDZVD010000107.1:0-24778 GCA_040255525.1 Micromonosporaceae bacterium | reverse complement strand
CCAGGCCGGACTCCTCGTCGATGCGCAGCACCCCGGCGTCCTCCGGCTGCGCCAGCACGGTGTTGCCCAGCACGTACCGGTCGTACTGCTCGGTCACCCATGACTTGTCGCACAGGTTCGGGCTGGCGGCCAGCTTCAGCAGGGTCTCCCGCAGCTCGTCCCCGGTGGTCGGCCGGGGCAGCGTCTCGGCCCGGTCGGCGTGCATGAGCGGAAGGTCGCTCGGCTCCCGCATCGGCCGCGCGTAGACAGGGCCGTCGTCGGCCAGTGATGCCGGCGGTACGTCGACCACGGTCTGGCCGTGCCACTCGACGACCAGCCGGCCCGTGTCGGTGACCTCGCCGATCTTCGTCGCCGGTACGCCCCAGCGCTCGGCGATCGCGAGTACGGTGTGCTCCTTGTCCGGCGCGACGATCAGCAGCATGCGCTCCTGCGACTCGCTGGCGAGGATCTCGTGCGGGAGCATCGACGGCTCGCGCAGCGGCACGGCGTCGAGGTTGACCGCCATGCCGGTGCCGGCAGCGGCCGCCGTCTCGGTCAGCGCGCAGGCGATCCCCGCCGCGCCGAGATCCTGGATCCCGACCACCAGGTCGGCCCGGTAGATCTCCAGACAGACCTCGATGAGCAGCTTCTCCGCGAACGGGTCGCCGACCTGGACGCTCGGCCGGCGTGCCTCGCTGCCCGAGCCGAACGTCGCGCTGGCGAGCACCGACGCCCCACCGATGCCGTCCCGGCCGGTCTTGGCGCCGAGCAGGATCACCGAGTTGCCGGGGCCGGTCGCCGCCTTGTTCTGCAGGCCGCCCACGGGCAGTACGCCCACGCACAGCGCGTTCAGCAGCGGGTTGCCCTGGTAGCAGGGGTCGAAGACCAGTTCGCCGCCGATGTTGGGCAGGCCGAGGCAGTTGCCGTAGCCGCCCACGCCGCCGACGATGCCGGGCAGCACCCGGGCGGTGTCCGGGTGGTCGGGCGCGCCGAAGCGCAGGGGGTCCATCACCGCGATCGGCCGGGCGCCCATGGCGAGGATGTCGCGGACGATGCCGCCGACCCCGGTCGCCGCGCCCTGGTACGGCTCGACGAAGCTCGGGTGGTTGTGCGATTCGATCTTGAACGTGACGGCCAGCTCATCGGACAGCTGGATCACGCCCGCGTTCTCACCGATGCCGGCGAGCAGCCGGTCGGACGGGACCGCCTTCTCGGCGAACTGCCGCAGGTGCACCTTGCTCGACTTGTACGAGCAGTGCTCGCTCCACATGATCGAGTACATGAGCAGCTCGGACTGGGTCGGCCGCCGCCCGAGGATGTCACGGATCTTCGCGTACTCGTCGTCCTGCAGCCCCAGCGCCCGGTAGGGCTGCCGGTCGTCGGGGCGGCGCCGGGCCAGCGGTACCGTGTCCGGCCCGTCCGGCTCGTCGACGACCTCCTCGTCGGGCGGGAAGCCGTCCCGCGCGCCGAGATCCTCCTGGGCGCCGAAGTCCTCTTCGGCGTGCACGTCCGCGGCCTCCAGCTCAGCCTCGTCCGACTCGTCCTCCGGGTCGTCGATGACGTCGTTGTCCACCACTTCGTCGGGCGCCGGGGGCGTCTCGTCCGGCGTGGTGTCCGCGCCGTCCGCGGCCTCCGCGACGGACTCGCCACGGGCCTGCGGCACCGGTACCGCCTGGTTCTCCGTCGTGGTCATGCTTCGGCCCCCACTTTGCCCCCCAGATGTGCCAGCACCGAGGCGAAGAAGGCCAGGCCGTCGGTCGACGGGCCGGTGAGCGCCTCGACCGCGTGCTCCGGATGCGGCATGATCCCGACAACGTTGCCCGCCTCGTTACGGATCGCGGCGATGTCACGCGAGGAGCCGTTCGGGTTCCCGCCGATGTAGCGCGCGACCACCCGGCCGGAGGATTCCAGCTCGTCGAGTACGGCCTCGTCCGCGACGTACCGGCCCTCGCCGTTCTTGACCGGGACGAGGATCTCCTGGCTCTCGGTGAAGTTCATGGTCCACGCCGTCGCGGTGGACTCGATCCGCAGCATCTGGTCCCGGTTGCGAAAGTGCAGGTGTGCGTTGCGGACCAGCGCACCCGGCAGGAGGTGCGCCTCGCAGAGCACCTGGAACCCGTTGCAGACGCCCAGGACCGGCATGCCGTCGCGGGCCGCGCCCACGATCGACTCCATGACCGGGGCGAACCGGGCGATCGCGCCGGCTCGCAGGTAGTCCCCGTAGGAGAAGCCGCCGGGCAGGATCACCGCGTCGACGCGGTGCAGGTCGGGATCGTTGTGCCAGAGCGCGATGTCCTCGGCTCCGGACACCCGCACGGCGCGCCGGGCGTCGCCGTCGTCGAGCGAGCCCGGAAAGGTGACAACCCCGATCCTCACGCGTCGCCGTCCGAGACGTGCACGGTGAAATCCTCGATCACCGGATTGGCGAGCAGTTTGTCCGCGATCTCTCGGGCGCGGTCGATGTCGGCGTCGCCGGCAAACTCGATCTCGATGCGCTTGCCGATGCGTACCGACTCGACCCCGCTCACCCCGAGCCGCGGCAGTGCGTTCGCGACTGCCTGGCCCTGAGGGTCGAGGATCTCGGGCTTGAGCATGACGTCGACCACGACGCGGGCCACGGGTTACTCCTGACTGATGGAACGAATAACGCCTGTGTGTGGGCGGCCCAAGCCTACCGGGCCGGCGCCGGGAGCAGATCACCGACTGTCACCCGAACGGGTCGAATCAGTTCCACATTTGGGATGTTAGTACGGGAAAGTCCGCATCTCGCGGAAAAGCGCCTCCGGCGCGCCGCCAGCCGCGACGGGCAATGCCAGTGCAAGCGGCCGGTGTCGCCGACATAATCACTTGAATACGCTTACTACGGTCAATACAGCAAGTACACCGCAAATGCCTGCGCCCACATACTGGATCAGCGCCAGGCTCACATACTTCAGGAGGACCCGCCCGAGTACGACCGCGGCGCCGGACACGGCCGCCAGGCCCAACCAGGCGCCCACGAACACCGCGACCGGGTGCCCGCCGCGGGCGACCAACCCGACGGTGAGCAGTTGGGACAGATCACCCCACTCGGCCGCGAACAGCACCAGAAAACTCGCCGAGGCGGCCCGGAGGAAGGCGCGCCGCTCCTCCCGGTCACGGCTCAGCCGGCGTTCGAACCTCTGCTCCTGCTCCTGCTCCTCGACGGAGGCCCGGCGGGCCGACCGGACCAGCAGCACCGATCCGACCGCGAACAGCGCGGCCGCGACCAGGCGCACGGGTGCCGACGGAAGCAGCGTGATCAGCCTGCCGGCGAGGACGGCGACGGCGGTCTGCACGCCGAACGCGACGATCACGCCGAGCCACACCGGCCACGGCCGGTACCGGGTGGCGAGCACGAGGGTCGCGACAAACGTCTTGTCGGGCAGCTCGACCGGCACGATCAACACAAACGCGGTCAAGGCCGCGACCACGTATCCGGTCATATCCCCTCGCCCCGGCCGCACACGCCGCCCGGACAGACGGGCGGGTGCCGACGACCGGATATTTCGCGTACCTCGGCCGCCCCGGTCGTCGCCACCATCCGGACAACGCCGACAACCGGGTATCTTCCGCACCCGCTCGTTGAAACGCGCCGCCCGCAGGCCGGCCGGCGCTCACGCAAGTATCCCTCGCCCCGGAAAGCGGCGGGTCTCCGGAGGGGAACGCGGTGATCCGCGCCGCTCGACCGCCCGAGGCCGTGCGGGCGGCCGCCCTTCGCGGCGGGCCGACCGGCCGCGTGATGTACTTGGCCACCGTGGAGCTGCTGCACTCCGGCAAGGTCCGTGACCTCTACGCCGACGGCGACGATCTGATCCTGGTGGCCTCCGACCGGGTGTCGGTCTACGACGTGATCCTCCCGACCCCGATCCCGGACAAGGGCCGGATCCTCACCCAGCTGTCCCTCTGGTGGTTCGAACAGCTGGCAGACCTCCTGCCCAACCACGTCATCTCCGCGACCGATGTACCGGCCGAGTTCGCCGGCCGGGCCGTCCGGTGCCGGCGGCTGCGCATGGTGCCGATCGAGTGCGTGGCGCGCGGGTACCTGACGGGTGGCGGCCTGGCCGAGTACCGGACCGGCGGCTCGGTATCGGGCCTGTCGCTGCCGGACGGGCTGCGGGAGGCGTCCCGGCTGCCGGAGCCAATCTTCACCCCGTCCACCAAGGCGCCGGTCGGACAGCACGACGAACCGATCCCGTTCTCCGCGGTGGTCGAGGCCGTGGGCGCCGACACCGCCGAGCGGCTGCGCCGGATCACCCTCGACGTGTACGCACGCGGTGCCGCCCTCGCCGCCGAGCGGGGCATCATCATCGCGGATACCAAGATCGAACTTGGCTGGACGCCGGACGGCGAGCTGCTGCTGGCCGACGAGGTACTGACCCCGGACTCGTCCCGGTTCTGGCCGGCCGACTCGTGGCAGCCGGGCCGGCCCGCGTACTCGTTCGACAAGCAGTTCCTGCGGGACTGGGCCGCCGGTACCGGGTGGGACAAGCGGGCGCCGGGGCCGGAGGTACCGGAGGACATGGTGGAGCGGGTCCGGGCGCGGTACGTCGAGATCTACGAGCGGCTGACCGGCAAGCCCTGGTAGTCGCCCGCGCCGGGCGAGCCGGTCGGCGCCCGGACCTCAGAGGATCGGGGCGGGCCGGTAGCCGGCAGCGTCCGGGTGCGCGGCGACCACCCGGGACACCGCCGACGCCACCGCCTTTACCTGGGCCGATGCCATGCCGACGAACGCGCCCCGGTCGGCGACCAGGCCATCGATCTCGGCCCGGCCGAGGCCCAGCCGGGAGTCGGCCGCCAGCCGGTCGAACAGGTCGTTGTCGGTCGCGCCCCTCTCCCGCATGGCCAGCGCCACGGCGACCGCGTGCTCCTTGATCGCCTCGTGGGCGGTCTCCCTGCCCACGCCCCGCCGCAGGGCCGCGACCAGCACCTTCGTGGTCGCCAGGAACGGCAGGTACCGGTCCAGCTCGCGGGAGATCACCGCCGGGTAGGCGCCGAACTCCTCCAGTACGGTGAGGAATGTCTGGAACAGCCCGTCGAGGGCGAAGAACGCGTCCGGCAGAGCCACCCGGCGCACCACCGAGCAGGAGACATCCCCCTCGTTCCACTGGTCGCCGGCCAGCTCACTGACCATCGACAGGTACCCCCGCACGACCACGGCGAGCCCGTTGATCCGCTCGCACGAACGGGTGTTCATCTTGTGCGGCATGGCGCTGGACCCGACCTGGCCGGCCTTGAACCCCTCCGTGACCAGCTCCTGACCGGCCATCAGCCGGATCGTGGTGGCCAGCGATGACGGTGCGGCCGCAGCCTGCGCCAGCGCGGAGAGCACGTCGAAGTCCAGCGAGCGCGGGTACACCTGGCCGACGCTGGTCAGCACCCGACCGAAGCCCAGGTGCCGGGCCACGGCCCGTTCCAGCTCCTCGACCTTGCCCGGATCGCCGCCGAGCAGGTCGAGCTGGTCGGCGGCGGTACCGACCGGCCCCTTGATGCCCCGCAACGGGTACCGGGCGATCAGTTCGTCCACCCGCTCGTACGCGATGAGCAGCTCCTCAGCGGCACTCGCGAAGCGCTTGCCGAGCGTGGTCGCCTGGGCCGGCACGTTGTGCGACCGGCCGACCATCGCGGTGGCCTCGTACTCGACGGCACGCTCGGCCAGGCGCGCCAGGGCCGCCACGATCCGGTCCCGGACCAGCAGCAGGGAGGAGCGGATCTGGAGCTGCTCGACGTTCTCGGTCAGGTCGCGGGAGGTCATACCCTGGTGGATCGCCTCGAAGCCGGCCAGCGCGGAGAACTCCTCGATGCGTGCCTTCACGTCGTGCCGGGTGATCCGCTCCCGGGCCGCGATGGCGGCCAGGTCGACCTGGTCGAGTACCCGCCGGTAGGCGTCGATGGCGCCGTCGGGCACCGGTACCCCCAGCTCCCGCTGGGCCTCGAGCACGGCGAGCCAGAGCCGGCGCTCGGCGCGCACCTTCTCTTCCGGCGACCAGACGGCGACGAGATCGGCGGAGGCGTACCGGGCGGCGAGAACGTTCGGGATCACCTGCCCATTCTCCGGCATCGGGATGCCGGCTACCGGCGGGGGCCGCCGGGGTCGCCGCGCTGACCGGCCCCGGGCACCGGCCGTGCGGCGAGGCGCTCACCGGCGCCCCGCGCCGTCAGCGCTCCAGGATCGCGGTGACCCCCTGGCCGCCCGCCGCGCAGATCGAGATCAGGCCCCGGCCGCCGCCGGCCCGAGCCAGGAGCTTGGCCAGCGTGGCCACGATCCGGGCACCGGTCGCCGCGAACGGGTGCCCGATGGCAAGCGACGAGCCGGTCACGTTGAGCCGGCTGCGGTCGATCGCGCCCAGCGGCGTGTCCAGGCCGAGCCGCTGCTTGCAGAAGTCCGCGTCCTGCCACGCTTTCAGGGTCGCCAGTACCTGCGACGCGAACGCCTCGTGGATTTCGTAGAAGTCGAAGTCCTGCAGGGTGAGGCCGGCCCGGGCAAGCATCCGGGGCACCGCGTACGCCGGGGCCATCAGCAACCCCTCGCCGCCGTGCACGAAGTCGACCGCCGCGGTCTCGGACCAGGTCAGCCACGCCCGTACGGGCAGCCGGTGCGCGGCCGCCCACTCCTCGCTTGCCAGCAGGACGGTGGACGCGCCGTCGGACAGCGCCGAGGAGTTCCCGGCGGTCATCGTGTCGCCGTACACCGGGCGCAGCGCGGCGAGCTTCTCCATCGTGGTGTCCGGCCGCAGGTTCTGATCCCGGGTCAGCCCCTGGTACGGCGTGACCAGGTCGTCGAAGAACCCGGTCCGGTACGCCTCGGCGAGGTGCTGGTGGCTGGCCAGCGCCAACTCGTCCTGCTCCACGCGGCCGATGCCCCACTGGCTCGCGGTGATCGCGGCGTGCTCACCCATCGACAGCCCGGTGCGCGGCTCCGCGTTGCGCGGGATCTCCGGCCGGAACGCCTGGCCCGGACGCAGCTTGGTGACCGCGCGCAGCCGACCGCCGAGCGACCGCGCCCGGTTCAGTTCGAGCATCGCGGCGCGCATGTGCTCGTTGACGCCCAGCGGCGCGTCGCTCGTGGTGTCGACGCCGCCGGCGATGCCCACCTCGATCTGGCCCAGGGCGATCTTGTTGGCCACCAGGATCGTGGTCTCCAGCCCGGTGCCGCACGCCTGCTGCACGTCGTAGGCGGGCGTGTGCGGATCGAGCCGGGAACCGAGCACGCACTCCCGGGTCAGGTTGAAGTCCCGGCTGTGCTTCAGGACGGCGCCCGCGGCGACGTCACCGACCCGCGTGCCGGCCAGGCCGAACCGGGCGACCAGCCCGTCCAGCGCGGCGGTGAACATGTCCTGATTGGACGCGGTCGCGTACGGGCCGTTGGATCGGGCGAACGGGATGCGGTTGCCGCCGAGGACGGCCACCCGGCGCACGCCTGCCACGCTGGCCACCGAAGCATCACTGGACGTCATCACGCCTCCCGGTAGAGAATGCTTGCACTCAACTTACTCACCGGTAGGCTTATCGCGCGAGCGTCCTGGGGAAGAGACGGACATGAGTGGTTACAGCGGGATGAGTCGATGAACGACAGGTATGCCAGCTTCACCGCGTCCGGACCGGGACGAGCACTGGCCAAACGATTCGGGCTACCCCAGCCGCCACGACTGCACCGGTACCGGGCCGGTGACCCGGTGGTACCCGGCCCCGTCCTGGTAGGCGGGCAGGGACGGTTGTCCGGTGCGATCGGGAAGGCACTGGGCTCGATGGGCGTGGAAGTGCGCGAGCCATCCGCGACCCCCGACGAGGAGGCAGCGGCCGGTGAGCGGGTACCGCTGAACGCCGCACTGGTCTTCGACGCGACCGGCACCACGACGTCCACCCGGCTGCGCGCCCTGTACGACTTCTTCCACCCGCACGCCCGGGCGCTGTACCCGTGCGGCCGGGTCATCGTGGTCGGCACCGCGCCGGAGCAGTGCGGCACGGCCCCGGAGGCGGTCGCCCAGCGCGCGCTGGAGGGCTTCGTGCGCTCGGTGGGCAAGGAGTTCGGCCGCGGCACGACCGCCAACCTGGTCTACGCCTCGCCCGACGCCGACCTCGAGTCCACCCTGCGCTTCCTGCTCTCCGCCCGGTCCGCGTACGTGTCCGGCCAGGTGATCCGGGTCGGCCCCGGCCCGGGCACCACGACGGTCAACTGGGACAAGCCGCTGGCCGACAAGGTGGCGCTGGTCACCGGGGCCGCACGCGGCATCGGTACGGCGATCGCCCAGGTGCTGACCCGGGACGGCGCGCACGTCGTCTGCCTCGACGTACCGGCCGCCGGCGAGGCGCTGTCCGGAGTCGCCAACGAGTTGTCCGGTACCGCGTTCCAGCTCGACCTCACCGCACCCGACGCGCCCGCCCGGCTCGCCGAGCACCTCCAGGCCAGGCACGGCGGCGTCGACATCGTGGTGCACAACGCCGGCGTCACCCGCGACAAGACGATCGCCCGGATGAGCCCCGAGCAGTGGGACCAGGTGCTCGACGTCAACCTGGCCAGCCAGCAGCGGGTCAACGAGGCGCTGCTAACCGAGGACCTGATCCCGCCGGGCGGCCGGTTGATCGGGGTGGCCTCGATCGCCGGCATCGCGGGCAACCGCGGCCAGACCAACTACGCCACGTCGAAGGCCGGCGTCATCGGCCTGGTCCAGGCCACCGCGCCGGTGCTGTCCGCGGCGGGCATCACCGTCAACGCCGTCGCTCCCGGCTTCATCGAGACCGCGATGACCGCCAAGATGCCGGTGTTCGTCCGCGAGGCGGGCCGCCGGCTCAACAGCATGAACCAGGGTGGCCTGCCGATCGACGTGGCCGAGACGATCGCGTGGCTGGCCAGTCCGGGCTCGGCCGGGGTGACCGGCAACGTGGTACGGGTCTGCGGCCAGTCGTTGCTGGGGGCGTGACGTGACCGAGGTCATCGAGCTGGCCGCCGTGCCCGGCGCCCGTGCCACCTACCGCCGCGCCGCTCTCGGCCAACTGCGCCGCCGGTCGGCGACCGGGCTGCCGGACACCACCCTGGTGCTGCGCGGCCTCGCCGTGGACCGGGCGCACCTCGCGGCGTACAACCGGGTGTGCGGGTACCGGCTGGCCGACCAGCTGTCACCGACGTACCCGCACATCCTGGCGTTCCCGGTGGCCATGCGGCTCATGTCCACCGTGGACTTCCCGGTACGGGTCGTCGGTGTGGTGCACGTCGCGAACCGGATCGAGGTACGGCGACCGATCGACGCCGGCGAGCGGCTGGAGCTCACGGTACGGGCGGCGGACCTGCGCCCGCACGAGCGCGGCCGGCAGTTCGACGTACGGGCCACGGTCTCGGTCGACGACGAGGTGGTGTGGCGCGGAGTCTCCACGTACCTGCACAAGGAGAAGCCGTCCGGCCCCCGGGCGGAGCGCGAACGCGACCCCGAGCGGGCCCCGGCACCGCAGCCGACGGCGGTCTGGCGGGTCGGCCGGGATGTCGGGCGGCGCTACGCCGAGGTCTCCGGCGATCACAACCCGATCCACACCTCCCGGCTGGGCGCCCGCGCGTTCGGCTTCCCGCGGCCGATCGCGCACGGGATGTGGAGCAAGGCCCGGTGCCTGGCCGCCCTGGAGGGCCGGCTACCCGACTCGTACGCGGTGGAGGTCGCGTTCAAGCTGCCGATCCTGCTGCCCGCGTCGGTCGGTTTCAGCGCCGTCCGGGAGGAGGGCGGCGACCGGGAGGGCCGGGACTGGGTGATCGGGCTGCACGACGCGAAGTCGGGCCGGCCGCACCTGCGCGGCCGCATCACCGCCTGACCGGACGGGCGACCGTCGACGGTTTCGCCGGGGCCGTGACCCGCACTACCGTCGACACTGGTCATAATTCCTACCGCCGAGGGCCGATGAACGGGACACGACCAGCTACGAACTAACCGGGTTGTTGGGGCTCGTCGCCGGGCGACCGCCGCCCTCCTGCGGACCGACCGGTGAGCCGGCCGTCACTGGTACCCGCCGGCCGGCGGTCGCCAGGTCGCGCCGCGCAGGAGGTCGCCCGCGCCGAGCCAGACGAAGTTCATCAGCCGCGTCGCGGTCACCTCGGGTGACTCCTCGACGTGGTCGACCACCCAGTCGGCGAGCGACTCCCCCGCGCCCACCAGCGCGTACGCCATCGCCATCACGTCCGCCGGGCGGGACTGCCGGCCCCCGGCCGCGATGACCCGGGCCAGCAGCCCGGCGACCACGTCCACCATGCGCGACCGCATCGCGGCCAACTCGGTCGCGAACGGTGCCTGGCCGCGCGCCTGCCGGTAGAGCACCGACCAGCCGTCCCGGTGGTCGCCGACGAACGTGAAGAACGCGCGCAGCCCGCGCCACAGCTGCTCGTCAGGCGGCAGCACTCCGTCCCCGATCACGGCCGCGGAGCCCACCGGCGCTCGCGGGGCCTGCGGCACCACCGCCGAGACGATCGCCTCCATCAACCGGGTGCCCTCGCGGTGCAGGCACGCGATGAACAGTTCCTCTTTGGTGCCCAGGTACGCGTAGACCATGGGCTTCGAGATGCCGGCCCGGGCCGCGATCTCGTCCATGGACGCGTCGTGGAACCCGGCCCTGGAGAAGACCGTCACCGCCGCGTCAAGCATCTGCTGCTCGCGTACCGCCCGGGGGAGGCGCTTCTTCGACACCGCCTGCACGGTTGCGATGATACCTACTCGCGCGTAAGGTTACGCACCAGTAGCTTAGCTATCCGCATGGAGGACAGCATGACAGACTTCGATCTCTCCGATCTCGACTCGGTTGATCCGAAGCAGTTCGCCCAGATCGTCAAGTCCGCGTCGGCCGACCAGATCAAGGCCGTCATGCAGGGTGAACAGCGCGGCAAGGTGCTCGGCGCCATCTTCGAGCGGATGCCCACGATGTTTCGCGCGGACCGCGCCGGGTCGACCAACGCTGTCATCCACTGGAACGTCGGCGACCGGCCCGACGGCGGCGTCGACACCTACGAACTCGTCATCGCCGACGGCAAGTGCACCCTGTCGCCCGAGCCGAGCAACGACCCGAAGCTGTCGCTGACCATGGGTGCCGCCGACTTCCTCAAGGTGGTCTCCGGCACCGGCAACCCGGTGATGATGTTCATGACCGGCAAGCTCAAGGCAAAGGGCGACCTCGGCCTGGCGGCCAACATCGCGAACCTGTTCGACATCCCGAAGGCCTGACCGGGCGCGCGGCCGCCCGGCGAACACAGCGCAGCGGAGGGGACCGATCATGCCGGAGTTCTCGCTCGACCTGAATGAAGAGCAGCGGGACCTGCGGGACTGGGTGCACGGCTTCGCCGATGAAGTGGTGCGTCCCGCGGCCGCCGAGTGGGACGCCCGCGAGGAGACGCCCTGGCCGGTCATCAAACAGGCGGCGAAGATCGGGCTGTACGGCTTCGAGTTCCTCGCCAACTGCTGGTCCGACCCGACCGGGCTGTCGCTCTGCCTGGCCAACGAAGAGTTGTTCTGGGGCGACGCCGGCATCGGGATGGCCCTGATGGGCACCGGCCTCGCGGTCGCCGCCATCTACGGCACCGGCACCCCGGACCAGATGCTCGAATGGGTTCCGCTGTGCTTCGGCGACGTCGACGATCCTCAGGTCGCCGCGTTCTGCACGACCGAGCCCGAAGCCGGCTCGGACGTCGGCGCGATGCGCACCCGGGCGCGGTACGACCAGGCCACCGACGAGTGGATCCTCTCCGGGCAGAAGGCGTACGCGACCAACGGCGGCATCGCGAACGTGCACGTCGTGACGGCCAGCGTCGACCCCGCGCTGGGTTCCCGCGGTCAGGCCGCGTTCGTCGTCCCACCCGGCACCGCCGGGCTGGTCGGCACGAAGAAGCTCAAGAAGCTGGGGCTACGCGCCTCGCACACCGCCGACGTGTTCCTCGACGAGGTCCGGGTGCCCGGCCGCTGCCTGCTCGGCGGCCGGGACGCACTCCAGGAGCGGCTGGCAAGGGCCCGCGAGGGCACCCGGTCCGCCGGTCAGGCGGCGATGCGCACCTTCGAGCTGTCCCGCCCGACCGTCGGGGCGCAGGCGCTGGGCATCGCGCGGGCGGCGTACGAGCACGCCCTGGAGTACGCGAAGGGCCGGGTGCAGTTCGGCAGGCCGATCATCGAGAACCAGGGCGTCGCGTTCGCGCTGGCCGACATGCGGATGGAGATCGACGCTGCCCGCCTGCTGGTCTGGCGAGCCGCCTGGATGGGGCGCAACAACCGCCGGTTCGAGGCCGGCGAGGGCTCGATGAGCAAGCTGAAGGCCGGCGAGGTCGCCGTGGCGGTGACCGAGAAGGCGGTCCAGATCCTCGGTGGCGCAGGGTATCTGCGCGAACACCCAGTTGAGCGCTGGTACCGAGACGCGAAGATATATACGATCTTCGAGGGTACGTCGGAGATCCAACGGCTTGTCGTATCCCGGGCGATCTCCGGCATGCAGATCCGCTGAACCCTTCAGCGGTGGCATCGGAGGTTGAGGTCCACTGTGGACATGTCATTCACCATCGCCACCCTCGCGCGCCGTGGGCTGCTCGCGCCCGGTTCGCCCACCAAGGTCATGCGGCAGATGGCGGAGCTGCGGCGGTGGGGATTCGGGCTCGGTGGCGAGCTGCGTTCGGCTGCGGCCCGCGACCCCGATCGGGTCGCGATCATCGACGATCGGAAACTGCCCGCCCCACCCGGTCAGCCGACGGGTCCGCGGCCCGGTCGCCTGACCTACGGCGAGCTGCTCCTCCGCGCCGAGCGGCTGGCCGCGGCGTTGCACGGCGCCTGCGGAGTGCGGCCGACCGACAAGATCGGGCTACTCTGCCGCAACCACGGCGGCCTGATCGAGGGGATGATCGCGGCCAGCCTGCTCGGCGCCGACGCGGTACTGGTCAACACCGGCCTGTCCCCGGCGCAGTTGGCCGTCGTCGCCGAGGAGCAGCGGCTGCGGATACTCATCCACGACTCCGAGTTCACCGAGCACGCGATCGCGCTGCCGCGCGACGTCGAACGGCTGGACGAGGCCGGAGTCGAGGAGGTGATGTCCACCGCCCCGCCGGGCGGGGTGCGCCGCCCCCAGCGGGAGGGTCGCACGATCGTCCTCACCTCCGGTACGACGGGTGCGCCCAAGGGTGCCCGGCGGCGTACCCCGGGCGGATTCGCGCCGCTGGCCAGCATCATCTCCCGGATCCCGGTGCACGCCCGGTCCCGGATGCTGATCGCCGCACCGGTGTTCCACACCTGGGGGCTGGCCGCGTTACAGGTCGGCCTCGCCCTGCGCGCGACGATCGTGCTCCAGCGCCGGTTCGACCCGGCCGAAGCGCTCGCCGGCGTCGTCGAGCACGAGTGCACATCGCTGTTCGCGGTACCCGTGATGCTCCAGCGGCTGCTCGAGGTACCGCCCCGGCCGACCCCGCTCAAGGTCGTGGCGGTCAGCGGCTCCGCGCTGCCCGGCGGCCTGGCCACCCGGTTCATGGACGCGTACGGCGACGTGCTCTACAACCTGTACGGCTCCACCGAGGCGTCCTGGGCGAGCATCGCGACCCCGACTGACCTGCGCAAGGCTCCGGACACGGCCGGCCGGCCGCCACACGGCACCCGCATCGCGATCGTGTCCCAGGCCGGTCGGGAGATGGCACCCGGCCAGACCGGCCGCATCTTCGTGGGCAACGACATGCTGTTCGAGGGGTACACGAACGGGTCCGGCCGGGAGACCCTCGACGGGTTGCTGGCCACCGGCGACCTGGGCCACCTGGACTCCGACGGGCTGCTGTACGTCGACGGCCGCGAGGACGACATGATCGTGTCGGGCGGTGAGAACGTGTTCCCATCCGAGGTGGAGAACGTGCTGGCCGCGCTGCCACAGGTACGCGAGGTGGCGGTGGTCGGCGTACCCGACCCGGAGTTCGGGCAGCGGCTGGCGGCGTGGATCGCGCTGCAGCCCGGCGAGGTCCTCGACCCGGCGGCAGTGCGCGAGTACGTGCGGCGGCACCTGGCCCGGTTCGCCGTGCCGCGCGACGTGCGCTTCGTCCGTGCCCTGCCGCGCAACGCCACCGGCAAGGTGGTGCCGCGCGACCTGCCCTGGTGAGACAGGTCGCGGGGTCGGCCCCCGGTGATCGGAACCGGGTCGGCCCGGGGCCGGCGGCGAAGCTCGCGGAGCGGGTGCGGCGGGAGGCTGCCGGTCAGGGCCGCGAGGCGCCCGGGACGGTGACGCGGCCCTCGATCGCCGCGGCGGCGATGTCGGTCCGGTGCTGCGAGCCGTCCAGAGTCACGCCGTTCACCAGCGCGTATGCGGCGTCACGCGCGGCCGTGAGGGTCGGCCCGACCCCGGTGCAGGACAGCACCCGGCCGCCCGAGCTGACCAGTGCGCCGTCCGCCCGCCGGGCGGTACCCGCGTGGATCACGCCCGGTACCTCCGCTCCGGTGATCACGTCGCCGACCTTCGGGGTACCCGGATAATTCGCCGCGGCCATCACCACGGTGACCGCCGAGCCGGGGTGCCAGCGCAGCGGCGGCTGCCCCGCGAGCCGGCCCACCGCGGCGGCGTGCAGCAGCCCGGCCAGCGGGCTGGCCAGCAGCGCGATTACCACCTGGGTCTCCGGATCGCCGAACCGGCAGTTGAACTCGATCACCTTCGGGCCGTCCGCGGTCAGCGCGAGGCCGACATACAGCAGCCCGGCGAACGGGGCTCCGCGCTCGCGCATCTCGGCCAGGGTCGGCTCGACCACGGTACGCAGGACGTCGTCCACCAGGGTCGGCGGCGCCCAGGGCAGCGGTGCGTAGGCCCCCATTCCGCCGGTGTTCGGCCCGGTGTCGCCGTCGCCGGCGCGCTTGAAGTCCTGCGCGGGTACCAGCGGCCGCGCGGTGATCCCGTCGGTGAGCACGAACAGCGAGACCTCGGGACCGGCCAGGAACTCCTCGACCACCACGCGGCCACACGCCTGGGCATGGGCCAGCGCCGCGTCCCGGTCGCCGGTCACGATCACGCCCTTGCCGGCCGCGAGACCGTCGTCCTTGACCACGTACGGTGCGCCGAACTCGTCCAGTGCGGCGGCCACCTCGTCCGGTTTGTCACAGGTACGCGAGCGGGCGGTCGGTACGCCGGCGGCCGCCATCACCGACTTGGCGAAGTCCTTGGACCCCTCCAGCCGGGCCGCCGCCTGGGACGGGCCGAAGCAGGCGATGCCCTTCGCCCGGATGGCATCGG
Organism: Micromonosporaceae bacterium; assembly: GCA_040255525.1. Classification (GTDB taxonomy): domain Bacteria; phylum Actinomycetota; class Actinomycetes; order Mycobacteriales; family Micromonosporaceae; genus Rugosimonospora. Next base: position 9,580 of record JBDZVD010000107.1, on the reverse strand, counting down.
CCGCGCCCGCGACCAGCGGCGCCTCCGGACCGATCACCACCAGGTCGGCGCCCAGCTCCACGGCCAGGCCAGCGACCGCGCCGGGGTCGCCGAGGTCGACCGGGTGGAGTTCGGCCAGCCGGCCGATGCCGGGGTTCCCCGGGGCGCAGTGCAGCGCCGTGACGGCCGGATCGGCGGCCAGCGCGGTGGCGAGAGCGTGCTCACGGCCACCGGAGCCGAGCAGAAGTACGAGCACGGGTCCAGATGCTACCGAAACGCCGGGCCGGAACCGATCCAGAGCGAACTCGTCACAGCCGGCCCCGGTTCACCTGCGGGTCGGGGCGCCCGTGCCGGCCACCGGAACCAGGGCCGGGCTCCGGTCAGAGAAGTGCGTGGCGGATCACATTCTCCTCGCGCCCCGGCCCGACCCCGACCACGCTGACCCGAGTGCCGCACAGCTGTTCGATCCGCTCCACGTACCGCTGGGCGTTGACCGGCAGCTCGTCGAAGGTACGCGCCTTGGAGATGTCCTCCCACCAGCCGGGCAGTTCCTCGTACACCGGCTTGGCGTGGTGGAACGCGGTCTGCGTCATCGGCATGTGGTCGACCCGGTGGCCGTCCACCTCGTACCCGACGCAGATCGGCACCTTTTCCATGCCGGACAGCACGTCCAGCTTGGTGACGACCAGGTCGGTGATCCCGTTGACCCGTACCGCGTACCGGCCGACCACCGCGTCGAACCAGCCGCAGCGGCGCTCCCGGCCGGTCGTGGTGCCGTACTCGCCGCCGACCTTGAGCAGGTGCTGACCGTTCTCGTCGAACAGCTCGGTCGGGAACGGGCCGGCGCCCACCCGGGTGGTGTACGCCTTGATCACGCCGATCACCTGGGAGATCCGGGTGGGCGGGACGCCCGACCCCACGCAGGCGCCGCCGGAGGTCGGGTTCGACGAGGTCACGAACGGGTAGGTGCCGTGATCCACATCGAGCAGGGTGGCCTGGGCGCCCTCCAGCAGGATCGTTTCCCCGGCCTCCAGCGCCTCGGCCAGCACCAGCCGGGTGTCCGCGATGTACGGGCGCAGCCGCTCGGCGTACCCCAGGTACTCCTCGACCACGGCGGCCACGTCGATCGCCTTGCGGTTGTAGACCTTCACCAGGATCTGGTTCTTCTCCCGCAGCACCAGCTCCAGCTTCTCCCGGAGGATGCCCGGGTCGAGCAGGTCCTGTACCCGGATCCCGGTCCGGGCCACCTTGTCGGCGTACGTCGGCCCGATACCCCGCCCGGTCGTACCGATCCGGGACGATCCCAGGTACCGCTCGACCACCCGGTCCAGCGCCCGGTGGTGCGGCATGATCAGATGCGCGTCGGCGGAGATGAGCAGCAGGTCACAGGAGACGCCGCGCTCGGTGAGCCCGTCGATCTCCTCGATCAAGATCTTCGGGTCGATGACCACGCCGTTGCCGATCACCGGCGTGCAGCCCGGGGACAGCACCCCGGAGGGCAGCAGGTGCAATGCGTACTTCTCGCCGTCCGGCGTGATCACGGTGTGTCCGGCGTTGTTCCCGCCCTGGTAGCGCACCACGTACCCGACCTGTCCACCGAGCAGGTCGGTAACCTTTCCCTTGCCCTCGTCGCCCCACTGGGCGCCGATCAGCACGATCGCTGGCATCTCGGCCTCTCGCCTGACGGGGATGGGCCGGGGCAGGGTGCCACGGCGTCTCGGAACCCCCGGGGTGCCAGGCTAACAAGCGGGCGGCGACGTGCAGCACTGAGTCAACGACAGGAGGCCGATCCGCGTGTACGACGTGGTGGTGTTGTCACTCTCCGACGGCACGGGCTGCGGCGCCGAATGCGCGTGCGGCGCCGGTGCCCAGCCCCGGGCTCAGGTCAGGGCGTGCGCCGACGTGCTGGCCTCGGAAGGCGCGACGGTGTCCACGCCGACCGCGTGCTCGGACCAGGAGATCGACGCGGTCATCGCCCGGCTGGACGGCCCCGCCCGGCCCGACGGGCTGACCTGGCCCGCACCGGACGGCCCGCGCCTGATCGTCGCGGCCGCCGCGGAGGGGCAGGTGCGGGCGGTGGTACGGCGGATGGTCCGCCGGTACGCGCCGCCGCCCAGCCGGCGCCCGGCGGACATGCCGGCCGGCCGTACCGTGCCCGACCTGCCGCCGATCGGGATCCTGCCGCTGAACCGGCCGGCCGAGTTCGATGGACCAACCGATCCCGCGCTGGTGGCGAAGGCGGTGCTCGGCGGCACCGTGGACCGGCTGGATCTGCTGCGCAACGACGGCGGCTCGGTCACCCTGCAGGGTGCGCTGCTCGGCGGCCAGAAGCACTGGGCCGCGCGGGTCGAGGTCGACGACGCGGTACTCGCCTCTCCGGAGGAGCAGATCGTCGCGTGCGCGATCGCCAACGACGACGGATTCGCGGTGGTGGACGGGCTGCCGCTGACCCCGGGGGCCGATCCGGCCGACGGGATGGTCAACGTCGCCGTGGCGGTACCGGTGGTGACGCGTACCCGGCTCGCGCGCCGTCGGGTACGGGTGGAGGTACGCCGGGCCCGGGGCCGGGCGGTCGCGGTGACTCCGCTCGGTGAGGTGGACTTCTTCGACGACGGCGTGGCCGGCACGCTGACACGGAAGCGGAGCTGGTGGACGGAGCGCGGCGCGTGGGGAGTGTACCGATCCTGATACCGGCCGTAACATTCGCCGGGGGGAGGTGGACCAGGTGGCGGTTCCGGATCAGGATCAGTTCTGGCCTCCGGATGAGCTCGTAACGCGACCGGATCACGGCGGGCCGGACGTACCCGGACCGCGAGGCGGCCCCGATCCGGCGCCGTCCCATCCTGGACCGTCTGATCCCGGGCGGCCCGAGCCGGCGCGGCCCGAGCCGGCGCGGCCCGAGCCGGCGCGGCCCGAGCCGGCGCAGCCCGGTCTCACGCAGCCCGTCCCCGCGCAGGCCGACATGACGCAGGCCGGCATCGCGCAGCCCGTCCCCGCGCAGGCCGACATCGCGCAGCCCGTCCCCGCGCAGCCCGTCCCCGCGCAGCCCGCTGACGCGCACCCACCCGCCGGTGCACGGGGCTGGCCGGCCGCGCACGAGGGACCGCCGACCGGCAACGGGACGGGGCCTCCGGCACGGGTGACATTCCCGCTCGCCCCTCAGCAATCGCCGCCAGACTGGCGCGTCACCGCCGCTCACGCCAACGCGCCGGACCGGGACGGACCGGCGTCGCCGTGGGCGGAGCCGCCCCAGCGACCGGACCCCGCCCTCGATCACCCGACCGCCGACCGCCGGGGCGCCGACCGCCCAGCCAGCGACCGCCCACCCATCGACCCGGTCGACGCGCGGCTCGCCACCGGCCCGCCGGCATGGCCGGGCCCGCCCCAGGCCCAGCAGGCCAGCCCCGCGCCGCCGGGCCCGCCCCGGGCACAGCAGGCCAGCCCCGCGCCGCCGGCGCCCGCTCTGCCCGCGACGCCGGGGCTAGACCGGACGCAGGCAATCGGACCGGACCGGTCACGGCAGCCTCGACCGCTCCAGCCGGAGCCGGGCCAATACCCGGTGCGGGACCACCCGCCGGGCATCGCCCACCAGCCGTATCCCGCACCGAACCAGCCCGCGCCGAACCAGGCGGGGTTCAACCAGGCGGGGCTCAACCAGCCCACGCTGATTCAACCGGCGCTCAACCAGCCGGCGCTCAACCAGCCGGGCCCGAGCTACCCCGGGCACAGCTACCCCGACCCGGACCGCGCCGGGCAGGGTTACGCCGGGCAGGACGCTCCAAGCCGGGGCTACGCCGGGCAGAGCCGGGCAGGGCAGAGCCAAGCGGGGCAGGGCCAGGCAGGGCAGGCCGGTCCCGGGCGGGCTTATCCCAGCCAGGGTGATCCGGGCCAGTATCGGCTTGACCAGATCCCGCTCGACCAGACGCAGCGAATCCCCGGCGAACCCCAGCCTCCCGGTCAGCAGTTGGCGCCCTGGCCGGGTCCCGTACCGCCGCCCACCCCGGCGCAGTACGCGGGCCTGCCGCTGCCGGTACCGGCGGCTCCCCTCCCGGTACCCCAGCAGTTCCTGCCCACGCCGCAGTCCCCGCCGAGCCCGCCGGCCCTGTCGGCGCCGGCGTCAATGTCGCCGGTACGCGATCCCGACATCCCGACCGCCGACGAGTTCGCCCGCCAGCGGGTCGTCCGGCCGGCCGCACCCGTCGCCCGCCTCGGCCTGCGTGGCGCCGTCAGCCGGGGCTCGCTCGGGCTGGTGAAGCTTCCCCCCGGTGCGCACGAACGGGAGCTCCTCCACCAGATCGAGATGGTCCGCCGCAACTTCGGCGGGCTACGCCAGGTCACCGTGGTCAACCCGAAGGGCGGGGCGGGCAAGACGGTCGCCGTGCTGCTGCTCGCCATGACCTTCGGTCAGCACCGCGGCGGATACGTGCTGGCCTGGGACAACAACGAGACGCAGGGCACCCTCGGCATGCGCGCCCAGCAGGACTTTCACGCCCGTACCGTGCGGGACCTGCTGCGCGACCTCGACCACTTCAGCGGACCGCACGGCCGGGTCGGTGACCTGTCGCAGTACGTGCGCGCCCAGGGCGAGGGCATGTTCGACGTTCTGGCCAGCGACGAGTCGGCGACGGCCGGTGAGATGCTGACCGCGGGCGCGTTCGCGGACATCCGCGAGGTGGTGAGCCGTTTCTACAAGCTGATCATGGTGGACACCGGCAACAACGTACGGGCCGCCAACTGGCAGGCCGCCATCGACGCCACGGATCAGCTCGTGGTGACCATGTCCGCCCGCAACGACTCCGCCGAGACGGCCGCCCGGATGCTCGATCATCTGGAGCAGTCGGGTCGGCAGCGGTTGGTTCGCCAGGCGGTGACGGTGGTGTCCATGCCGCCCAGCCGGAAGGAGATCGACCTTCCGGCCATCCGGCGGCATTTCGCCGCCCGTACCCGGGCGGTGCTGCTCGCGCCGTACGAGCGCCTGATCGACTCCGGGGAGCCGTTGCGGTACGGGCTGCTGTCCGGTGCGACGAAGCAGGCGTGGCTACGGGTGGCCTCGGCGGTGGCCGAGGGCCTGTAGGCGGCCCGCGACCGGGCCGGAGGCGGGTCAGCCGGTCAGCGCGTCGGCGGCGGAGGGGTCGCAGTCCCGGAGGAACTGCGCGCATCGTGCGGCTTCATCCGATTCGCCGATCGCGTCGGCGGCCAGCGCCAACTGGTGCAGGCTACGCAGGAAGCCACGGTTGGGCTCGTGCGCCCAGGGAACCGGCCCGCTGCCCCGCCAGCCCGCCCGGCGAAGCTGGTCCAGTCCCCGGTGGTACCCCGTCCGGGCGTACGCGTACGCGGCCACCGGCTCACCGGCGTCCATCGAGGTCTTCGCGAGGGCGGCCCAGGCGTCGCTGTACGACGGGAACCGCGCGGCGACCTCCTTCTCCGCGCCGGGCGCGGCGCTGGCCAGCGCAGCGCTGGCCTCGGAGTCCACGGGCAGCCGGGTGGCCGGCGGTTCGGGCAGCAAATTCCGCATGCCGCTCATTCAACCTCGCCGTTCGTCGTAGGGCTCGCCTGAAAGGCTGAGTCGTTGCTCACGCATGCGGTGGTTATGCCGAACGCCGTACCGGAGTAGAAATGGAGGTCCGGAGCCTCCCCAGGACCCGGTAACGAGAGCCCGGTGGCGTCAGCCGCCGGGCTCTCGTCCTGTCCGGTGTCAGCTCACTTGCCCAGGGTGGTACCGGTGGAACGCAGGCTCTCGCAGGCCGCCACGACCCGCTTCGCGAGACCCTCTTCGGCCAGCCGGCCCCAGACCCGGGGGTCGTACGCCTTCTTGTTACCGACCTCGCCGTCGACCTTCAGCACACCGTCGTAGTTGGTGAACATGTGCGCCGCGACCGGACGGGTAAACGCGTACTGCGTGTCGGTGTCGATGTTCATCTTCACCACGCCGTAGTCCAGCGCCTCCCGGATCTCCTCCAGCAGGGAGCCGGAGCCACCGTGGAACACCAGGTCGAGCGGCTTGGTCACGCCGTACTTCTCGCCCACCGCGTCCTGGATCTGCTTAAGGATCTCCGGGCGCAGCTTCACATTGCCGGGCTTGTACACGCCGTGCACGTTCCCGAACGTGAGCGCGGTGATGTACCGGCCCTTCTCGCCGAGCCCGAGGGCGGCCGCCGTGGCCAGGCCGTCCTCCACGGTGCTGTACAGCTTCTCGTTGATCTCGTTGGCGACGCCGTCCTCCTCGCCGCCCACGACGCCGACCTCGATCTCCAGTACGGTGTGCGCGGCGGCCGCCTCGCCGAGCAACTCCTCCGCGATGCGCAGGTTCTCGTTCAGCGGCACCGCCGAGCCGTCCCACATGTGCGACTGGTACAGCGGCGCCTCACCCCGGGCCACCCGCTCCTTGGAGATCGCCAGCAGCGGCCGGACGAAGCCGTCCAGCTTGCCCTTCGGGCAGTGGTCGGTGTGCAGCGCGATGTTGACGCTGTAGTTCTTCGCCACCTCGTGCGCGTACGCGGCCAGCGCCACCGCCCCGGTGACCATGTTCTTCACGGTCGGGCCGGACAGGTAGTCGGCGCCGCCGGTGGACACCTGGATGATGCCGTCGCTTTGCGCCTCGGCGAAGCCGCGGATCGCGGCGTTGAGAGTCTGCGAGGAGGTGACGTTGATCGCCGGGTACGCGAACGCGCCGGCCTTGGCGCGGTCGAGCATCTCGGCATAGACCTCGGGGGAAGCGATGGGCATCTGGAACGCTCCTTGGCTGCACTGGATGGCGGTGGCTGGATAGCGCCGCCGGGACGGTCCGGCTCCAGTGCCGGGCCTCGACGCACTGTCCTGAAACGGCAGTATCGCGCACGTCACCGGGCCGATCACAGCGTGGGGGCCCTATCCCGGACGCGCTGCGGCGGAGGTTGCGAGGTCGTACCGTGGTTGCCAGGAGGTGACCATGACCGAACCGGAGTTCAGCGACCCGAACGCGAACCTTGAACCGGGCATTGGCCCGGGCCGGGACGCGGACCTCGACCCGGACAGGCGCGATCTCGAAGCGCCCGCCGAGGACGCCTTCGAACAGTCCCAGCCGGCCGACCCCGCGGGAGAGCGGGACGAGAGCCCGGTGAACCTGGACCGTGAGATCGAAGTCAACGAGTGGGACGCGATCGAGCAGGCCCAGGTGGTCGACTTCGACGACGACTACCGCTGACGCGAGCGGGCGGGACGCACCGGCCGAACCGGCGAACCTCGGTCCGGCGGTCAAGCGGTCAGGTGGAAGGCGGCGTACCCGACCACCCGGCCGGTGTCGCCGCCCGCGTCGGCCGACGTGCCGCGGCACAGCAGCGCGGGGCGCAGGCCGGCGTCCCGGGCGTACCGGAGCAGCCCGCGCAGCGCGAACGCACCGCAGGCGTCGTACCGGCCGATCCGCGCCGCATCCCCGTCCAGCACCGCCTGGACGGTACGCGAATCCTGCACGTACGCCGCCGCTTCGCTCTGGTAGTGCGACAGGTCGGTGCTGCACAGGATGACCGTACCCGTCCCGGTCGCGCCCACCGCGGCGGCCAGCGTCCCGGCCACGTCCTCCGGCGTGGACGCGCCGACGGCCACCGGCAGCACCGGTACCGGCGGGCCCGTCCGGCCCGGCGCGTCCGGCACCGCGGCACGACCCGGGCCAGCAGCCCGGCCGGCGATCCGCTGGAGGAACGGCAGCTGCACCTCCAGCGAGTGCTCCGGTGCCAGCGGCCGGTCGTCTGCCCTCGCGTACCGGCCGTCCACCAGGGTCGCCACGGCGGCGGTGTCGACCGGTACCTCGCCGAGCGGGGTGAGCCAGCTGCTGGCGGCGGGTACCACGCAGCCGACCACCGGGACCCGGTGCGCCGGCCCGAGCAGGATGACCCTGCGGAGCCGGTCGGCGTACGACCGCAGCCGGGCGTAGGCGTGCGCGGCTACCGGGCCGGAGTACCGGTACCCGGCGTGCGGCACCACGTACGCCGGGGCCGGCGGCTCGCCGTCGGGCACCGGTACCGCGTCGAGCAGGCGGTCGACCCGATCGGCGAGGGTGGCCGGGTCGGCCGGGTAGAACAGCCCGGCTACGGCCGGCGCGCGGCGGGTGGGCTCGTTCACGTCGGTACCGGTCCGCCGCTAGCGCGCGTCGAGCAGGACCGGAAGCCGGCGTGCTCCCCAGCTTCCGGCCGGGCCGTCGTACACGCCGGGCAATTGGTATCCACAGTGGACACAGGTACCCCGCCCGGTCAGCCGGTACTCCTCGATCCGGTACCAGTCCCGGACCACGACCGGCGCGGCGCAGCCGGGGCAGGCGGTGGTGCCGCCGCCGGGATCGTGCACGTTGCCGGTGTACACGAAGCGCAGCCCGTGCTCCAGCGCGATGCGCCGCGCCCGGCTCAGGGTCTGCGGCGGGGTACGCGGCACGTCGCGCATCTTGAAGTCCGGATGGAACGCCGAGAAGTGCAGCGGGACGTCGGGGCCGAGGTGCTCGGCGAACCAGGCGCACTCGGCCGCGATCTGTTCGTCGCCGTCGTTGTGTCCGGGGATCAGCAGCGTGGTTACCTCGAACCAGACATCGGTCGAGCGCAGGTACTCCAGGGTCTCCAGCACCGCCGGCAGCCGGGCGAAGGTGATCTTCTCGTAGAACGTGTCGCTGAACGCCTTGAGGTCGATGTTCGCCGCGTCCAGGTGCCCGAAGAACTCCCGCCGGGGTTCGGCGTTCACGTACCCGGCGCTGACCGCCACCGCGCGTACCCCCCGCTCCCGGCAGGCGTCCGCGACATCCATGGCGTACTCCATGAAGATCACCGGGTCGTTGTAGGTGAATGCGACGCTGGGGCAGCCGAGCCGCACGGCGGCGTCGGCGAGCGCCTCCGGTGAGGCTGCTGCGGACAGCGTGTCGATCTCCCGGGACTTGGAGATGTCCCAGTTCTGGCAGAACCGGCAGGCCAGGTTGCAACCCGCGGTGCCGAACGACAGCACGGGCGTGCCGGGCAGGAAGTGCGCCAGCGGCTTCTTCTCCACCGGATCCACGCAGAACCCGCTGGACCGTCCGTATGTGGTCAGAACCACCTGGTCACCGACCCGGCCACGGACGAAGCACAATCCCCGCTGCCCCTCGTGCAGCTTGCAGGCGCGCGGGCAGACGTCGCACTGCACCCGGCCGTCCGGGCGCGCGTGCCAGTACCGGGTCGGCACGGTGTGTGGATCGGTACCGGAGAGCGAGTCCGCGTTCGACCGCATTGCCCCACGCTACGCCGGGCGGACGTTGATCGGTTTCGCTAACGTCGGCGCATGGACTGGAACCTGCGCTCGTGCGGCCGGCACGGTCACGTCACGTACGCCCCGTCCGAACCCCGGCTGCGCGAGCGCCTGCATGCCCGGACCCCGCTCGGCGACGCCTGGCGCTGCCTGCGCTGCGGGGACTTCGTGCTGGGTGAGCCCGGGCGGGAGGGGCCGGCCCGGGACGCTCCGTTGGTGCGGCGCGGCCGGGAACTGCGCGACGCGGTCATCCTGCGGCTCCTGGCGCTCGAACGCTGGATCCGGGGGGTGCTGGTGCTGCTGGCCGGGTACGGGGTGTGGCGGTTCCGGTACCACCACGACGCGGTACGGAGGGCGTTCA
>JBDZVD010000106.1:0-24835 GCA_040255525.1 Micromonosporaceae bacterium | reverse complement strand
ACGCATCCCACAACCCACCCGCGCCCCCTGAAACGGTTATTTACCAGGCTCTAAGAACATGATCGGTACGAAGAACATCCTGCGCGTCGACGTAGACGTGGAAGCTCTCGTGCACGGGGATCCGTCGTGCCCAGACCGGAGAGCCGCTGCCCCGTTCGACGACAAGGTAGGCACCGTCCTCACCCCACCCTCCTGCAGGTGAGATAAGGGTCAGACCGCCCACCGTACTGACCTCGGGGCGTAGGAACACGACCAGGCGCCCATTGGGCAGCGGGAAGACCACTCTTACGCTGGGCTGTCGCGTACCGGGCAGAGCGACGGCCTGGTACCAGCCGCTGTATGTGGTGGCCCCCGTAGCCCGCAGACGTCGCCGCCATGAACTGCCGATGAGCCGCCCGTTGTGGTCGACCACGGATGTGAGCTGACTGGTCATGCCGTCGGCAACGTCCTTCGCTCTCAACGGCAGGCTCAGTTGGTCTAGCCGGCGGGCAAACAGCGCCGAGATCAACCAACCGAACGGCCACGCCCAGGCTGACCACCGTGACTGCAGCTCGAGCTGCCATCGCTCGGTTTGCTCGTAGAAATCCCGTACCTGAGGTCGCAGCGCTGACGAGTCGAACGCTGGCCCGTCGAGCACTGTCATCGTCGGCAAGAGACCTAGTGCCCGATCAGAGTCAAGAACGCTGCCGCCAAGCCGGGCGGCCTCCCGAAGCAGCCACGACTCACCTATCCGGTCGTGATCGCCGCACGGCCCAGCAAGCCACTCCTCACGCTGCAGATCGACCTGCCGCCCAGTCAACCGCACCCAACGCTGTGTCGACCTATCGAGCAACGAGCCACGAAATCGTCCAGCGAGAACCTCCACGCGCCGAGGCTAGTCGGCAAGCCGGTGGTCCGCGCATGTGAGGACCGGACGACCTCGGCGAGCTTCCTGCTCACCGAGGTTGAACCCACCGAAGGGTCAGCGACTACCTTCGGCATGGCACGGTATACGTGGCTTGCGCGGGCTTCTCTCCGTGTCGCATCTGCGGCAGGCGCAACGGATCGACAGAGCTGACTGACGGCAAGCACTTCGTGTGGCCAGAGGGCCTGGCACACTATGTGGACGAACATGACCTACGGCTACCCGACGAGGTCAGCTCCGTCATGGACCAACCACCAGCCCGGGTCGACCCAGTGGCGTTGAACACGATCTCTTCGAGACGAGACGGATCACGATCGACGGCGGATGGTGGCGTTCCCTACGCACACCGCATCCATAGAGCACCGCTGCCGGCCGGCACACCTCGTCGCTCCCTCTTCTACAAGATCGTCTAGACTTCCCGATGTTCGGTGAGGTCTACCTCGAACTGCCCGCCGGGTACCTCCAGCTCACCTCGGTAAACAATCACGGCGGCCTGTGCGCGCGACGCCTCGACGCTGTCGACTACAGCGAGTACCAGGAGGTGCCCGATTTCGGCGAGGTCTTCCTCGTGAGTCCTTGCTGGCTACGCGTTGTGGACCTGGGCGGTTCACGACTGGGCGGCCATGCACGGTCACACCAGCCTGTTGACCGGGATGCGGCCGAAGTACGTGGGAGTGGCCGCCATGACGTTCTGGCCGGTGGTTGGGCTGGTATGGGTGCTGATATATCCGGGCGATCTGTGGCCGAACTGCGGGTCGACGACACCGGCCCCGCCACAGGTCGATCGGATAGGAGATTGCGGTCGCGCGCCCGTGATTCGGTCGCTCGTAATCATGCGAGAATCGGCGTTGGAGACCTGCGACTTGGGGGGCGGGGCACGTGGCGGCCGGGGTTCTGAATCAGCTGCCGCGGTTTTCCGCGTATGACCCTGGAGCGGTCGGTGAGGGGAGCCTGGACCCGTTGGGGCTGGCTGCTGTCGCGGAGAAGATTGCCGATCGTCTGGCGCCTGGTGTGCGGGCGCGAATGAGTCACCCTCGGTTCGTGACGCTTTCGGCGGTGGGGTCGTTTGCTTGCCAGGATCTGGTGGGCGTGGTTGCCAGCGACGAGAAGACGACGTTCGAGATTGCTTTCGAGTGGCTGGTGGTCGAGGCGCTGGTGCGCTACCCGGGGGCGGACCGGCTGCGCGGGGTGCCGGGCAGTCAGAAGGCTCGGCAGGCCAAGAGCCTTGGTCGGCGGTTGTCGGCGGCTGACTATCTATCTGGGCCGCGCAACTTCGGGTTCACGGGCGTGTATCGGCCGTTCTCGCAGGACTGCGATGTGCTCGATTTGCGTGGTTTGCCAGGGGCCAATGCCGAGGAGCTGCTGCTGGCGTGGGAGGCAGACCAAGAAAAGGCAGGTTTCGTCGGCGGCGGGCCGGGCACGCCCGGCGTCAGACTGCGACGGGAGATTGTGAAGGAGACCAGCAGGGCCCTGGATCTGGGCCGGTGTGACGCGCCGCCGACCGGGTGGTTCCTGAGTGATCTGGCCTCCGTCTCCGCGCCCCGCGAGGCCGGCGTCCGTGAGCGCGCCGTGATGTTCCGTCTGGTCGAGGGCAGTCGGCACGCGGTTCGCAACGACTTGACCACCATGCTTCGGGCCAGCATGCCGCCGCCGGAGGCTACGGAGCGCGAGGTGGCGCGCAGGCTGTGCGATCGCGCGCATGGAGCGACCCGCGAGGCGCTGCACGCCGCGATCGAGTTCGAGACCGCCGCCACGGCGCTGGACAACACCTTCCGGCGAATGCTCGCCCACGCGGTGTCATTGGGCGGCGCGTTCGCGGTCGCCCAGGGCGTCGATACGCCCGGGCTTTCTGCGCTCGCTCCGCGGCTTGGTGATCTGACTGGGTCGGCGGTCTCGGCGGTGACGGGGCTGGATGAAACGCTGGCTCACGAGGCGGTCCAATGCCTTGGCGACTTCGACCACGCGATGGGGGCGAAGGAGCTCGTCGAGGCGCTCATCGTGCGACACCAGCAGGTGCAGGACGCCAAGGGCAAGCGGATGTGGATCGACCCGCTCAAGCAGCGGTGGGTGGTGCGCGCGCCCTATCGCAAGCAGAACCCGAACCTGAGCGACGACGTCTGGGCGCATCCGATGCGGCTGCACACCTTGGTGTCCTTTTTGCGAGAGAGTGCATGAAGCCGACGCCGCTGCTCGAGTTCTGGGACCGGCCGGACGGGGCCGGCGCCCCGGTCGCGGTGCTCGCGACCACGTTCGCGCTGGAGCCGGAGTTCTTCGAGCGCAACTGCCTGGCTCGGTTCCTCGGGGTGACCAGCGTTGACGAGGGCACCGGGTCGGCCGATGACATCGTGGCGCGAGCCGAATTGGAGGAGCGGCTGCGCGAGCCGACCGTCAGCGTGCTCGCCGACCGCGGTGGCCCGGCCGAGCGCTCGTCGCTTCGGTGGGACTTGCTGCACTGCCTAGTGCCCGGCGGTCTTTTGCACAGCAAGGTGGCGCTGCTGCTCTGGGAGCGCGCGACCCGGGTGATCATCGGCTCGGCCAACCTGACCACGGCCGGTTACCGGCACAACATCGAGATCGCGATGGCGGCCGACCTCGGTGAAAACTGCATCCTGCCGCCCGACGTCCTGCACGGCATTGCCGGCGAGATCGAAGCCTATCTGGACCTCGTGCCTGGGCTCGACACGGACGTCCCCGCCCGGCGACGCGCACTTACCATTCTCGATCTGTTCCGCGCCAGAGTACGGGCGCAGCCTGTTTCGCGCGGGCGACTACGGGCGGCGCTGGCTCCGACCAACGACCAGACCGGGCCACTGGCGCATCTGAGCGAGGTGTGGCAGGGCAACGCGCCCCTGCGGGCCACTCATGTCTCGGGCTACTGGGACGGGAAGAGCCCGGCGGTGCTGACCAAGGTCGCCGGGCTGCTCACCGGCCGGCCCGCCCCGCACCGCTGGCAGCGCGTCGCGGTCTCCGTGGGGCCGGGCGGCGAGATCTCGTTCCCGCCATCGCACGCGCAGCACGTCAACGAGGTGGTGCGGCTCGGCCGGCTCGACGACGAGCCACGCGTGCTCCACGCCAAGGCCCTGGTGGTCGAAAACAGCCAGTTCGTGGCGGTGCTGGTCGGCAGTTCCAACCACACCGGGGCGGGCCTCGGCCTGCACTCGCGCCGTCGCCATCGGGAGCTCAACGTGTGGCTGGGCGCCGCACTCGACAGCCCGGAGGGTAGAGCCCTGGCGGGTCTTGTGCAGGTGGGCGAGCCCATCGCGGCTACGGCTGCATATGAGGAGCCTGCCGACGAGGACGAGCCGGAGGAGCTGGTGGCGCTGCCGGCGTTCTTCGGGCTGTGTCGGCTCGTGCCAAGCGCCGCGAGGTGGGAGCTGTGGCTCGGCCTGGGGAATGACCCGCCGGCTGGCGACTGGACGGTTCGCCTGCCTGGCGGGCAGGTGTTACTGGATCGCGCGGCGTGGGTCGAGGCCGGCTCGCCGCCCATGGTCGTCTGTCCCGTGGCATCTGATCAGTTGCCCTACTTCCTCGATGTGGCCTGGGACGTAGCGAAGGGGACGTGGGCGGTCGTCGCCGATGACCGACACCAGCTTCCGCCGGGGCCCGGGCTTTCCGAATTGGCTTCGTTCCACCTGATCGAGGCCCTCGCCGCAGGGGGGACCACGGCGCAGCTGGTGCGGCAGTTACTAGAACGCGCCGCCGCAGAGCAGACGGGAGGGATCATCAGCGACCCGCTGAGCCGGTTCGACGCCCATAGTGTGCTGTTCCGTCGCGGCCGCAAGCTGGCCGCCGCGCTTGCCGGGTTGGAGCGGCGGCTCGCCGAACCGGTGGCCACAGTGGACACGCTCGAGGCCCGGCTGACCGGACCGCTGGGACCGCGATTCCTTGCGGAGAAGGTCGTCACCGAGTATCTGACGAGCGGGGAGGACCGGGCAGCGGCACTGTTCAGCCTCGCCGAGGTCACGCTGTCGGTTGGGCGGGTGCCGTGGGCGCAGACGATGCAGCGCATCGACCCACGGCGCGGATTCGCTTTGGTCGCCAAGACCCTTGAGCACCTGTCGGCCCTGCGGCTGCGCATCGGTGGCGCGAACGACGACCTCACGGATTACACGGACCGAGCCCTGGAGAAGGCGCGACGATGCCTCCACACCTGAGCCGATATCTGCGCATCCACGTCGACAACGCCTTCGCCGACGCCTGGGGCCGGCAGCGGCACACCGCCGAGGACATCCTGCAGCGGCTGTGGTCACGGTCCCGGCCACAGGAGGGCGTCGTGCTCGCCGACCAGGTCGGGATGGGCAAGACATTCGTCGCGCTCGCGGTCGCGGCCACGACGATCCTCGGCGAGCCTGAACTCGGCCAAGTCGTGGTCTTCGCGCCGGCGAACGTGGCCGAGAAGTGGGTCAATGAGTGGGGAAAGTTCGCCGAGTCGCTACTCATCGAAGGCGCCCCCGAGCTCCGTTGTGTGCCGGCGGCGATACGCAGCGGCGAGGACCTGCTCAAGGCGCTCGACGACCCGCCCCCGCGGCGTAACCACCTGGTAGTGGTGACCCACCAAGCCCTCACAGCAAGCCTGAAAGACACCTTCATCCACTTGGCGCTGGCTTACTACGCTACCCGTCACCGCACCGGCGCGGCGGAGGTCAGGGCGAGGATTGCAAGATGGAGCACCGGCAGCGCGGGTCTGATACCCGATGCAAGGTTCACCAAGCCGGTGGTGCAGCGCCTCCTGGCGACCAATCCACGCCAGTGGCGGTCGGTCTGGCAGGGGTACACGGGCCTCGCCCTGGCCGATGACCCGGTGCCCGGCGCGCTTATGGCAATCGCCGACGACCTGAACCTGGGCGGGGTGTGGGCGGCGCTGCAGGACCTGCCGGTGAACTCCTCGGCCAACATCCAGACCCGACTTCGTACCGTGAGAAAGGCGCTCAACGAGGCCACCCAGGGTGTCTGGAAGCAGGTGCTGGTGGGACACGGGACCAGGCGGCGGTTGCTCATCGTCGATGAGGCCCACGCCCTGAAGAACAACGCGACACTCATCAGCCGCCTCTTCATCCCGAAGGAGGGCAACGACGAGGACGGGGCGCTGCACGGAATCTTCGAGCGGATCCTGCTCCTGACGGCGACACCGTTCGAACTCGGCCATGATGAGCTGATCAACATTCTTCGTCGCCTTGCGGCGATCGTTCCGATGCAGCCACAGCCAAGGCAGAGCCTCGATGATCGGCTGGCTCGGCTGAGGGAAAGGCTGCAACGGGCGCGGGAGACAGCGATCGCGCTCGACGAGTCCTGGTCCAAGCTCGGTCCCGGCGACGTCGCGGCCTTCGATCGGTGGAATGTCCACGATCCGCCGCCAGACGATGTGGTCAGCGCTGCGATCCGTCGGGCCTGGCGTGATGCCCAGTTGGCCGTGGCAGCCCGGAGGGCCATGCATGAGGCCTTGCGGGTGTGGGTGATCCGCCACGAGCGTCCGCCCGGTGGGCGCAGCTACCACACCGGCGGCTCGATCGCGCCGGGTCCCACCCCGCTGCGCGGAGGCCTGGCCATCCCCGACAGCGACGCGCTGCCGTTCCTGCTCGCGGCCCGGGCACAGGCCGTGGCGGCCGACGCGCCAGGCGCAGCCCGTCCGCATTTCGCGTACGGCATCGCATCGTCGTACGAGACCTATCTACGCCTGGACGTCGGGCAGGATCCGCTCGACTCCGACGAGTCGGATGCCGATCCCGAGGACGCCTCACTCGATCATGCGCCCGCACTCGACGAGCCGGGCCCGCACCCCGGCGTCGGCTCGGCGGCGCAGTGGTACCACGGTGAGATCAGCCGGCTGCTCGCCTCCAATCATCGGCGCTCGGCCCACCCGAAAGTCGCGGCCACCGTCGACCGCGCCGTGGATCTCTGGCTGTCGGGTCAGAAGTGCCTGATCTTCTGCTGGTACATCCGAACGACCGCGGCTCTGGAGGCGGCACTACGCTCGCGGATCGACGAGATCATCTCCGTGCGCGCAGCAGCCGCACTGAACGTGGACGTCGCCGCAGTCGACGCCGAACTGCTGCGCCTGTCGCAGCGCCTGCTCCGCCGCGACACATCCACCTACGCGACAGTGCGGGACGAACTCCGTCATTCGCTGCAGGAAGCCGCAGACGGGAAGCCCGCTGTCGCCGAGGCGCTGACCGAGGCCGCCATCCGCAACCTGCGTACCGGCGCCTTCCTGGTCCGCTACACCCACCTGTCACCTGAACTCGGCGCCGACAGTCTGCTGCGCGGCATCGGCGGGAACAACCCGACAGACGTCAACCTGCTGGGCCGCTGGCAAGCCTTCGCCGAACGCACGGCCGCCATGACCGAAAGCGAGCGATCGAAGATGCTCACCCGGCTGCTGGGTGAGCTGCCCGACGAGGAGGAGACCGGCCGACGCGGGGCGAGCCTCTCGCCGGTACGCCGCGCCTACGGCGAGACACGACGTGAAGACCGCGAGCGACTCATCAGCGTCTTCAACACGCCCTTCGCCCCGGACATCCTCGTCGCCAGTTCCGTCATGGGCGAGGGGATCGACCTGCACCACGAATGCCGCCACGTCATCCACCACGACCTGGACTGGAACCCCAGCAAGCTGGAACAGCGCACCGGCCGGCTGGACCGCATCGGCTCCCTTGCCGAGCGGGAGACCAAGAGCATCGAGGTCTTCGAGCCCTACCTCGCCGGCACCCACGACGAGAAGATGTTCCGAGTCGTCAAAGACCGCGCCGGCTGGTTCGACATCGTCATGGGCCGGGCCATCGGCAGCGACGAGAACATAACCGACCTAGAAGAGAACCGCATCCCGCTGCACGAGCACATCCACGATGCCCTCTCCATGGATCTGACCAGCCCGGCGCCACCAACCGATTGAAGCTCAACCCCTTCATGCTCCCGATCCCTTGAGGCTTCAATGCAACGGCCGCGGCCTCTCGGATCGTGCTCGTGCTGCGTCTGTTGGAAGACGAAGGGGCCGAACGTGCCGTAGTCGCGGCGCCGGCGGAAGGGCTGAGCGAAGCCGCGCCAATAATCCGGCCATCCTGGACAACGACTCAGGCCTCCCGCGGGACAGCACCCGACCTCGCGCAGTCGCAGCCGAAGATCGGGCCATTGACCGCGTCGGCCCGGGCCGGCGTGGCCCGAAATTCGCCTGAAGATGCCTCAGACCTGGCCTAATGGCCCGTTAATGGCCCGGCAGGGGCGCCACGCCCATCAGTCCGATCTCGCTCAGCACGACGGCCCGCAGCTTCTCGATGACGCATAGATGAAGCTGGCGGTCAATCAGCTGATGTGGTCCAGCTCCGAACCACACATCTGGTGGAGCTTGCGGAAAGTGACCGATAGGCTCCCGCCAGCCATTATCGAGGAGCGATCATGAGCACCCCCGTGAATCCACCCGCAGGCTGGTACGACGACCCGGCAGGCAGTGGGCGTCAGCGCTGGTTCGACGGCACCAAGTGGACCGACCACTACCAAAGCGTGCCGGCAGCCTCGGCCGTTCCGCAGCAGGTCATCGTGCAAGTGCCCGTGGATACGGCTCGCAAGGCGCGGGACAAGGCTGTGTACACCCGCCAGCAGAAGGGCCACAGCCTGACGCTTTTCCTCCTCCTCGGCTGGATCACCCTTTACATGCGGACCATCTACTACTCGGTGAGCCCGAACCACTACTGGCACGTCTAGGGAAGGGCGGGTCGCACGGTCAGCCAATCATGGACAGAGTCGTTGTCCGCTGATCGAGGCTGGAGGCCGGCGAGGCTGTGACGGTCCGGTGGGGCGAGATTCAGGCACAGGGGCAGTTTCGGGGCCGTCCGCGGCCGGTGAACGACTGGTGGATCGCCGCGTGCTGCCTGGTCGACCTGCTTCCGCTGGCCACGTTGAACACGATGGCCTGCCGGGCACCGGCTTGAGTTACACGAGTACCGTCGGCAAATCAGGGGCCAGGAGGACTGGGGGATCTAGCGTCTCGATACCAACCGCCGAACGGGAACTGCTTCGATCCGCTCAGCGCGAGGCGGCCCGGCGGACCCGGGAGGCTCTGCCGATGCCTCGACGGATCAAGAGGGAGCGAATCCTGCTTCTCGTCGGCCTTGTACTGACTGTCATTGGCCCTGCGGTGCCGCCCCTATTGCTGCTGGCTGTACCCGCACTGCTCGTTGCGTTGGTGATGATGCTCGTGAATCTGAAGCGTGACATGGCCTGGGCGCGGGAACGCAAGGACATGAACCAGCGCACAGTCCTTGAGTTGCTTCGTGCGCAGTTGCAGTAACTAATTGCTATCCCGTCTGCCGTCGACCCACAGCCCTGTGAGGTCGGGTTCTGGCCCAGCTGGAAAGTCTGCCGGACGAGTCTCAATGGCTGTCAAGCGAGGGTTCCCGACTGTCAGCTTGCCACCCGGCCCCGGTGGTGACAGTAAGATTCCGGTCGTGTCTTCCCGCCTCGGGCCCGGCCCGTCCGGAGCGATCCGCCGCTTCGCCGGATGGGTCGCCCGCGGCTCGGTCGGCCACCCTATGCTCGACGGCGTCAACTACTGGGACGAGTTGAAGGACTCACCGTCCCAGTTGGAGATCTGCTTCGCCATCTTCGCCAACGTCCTGGAACTCGACGACAGCGGCGAGCCGGTCAACGAGAAGCACGCCGAGCGGCGCGCCGCCACCTGGCTGTACCGGTACTGCACCGGGCAACTTCCGCCCGGCGAACCGGACCTCGAGCCGTGGGAATGCGAACTCTACTGACGACCGGGGGCGGTGCCGCACTCGACCGTCCGTCGATGGCCTTAACGTGGGTGCCGTGCACACCGATGACGCGGGACCAGCCGGCGGGTTCGAGCCGGTCCACGTCGAACTGGACTGGTACGACGGGCCGCGCGGCGGAGTGGCCGACGTCGGGGGCCTCCCCCACTACTTCCGCGCCGTCCACGACTACAACCGGCCCGGCGAACCCGACGACGTCTACCTCGTCTGGCCCATCAGCGAGCAGGCACTGGTCTGGGAACGCGAACAGTGGGCGATCTTCGTCGCCTGGAACGATCGCTACGAGTCCGGCAACGCCAACACCAGCAGCCACCCCGGACATGGCGACATCGATGCCCGCTATGACCAACTGGAAACGCTGCTCGCGGCGCACCGCCAGGTACCACCCGACGCCCGCCGCATGCGCGCGCAGTGGCGTCACACCGCCAGGGACCGCCGGTATCGAGTCGACGGCGTCGATTGCGAAGTCCGGTGGCACCCGGCGGTCAGATAGTGGCATCGGGATGGTCCGTCCCGGGCCGTCGATGATCGTGCTGCCCGGGCCAGGACGTCGCCGGTGATCCGGTCGGTCCGGGGCCAGTCGCCGTGGCAGGCTGGGCGGGTGGAGCGGTGGCTGCTGGACGACGACGCGCTGTCCGCCTCGGCAGTGGTGGCCAACTGCGCGATGAACCGCGAACGGCAACTGACCGGCCCCAACAGCTATACCCGCGAACTCGGGTTCAACCCGCTCGACCGGCTCCGCGACCGGCTCGCCACCTACACCGGCGCGGTCGTGGGCTGGCTGGACCTGTGCTGCGGCACCGGACGAGCCCTCGTGCAGGCCGCCGGCGAGTTGCGCCGCGACGGCCTGGCCGACCGGGCCGTGCTTGTCGGGGTCGATCTGGTCGACCACTTCGATCCCGGCCCGGTCCCCGACCCGCCGCTGCGACTGGTCTGCGCCCCGGTCACCGTGTGGGCACCGACCCGACGCTTCGACCTGATCACCTGCGTACACGGCCTGCACTACATCGGCGAGAAACTCGCCGTCCTCACCCGCGCCGCCAACTGGCTCACCGACGACGGACTGCTCGTCGCCGACCTCGACCTGGCCAGCATCCGCCTCGACGACGGGCGACCCGCCGGCCGCCGGCTCACCACCGCCCTACGGCAGGCCGACTTCACCTACGACGCCCGCCGCCACCGCATCACCCGCAAGGGGCGGCGCACCATCTCCCTGCCCTACGCCTATCTCGGCGCCGACGACCGGGCCGGGGCCAACTACACCAACCAACCCGCCGTCGACTCCTACTACCGTCAACTCGATCCAACCGGTGCGTCCGCGACGACGACGCAGTAGGTCCGCTTGCGACCACCGGAACCGCATCGCGGCTGCCACCAACTCGGCCTCTGTCCGACTGCCGTGCCGGGACACTCCCGTACCGGTTGCCGTCGTCGTCCTGACGCCACACCGTCACGACCGGGCCGGCGGCTCGGCCAGCCGAGCAGGATAGCCGGATCAGATGCGGCGCGCCGTGGCGCGCGATGTCGGCGCTCCAGCGTCGCCAGCAGCGCGCCGAAGAGTGGCCTGCTGCGCCGCGGTAAGGGCCTACGCCGACACACCACCTGAGCCCGCGTCAGCACCGGTGCCACCCCTGGTCAGCCAGCACGCTGCCGGCTGCGGGATTTCTCTGCGACGTCTGGGCGCCGCGGACCCGCTGACATCAATCGGCATGCAGCGAACTGCAACGAAACGCAGTGCTACCAGGGGCCATCGCGGCGGAGGAGCACCATCGGGAGCACCAAATCCCAATTTCTGGGGAAATCTGTCCCGTGATACGAAACGAATCAAGACCGTGACCAGAGTTTCTGCTGGTCACGGCCTTGATCTTTTGCGCGCCCGGAGGGACTCGAACCCCCAACCTTCTGATCCGTAGTCCGGTCACTCACGTAAAGTCAACTTCTACAGGCCTACGCTGTCGTAAGTATGGTTTCATCCGCTTTCTGTCCTGTTGAAAGGTTGTTCATTTGCGCTGGTCCGCGCGCTGCGTCCCACTGCCAGCGGCAGTGGGCCGAAGGCGCGATCGTCGGATGTGCCGGCAAAGGTGTGGCTGTACCGGTCGCGCGCCGAACATCCGAGCACCATCGGAGCACCGAGCTCGGGCCCCAGGGTGGCCTGGACGCATCTACGCATTTCCTGACTCAGCTGCTGCGGCGGCATGACCCAGGGCCCACCTGCACCCACAGTCGTGCGGCCGTACGCCGGCCGACTGGCTGCACGCCATACTCCGAACGTCCGTGGAGATCTGTCTTTCGTACGTGTGGCCGAGTGTTGCGCTTCATCTGCGGTTCACGATCGTTAGAGTCTCCGTTTGGACGCCGAGCCGAAGGCGTCATCGAGCATCCCCCCAACGGAGTGAGAGCGTTGACAACAGCGGCCACGTCAGATGGCTCGGCTCGGTCGGCGCCGCCTGAAGGCGGCGACTTTGGACCTGCGCGCTTCTGTGCCATCGATCTCCATGTCCATACGCCGGCGTCACAGGACGTCCAGGTCGAGACTTACGGAGGCACGGAGCCTCGGCAAGTTGTCGAGGCTGCAATTGCCGCTGGGTTAGACGCTATCGCCATCACCGATCACAACACGGTGGGGTGGTGCAATGCCATGGCCGAGGCTGCGCAAGGCACTGCGCTCGTCGTACTGCCTGGTGTGGAGATCAGCACCGCCGAGGGCCACCTGCTTGCAATCTGGGAAGAGGGAACCTCCACGGAACTGATGGAGGACGTACTCGTCGAACTTGGCATCCGTCGTGCTGATCATGGAAAGCTCGACATTGCTACGCGGATCGGCTTCGCCGAGGCCGCCGAGACCGTCTTTGAGAGTGGCGGGCTGGCTATTGCGGCCCACGTCGAACGCAATAAGGGTCTCCTCAAGCTGCAGGTCGCGGCTCACGTTAATAGGACCCTGCTGAATCCAGCGCTTGCCGCGGTCGAGGTCGTCGACCTCGCAGAGATCGACAGCATAAGAGCGAGACTGGGACGGAGGCGGGACCTAGCGTGTATCCGGAGTTCGGATGTCACGCTTCCTGGCGAAAGTGTTCACGTTTTGGCGGGAATAGGTAATCGCCGCACCTGGATCAAAGCGTCGCGACCAGATCTCTGCGGGCTGCGGCATGCGCTGGCTGACCCCTCTCTTCGAGTCATAACCGAGCCGCCCACCGACGTGCTTCACACCGTGATCGAATCCGTGGCGGTTAGGGGTGGGTTCCTAGACGGACAACGATTCGAGTTCTCGCCCGACTTGAATTGCCTCCTCGGCGGAACGGGAGCCGGGAAATCCCTTCTCATTGAGCTGGTACGCTTCGCGCTCGATCAGCAGACGGATGCGACCGACTTCCCGCAAGTTCGGAATGAGGTTGACTCGCGCTTAAAGTATGCACTTACGTCGGGAGCGACAGTGGAAGTCGTTCTCCGGCGCGGAGATTCGCGGTGCCTAGTGCGACGTGCATATTTTGAGGATGGCTCAACCGCACCAGAATTCGTGGGTGATACGGAGAAGTTCTCAGCACTCTCCGGACGCATCCCCGTCACCGGATTCTCGCAGGGCGAGGTTATCGAGTACGCCCGAACACCAGTGGGCCGCATGGCACTGGTCGATGCCGCTTTAGATCTCACAGATCTTGACATTCGAGAGGCTGAAACGGTATCGCGCCTAGGCGACAACGGGCAGCTCATAGGCTCACTTGAGTCAAAGATAGGAGATATCCGGAAGCGACTGGAGGCGCTTCCGGACGTCGACAAGCGACTCTCCGGCCTGTCGGAATTATTCGACGCTGACGTCGTGAAAATGCAGGCCAGTTGGAGTTCCGAAAGGACTCTTTTCAGCACTCTCGTCGGCGTTCCCGAACTCAAAGCTCAACTGCATGCTGACTGGTTGGGCAAATTCTGTGGCGACGCCGCTGTAGAGGCAAATCACGATCTCTATCAACGAGTTCAGGCCTTGTCTACCCGCTTGACTGAGGCTGTCGCCAACGCGAATAACCAACTCGCACAAGTCTTAGGCGAAGTAAATAGAGAGCTTGCAAACATCAGTCAGGACTGGCAGAAGCGATATCAACAGTTCGATCGCGAACTAGCCGATGCAGTTGGTCGCATTGATGCCGAGCAAAAGGGCCTCACAGTGCTAAGGACTCGCCTACTCGAATTGCAGACTGACCAGGCGAACCTGAAGGCTTTGGCTTCCAAACTCCAAGACGACGTTGAGCCTTCGCTGATCAAGGCCAAGTCGTACCGCGAGGAGCTCGTCTCGGAACTTCTGGGCGTCCGGAAGGAGCGCCGGAAGCGCCGCGAGGAGCGCATCAGGGCGCTCAACAAGCGGATGGGAGGCGTCGTTCGAATCAAGATGCTCGCCGAGAACGACGACAGTAATTACCTTACGGAACTTACGGCGCTCGCCAGAGGATCAAGGCTGCGAGCTCCGGTCCTTCAACAACTCTGCGCCGAGTCTTCGCCGGTCAAGCTTGTGAGATCGTTCCTCGCTGCAGACGCCAAAAGCGTGAGTGATGCGACGGGAATTGAACTAAGGCATGTCGAGACACTTTTCGAGCATATCGCCGAGAGAACAATGATCGAGGAGTTCCTGACGCTTCAAACAATAGACCTCCACGATGGGCTCTCCGTTGAGTTCCGGAAAGGCAGCAACGACGAGTACGTGCAAATCGAGCGACTTGCCCATGGACAAAAATGCACCGCCATCTTGATCATCGCTTTAGCCGATGGCGACGAGCCCTTGATCATAGACCAGCCAGAGGATGCGCTCCACGCTCCCTGGATCGAGGAATACCTGGTAGAGAAGCTTCGCGATCTCCGGGGCGGGCGTCAGTACATTTTCGCCACCCGCAGCCCCGGCCTCGTGGTCTCCGCCGACGCAGAAATGATCATTACTCTCACGTCCGACGCGGAACGGGGCGCAGTCGAGGCTACCGGGTCGCTAGAACGTCACGACCTGAACCGCTTGGCCCTCTACCACCTAGAAGGTGGACCTCAGCCATTTCGTCGCCGAACCGTGAAGCTTCGCTCATCAATGTAGGCCGGACATGTTCGCGTCGCGTTGGCTAGGCAGGCCACGTATCAATCCAAGATCAGGAACAGCCGTTATGGCGTCTAGTGCAGGTGGGCGCGCCGTGGCAGCAGCAGAACCGGGTAGCGAGCCTTGCTCCCCTCGCCAGTTCCTGCCTCGCTGACTGTCCAAGTTGGACGACACGGTTGGCTGCGCCTGTCCGCTCCGCGTATCGCTCGAGCTTGTCACCTCGCCGCACCAGCGACGGCCTGGCCCGTGAGCGCCATTTATGGCTTGACCATAGAGTCATCCTGTAGCTGTGGTGGACACGTCATCTCGCCCGCATCGATCTGTTGAGGAGCTTCGAGATCTCCTAGCAGAGGTGAAGGCTGACCAGGGCCGGGATGTGCACGAGCAACACGTAACCTCGAAGTTGCTGATGAAGCGGTTCGCGTCCACCTCGAAATTGATCGAGAGCATCAGCGTCGTCTACCCGCAAGCCAAGTCTCGAATGATCGGTCCGCGGGCAGCGGGTAAGGTGACGGACTTCGTCCCGTTCGCCTCGGCGTCCATGGAGAGAGTTTGGAACGAGGTCGAACAGCGCCTACCTGACGCACTGGCGCTTTGCGACCGCGACACCCTCTATGGTGATCATGACGCCGTCGTCACCGTGCGCAACGCTATCGCTCTCCACTTCGCTCGGAGCCTGCACACGCGCGAACTCCACAGAAGCAGCTATGCCGAGGTCCGGGCCGCGCTTAGGTCGCGCATCTCGGATGAGCTACTTGATGCCCTTTTCCGGCAGCGTCACGGTCTTCACGTACCGGCTGGAGGTGTCCAAACTCGTGAGCTCGCGTTCGACGAGTTGGTCAAGCTCACCGACGACGACTTCCGCTCCGGCGCCCTGCTACGCGCGAGAATCCAGATGCTCTTCGATGACGCGAAGCTGTGGCTAGCGAGGCCCAACTGCGAGATTGAGATCGTCAAGCCGGCGGAGGGCACCTTCCTGATCGGTGATGTACCGGCGCTGTCATTGGGACACGACGACAGGGTTGGCGTCCTCGGCGGGGTTGCCCTGGGGTCGTACGGAGGGATGAGTCCGCAGCTTGCTGCTGCCCGCACAGATCGCCTGGTACGTGACCTCGGCCTCATCAACCGTGATCGGGCCGGGTTCGTGCCACACCGCCAGGTCGAAGCTCACGTCGACTCCTCAATCGCGAATGTCCTTGGTGCTACGCCCCGGGGTGACCTTTTCCGGGACCGGTGCGCCTGTCAACAGAGGTTCGGCGTGCTGCTCGCGCATCAGTCGATGTGGCGCCGACTGGCCCGCCGCCCGTCCTGGCGTCCCCTGGCGTCGTTCCTGTTGCACAACGAGCTGGCCAAGCAGGAAGGACGCGAACGCTTCATCGCGCGCACCAATGACCCACTGTGGCGTCCGTAGTCATAAACGCCTATGCGATTCAAAGACCCGCGGCCGGTTGAGCGGCCCGTTCGCAGCGAATTCGATCAGGCCCGTGGTTGGCGGCTCCGCTTCGTGACCGCTCTCCTTTGGCGCGCAGCCGAGCCTGGCGGGAGCCTCCCAGCACGTTCCTCCCGCATCACCCATCGAACAGTCCGCCACCGTTCGCGCAGGCCAGGATTCCGAGGGCCCGTCAGACGCCTTGGTGGCTGACGATCTTGTCGTGTCCACACCAGGCCAACAGCGTCCATAAACCCGATGTACGACTGAACAACACCGAGTCCTGGTTCGCCGGATTCAGATCGGGAAAGCGGCGCAGGCATGCGCCAGGTGTCCGAGATGGTGTCGCCGGGGGCGAAATCCTGTTAGGCTATCGGGCAACCATCGTTGCCGTCCAGGTCTGTCCGTCTCAGCAAGCCGCGTAGGGCGAAAATGGGCGCGTTGCTCTAGTTCGTGATCTTGTGGTCGAGCTCTGTTCCGGCCGGAGCCTGGGCGCCCAGGCGGGCCTTCCAACTGGGTGGTCGAGGATCGGTCGGCAGAGACAGCTGAACGAAGATAAGTCGGGCCTGCGCCGCGTTGGTGTCGCGTTGTTCCTCGGTCCGCGTGCGGATCTCTCTGCGAAGGAGAAGATACGCCACGACCACGGCCAGGATCGAGCCAACGGCGCCGCCGAACGTTGACCAAGCGGTGAGGTAGTCGGTAAAGGGGTCGGCGAGCGGCATACGCGACAGAATATCCTTCGTCTGATCAACGTGGTTCGGGCAAGTTGGCTGGTAGAGCCGCGTCTACAGGTGGCACTTGGAGCGTCGGCCCCGTTAGGAACGCGCCTCGGGGGCCTTACCCCATGTCGGTCGGTCTTGATTGACCTGAAGCGCGAGGAGATGGGCGAAGCTGTCGAGCACCCGCTCCTGCTGAGACTCGACCGCATTCTGGATTCCTTCCTCGGTGAACACGGCTGACAACCAGTCGCAGACAACGCGGTCGGCCAGGCGGGTGACGATCCGGTTCTCGCCGCTATACAGCTCAAGTGAGGTGGTCAGTGCGATGGAATTCGTGGCTTTGACATCGCCGTCCGTGAGGTCTATGGGGGTAATCGTCCTACGCGTCGTCAACTTGGCCGGCTAGCAAATGGGGCACGCACGAAGCCTTAAGCCGTGGCAGGTGGCGCACTGATCCACGTCGACCTAGTGGTCGACCGAACGGCCTCACAGGTATTCGTCGGCAAGCGCAGAGGTGCAGGACGCTGGGGTATTTGGTGGCCTGGTCGGTGTGGGCGTGGGCCCTGCGCAGCAGCGAGACCAGGGTCGCGAGAGCCGCCGGGTCGTCGTCCGGTTGTTGGTGGGCGACGCAGATCTCCAGGGGAACCGGGTTGGACGCCTGCACGGAGAAGTTCGTGAGGATGTCGGGGTCGAGTTTGGTGCGTCCGTGCGGCGTCTGCATCTGGTCGGACTTGGGGTTCACCGAGTAGTAGACGCGCTCGCCGGACCGGAAGAGCCCGCTGACCCGGGGATGGTGCTTGTCGAGGTCGTGGGCGAAGCCACGCGCGACCTCCATGGTGCTGGAGCGGTCGCGGATGCGGACGACACGTAGTCCTGGTGTCTTATCGGGGTCGGTGACGTCGGGAAGGTCGGCGTCGTCGTCGATGTCGACGCCGGGCAAGATCAGCTGGTCGGGGCGCAGGTGCTTGTCCTGCAGCCAGTCCCAGCCCCAGTTGCGGAAGCCGGCGGCTCTCACCATGACGAGGCGGTCGTGGGTTGCCGAGTCGGCGGCGCTGCCGGCACCCAGGACGTTGACCAGGAAGGTCGACACGATCTGCTTCTGTTTCCTGCCGGCGCCGATGCGGCCTTTGCCTTCGGCGAGCAGGACGGGGAGGTCGGCGTAAGGCACGGTGTGGGAAGGGTCGCCGTCCGCACCGGCCAGGTAGGCGGTGGCCGTGCCGTCGGGCTGTTGGCGGATGACGATCGGGATGCAGGTGGGGCCGTCGTGGTGGAGCCAGATGCCGACCTGCTCGAATTCGGGAAGTCCGACGGGCTTCTCGTAGGAACCGAACCGGCCGAGCTGGCGCAGGCAGTCGTTGATAGCCGACGCGACGCGCAGGATGGTGCCGACGCCGAACCGCGTGCCGGGATAGGCCTCGGGCTTTTTCCGTTTGGCGTTTTCTGGCCACGTCTTCGGCTCGGTGAACGGCTTGGCCGGTCGCAGGCACTGCAGCCGTCGGTTGGTGCGGGCGAAGGCCTTCTTCAGTCCGGGCTTCGGGTCGATGAGCCTGGCTCGTTGGAAGAAGCCGGCGTCTTGCAGTTCGACGATGGCCCCGAGGCGTTCGGTGCGCCTGCCCAGGTCCCTGGTGAGGCGGTTGGTGTGTAGCTGGAGCATCGCGTGGTCGGTCTTCTTCTTGTCCGGGTCGGGTGGGACGCCGGCACCGACCTCGGCGCCGTTGCGCAGGAGGATGGTGATGTTGAGGTCGCCGGTGAAGCGGATGACGGTGTTGTCGGTGGGGTCGGCGTCGCGGGTGAGTCCGAAGTGATGTTCCAGCGTCGCCAGCACCGCCTCCCGGGTGATGTCGCTCTGCGTCCATAGCTCGATGGTGTAGGCGGTGTCCGGGTCGAACCGGGCCTTGATCTTGCGAGTCGCCTTGGAGCCCACGCGCGCGAGGTCGGGCAGCCGTTCGATGCCGCGCGGGGCGAACAGGTCGCGCAGCCGTTCGTAGACGTCGACGTGGTCGCCTGGCACCAGACCGGTGTGGGCGGCGTGGGCGAGGGTCTTCGCCTTCTTGATTTCGTTGCCGTCCTCGTCGAGTTCGGGTGCGGCGTCGGCGTCGGCCGCGTGGCTCTTGGTGCCTTCGCTGTACAGGAAGTAGGCGCGGATGGTGCGCTCGTGCGGCGGCTGCGCGGCCGCCGCCGGGTCGGCGAGGACCTTGTCCGGGTCGGGGAACGACAGCTGGGTGAGCTTCGCGAGCGCGCGGGCCAGGCCCAGGCTCCACTGCCACTGGCGGCCGCCGCCCGGTAGCCGCATCTGCCGTGCCCGCGCCGACAGTAGGGTGTGGAGTTCGTCGTCACGGCCGAGGAAACCTTGCGGGCCGTGGAGCCAGATGGTGCCTGCGGCGGGGCCGTCGCCTCGGGACGGCACGTAGGCGACCGGCATGAGCGGGAAGCGACTGATGCTGGTGTCGGCGTGGACGTGCGGGATCGGGCAGTTCGGCACGGTCTCAACATGGAAGTCAATCTTGGCGGTGACCAGGCCGGGTCCGGCCCGGTCGTCGTCGATCGGCTGGGGTGGCCAGAGGACTGCGCTGCGCCGGCCGTCGCTGCGGGGTGGTCCGAGGATGAATCCGCGCCGGGCCTTGCCGAGTAGGTGGAGTCCCTGGTCGACGACCTCCTTGGCCAGGAACGACGGCAGCATCTGGAACACGTGCGGGGCCGGCGCGGCGGTGCCGTTGGCGCGGACGACGTACTCGAGCAGGTTGAAGGACCGACGCGCGAAGACGAGGTCGTCCGGGTTGAGCAGGTCGTACCAGTCGAGCTCGTCGGTGATCTCGGTGGTGGCCCAACTGGCGATCGCGTCGGTGACGGCGTACCGGTCGACGCCGGGGAACGCGACGATGAACGTCTCCGATGCGAGATTCCAGCCGACCTGCATGATCGCGGGGTCGATGCCGCAGAGTAGTTCTCTGAGGCTGCTGGTGGGCAGCGAGTGCCCGGGGCGGACGAAGGGCCGCCTGCTCCATTGCGTCTCGAGCTCGGTCAGCCAGGCGGTGGGCATCGCGGTGACGTCGCATTCCACGTCCCAGCGGGCGCCGGGTGTGATGCCGAACGCCAGCAGGCGCAGGCGGTCTCCGTTGGTCCTGCGCGGCGTGGAGGGATGCTCGCTGGTCTCGGTGTCGGTCACCGCGGACTCCTCTTCGATCCCAGGGGCTCGTTGGTGTGGATCAGGTGGCCCATCAGGCCCCACACGGCGGTGTTGATGGCGTGGTCTCGCAGGACGTCCCGGCCGGCGTCTTCGGCCGGTGGGGCCAACAGTTGTCGCAGGTAGTCGTCGGTGGCCACGACGATGCTGGTGCGGGCGGTGTCCGCGGCGGTTTCGTCGGGGCTGGCGAGTCGTTCGGCGAAGGCGGCGTCACAGAGCAGCACGGTGGTGGGCTGGTTGCCTCGGATGCTGCGCCCGATGGTCTGACTCATCGGAACGAGGTTGTTAGCGACGAAGACGCGTCGGTCGGCGCGGCCCAGGGCGCGGAACTGGACCGGGCGACCGATGGCGTCGAACCAGACCTTGCGGGCGGTCGACCGCAGCTGCCTGACCAGGTCGCCGATCTCGCCGGCGTCGGCAGCGGGCGGTCGCCGGAGATGGTCCATCGCCAGCTGGCTGACCAGCGACAGGGGGAAGGCCAGGTCGAAGGGCGGCGGGTGGGAGCGGGTCAGGTAGACGACGGCGCCGAGGGCCGCGGTGTCGTTGCGGTTCAAGATGTTGTAGCCGCGCTGGATCGACATCTCGGCGGCGACGAGGATGTCCTCCGTGCCCGTGCCGAAGCGTCCGACGAGACGGCGTTGGATACCGCCGTTGCCGGGATCTTCCGCGTCGGGTACCACGATCCGGGCGGTGAGCTGGGGCACGCGGGCGTTGATGTGGTCGCCGACGGTGCGTGCCTCCTCGCCGGAGAGGACCACGAACAGGATCTTGCGGCGGTCTTCGGGCAGCTTCACGCGCAGCTCGTCGATGACGCTGCGGGGCCGGCCGTCGACGGGCTGACACAGCGCGGTGACGAGCAGGCGCAGGGCGTCGTGGCGGCGGCTGCCGGTCTTGCCGGACACGAAGATGGCGTCGGCGCCGTTGCGCTGCGGCGCGACGGTCAGGTGTGACTCGCGCAGGGCGTCCTCGTCGTCCGGAGGTGGGCGCAGCACTGCCGTGGGTTCGATGGGGATGTGGTAGAACGACGAGCCGGGCGTCCAACTGGTCGCCGAGGTGAGCACGACGTGCGGGCCCTGCACTCCCTCGCAGGCCAGGAGGTCGTGCGCGTGGTGCAGCAGCCACCGGCCGATCCCGTGGACCCACAGCAGTTGCAGCGATCCCCCGCCATTGCGGCTGTCGGCCCATCGGAGGGCGAGAATGTTGCCCATCGGGGCCTCCGGCACCAGTGGCCGGTAGTCGCGGGGTGGTTGGTCAGCCCAGAAGGTCTCCTCGTCGGGCAGCTGCAGGCGTCCGCGCACCGACGGGTACATCGTGGTCATCGCGAAGAACGTGGTGGTGATGCGGCCGGCGCAGATCGCCGCCTCGACGACCAGGCGCAGCAGACCGCGCTGCTGCTCGAACCAGTCGCGTCGGACCAGCCCGGCGGTGAGGTTTGGTTCCAGCCACCGGTCGAGCCAGGCGTCGATGGCCGCCACCACCGCGGCGTCCACCCGGGGCTGACGGGTCACCTGGGCGACGACCTCGTCGAGGCTGTGCGGCTGATCGCGCAGCGGGCTCTCGGCGAACTCCTGGAATTCCTGGCGGTAGAAATCGTCGGCGAGGTCCTCGACGCGCTTGTCGCCCTCACCGCGCGAGGGCAGCCCGAACAGGGTTCGGGCGACGCGGCGCAACAGCGAGTGCGCGGTGAACGGCGCGTCGCCGAGCAGTTCCTTGAGCCGCTGGCCCGACGGTGACAGCGCCAGCCGGTTGAGGATGAACACCGCGCCTTGGTGGATCTGCAGCTGGGTGTGCCAGCGGTCGACCTCGTCGTCGGCGGCCGGGGCCATGCTTTGGTCGTCGAGGGCGGCGTTGGTGTGCTGGACCATCCGGTGCGTCCACCCCTTGCCCGCCGCGACCAGGGGTTCGGTCTGCACGAACCGGGAGTCGAGCACCTGCTGGACGGCGTCGGCCTCGTCGATGACGAGAAGGTCGGTGTGGGCTTGGACGGCCTCGAACCAGCGCATCGACGCCTCGGCCGGCTCGGCCCGGGTGGCGATGAGGCACTGGGCGGTGGTGACCCAGACCTGGGCGTCAGCGATCTCGCGGTGGGCCTTCTGCGCCGGGCAGACCGACAGCAGCGGGCAGTCGTAGACGGCCGGCTCGTCCGCCTCGACGTCACGCAGCTGGCCATGGCAGGGAAACTCGTTGGGCTCCAGCGGCTTCCAGTCCGGATGGGCCGAGCGCCGAAAGGGCTCCAACAGGCAGGAGGTGTTGGCGTAGGCCGCGGCCGGGTCGGCGGGGTGGTCGTCGTCGGGCGCGAGGGCAGCGGACTCCTCGACCGCGGTGCGCCAGTAGCGGGCGGCGTGCTCGCCGCGGGAGCTGCGCCCGATCAGGGGGACAGCGTCGATGCCGAGCGACCGCAGGAACGACACCTTGGCGTAGACGTCGCCGACCGATCCCAGCACCATGCCGACCCGGTTGTCGTACTCGAGCACCCTGTTGATCGCCAACGCGTCGGTGAGGGTGGTCTTGCCGGAGTTCATCAGGCCGACGATGTGGGCCACACCGTCGAGGACGAACGTGTCAGGGTTGTCGATCAGGCCGCTGCCATGCCGGTCCACGGCGCCGAAGCGCATCTGCTTGGTCAGGCGCTTGTGCCAATTCCGGTTGGTGATGTGCAGCTTGTCGGCGAGCCTGCCGTCGATCTCCTGCGCCGTCGGCAGTAGGTCCTCCGCGAACGACACCGTCCAAGGCTCGCGGGTGCGGTGCGTCACGAGGGGAAGCCGCGCCACGGGCGGGGCCAGCGGCAGGGTAGCCGGCAGGTGGAGCACCTCGATGCCGTCGCCTGTGCGGAACTCGTAGCGGCGCCCCGCCGGCGCCGGCGGCCGTGGCTGGTTCACCGTGTACTGCAAAGGGTCGACCAGCGCGGCGTCGAACACCGTGTGGCGGTCGTGGCATCGCGCCGAGCCCACGACCGTGAACAAGGTGCTGTCGTTGACCTGCTCGTCGGCACCATCGGCGCGGGCGAAGTAGCGCCATTCCGACGGGACGCGCAGGTAGTGATTGAGCAGCTTGCGCCAGTAGCCGCGCCGAGCCACGTCACCCATGCGGTGCCGTACCCGTCGCGCCGTCGCCACCAACTCGGGCGCAAGGTCGATGTAGCCGGACAGCAGCGGCTGCAGCGCTCCTGCCGGCTCACCCGGGAAGTGCTTCGTCAAGAAGTGCAGCCCCAGCTCCACCTGGCAGAACACGTCCCGGGCCATCACGGCTTCCGGGAACTGCTCCCGGCGCATCTGCCTCATCAGGTTGTCGCGCCACGACGAGGTGTCCCTCACCCGGTCAACTCCTTCACCCGTTCCTTGACGCGCGCGACCAGCCGGTTCTCGTCGATCACGTGCACGCCGGCGACCCGCCCGTCGAGTTCGGCCTCCAGGTCGCTGATGTAGCCGGGCTGCACCGCCCGGTGCATCGGCAACGCGAGGTACCGGCGCTCGCACACCGGCCTCTCGGGCCAGGTGAAGCCCCGACCCAGCAGCCGCGCGCTCACCTGGTCCTTGGCGTCCACGCCCCAGGTCTCGACCACCCGCGTCTCCCCGCCGGTGTCTCGCCGCAGGAACTGGATCAACACGTCGAGGGCGTCGACGCCCGGGTACGGTGTGACCTTGACCGCGTGGGCCAGCGAGTCCACGGACAATGCGTCGATGATCCGCGCCTCGACCAGGCCCGGATCGTGGATGTACTTGCGCGTCGCCCGGTGCTGTTCGTAGATCACCGCAAGTGGCCGTACGGTCAACGTCTGCGGCGCCCCGCCGGGGCAGCCCGCCGTGGCGCAGCCACAAGCCGCGTCGACGCGCACGTTGCGACACGGCGGGCACAGCAGGTATTCCCGCGGCTCGCGGGCAGGCCGCGCATGATAGGCGATGTTGACCAGGCCATGGACGTACGTCTGTCCGTTGTTGTCCGTCGCCGGGAAGCGCCGCTCGAGGTTGCGGATGTCCCGGTCGGCGACCACGGCGTGGTCGATCAGATAGCGGCGCAGCGTCGCGTACGCCTGTTCGATCTCCTCGTCCGAGCTGCCGTTGCCGGACGCGGCCTCCCGCAGCGCCGCGTGGACCTGGTTCTCGATCCACTCGGCCTCCACGTCGTGGCGGGCGAGCCGAGAACCCTGGACCGCGAACTCGGTCAGTTCCTCACCGACCAGCAGGCTGTTCTGAAGGTCGGTGATCGACAGGTCGAGCGCCACCGGCCACGTCGCCAGTGGCTGCGTGCACAGCGCCAACAGGGCGAGGTCGCTGTCCAGTGGCTGGAGTCCCTGATCGGAATACCGCCACCACAGCCGGGAGAAGCCCACCCGCCACGGGGCGGGCAAGAGCCCGACCTCGTTCGCCGACCCTTCTGCCGCCCGCCTCCGCCGCCGGATGATGTCCGCCAGCCCGGCGGACAACATCATGACCGTCAGGTAGTCGTCATCCCGCGTCGACGCGCGGTCGTTTTGCATGCCAGAACCTGGCGCCTGAGTTTCAACGTCCATGTGAGCCGCATTCCTCACAGCTGAATCGGACCGGTGCTCCGCCCCGAGGAGCGGTACTCAGTAGACACCCCACCCCCGACACTTTCGCGGCCGTCGAGTACCGGCAGGGAGAGGACCGGTCGGCAACCTACACCCACCGAGGCGCCCGCACACTAAGCCCGGATCCACCGATGATCATGGGTGAGGGGTGTGCCGGAGCGCGAGAGCGCCCTTCCGTGCCAGCAGAATCGGGCTTGCTGAAGGTCCTGATTCGCTGAGCAGG
>JBDZVD010000237.1:0-4496 GCA_040255525.1 Micromonosporaceae bacterium | reverse complement strand
GGCTGATCTCACGAGTGGCCGACGGTCCGCCGTCCGCGGACTTCCCAGGAAAGGTGGGAAAGCGGGACGCCACCGGGAGCGCGGTGCAGGCCAAGGCGTTGTCGCCGGTTACCGGTGAAACCGGCGGCAACGCCTCCCGAGGATCCAGGGTCACGCCCCGGGGGCGACCGTGCGGACGGACGTCGTCGTCGTGGTGGTCTGACGGGCGCGGAACTTGGCGACCTTGGTGCGGTTGCCGCAGCGGCTCATGTCGCACCAGCGGCGGGTCCCGCGGGCCGATTTGTCGAGGAACATCCGG
Source organism: Micromonosporaceae bacterium (assembly GCA_040255525.1). Taxonomy (GTDB): domain Bacteria; phylum Actinomycetota; class Actinomycetes; order Mycobacteriales; family Micromonosporaceae; genus Rugosimonospora. The sequence continues at coordinate 4,198 of JBDZVD010000237.1, read as the reverse complement.
GTGCAGGCGGGGCCTTCGCACTCGTGCAGCTGGGCCGCCGACGGCCCGGTGACGAGCACGATCGCCGCGCGGGCGACGAGCGAGAGGGACGCCCGCGCGGATCCCGAGAGGACCAGCACACCGGTGTCGTCGATGCGCACGACCGGGGGCGTGACCGCGGCGGCCTGGTTCACGATGGCTCGGTCGGCGGTGGCGGGGGCGGGGGCGGCCGTGCCGCTGCCACCGACCGCGGTGCGGCGGCTGGAGTGGGCGCTCATCGCGGCGTAGGCAAGGCGGTATATGGCTTCTCGGAGGTCTTTGGCCGTGGCGAGGTCTTCGTCGTCCACCGCAGCCGAGGGGTCGGCGATGCCGGCGGCGGTGAGCCAGCGATGGAGGTCGGCGGGGGTGTGGAGGAACTCCACGGGGGTGCCGCCGTACCGCCTGCCGAGGGTGCCGGTCAGGTCGAGCGCGAGGTCGCCGCCGAAGAAGTTGAACTCCACCGCGCCATGGTAACCAGCTTGACCGGTTTCACGGAGACCCCCATCATGTAACCTGACAGACTGGTTACATGATGGGGGCTGTTCGCCATGACCGTGCGTGTGGGCATCAACGGCTTCGGCCGCATCGGCCGAGCCCTGCTGCGGGCCCAGCTGAGGCGCCGGGAGGACGTCGAGATCGTCGCCGTGAACGACCTCACCGATGCGCGGACGCTCGCGCACCTTCTGAAGTACGACACGACCGCCGGCACGCTGCCCGCCAGCGTCACGGGCGGCGACGACGCGATCGACGTGGACGGTACGAAGATCGCGGTTCTGGCCGAGCGGGATCCGGCACGGCTGCCCTGGAAGGAGCTGGGCGTGGACCTCGTCGTCGAGTCGACCGGCCGGTTCACCGACGCGCACCAGGCCCGCGCGCACCTCGACGCCGGCGCGAAGCGGGTGCTGATCTCCGCGCCCGCCAAGAACGAAGACCTGACGCTGGCGATCGGCATCAACGACGACCTGTACGACCCGCAACGCCACACGATCGTCTCGAACGCTTCCTGCACGACGAACTGTCTCGCCCCGATGGCGAAGGTCCTCGACGACACGTTCGGGATCGAGCGGGGAGCGATGACCACGATCCACGCGTACACGCAAGATCAGAATTTGCAGGACGGACCGCATCGCGACCCTCGGCGGGCGCGCGCCGCGGCGCTGAACCTGATCCCGACCACGACGGGTGCGGCGAAGGCGATCGGCCTGGTCCTGCCCCGGCTCGGCGGCAAGCTGGACGGTTACTCCATCCGCGTGCCGGTGCCCGTCGGCTCGCTCACCGACCTGACGGCCGATCTCGGCCGCGATACCACGCCGGACGAGATCAACGCCGCATTCCGGGCGGCCGCCGGCGGCCCGCTACGCGGCATCCTGGAGTACACCGAGGATCCCATCGTCTCGAGTGACATCGTCGGCAGCCCGGCCTCCTGCGTCTTCGACGCCAGCCTCACCAAGGTCGTCGGCGGCACCCAGGCGAAGATCTACGGCTGGTACGACAACGAGACCGGCTTCGCGAACCGCCTGCTCGACACCACGCTCCGCATGGCCGGCTGAAAACCTCCGGACTGACGCCTGCCCGGGCCGGCCGTGTTGCCCGGCCCCGGGCAGGCGTCGTACGCCGACCAGCGCTCAGCTGCGGGTCCACTTCTGGTTACTGCCGCCGTTGCAGGTCCAGATCTCCACGGCGGTGCCGTTGGCGGTGCCCTGCCCGTTGACATCAAGGCAGAGCCCGGATTCCACGCCCACCACCGTACCGTCGGCATTGAGCCGCCACTGCTGGTTGGTGCCGCCGTTGCAGGTCCAGATCTCGACCCGGGTACCGGCCGACGTGGCGTGGCCCGGCACGTCCAGGCACTTGCTGCCGTACACCCGCAGCTCGTTGCTGGCCGTCTGCGTCCACTGCTGGTTGGTGCCGCCGTTGCAGTCCCAGATGTTCAGCAGGGTTCCGTCGTTCTGGCTGGCATTCGGCACGTCCAGGCACCGGTTGGACCCGACGCCACGCAGCACACCGCTGGTCCCGCCGGTACCGCCGCCGGGCCCGGGTGTGACGGACAGGTTGTCGAACTGGGCGGTCACGCCCTGGCCGGTGCCGTAGCCGACCTGGCCGGCGCCGTAGGTGGAGTCGGAGATGCTGCCGACGGTGCTGCCGTCGACGGACGCGGTGATGGCGCTGCCGCTGAACTTCAGCGCCAGCGTGTGCCAGCGGCCGGTACCCAGCGCCGACGTGGTACCGCTGGCCAGGGTCCGCACGCTGCCGCTGGTGCTGTTGGCCAGCAGCGACCACGCCCCGCTGTCGGTAACCCGGAAGTAGTAGGCGTTCAGGTTGCCCGGGTACTCGTGGGGGTAGGCGCCGGCCCGTCCGATCAGCTGCACGTAGCCGGACTTCTCCAGCATGACGTCCGAGGAGACGGTGTAGTTGCTCCAGCCCAGGTCCCCCAGCAGCGCGTACGGCTGGGCCAGCTGCGTCGTCCAGTAGATCGGCGCCTGCTCGGACATCTGGCGGACGCACTGGCCCGACCGGCCGCCTCCGCAGCCAACGACCTCGAAGGACCCCTGGATGTCCATGAGGTACTTCGCCTCGGTCCCGGTGCCGTAGCTGTCGAAGGTGTCGCTGTAGGGCAGGGACAGCGTTCCCTGCCCGGGACTGGCCGCCGTGCTCTTGCCCTGCCCGGTCGTGGTGGTCAGCGTGTACACGTAACCGGGCTGCACGGTCAGGGAGTAGGTCCCCCCGGACGGGGTGAGGTCGGTCGCGTGCACGAAGTAGTCGGCGGGGTTGTTGGAGTTGACGTTGGTCGACCACACGTGCACGGCTCCGGTGGACAGCCCGCCGCTGACGGTGAAGGAGACCGTCTGCGGCCCGGTGGCGTCCATCGTCTCGATGATGGTGCTGTAGTCGAGGTTGTTGGTGGACTTGAGGGAGACGTAGCTGCCGTTGTTGCGGTTGCCGCCGAGGTACCCGCTGGATGAGTCCAGGTACCTCCAGCCGGGGGCGGTGAACTGCGTGGTCTGCGCCATCACCCAGGCGTTCTTGCCGATGGAGTAGTAGCCCGACCAGGGCTGCGGAGCGACCGCGACACCCATGGTCGCCCACGGAATGTTGGGCGTGATGGCGGCGATGACCGGCCAGTTGATGTACGCGGTCATCTTCCCGTCGATGTAGCCCCGATTGATGCCCCGCGCGAGCGCGTTCGCACCGGCGTTGTAGTCGTCCGAGCCGTTCTCGCTGGCCCACAGCGGCTTGCCCGTGGCCACCGCGTTGCTGGAACTCGGGCAACTGCTCTGGCTGCTGCGGTAGCCGCACACGTAGTGCGACCCGAAGACCGCCACCGCGTTGGCGAACGCCGCGTCTCGCGTCGCGTCGTCGGCGGCGCCCCACCCGAACTCGTCCGAAGCCACGATCTTCACGTTGGTGTAGCTGTGTGAGTTGAGGGCGGAACGAAGGTTCTCGTACCAGGTGACGTCGTGGCCCTTTTCGTTCCAGCCGCCGAGGTAGTCCACGCTCAGCCCGTGGCTGGACGCGCACCCCAGCCAGTCCAGCAGGTAGTTGATCATATCGGTGGACCAGAAGTTGCCGTTGCCGATCCATCCGGGCGCGCCCCAGGCCAGCCCGTACAGCTTGATGTTCGGGTTGCGGGCCTTGGCCTGCTCGGCGAGCCACCACTCGTACCCGCGATCGCAGTTCACGCTGCCGCGGGTGTGTTCGTGGCTGGGCTCGGCGCCGGAGGTGGAGTTGGTGTCGCCACCGATTTCCAGCTTGAGGATCTGCATGGCCGCGCCGTAGCCGGGCTTGAACAGGTAGTCCAGGATCTGGCTGCGCTGCGGCTCGGGGTAGTCGATCAGCAGGCGGCTGTTGCCGCCACCGCCGCTGATCGCGCCGACACCGTCGAACACGCGCCCGCCGGAGGCGCCGTTGATGGTGATGGCGGTCGCCGCCTGTGCGGGATGCGGCAAGGCGATCAGCGTGCCCGCCACCGCCAGTGCGGCGGCGGCCAGTGTGACCGCCGTTCGGTACAGGCGCGGTCCGGGCCGGCCGCGCTCGGGGAATCTGTCACGAAGACTGTTCATCCGTTTCCCTCTCTTCGGCGCCGGTGCGGATTCCGGCCGCGCTGCGCGGAACCTCGCCGGCGGGCGGAGCCGGGGCCAGGCGCGCACGCGACCTGACCCCGGACCGCGCTGGGTTAGCT
>JBDZVD010000236.1:0-4496 GCA_040255525.1 Micromonosporaceae bacterium | reverse complement strand
TGTTGACGATCTGGTAGGTGGCGGTGCAGCCGGTGCCGCTGGGGGTGGTCGGCGGGGTGGTCGTCGGCGGCGTCGTGGTCGGCGGGGTCGTGGTGGGCGGGGCGCTGCTCGGCGGCGGGGTGGCGGAGCCGCTCAGCGCGGTGACGGTCGCGTTGTAGGCGGGCTTCGGGTTGTAGTTGGCGTCGTACAGGGTGGCCGCGCCGTAGCCGGGGAAGGTGCCGGGGATCCAGGAGTGGCCGTCGTCGACACCCCATTGCGACACGCCGACGCAGCGGGAGACAGCCAGGCAGTCCTTGACCACAGTGGAGTAGTCGTTCGCCTGTTGCTGGAGGCTCGCGCTGCTGGTCGGCAGTTGGATGCGGTCGTCGAGTTCCGTGACGGCCACGTCCAGGCCGAGGTTGGCGAAGCGTTGCATGTTGGACAGCATGGAGGACGGGACCTGGCCGACGATGAAGTGACTTTCGAACCCGATCCCGTTCAGCGGCACGCCCTGGGACAGCAGCGACTGGGCCAGGGAGTACATGCCGTTGCTCTTCGCGCCGGTGCCCTCGATGTTGTAGTCGTTGAGGTACAGCTTGGCGTTCGGGTCGGCGGCGTGCGCGGTGCGTAGCGCGTCGGCGATGTAGCCGGTGCCCATGGCCCTGTAGAAGACGTCCTGGCGGAGGGTGCCGTCTTCGTTGAAGGGCTCGTTGACGACGTCCCAGGCGTAGAGCTTGCCCTTGTAGTGGGTGGCTTCGGTGGTGATGTGTGCTTCCATGACCGACTGGACCTGGCTGGTGGGCAGGTTGTTGACCCAGGAGGGCAGTTGGGAGTGCCAGACCAGGTTGTGCCCGCGCACGCGCATGTTGTGGGATTGGGCGAAGGAGACGATCTGGTCGCCGGGGCCGAAGTTGTACGACCCGTTGGACGGCTCGGTGGTGTCCCACTTCATCTCGTTGCCGGGGGTGACCATGTCGAACTGGGTCGCGGCCAGGTTGCTCTCGGTGCCGTTGTTGATGTCGCCGACGGTCAGGGCGGTACCGAAGTAGCGGCCCTGGGCTTCGGCCAGACCGCGCAGCGTGGTAGCGGCCTGGGCCGGCAGAGCCGTGGCGGCCAGGACGCCGACGCCGAGCGACGCGGCTACCAGGGCTCCGCTCACCGCCCCTACGCGGATCCGGCGCCGTCGGCGGTCAGCGCCGATCGGACTTCTGTGCAATTTCACCTTCGCCTCCAATGATCGGGACGGGTCAGACGTCGTGCGTGATCCGGATGTGCCCGGTGTCCGCGCCGCGACTTCGCCGACCAGGTGCGGTGCTGCGGCCACGCGGCCCGGACTCGCGTGGCGGTACGGCATCGGCTGATGGCACGAAGTCGTGCGGGGACCGCTGCTGTGTGACTGGGGATCGGCAATCGTGAGGCGGCTCCATTCGGCGGCGGGTCGGAGGGCATGCCTGCGTTGGCGGTCATGTCGCCGCACAGGCGAGGGTCGGTGTGGTGGGCGTACCCGTGGTGCTGCCGAGGAAGCCGAAGTCCGTGGTCCCGCCGGCGGCGAGGCTGCCGTTGTAGCTCACGTTTCGCGCCGTGATGTTCGATCCGGACGCGGTGACCGTGGCGTTCCATGCCTGGGTGACGGCCTGATCGTTGGGGTACTGCCAGGTGACGGTCCACCCGCTGATCACGGCACCGACCGCGGTCACCCGTACCGTGGCCTGGAAGCCGCCCGGCCACTGGTTGTCCACCGTGTAGCTGGCGGTGCAGCGAGCGTTTCCGCTCGGCGGTGTGCTCGTCGGTGGCGTGCTGGAAGGCGTGGCGGAAGGGGAGGTCGTCGGCGACGCACTGCTCGGGCTCGGGCTCGGGCCACCGGCGGAGCCGATGCTTCCGGGTACCGACAGCAACGAGCTGTACCAGGTGGCGGCCATCTTGTCGTACCCGGCCGCGGTGGGGTGGATGCCGTCGGTCAGGTCGGACACGGTCAGCGCGTCGTGCATGTCCACCAGGTGCACGTGCTTACCGCTGTTGGCTTTGCTCTGCACGATGCCCGGAATCGCCGCGTTGAACGTGCGTACCGCGGCTTCCTGACCGGCGTTCGCGAGGGGGATGATCTGCGCGACGAACACCTCGGCGGACGGCGCGGTCGCGGTGATGTGATCGATCAGTGTGGACAGCCGTGCCGGAGCACCTGAAAGGTTGTAGTTCTGCAGCACGTCGTTCGTGCCGATGTGTAGCAGCACGGTGTGTGGCTGGTAGGTGTTGAGCCAGCCCACGATGTTCGCGTCGATCTGGTCGATACGCCAGCCCGGATGCCCCTCATGGTCGTGGTCGCCGAGGGTCGCCGGCCCGTTCGACTGCGAACCGACGAAGTCCACTCGGTACCCGCCGTTGACAAGCCGTTGCCACAGCCCGATCCGGTATCCGCCCGGTACCTGGGTACCCTCCGTGATCGAGTCTCCGAGCGGCATCACCCGTACTCCGCCGTTGGACTCGGCGTTGGCGTTGCCGGCACCGACCGCGGCGGCGGCGGTTACGGCGGTGGTCACAGCGGCCGCCAGGACGGCGGTCGCGAGCCATCGGCGACGGAGCTTTTTCATCCTCAACCTCCCTGATCTGCCGGCGTCGTGCCCGGTCGGCGGCGGGCGACAGCGTTCCTGCGTGCCGCCCTCGCCACTCCGGCTATCCTGTTAGCGGTAACATTTCTGGTTGTGCGGACCTCCGGACCATGTACTGATCAGAGATGGTTGTTCCGCTCAGGCGCTTCCGCGTTCGATCGTTTTGGCTGGCGCGAAATTCCGGCGCGAGTGACGGACAGCCGCGAGCATCGTGCGCGAGCCGCGGCCTCACGAGGACGACTGTTGGTGGCGCCGAGCGGGATGCGAGCGGCTGACGCATGGTGAATCGTTGCCTTGGTGCGCTGCCCTGTGCGCCCCGGGTCCCAGCCGTGAGGTTCACACTCGGCACGCCCGGTTGTCAAGCGTCGGGGAGGGGAAAGGCGCGCCCGGGGGCGTGACGGGCGACTGGTGAGGGCGCGGTCCCGATCCGGTCCGTATGGACAACCGGCCTCTCGTGCCGTATAAAGACGGCTGTTAGCGCTATCGTTATTCGTCAATATCGTGTCGCGCTCGATCCATGGTCCGCTCGCCGGGGTCGGGACGGCGGAGCGCCTCGGAGGCCATCCGGCCGCCGGGTGCCAACCGCCGCCGGTCAGGGCGTCGCTGTCGGGTGGCGCTTCCCGCGGCGAGTACGTGCGGCGGTGCGCTGGGGCGTGGCGCCGACACCTCATGCTCATGCTCGGTACCGACAAATGTTTTTGGTGGGAATGTTAACGGTAACAGCGTCATTGGGTGCGGCGGCGTCGACACCGGCGCGCAGCGGCCGATAGAAAGGGCGGCCGCCGGCCGCAAAACCTGGGCGCGGACAACGATGCCTGGCAGACAGGGGAACCGACATGTGGAAGTACCGGAATCTTCTGGTGACCACCGCGGTGGCCGCACTTGCCGTCGCCGCGACGACCGGCGCGGCGATGAGCGGTGCTTTCGGCGCGATGGCCTCGACCACCGGCGTCACCCCGGCGGCCTCGACCGCCGGATGCGGCAAGGCGCCCACGTTGACGAGCGGAACCCACTCGATTCAGAGCAGCGGCCAGAACCGCACGTACATCCTGAGGATCCCGGACAACTACGACCGCGGCCACCCGTACCGGTTGGTCTTCGCTTTCCACTGGCTGAACGGTACGGCCAACGACGTCGCCACCGGCGGCTCCGACGGCGCTGTCTGGGCCTACTACGGGCTGCAGCAACTGTCGAACAACAGCACGATCTTCGTGGCGCCGCAGGGCATCAACAACGGCTGGGCCAACACCAACGGGCAGGACCTCACTCTCGTCGACGACCTGAACAACCTGATCGGGGGCGACCTCTGCGTCGACACGTCACAGCGCTTCGCGCTGGGCTGGAGCTACGGCGGTGCGATGAGCTACGCGCTCGCCTGCGCCCGGCCGACCGTCTTCCGCGCCGTCGCGGTCCTTTCCGGCGCCAACCTCAGCGGATGCGTCGGAGGCACCCAGCCCGTCGCGTACCTGGGGATTCACGGCATCCACGACAGCGTGCTCAACATCTCCAACGGGCGGGCGCTGCGCGACACGTTCGTCAGGAACAACGGCTGTGCGTCGCAGAACCCACCCGAGCCGGCGCAGGGCAGCCTGACGCACATCGTGACCGCCTACTCCGGCTGCCGGTCGGGGTATCCCGTCGAGTGGGCTGCCTTCGACGGAGACCACACTCCCGATCCGGTAGACGGTTCGCCGGTCAGCAGCGGCGCCAGGACCTGGACGTCGGGCGAGATCTGGAAGTTCTTCACCCAGCTCACAAGCACCACGCCGCCGACCAGCGCCCCGCCCACCACGACCCCGCCGACCACGACGCCGCCGACGACCACCCCGCCGACCACAACCCCACCCACGACCACACCGCCGACCACCCCCAGCGGCACCGGCTGCACCGCCACCTACCAGATCGTCAACA
>JBDZVD010000105.1:0-24977 GCA_040255525.1 Micromonosporaceae bacterium | reverse complement strand
GGTGCTTGGCCAGCGGCAGCCACGCCTGGATCGCCCGGTCGCGCACCCGAGCCCGCTCGGGGCCGGCCTCGGCCATGCGCGCGAGCGCCTTGACCAGGTCCACCGCGCGATCGTCCACAGTGGAGTGCGAAGCGGTGTACCGCCGCTCCGGCGTCGCGCCGCGGTCGGCCCGCTTCTCGCCGCGACCGGCATTGTTCGGCGTTGCGCTGTTCGACGTTGCGCTCTTCGGCATTGCGGTCATCGCGGTCATAGTGTTCCTTCCACACCGTCCCGCGCCGTTTCCACCCGACAGGGAAGTCCCCGCACCGGTGAGTCCGGGTCCGGGTGGACATGACGCGGAGGTAGGCAGTGGACGTCTACGTCGGGGGCGCCCACTCCTAGAGCGCCGCCATGACCCAGTGGGTCGCCTGACCGGATCCAGCCGGAGGAGCGATCCTCACGACCTCACGATCACGCAGGCACTACCGACCATACCGCCGATGCTCGGCGATCCGAAGAGGCGGCGCGCGATTTTTGTGGCGGATCGGGGCCGATGGGGAAATTCGCGCTGCGGATTTAGCGGTATCGCTGGTCTTTCATCCGGTACTGAACGGCCCCCGACGCCGAACGGCCCCGGCGCCGCGCGGGCACCGGGGCGCAACGGGCGCACCGCTCAGGGGCGGTCGAGGATGCGCCCTGCCGCGTCGGCGTACCGCTCGCGGATCGCCGGTACCGCGTCCCCCTCGTAGATCTCCGTGGTACCCGTCGACCAGGTCGGCGGCTCCGCCTCCTGGGACAGCACCCAGGCGGCCTGCCGGGCCGCCCCGTCCGCGACGTACTCCCCCGGCTGGGGTACCAGCACCGAGACACCGAAGACGGCCGGAGCGATCGCCCGTACCGCGGCCGACCGTGCCCCGCCGCCGACCAGGATCACCCGGCGGCACTCGATGCCTCCGGCGGTCAGCGCGTCCAGCCCGTCGGCCAGCGCGCACAGCATCCCCTCCACCGCGGCGCGGGCCAGGTGGGCGGGGTTCATCGTCTCGTGCCGCAGGCCGTGCAGGGAACCGGTGGACAGCGGCAGGTTGGGCGTGCGCTCGCCCTCCAGGTACGGCACCAGGACCAGGCCGCCTGCGCCGGCCGGCGCGCGCAGCGCGAGGTCGGCGAACGTGTCGAGGTCCACGCCGAGCAGCCCGGCCGCGGTGTCCAACACCCGGCTGGCGTTGAGCGTGCACACCAGCGGCAGGAACCGGCCGGTCGCGTCGGCGAAGCCGGCCACGATCCCGGACGGGTCGGCCGACGGCTGCCCGGCCGGGGTGAAGACCGTACCGGAGGTGCCGATGGACACCACCACGTCGCCGGGCACGGCACCGATGCCCAGCGACGCGGCGGCGTTGTCCCCCGTACCCGGGCCGAGCGCCGCGCCGCCACGCGTACGCCCCGCCTCCTGCGCGGGTCCCAGTACCAGCGGCACGCCGGCGTCCCGCCCGAGCGCCGCCCGCAGCAGGTCGGGCCGGTACTCGCCGGTGGCCGGCGACCAGTACCCGGTGCCGCTGGCGTCACCGCGGTCGGTACGTACCGCCGAGGGATCGCCACCGCCGGCCAGCCGCCAGGTGAGCCAGTCGTGTGGCAGGCACACGGTGTGCACCCGGGCGGCCGAGGACGGCTCGTGCTCGGCCAGCCAGCGCAGCTTCGTGATGGTGAACGAGGCGACCGGCACGCTGCCGACGGCCTTCGCCCAGAAGTCCGGGCCGCCGAACTCGGCGACCAGCTCCTGCCCGGCCGCCGCGGAACGGGTGTCGTTCCACAGCAGCGCCGGCCGGATGACTTCGCCCGCCTCGTCGAGGCAGACCATGCCGTGCTGCTGGGCGCCGACCGCGATCGCCGCGACATCGTCCAGCCCGCCGGCCTGCCGCGCCGCCTCGTTCAGCGCCGCCCACCAGGCGTCCGGGTGCACCTCGGTACCGTCCGGATGGGCGGCCCGGCCCTCGCGGACCAGGGCGCCCGTCTCGGCGTCCCGGATCACCACCTTGCACGACTGGGTCGACGAGTCGACCCCGGCGACCAGCCGCGCCGACGCGCTCATCGCGCCGCTCCGCAACGCGCGGCACGATGACGCACGACGGCACGATGAGGCACGACGGCACGGCGGGACACCGCGACCCCGTCGCTCTGGTCCGCTCGCCGAAGCTCGCTCACGGCTACCTCACCGCGCGCCGAGCAGGTGCTCGATGGCCAGCTGGGTGAGCCGCACCGCGCCCAGGCCCCGGCCGGCCGCCGCGTCGACGTCGAACTCCTCGAACGCCGACCGGTCGGCGAGCAGGTCGGCGTAGGACTCCCCCGGGCTCAGGGTGGGCGTGTTCAAATCGGCGACCCGGGTCGCGGCCAGCGCCTCGGCCACCTCCGGGTCGGCCCGGAACGCCGCGGCCCGCTCCTTGAGCAGTAGGTAGGTGCTCATGTTCGCGGCCGCCGACGCCCACACGCCGTTGATGTCCTCGGTGCGCGCCGGCTTGTAGTCGAAGTGCCGCGGCCCGTCGTAGGCCGGGATGCCGGACGCGCCGCCCTCCAGCAGGTCGACCAGGAAGAACGCGTTGAGCAGGTCGCCGTGGCCGAACACCAAATCCTGGTCGAACTTGATGCCGCGCTGGCCGTTGAGGTCGATGTGGAACAGCTTGCCGTGCCACATCGCCTGGGCGATGCCGGCGGCGAAGTTCAGCCCGGCCATCTGCTCGTGCCCGACCTCCGGGTTGACCCCGACCATCTCGTGGTGCTCCAGACCGGAGATGAACGCCAGGGCGTGCCCGACGGTGGGCAGCAGGATGTCGCCGCGCGGCTCGTTGGGCTTGGGCTCGATGGCGAACCGGATGTTGTACCCACGGTCGATCACGTACTGGGCGAGCAGGTCGAGACCCTCCCGGTAGCGGTCGAGGGCGGCCCGGATGTCCTTCGCCGCGTCGGATTCGGCGCCCTCGCGGCCGCCCCAGAACACGTAGGTCTTGGCGCCCAGCGACGCCGCCAGGTCGAGGTTGCGCATGACCTTGCGCAGCGCGAACCGCCGGATGTCCCGGTCGTTGCTGGTGAACGCGCCGTCCTTGAACACCGGGTGGGTGAACAGGTTGGTGGTCGCCGTGGTGACCTCCATCCCGGTCTCCGCGAGGGCCTCCCGGAACCGGGCGATGATCTTCTCGCGGGTCGCCTCGTCGCTGCCGAACGGGATCAGGTCGTCATCGTGGAAATTCAGCCCGTACGCGCCCAGCTCGGTCAGCCGGTGCACGGCCTCCACCGGGTCGAGCGGCGGGCGGGTCGCGTCGCCGAACGGGTCGCGGGCCTGCCAGCCCACGGTCCACAGGCCGAACGCGAAGCGGTCTTCCTTGGTCGGCTTGGGTGCCATGGTGTCCTCCCGACGCGATTTGTTTACCGGTTGAACTTATTGCGCGGAGCCGGCTAGTGTCAAGACCATGGACGGGCCGGTACGACAGCGCAGCCTCTGGCAGCACAATCTAGCCCTCGTGCTGGGCGAGGTGGGACGCGCCGAACCCACCTCGCGGGCGCGGATCGCGCAGGCCACCGGCCTCACCCGGGCGACCGTCTCGGCCCTCGTGGAGGTGCTGGTCCGGTCGCGGTTGGTGGACGAGGTGGGCCCGGCGCCCCGCGGCGGAGCGGGCCGTCCGGCCACCGGGCTCGTGCTGTCCCCCGCCGGCCCGGCCGGGCTGGGGCTGGAGATCAACGTCGACTACCTGGCCGCCGCCGTGGTCGACCTTACCGGCGCCGTGCGGCACCTGGAGGTCCACCAGGCCGACCAGCGCGACCGGACTCCGGCCGACGTGCTGGCCGACGTCGCCGGACTGGCCGCCCGGGCACGGGACGCGGTCGACCTGCCGCTGGCCGGAGCCCGGCTGGCCGTCCCGGGGCTGGTCGACGCGCAGGGGCTGGTGCGGTTGGCGCCCAACCTCGGCTGGCGGGACCTGGACGTGCTGGGCCCGCTGACCTCGACACCGCACTGGCCGGGTCTGGCGGTCCGCATCGACAACGAGGCCAACCTCGCGGCGCTGGGTGAGCTGTCCGCCGCCGACCGCGAACGCAGCTTCCTCTACGTCTCCGGCGAGGTCGGCATCGGCGCCGGGATCGTGGTGGGCGGCGCGCTGCTGCGCGGCACGCACGGATGGAGCGGCGAGATCGGCCACGTCACGATCGCGGCCGACGGGCCGACCTGCCGCTGCGGCGCGCGCGGGTGCCTGGAGCAGTACGCGGGGCAGGAGGCGATCCTGCGCGCCGCCGGGGTACCGGCCGGCGAACCGCTGCCCGCCGACCTTTCGGTGCGCCGGCTCGCCGAACTGGCCGGCGCCGGCGACCCGGCCACGCTGGACGCGCTGGGCGCCGCCGGTACCGCGCTGGGCATCGCCGCGGCGGGCGTGGTGAACCTGCTCGATCTGGACGCCGTCGTGCTGGGTGGCAGCTTCGCCGCGCTGGCCGGCTGGCTGTGCGCCGCCGTGGAGCGGGAGTTGGCCACGCGGGTACTGACCGCGGCCTGGTCGCCGGTACCGGTCCGGGCGTGTGCCCTGGGTACCCGCGCGGCGGTGGTGGGCGCGGCCGGGGCGGTGGTACGCGAGGTGCAGTCCGCGCCGGCGAGCTGGGTGGACGGGTAGGGCTCAGGCCGGCGCGAGCAGCCCCTGCTCCCGGACGACCGGCACCGACAGCGTCTTGTACCCGACGTCGTCGAACAGCACCACCATCCGGTCGCCGTCGTAGCTGAGCACCATGCCCGCACCCCACTCCGGGTGGCGTACCGCGCTGTGCACCGGGTACGGCCCGTCGGCCGGTGCGGTCGACGCCGCCGTACCGGCGAGGCAGTTGTCGCAGTGCCCGCAGGAGCCGCGCTGGTGCTCCCCGAAGTACGCCAGCAGCGCCCGGGTACGGCAGGACGTGGTCTCGGCGAGGTGGCGCATCATGTCGGTCCGGGACCGGGCCACCCCCTGGTAGCGCTCGGCCTCGTCGCGCGCGAGCCGGGCCGCCTCGTCCGGGTCCGGCGCGTACCGGGGGGCCGACCAGCGACCGCGCGCCCCCCGCACCGCCCCGCCCACCTGTTCCAGCAGCGACAGCAGGTGCCCCAGCTTGCGCGGGCCGAGCCCGGTGCGCTCCGCCGCCTCGGCCTTGGTCGCCGGCGCCTCGCGCAGCGCGGCGGCCAGCCGGCGCAGGTCGTCCAGGTCCGGCATGCCCCCGGTGAAGTAACGCTGGAGCGCGGTGTCCTCGCCGCGGTACAGCAGCACGGCCTGCGCCGGCTGCCCGTCCCGCCCGGCACGCCCGATCTCCTGCAGGTAGCTGTCCGGCGAGTCGGGCAGCGCCGCGTGGACGACGAACCGGATGTCGCGCTTGTCGATGCCCATGCCGAACGCCGACGTGGCGACCATGACCGGTACCCGGCCGGCGAGGAAGTCCTCGTGCCGCCGGGTACGCTCGCCGGCCGCCATCCCGCCGTGGTACTCCCGGGCGTCGACGCCGGCACCGCGCAGCCGCCCGGTCAGCTCTCCGGCGGCGCGCCGGGTCGGGACGTACACGATGCCGGGCACCGGTACCTGCTCCAGCACGCTGCACAGCCGCTGCCACCGGATCTGTTCGCTCGCGCAGTGCAGCGCGGAGAGGGTGAGGTTGGGCCGGTCCAGCCCGGCCACCACCTCGACCGGGTCGCGCAGCCCGAGCCGGGTCACGATGTCCTCGCGTACCGGCGGCGACGCGGTCGCGGTCAGCGCGACGACGGGCGGCCTGCCCAGCTCCCGGATCAGGTGGCCGAGCTGGAGGTAGTCCGGCCGGAAGTCGTGCCCCCAGGCCGAGACGCAGTGCGCCTCGTCGACCGCCACCAGGGTCGGCCTGAGCGCGGCCACCTCGGCGAGCCGGTCCGGCCGGGACAGCTGCTCGGGGGTGATGAACAGGAACCGCGCCCGGCCGGTGCGGACCTCCTTCAACGCGGCCGCCTGCTGCCCGGTGCTCTGCGCCGAGCTGACGCGTACCCCGCACAGCCGGGGATCCGCCCGGCTGGCGAGCGAGGCGATCTGATCCTCCTGGAGCGCCAGCAGCGGCGAGACGACCACGGTCGGGCCGGTCAGTACGGTCGTGGGCACCTGGTACACGGCCGACTTGCCGTGCCCGGTGGGCAGGACGACCAGGGCGTCGTGGCGGCGCAGTACCGCCCGCATCGCGGCGAGCTGGCCGGTACGCAGCTGGCCCCAGCCGAAATGCCGTCGCGCGGCACGGCGCAACCGGAGGGAGTGGGCGCGAGGGAGCACGGGCAAGATCTTCCCCGGCGCGACCGCCGGCAAACAGACGCCCTGAAAGAATCGGGTGAGCGATTCCACGAGACACGAAGAGGGAACCCCGAGATGCAGATCGGCCTTCAGATCCCCGACTTCACCACCCCCAACGGACCCTCGGCGCTCGGCGCCGACCTGGCCACCGTGGCCCGCACCGCCGACGAGCAGGGCTTCCACTACGTCGCGGTGATGGACCACTTCTTCCAGATCAGCAACGTCGGTCCCGTGGAACACGAGATGCTGGAGGCGTACACCACCCTGGGTTACCTCGCCGCGCACACCTCCCGCGCCCAGCTGTTCACCGTGATGACCGGCGTCATCTACCGGTACCCGGGCCTGCTGGCGAAGATCGTCACCACCCTCGACGTGCTCTCCGGCGGCCGGGCCTGGCTCGGCGTCGGCGCGGGGTGGAACGAAGAGGAGTCACGGGGACTGGGCGTGCCGTTCCCGCCGACGGCGGTGCGCTTCGAGCAGTTGGAGGAGGCGCTGCAGATCTGCCTCCAGATGTGGCGCGGCGACGAGTCGCCGTACCGGGGCACGCACTTCTCGCTGGACCGGCCGCTGAACTCGCCGCAGTCGTTGCACCGGCCGCACCCGCCCATCATGATCGGCGGCGGGGGCGAGAAGAAGACGCTGCGCATGGTTGCCCAGTACGCCGACGCGTGCAACCTGTTCGCCACGCCGGACGTGGAACACAAGCTGGACGTGCTGCGGGGGCACTGCGACCGGCTCGGCCGCCCGTACGACGAGATCCTGAAGACGGTCTACTACCCGTTCAACGTCGGGCCGAACGGCCAGCGGGTCGACGAGACGCTGGCCGAGCTGCGCCGCCTGGCGGATCTGGGCTTCCAGGCGGCGATCGGCGCGGTCGCCGGCGTGTGGCAGGTGGCGCCGCTGGAGATCATCGGCCAGCAGATCATCCCGGCGGTCGCGTCCTGGTGACTCGACCGGCGGGGTGACCGGCCGGGGTACCGGTCGCGGGCGCGCCGGGCGGCACGCCCGCGACCGTCCCCATTCAGGCCCGGGGGCCGCCGGCCACGTAGATGACCTGGCCCGACACGAACGAGGCGTCGTCGCTCACCAGGAACGACACGGTGTTGGCGACGTCCTCGGGACGGCCGACCCGCCGTACCGGGATCTCCTCGCTCGCCCGCTTCTGCAACTCGTCGAAGTCGATCCGCATGCGGGCGGCCGTCGCCGCCGTCATGTCGGTGACGATGAACCCGGGAGCGACCGCGTTCACCGTCACCCCGAACGGTCCCAACTCGATCGCGAGAGTCTTCGTGAAGCCCTGCATGCCGGCCTTTGCCGCGGCGTAGTTCGCCTGCCCCCGGTTGCCGAGCGCGGACGTGCTCGACAGGTTGACGATCCGGCCGAACCGCGCCTTCGTCATGTGCGCCTGCGCGGCCCGGCTGCACAGAAACGCGCCCCGCAGGTGCACGCCGAGCACCGTGTCCCAGTCCTCGTCGGTCATCTTGAACAGCAGGTTGTCGCGCAGCACGCCGGCGTTGTTGACCAGGACCGTGGGCGGCCCCAACTCGTCGGCGACCCGGGCCACAGCGGCGGCCACCTGCTCGGCGTCGGAGACGTCCGCGCCCACCGCGACCGCCCGGCCCCCGGCGCCGGCAATGGCGGCCACCGTATCGGCGCAGGAATCCTCGACGAGGTCGACGACGGCCACGGCCAGTCCATCCCGGGCCAGGCGGACGGCGGTGGCGGCACCGATCCCCCGGGCGGCTCCGGTGACGATCGCGACGCGCTGGGACATGGCGTTTCCCTTCATTGTCGGTGACGGCTCTCTCGGTCACGGCTCTCCCGGGCCCGGCTTTCCCTGGCCCGGCTTTCCCTGGCCCGGGTCTCCCTGTCACGGCCTTCCCTGGCGCGGGCGCGCAGCCGGCGCATTCCGGACAGCCACCGGTCGCGGTCGGCGGCGCGATGCTGCTCGTACGCGTGGACCTCGGGATGCGGGAGGATGAGGAAACGGTCCGTCGCGAGGGCTTCCACCACCGCGTCGCAGACCTGCTCCGGCTCGATGACCGCCCCGGCCGCGAGCGTCGTGGACCCGCCGGTGGCTCCGGCGATCATCGGGGTGTTCACCCCCTGCGGGCACAGGCAGGACACCGCGACGCCCTGGTCGCCGTGCTGGATCGCGAGCCACTCGGCGAGCGCGACGCTGCCATGCTTGGTCACCGAGTACGGCGCCAGGTCCGCCTCGGCCAGCAGGCCGGCGGCCGACGCGGTGACCATGAGGTGACCGCGGCCGCGCGCCACCATCGCGGGTACCACGTGCCGGGCCGCGTACAGGTGGGCCAGCACGTGTACCTGCCAGGCACGCTGCCAGTCGGCGTCGGTACCCAGGCCGGGTGCCCCGATCACCCCGGCGTTGGAGCAGTAGAGGTCGATCGGTCCGATCTCGCCGGCCACCCACGCGGCGAGAGCGGCGACCTGGGCCTCATCGGCGACATCGAGCCCGACACCGAGGCGGACGGGGCAATCCAGCCCCAGCGCGACCGCCTCGGCCCCGGCGGCGTCCAGATCGGCCACGACCACGGCCCGGGCGCCCTCCCCGGAGAACCGGCGGGCGAGCGCCGCACCGATCCCGCTGGCCCCGCCGGTCACCACGACGACCGCGCCGGACAACGTGATCGGCATCGCCGGACCCCCTCGTCGTCTACTTGTCAGTAACATACCCTCTGGGGCACGCCGCCGCCGTCCGCGGATGCCTGCGCGGCGGCCACTCGCCGCGCCGGACTCGCCGAAGAACGTGGTCGCCTGGACGGACACGGCCGGCGGCGCGTTGACGCTGACGTCCTTTGCTCTGCTTACCTCCACGCAGCACTTTGCGCCGATTTCGTCGCGTATAGGTGAGCAGAGCAAAGGATGGCGGAGGCATCCCTCCGGGCGCGATGCCCGACGCGTTCCTCCAGCGCGGGGCACGGATCGCGCTCGAAACGTGGTTTGATCGACGGTTATGACGACCGGCAGGAACACGACCGGCACGGGATCGCACGGACGCCGCCGGGCAACCGCCGCCGGTGCCGCGGCGGTCGCGGTGGCGCTGGTGGCCGCCCTTGCCGGCTGCGGCAGCCAGCCGGCCGCCGGGCCGACACCGTCCGAGCAGACCATCCCGGCCGGAAGCGGTACCAGCGGAGCCAGCCCGGCCACGGCGGACAGCGCGGACTGGCCCACGTACCACCACGACAACGCCCGCACCGGCACCGCACCCGGCTTCCCCGCCGTCGGTACGGCCAGCGTGGCCTGGACCGCGCACTTGGACGGCGCCGTCTACGGGCAGCCGATCGTGGTCGGCGGCACGGTGTACGCGGCCACCGAGAACGACACGGTCTACGCGCTCGACCCGGCCACCGGCAAGCCGAAGTGGTCCCGGCACGTCGGCACCCCGGTCCCGCGGCACGACCTGCCGTGCGGCGACATCGACCCGCTCGGCATCACCGGCACCATGGTGTACGACCCGGCAACCGGCCTGGTCTTCGCGCTCGCCGAGAGCACCGGCGGCCACCACACCCTGTACGGCATCGACGCGCACACCGGTGTCGTGCGGGTGGTCCGCGCCGCCGAGCCGCCGAAGGGCGACCCGATCGCGCACCAGCAGCGCAGCGCGCTGACCCTGCTCGACGGCAAGATCTACGTCGCGTACGGGGGGCTCGCCGGCGACTGCGCGAAGTACATCGGTTCGGTCGTCGCGGTACCCACCACCGGTGACGGGCCCGTGACGCGGTACGCGGTACCGACCACCCGGGAGGCGGGCATCTGGTCGCCGGGCGGTGCCGCCGTCCTGGACGGCCACCTGCTCTACGCCGTCGGCAACGGCGAGTCGACCTCCGGCTACGACGGCAGCGACTCGGTCCTGGAACTGGACACCCAACTCCGGCTGACCGACCGCTTCTCGCCGTCGACGTGGGCCGATGACAACGCGCACGATTTGGACCTGGGCTCGATGAGCCCGGCGGTGGTGGGCACGCACGTCCTGATCGCGGGCAAGCGGGGCATCGGGTACGTGCTGGACGGCCGGCACTTCGGCGGGATCGGCGGCCAGGTGGGCCAGGCGGAGATCTGCAGGGCGTTCGGCGGCTCGGCCGTCGCCGGGGACACCGTGTACGTGCCGTGCACGGACGGCACCCGGGCGGTCCGGATCGACCCGGCGGGGACGCCTCACGTCCTGTGGCACACCGCAGTCCCGGCACGCGGTGCCCCGGTGCTGGGCGGCGGCGCGGTGTGGGTGGTCGACTACGACGCCGGCCTGCTGTACCTGCTCGATCCGGCCAGCGGGGCGGTGCGGCAGAAGCTGTCCATCGGGACGGCTCCGCACTTCGCCTCGCCGACGCTGGCCGGAGAGCAGGCGTACGTGGGCACGTTGACCGGGGTGGTCGCGGTGCGCCCGCGGTGACCCCGGTGCGTGCTCGGTCCGCGCGGGGTCAGTGCTCGGTCAGTGCTCGGCGGCCGCGCGCCACCGGACCGTCGGCCGCAGCGCGGCCGGGTCGGCCCGGTGCTTGTACTTGTCGGCGATGCCGTACAGCGAGGTCAGCAGCGTGTCCGACAGCAGGTGCGGCTTGAGCCCGAGCTCCACCAGGCCGGTGTGGGCCACCTTGTAGTAGTGCGACTCCGCCTCGACCCGCGGGTTGACCAGGTGCTCCACGTCGACCGAGTTCGGGTGCAGATCGGCGACGAGCTTGGCGATCTCCAGCACCGACATGGTCTCGGTCATCTGGTTGAAGACCCGGAACTCGCCCCGCTCGGCCGGATTCTCCGCGGCGATCCGGATGCACTCCACGGTGTCCCGGATGTCGAGCAGGCCACGGGTCTGGCCGCCGTCGCCGTACACGGTCAGCGGCTGGCCCAGCGCGGCCAGGATGACGAACCGGTTGAGCACGGTACCGAAGACCGCGTCGTAGTCGAACCGGGTCGCCAGCCGCTCGTCCCGCACCGTCTCGTCGGTCTGCTGGCCGTAGACGATGCCCTGGTTGAGGTCGGTGGCGCGCAGCCCCCAGATCCGGCAGGCGAACTCGATGTTGTGGCTGTCGTGCACCTTCGACAGGTGGTAGAACGAGCCGGGCCGCTTGGGGTACAGCATCCGGTCGGTGCGACCCTTGTGCGTGATCTCCAGCCAGCCCTCTTCGATGTCGATGTTGGGGTAGCCGTACTCCCCCATCGTACCGAGCTTGATCAGGTGGATGTCCGGGTTCGTCTCGGCGATCGCGTAGAGCAGGTTCAGGTTGCCGACCACGTTGTTCGTCTGCGTGTAGACCGCGTGCGCCCGGTCGATCATCGAGTACGGCGCCGCGCGCTGCTCCGCGAAGTGAACCACCGCGTCCGGGCGGAACTCGCGGATCATGCGGTAGGTGAACTCGGCGTCGGTCAGGTCACCGACGTAGGTCTCCAGGTGCTTGCCGGATACCTCCTGCCAGGCGCGTACCCGGATCGACAGCGGCTCGATCGGTACCAGGCTCTGCACCCCGAGCTCGTGGTCGTAGGTACGCCTCACGAAGTTGTCGGCGATGCCCACCTCGTGGCCGCACTCGGACAGGTGCAGCGCAGTAGGCCAGCCCAGGTAGCCGTCACCACCGAGGACGAGTATCCGCATCCTCCACTCCTTCCGCCGACCACACCCCAAGGAAATCCCGGTCCAGACGGCAATCGATTTCTACACATGATCGTACGTTTACAACCTCAACGGTTCATCCGAGTCACGTTGATGATCCCAGGGAACACCCCGCCGGGCGACCCGGGGGAGGGTGCCTGGCTAGGCTGAACGCGCGTCACCCGAAGGGAGATCACGTGCGGCCGGTTGCGATTAGTCCAAGGTTACGCCGTTTCATCCGGTTTGCCCTGGGCTCGGCCCTCGCCACCCTGGTCAGCGCGGTCGCCTTCTGGGTGATGTTTCACACCCTGCACAGCCCGCCCGAGGCGGCCAGCGTGACCGCCTTCGCCTCCGGCGCGATCGTCAACTTCGTCTCCAACCGGTACTGGGCCTGGGACCGTCGCACCCGCACCGGGCTGAGCCGCGACCTCGGCTCGTACGCGGTGCTCGCGATCGCCACCGCGGTGGCCGCGGCCGGGGTCACCCGGGCGACCAAATCCTACGCTCCGCACGTCAATGCCTTCGCCGCTCATCTCGCCGTCGTCGTCGAGGCCAGCTACTTCGCCACCTACGCGGCGATGTTTCTGGTCAAGTTCGCGGTCCTCGACCGGGTCATCTTCCGCTCCCGAAGCCAGGTGGAGAAGACCACCCGGGCGTAGCGGCCGCCGTACACGAGATTGTTGCCCTTCTTCGACCTCCCCTGGTTGCGCGGGTGCATGGTCATCGGCTGCTCAAGCACCCGGTACCCCCGGCACAGCGCGCCGACCAGCAGCTCCGACGACTGGTACTGGGGCTGGGTCAGCCGTACCTGCCCGGTCAGCTCGGCACGCATCGACCGGAACCCGAACGAGGTGTCCGTGATCCGCTGCCCGGTGAGCACCGAGACGATCATGGCGAAGACCTTGGTGCCCAGCCGCCGTACCTGATCCGCCGATTCGTTGGCGCCCAGCTGCCGGGAACCGGTGACGAAGTCCGCCTCGTCCGCCAGCAGCGGCTTGAGCAGCAGCGGCAGCTCGGCCATCTCGTACTGGCCGTCCGCGTCCGTGGTGACGATGTACTGCGCGCCTCCGGTTCGGGCGAGGTGGTAGCCCAGCCGCAGGGCCGCTCCCTGGCCCCGGTTCACCGGTACGGCGCACACGTACGCACCGTGTTCGCGGGCCACCTCGGCGGTCGCGTCGGTGCCGCCGTCCACGACGACCAGCGGCGCGACGTCCAGCCCGCAGCTCTCCTTCGGTATCGAGTCGAGCACGCCGCCGATCCCGGCCTGCTCGTTGTAGGCCGCGATCAGCATCACGACCGGCGGGAAGGGCCGCTCGCCGTACTCCGCCTCGAACCGCTCCCGCGCGTCGATGTCGGCCGGCTCGGGGAACTCCGGCCGCGACGGCCGGTCAAACAGCGCCACCAGGCCGAGCACCGCCCCGATCGGGAACAGGATGTAGCCCGGCAACTGGTACCGCCAGGAGAACTGGAACAAGTCGGAGAACAGCAACAGAACCACGCCGGCGAGCAGGAACAGCGCGGCCGGTGCCCGGGTCGGCGCCCGGCGCGCCCGGCCCAGGCCGAGGGCCGCCGCGAGCGCGATCAGGATCGACACCAGCACCACCGGCCCGGGCGTGAAGCCCACGCTCAGCTGGTACCCGCGCAGGAACCCGGCGATCGGCGTGTTGACCGTGGGCGCGCCGTCGCCGTACTGGTGGGACAGCTTCGTGATCTCCGGGATGCTGACCAGTGGCAGGAAGGTCGGGAACGTCGTCTGGAACCGCCACCGCTCGGTGGTCGCGTCCGGGTTGGTGCTGGCCGGCCTGCCCCAGCCGAAGACGTTCACCGAGTCGCGCAGCGCCGCCCCGACGAAGTCCAGCGGCTGGTGCTTGAGGATCCGCTTGTCGAAGTCGCGCAGGAACTCGTCCTCGGTCATCCCGGCCGGCGGCTTGACCGTGTTGGACGGCGACGCCGGGTCGTGGGCCCAGTAGTCCGGTCCGTGGCCGAGGGGCCGGGGCACCGGCGGGCACAGCGGCCGCTCGTAGTCCGGCATGCTCACGCCGGTGCAGTCGGCGAACGTCGCGACCCGGCCGTACAACGAGTTGCCGCCGACCTTGGACAGGCCGTACACCCCGGTGCTGTGGTGGTACAGCACCGCGTACCCGGCGATCGGCAGCGCGAAGCAGGCGGCCAGGATCCCGGCCAGCGCCAGCCGCCACCACGCGCGCGCCGCGAGCACCACGTAGGCCATCGCGGCGATGATCAGCGGCTCGCCGGCCTGCCGTACCGGCACCGCGATCCCCAGCAGCAGGCCGGCCGCCAGCACGTGGCGCCAGTCCGGCCGGCGCGGCCAGGCGAGCACGGTCAGCGCGGCGGTCAGCAGCGCCTCGAACAGCGGGTCGGACATGATGTTGTGTTCGATCTGCACCTGGTACGCGTCGAGCAGCACCGGCGCCATGGCCAGCGCGGCCAGCCAGCGCCGGGCGCCCTTGTGTACGAGCAGGGCGTACCCGGTGACCGCGATGCCCAGCCCCATCAGATGCTGGAGCGCGACGACCATGGTCAGGTCGGCCACCGCCAGCACCGGCTTGAGGAGCAGGATGTCGTACCCGATCGGGTCCTGCCCGGTCACGGTCAGGTTCGGCAGCGGCAGCAGGTACGAGGCGACCGAGTCGATGTAGAAGATCGCCGGCCGATACGCGATCATGGTGAGTACCCGCAGCGCCAGCCCGAGGACCAGCAGGACCGCCAGCACCCCGTGGCGGCGCAGCAGCACCGGCACCCGCGCGGCGAGCCGGCTCACCGAAACTCGTCCCAGACCGTCAGGAGGCCGTCCTCCAGCGACATCGCCGGGGAGTACCCGAGCGCCCGGGCCCGGTCGGTGCGCACCACGACCGCCGGCATCTCCCCCGGCTTCGCCGGCACGTGTTCGGTGCGGATCGGCGTCCCGGTCGCCTTGGCCACCGCGTCGATGATGTCCAGTACCGACACCGACCGGCCGGTACCGATGATCAGCGGCCCTACGTGCCCGCTGCGCCAGGCCACCATCAGCCCGGCCACCACGTCGCTCACGTGCACCAGGTCCCGGCGCTGCTCGCCGCTGCCGTATACCTGGATCACGCCGTCGTCGCGCACCGCCCGCATCAGTCGCGGGATGAGGCTGTCCTTGTGCGCCATGCCCGGCCCGTATACGTTGGTCAGCCGCAACGAGCAGGTCGCCATCCCGTACCCGCCGGCGTACCCGGACAGCAGCATCTCGCCGGCCGCCTTCGTCGCGCCGTACGGGGTCAGCGGCCGGATCGGCAACTCCTCGTGGATCGGCGTGTCGCCGACGTCGCCGGTGACCGCGTTCGTCGAGGCCAGCACGAAGCGCGGCACCCCGCGCAGCCGGCCCAGTTCGAGCAGGCCGGCGGTGGCCTCCACATTCACCCGGTGGACCATCGCCGGATCGCGCAGCGAGCCGAGTACCGAGGTGAACGCGGCAAGATGGACGATCCCGGTCAGATCCGGCGTGACGGCAGCGTCACGCACGGCCGGGTCGCACAGGTCGCCGACGATCGACTCGCCGCCGACCGCGGTGGACGGGAGGAGGTCGACGATGCTGACCCTCGCTCCCGCGGCGGCGAGGCCGGCGACCACGCTGCGGCCGATGAATCCGGCGCCGCCGGTGACGAGCACGTGCTCGCCGGTCAGATCGAGACTGGACGTGGGTGCGGATGGCGGTTGCGGCACGTTGTTACCGTACGCGATCGAGCTCGATGGCACCTCGGTGGCCGCTGGATGATCGGCAATCCGGCTAGCGCAGGATCCGCTCCAACCGCTCACGCGCGGCGAGCAACGCCCCGGCGATCTGCTCCTGCCGGCCCTCGGACAGCCGGGCCACCGGCACCGAGCAGCTGATCGCGTCCCGCGCCGGCCGCTGGTACCGCAGCGCGACGCCGAAGCAGCGCAGGCCGATCACGTTCTCCTCGCGGTCCACCGAGTACCCGCGCTCGCGGGTGGCGCGCAGATCGGCTGCCAGCGCGTCGTGATCGACCAGGGTGTGCGGGGTCAGCGCGGCCAGCGTGGCGGGCAGCATCGCGCCCACCTCGGCGTCGGTGCGCTCGGCCAGCAGCGCCTTGCCCAGCGAGGTGGTGTGCGCGGGCAGCCGGCGCCCGACCCGGGAGATCGGGCGCAGGTAGTGCTGCGATTCGCGGGTGGCCAGGTAGACGACGTCGGTACCGTCCAGGCGGGCCAGGTGCACGGTCTCGGTCGTGGTCTCGGCGAGCCAGTCGAGGGTGTCCTTGGCGGCGGCGAGGATGTGGTCGCCGTCGAGGTACGAGGTGCCGACGAGCAGGGCCCGCAGGCCGATGCCGTACAGCGTCCCGGTCGGGTCGGTCTCCACCCAGCCGAGGTCGGTCAGCGTGCGCAGCAGCATGTACAGGCTGCTCTTCGGGTACCCGAGGCTCTGCTGGAGCTCGGCCAAACTGTGCAGGCCCCGGTGACCGGCGAAGAACTCCAGCAACTCCACGGTGCGCAGTGCGGACTTGACCGGCCCGGCTCCGGCCGCCTCGGCCGGGGCGGCCGCGACCGGCGCGACCGACGGTTCAGCCATGGAGCTGGTACCGTCCGTCGACCCGGCGCGGCAGGCCCAGCGGGTTGTCCTCGCGCAGTTCGGCGGGGAGCAGCGCGTCCGGCGCGTCCTGGTAGGCGACCGGGCGCAGGAAGCGGCGGATCGCCGTGGTGCCGACCGACGTGTGGTGCGGGAACGTCGTCGACGGCCAGGGACCGCCGTGCTGCTGAGCCCAGGTGACCGCGACACCGGTCGGGTACCCGTTGAACAGGATCCGCCCGGCCATCGCGGTGACCCGCCGGGCGACCCGGTCGGCGAAGCTGCCCGCCTCACCCTCCGAATCTCCACAGTGGACGGTTGCGGTCAGGCTGCCCGGTACCCGGTCCAGGGCGGCGAAAAGCTCGCTCTCACCGCCGTACTCGACGACCACGACCAGCGGCCCGAAGCACTCCTCCAGCAGCACGTCGTCGAGCGCGGTCGCGGAGCCCACCAGGACGTGCGGGGAGATCTGGCCGGACGCCGAGAGCACCGCGCGCACGCCGGGCAGCGCGACGCGTTCGGCGGCACCGGTCAGGAAGCCTTCCCGGATGCTCGGGGTCAGCATGGGACCGCCGGCGATCCGGCCGGCCGCCTCGGCCAACGCGTCGATCAGCCGCTGCCCGTCCGGGCCCGCCGGCACGAACACCAGGCCCGGCTTCGTGCAGAACTGCCCGACGCCGAGGGTGAACGAGGCGGCCAGACCGGACGCGATGGACTCGGCGCGCTGCGCGGCGGCCTCCGGCGTCACCACGAACGGGTTGATGCTGCCCAGCTCGCCGTAGAACGGGATCGGCTGCGGCCGGCTGGTCGCCAGGTCGTACAGCGCCCGGCCGCCGCCGACCGAACCGGTGAAGCCGACCGCCTGGATCGCCGGGTGCACCACCAGCCTGGTACCGGCCTGCCGGCCGTGCACCACCTGCACCACGTCCTCGGGCAGCGCCACCGAGGCGGCCGCCCGGCGCAGCGCCGCCGCGCACAGCTGCGAGGTGTACGGGTGGCCGGAGTGCGCCTTGACCACGACCGGGCAGCCGGCCGCGATGGCGCTGGCCGTGTCACCGCCCGGCACGCTGAACGCCAGCGGGAAGTTGCTCGCCGAGAACACGCCCACCGGGCCGACCGGTACCAGCATCCGGCGCAGGTCCGGCCGGGGCGCCGGTGCCGCGTTCGGGTCCGGGTGGTCGATGGTCAGTTCGAGGTACCCGCCGTCGGCCAGCACCTCGGCGAACAGGCGCAGCTGGTACGCCGATCGGGCCAGCTCGCCGCGCAGCCGGACCTGGCCCAGGGCACTCTCCCGGTCGGCCGCCTCGACGATCGCGTCGCCGTCCTTCTCGATCTGGTCGGCCATCGCGCGCAGGAGTCGGGCCCGCCCGGCCAGACCGGCCGCCACCAGCGCCGGCGCCACCTCGGCCGCCCGGCTCGCCGCGGCGTCCACCTCGGCGTCCGTGGCCGTGGATGCCACCGCCTCGACCTTCTCGCCGGTACGGGCGTCGATGCTCCAGACGTCCCACTCGCTCACGCCGCCACCTCGCTGTCGCTTCCGTCGGTCACGTCATTGTCCCCCACCCGCGGTGGCCGGCGGCGTCGAGGGACAAGCGGTCCCGTGCGACCGACCGCCCCCGGACGGCGGTTGTGCCGCCAGCTCACGGACCGCGTCGCGGACCGCGGCCAGGTCGGCCGCACCGGCCAGCCCGGCGTGGTACAGGCGCACGCCGTGCGCTCCGGCCGCCTCCGCCGCGGCGACCTGTGCCGGCAACCGGTCCGGCCGGCCGCCCATCCCGCGCACGGCCAGCAGGCTCGCGTACACCCGGCCGCCGCCGTCCAGGCTGGCCGGCACCGCGTCCGGTCCGGCCCAGCAGTTGACCACGAGACCGTCGGCCACAGTGGCCGCCCGCGCCGGGTCCAGGCCGGTGAACGCGACCGTGCGGTGCGGCCGCGGGTCGGCGTGCAGCAGCACGGAAAGCTCCGGACCTTCGGTGCGGATGCGCCCGATCACCGCGGCGCGCAGCCGGTCGGCGACACCCTGGCGCACGTCGGCCACCGCCGCGGCGAGACCCGCGCCGAGCAGGCCGCCGATCTGCGCGGCCTCGTCGTCACCGGGCCCGACCGGCTCGGCGGTTCCGGCGAACACCGCGTCGAGCGCGGCGCGCACCCGCCCGCGCAGCGCCTCCGGGTCGATGCCGCCGGCCCGGTACGCGGCGGCGCAGGCCGCGCAGAAGCACAGGGACAACAGGTACTGGGCCGCCCCGGACAGCGGCACGCCGCCGACCTTGTCGTGCGCGCTGAGGTGGTCGTAGCCGTACCACCCGCACGCCTCCAGCTCGACGCCGTCGATGCCGGGCAGCGCCGCGGCGTCGGCGGCCAGGCCGAGCAGGTACTCGCCCACGTCGTCCCGGGCCGGGCACAGCGCCCACGGGTACCGGTCGCCGTACGCGTTGACCACGCTCTGCTCCACCGTGCCGGGCAGGTCGACGTGGTTGCACACCACCCAGGCGTGCACCGCCACCCCGGCCGCCCGCAGCGCGAGAGTGGCCTCGCCGAACGGGTCGGCGCAGCCCAGCCAGTCCGCCTGCCGCGGGCGCAGGGCCGCGCCCTGCCAGCGCGCGTCGCCGACCGGGTAGTAGGCGGCGCTCCCGTGCGCCACCACCACCCGGTGACGCGGATGGCGGGGGGTCAGCGCCCGGGTGCCGTGGTACACCGCGGCCAGCACGACGTGGTCCAGGCCCAGCCCGGCCAGCAGATCGGGCGCGGCCGGGTCGCCGACCACGTCCCAGGGGTAGAGGTACGCCGCGGTCTGCATCAGAACCGTGGCCTCGCTCCGGTCCAGTCCGGGTGGACCGCGCGCATCGGCGTGATGTCGTCGCGGCGCCGGATACCACAGCGGAGGTACTGCTCGTGCAGCCGGGACAGCGAGTCCTCGTCGAGCGTGACGCCGAGGCCGGGACCGGACGGTACCCGCACCGAACCGTCGCGCACCGCGACCGCGCCCGGCTCGATGACCTCCTCGACCTGCCACACCGAGTGGGTGTCGCAGGCGTAGGTCAGGTTCGGGGTCGCCGCGGCCAGGTGGGTCATCGCCGCCAGGCTGATCCCGAGGTGCGTGTTGGAGTGCATGGACAGGCCCAGGCCGAAGGTCTCGCAGATGCCGGCGAGCTTCTGTGAGGCGCGCAGGCCGCCCCAGAAGTGGTGGTCGGACAGCACGATGCGCACCGCGCCGGCGGCCACCGCGGGTGGGATGTCGTCGAACGTGGTCACGCACATGTTCGTGGCCAGCGGCAGGTCGGTCCGCGCCGCCACCCGCGCCATGCCGCCGATCCCGCCGGTCGGGTCCTCCAGGTACTCCAGCACCCCGGCCAGCTCTCCGGCCACCCGGTCGCTGGTCTCGACGGTCCAGTTCGCGTTCGGGTCCAGCCGCAGCGGGTGCCCCGGGAACGCGTCCCGCAGTGCCCGGATCGCGGCGATCTCCTCGTCCGGCGGGAACACCCCGCCCTTGAGCTTGAGCGAACCGAACCCGTACCGGTCGACCAGCGTGCGGGCCTGCGCCACGATGCCGTCCGGGTCCAGCGCCTGGCCGAACGCGTCCGGCTCCTGCCCGGGGTGGCCGGCCCACTTGTAGAACAGGTACGCGGAGAACGGCACCTGTTCGCGTACCGCGCCGCCCAGCAGGTCGCACACCCGCAGCCCGGTCGCCTTGCCCTGCAGGTCGTACAGCGCGACCTCGAACGCGGACACGGTGGACGCGATGGCCTTGGCCACGCTGGGCGCGCCGGCGAGTTCGGTCGGGCTGTCCGGGGCCACCTCGCCCAGCGCCACGGCGACCCGCCGGCTCAGGCCGTTGAGGTCCCAGATGGACAAGCCGGTCAGCGCCGCCGCCGCGCGGCCCAGCCGGTTTAGCGTGGGGTCGTCGCCGTACGCCTCGGACAGGCCGACCAGGCCGGTGTCCGTGCGCACCCGGAGGATCGCGCGCAACGCGTACGGCTGGTGCACGCCGACCGAGTTGAGCAGCGGCGGGTCCTGCACCGCGATCGGCGTGACCGTGATGTCCGTGACGGTGATGTCCGTGATGGCGGCGCCGGTGGCGGGGGTACCCGTGCTCATCAGATCAGCTCCCGTCCGGCGGCGATCAGCTCGGCCAGCCGGTTGACGTGGTCCGGTTCGGGCTCGGACAGCGGCGGCCGGACCGGCCCGACGTCCACCCCCTCCAGCCGCACCCCGGCCTTGACCAGGGACACCGCGTACCCCCGGCCGGACTGGCGCAGCTGGACGTACGGCCGCCAGAAGCCGTCCAGCAGCCGGTTCGCGGTCGTCTCGTCGCCGCCCCGGTAGGCCCGGTAGTACGCCATCGCCAGGTCGGGCGCGAAGCAGTACACCGCCGAGGAGTACCCGGGCACGCCCACCGCCCGGTACGCCTGGGAGGTCATCTCCGCCGTCGGCATGCCGTTGAAGTACAGCAGCGCGTCCTCGCCGTGCCGCTGCCGCACCGCCCCGACGATGCGCCGCATCAGGTCCAGGTCGCCACGGCCGTCCTTGAACCCGGCGACGCGCGGATGCGCGGCCAGGTCGGCGACCGTCTCCGGGGTGAAGACCGCGTTGTCCCGCTGGTAGAGGATCAACTCCAGGTTGGCCGCGTCGGCCAGCCGCCGGTAGTGCTCCCGCAGCCCGGCCTGGCCGCCGTCGGCCAGGTACGGCGGCATGACCAGCAACCCGTCCGCCCCGGCGGAGGCGGCCGCCCGGGCGAACTGGGTCGCCAGGGCCGCCCCGTAGCCGGTCCCGGCGATCACGGGCACCCGCCCGGCCGCCTCCTCGACGGCGACCCGCACGCACGCGGCGTACTCCTCGACGCCGAGCGAGAAGAACTCCCCGGTGCCGCAGCACGCGAAGACCGCGCCCAGCGCGTCGTCGCGGGCCGACAGCCGGCTGGCCAGGTGCCGCCGGTACGCGTCGAGGTCGACCCCTCCGTCCTGCCCGAACGCGGTGACCGGGAAGAACAGCAGCCCGTCAAGCCGCCCGGCGAGCCGGGACGCCGAGTCGTTTATCGTCATATCTGTCCCTTCAGCCGTTCGGTGCGCTCACCGGCGGCGACTGGGCGGCGAGCAGCGGCAGCGGGCAGTGGCGGCGGGTCTCCCCCACCTGCCCGCGGTCGCGCCACCATCCCCGTTCACGAACGTGAACGCGAACCAAGTTAGTGAACGCCCTGGGAAACGTACGTCGGTGTCCGCGCACTGGTCAAGAGCGCACCCGTACCCGGGCGGGAAACAGCGCTGTCAGCGCCGGACCGCGCCCTCGACCTCGGTACGCGAGGAGACGCCGAGCTTGCGCAGGATGTTGGACACGTGCACGGCCGCCGTCTTCGGCGAGATGTACAGCCTGCGCGCCAGCTCCGCGTTCGTGAGCCCGTCGGCGATCAGCAGCGCCACCTCGCGCTCGCGCGGGGTCAGCGCGCCGGTGCCGGTCACCGTGCGCTGGCCGTCCTCCGGCTCCAGGCCGAGCCGGGCGCGCAGCGCGTTCAGCTGCTCGACCCGCCAGCCGCCCCAGTGCGCCAGCAGAGCGCCGGCGTTTGCCACGCGCTCCGCCGCCGGTCCCGGCCGGTCGAGCGCGAGCAGGCAGCTGGCCGCCCCCAGCTCGGCCGTACCGCGCACCGACGGCGGCGGCACCGGCGAGCCCGCGACCCGCAGGTACCCGGACAGCGCGGCCTCGTGCTCGCCCCTCGCCTCGGCGAGCTGCGCGTCCACCAGGATCCGGAAGTCGCCCCAGATGTCGGGGCCGAGCAGGTTGTGGGCGATCTCGGCGATCCGCGGCAGCGGCAGGCCGACGTGCAGCCCGGCGGAGACCAGGTCGTGCGCCTGCGACTGGCTGCGCCACGGCGACCCGCTCATCGCCGCGATCAGCTCGTCGACCAGCCCGTCGGCGGTGACCAGGTCGCCACGCCGCGCGGCGAGGTGCAGCGCGAGACCCGGAATCACCAGCGCGGCGCTGCGGTCACCGCGGGCCGCGGCGGCACGCAACTCCCCCAGGATCGTCTCGACCCGGTCCAGCTCACCGGCCTCCAGGCTCAACCCGGCCAGGAGCACCGCGTGGAACCCGCTGCGCTGGCCCCATCGCAGGTACCCCCGGTCCCGCGCCTGCCCCTGCTCCAGCGCCGCCATCGCGGCGTCCAGCCGGCCCTCCCGCACCGAAAGGCGCGCCCGGCCCTGGAAGTAGGCCGCCACGGCCAGCGACTCGAAGCCGGCCCGCTCTGCGTCGACGCGCATCCGCTCCAGCAGCTCGGCGTGCTCGCTGGACTCGGCGGTCGGTACCCCCTGGACCAGGTTGTTCAGCGCCCGCGCGGCGAGTACCCACTCACCCAGCTTCTCCGCCTCGTCGACCAGCCCGGCCAGCATCGCCCGGCCCTCCTCGGCGGTCTCCAGGCAGTCGACGAGCACCGAGCCCTTCTCCACCAGCGCGGCCAGCCGCATGTTCGGCAGGTCCAGCCGCTCGGCCAGCTCCAGCGCGCGCTGCGACCAGGCCAGGCTCTCCTCCGGCTCGCCGCGCAGCATGGTCGACTGGGCCACCGCGGTCATCGCCAGGGCCTGCTCCGGGCCGGGCGGAAGCTCGGTGATCAGCTGCTGCATCTCGTCGGTGAGGGCCCGCATCTCGTCGAGGTCGTCGGTTTCCCACGCCAGCCGGATCATCAGGTACAGCGCGTCGGCGCGCTCGGCCGTGGTGGGTGCGCGGTCGCGCCACCGGCGGGCGTACCCGACGGCGTCGTCGAGCAGCCCGACCAGCCAGGCCGCCCGGGCCGCGACGCCGAGCAGCCCGGCGTCCTCGCCGACCTCCTCCAACCCCATCTCGGCCAGCTGGAGCGCCTGGTACGCCGAGCCGATGGCCAGGTACAGGGCGCTGCCGCGGCGCGCCGCGGCCACCATGTCGTCGTACCGGCCGGCCCGGCGCGCGTGGTACGCGACCAGCGCCGGATCGGACCCGCCGGCGGCCAGCAGAGCCTCCAGCGCCGCCTCGTGCAACCGGCGGCGCTGCCGGCCCAGCATCTGCTCGGCCAGCGCCTCCCGGACCAGGGCGTGCCGGAAGCTGAACTCGTCCTCACCGGACTCCACCAGGACGCCGCGGGTGACCAGCTCGCGCAGGACCCCGATCAGTTCCTCCTCACCGGCTCCGGTCACGGCGGCAAGCAGGTCGAACGGCACCCGGTGGCCGAGGATGGCGGCCGCCTCGACGATCCGGCGGCTGTCCGGCCCGAGGTCGTCCACCTGCCGGCGGAGCACCTCGGCCAGGCTCCACGGCAGCGGCCGGTCGCAGAGGGTCTCGAGGTTCTCCCCCGCGTGCCCGCGCAGCAGCTCCTCCAGGAAGAACGGGTTCCCGCCGGTGCGCTGGTGCAGCGCCGCGACCGTCCGGTACGGCGCCGGCCGCCCGGTCGCCGCCGCCAGCAGTGCGGCGGTCTGCGCCTCGGTCAACCGCCCGAGCCGCACGTTCACCACCGCGTGCCGGCGCTCCAGCCTGCCGAGCAGGGCGGCGATCGGTTGCCGGTTGGTGACCTCGTCCGGGCGGTACGTGCCGATCAGCAGCCGCCGCCCGGGCTGGTCGGCGAGCCGCTCGAACAGCGCCGCGCTCTCCGAGTCGGCCCAGTGCAGGTCCTCGAAGACGATCACCGCCGGCGCGTCGCCGACCAGGCCGGCGAGGAGCACCAGCCCGGCGTGCAGCCGCTCGACCGGGCTGCGGAGCGGGTCGGTCAGGGCGGCCAGCGCGGCCCCGTCGACGCGGTCGCCGTCGGCGGCGTCGATCGCGTCGAGCAGCACCTCGTACGGGCGGGCGAGCGAGCCGGGCTCGGCCTGCCCGGTCAGCACCACGGCTTCTGGCGGGAGGGTGGCCAGCAGCTCCTGGATGAGCCGGGTCTTGCCGATGCCCGCCTCGCCCGCCACGATGGCGACGTGCGGACGGGACGTCGCCACGAGCCGCGTCAACTGGCGCAACTCGTGGTTCCGCCCGATCATCATCGGGCTGACGCCGCCGCGTGTGGTCCGCACGCAGCAAGGTTACCGGCCGGACGCCCCCGTACCACGGGCGTGATAGCCGCATCACCGGCGGCGCGGCGCGCCCGCCGCGAGCGGCGGGCGGCGGCCAGCAGCCGGTACTCCTCGGCCTGAGAGATCAGGTCGCGCTGGCGCTGCTTCTGCTGGGCGAGCAACAGATCCGGGTGGGTGAACATTCTCGGTCTCCTTCGTCGTGCCGGTCGCTTCCGGCCTCTTCACGCCGGTCGTCCGGCGCGATTCCATACTCGTGCGGTAAGGCTCCACAGCCATCGGGACCGGTTACCTATCTTCGCTGGCGCGAGCTACCTAGCCGGCTGCGCCGAGCGCCTAGGTATGCCTAGGGGCTCGGCCTGGGTGACGGGAACGGGCGGCTTGGGAGGTGGCCCGGCAGCCGGCTGTGGCGGGCCGCGGAGAAGCGGCGGCCGGGGTAACGGCCGGCCAGCGCACCGGGACGCGGACGCGGCGGCCGGCGAAGGCGCGGTCAGAAGCGCATGTACAGGCGGATC
>JBDZVD010000012.1:0-94994 GCA_040255525.1 Micromonosporaceae bacterium | reverse complement strand
CGTTCGGTGACCCGCCGCCGGGATCGGATGGTACGGGCGTCAGGCGGTTTCGGTGATCGGGCGATCCACCCAGCTCATCATGCCGCGCAGCTTCCGGCCGGTCTCCTCGATCGGATGCGCCGCGGCCTCCTCCCGCCACTTGGTGAAGTTCGGGCGCCCGGCGTCGTCCTCGGCGATCCACTCCCGGGCGAACTCGCCACTCTGGATCTCACCGAGGATCTTCCGCATCTCGTCCTTGACCCGCGCGTCGACCACCCGCGGCCCGCGGGAGTAGTCGCCGTACTCGGCGGTGTCCGAGATGCTGTACCGCATCCGGGCGATGCCGCCCTCGTACATCAGGTCGACGATGAGCTTCAGCTCGTGCAGGCACTCGAAGTACGCCACCTCGGGCGCGTACCCGGCCTCGGTGAGCACCTCGAACCCGGTCTGTACCAGCGCCGTGGCGCCACCGCACAGCACCGCCTGCTCGCCAAACAGGTCGGTCTCGGTCTCCTCGGTGAACGTCGTCCTGATCGCGCCGGCCCGGGTACCGCCGATGCCGCGCGCGTACGACAGGGCCAGCGCGAGCGCCTGCCCGGTCGCGTCCTGCTCGACGGCGACCAGGACCGGTACGCCCTTGCCGTCCACGAACTGCCGCCGCACCAGGTGCCCCGGCCCCTTCGGCGCGACCATGGCCACGTCGATGTCGGCCGGCGGCTTGATCAGCCCGTACCGGATGTTCAGCCCGTGCCCGAAGAACAGAGCCTTGCCCGGAGCGAGGTTGGGCGCGATGTCCTCCGCGTAGATCTTGCGCTGCGCGGTGTCGGGTGCGAGCAACATGATCAGATCGGCCCAGGCGCTCACCTCGGCCGGCGTACCCACCTCGAGACCCTGCTCCTGCGCCTTGCCCCGGCTCTTCGAGCCCTCGGGCAGGCCGATGCGCACCTCGACACCGGAGTCGCGCAGCGACAGCGCGTGCGCGTGCCCCTGGCTGCCGTACCCGATGACGGCGACCTTCTTGCCGGCAACGAGCGACAGGTCCGCGTCGTCGTCGTAGTAGACCTCAGCGGTCACAATCGGATTTCCTTTCGAACTAGCGTGGGCGTCGTCAGGCGGCCGCGCGGAGCGCGGGACCGCTGATCGATCGTGAACCACGACCGATCGCGACCAGACCAGACTGCACCATTTCCTTGATCCCGTACGGTTCGAGGTCGCGCAGGAGCGCGTCCAGCTTGTCGGCGGTACCCGTCGCCTCGATCGTCAGCGTGTCCGGCGCCACGTCCACGACCCGGGCCCGGAACAGGTTCACTGTCTCCAGGATCTGGGTCCGGGTCGGCCGGTCGGCCCTGACCTTCACCAGCAGAAGCTCGCGGTGCACGCTCGTGGCCTGCTCCAGTTCGACGATCTTCAGCACGTTCACCAGCTTGTTGAGCTGCTTGGTCACCTGCTCCAGGGGCGAGGAGTCGGCGTTGACCACGATGGTGATGCGGGAGACTTCGGGGTGCTCGGTCTCACCCACCGCGAGAGAGTCGATGTTGAACCCACGCCGGGAGAACAGCTGCGCGACCCGGGCGAGTACCCCCGGCTTGTTCTCCACCAACACCGACAGGGTGTGCTTGTCGCTCATGCCGGATCCTCGCTTCGCTGCGGTCCGGCATGGGGCACGGACACACTGAGCTCTCTGATTCGTTCGCTTCGCCCACTCATGCCGGATCCTCGCTTCGCTGCGGTCCGACATGAGGCACAGACACACTGAGCTCTCTGATTCGTTCGCTTCGCTCACTCATTACAGGTCATCCTCGTCGAAGGCCGGCCGGACGCCGCGCGCGAACATGATTTCATCGTTGCCGGTCCCGGCTGCCACCATCGGCCACACCATCGCGTCCTTGCCGACCACGAAGTCGACCACGACCGGCGCGTCGTCGATGGCCATCGCCGCCTCGATCGTCTTGTCGACGTCGGCGGCCGACTCGCAGCGCAGACCGATGCAGCCCAGCGCCTCGGCCAGCTTCACGAAGTCGGGCACCCGGTGCTTGTGGGTACCGAGGTCGGTGTTGGAGTACCGCTCGTTGTAGAACAGCGTCTGCCACTGGCGCACCATGCCCAGGTTGCCGTTGTTGATCACGGCAACCTTGATCGGGATATTCTCCAGCGCGCAGGTCGCCAGCTCCTGATTGGTCATCTGGAAGCAGCCGTCGCCGTCGATCGCCCACACCGTGCGGTCCGGCACCCCGACCTTGGCGCCCATCGCGGCGGGTACCGCGAAGCCCATGGTGCCTAGGCCGCCGGAGTTGATCCAGGTGGCCGGGTTCTCGTACGAGATGAACTGCGACGCCCACATCTGGTGCTGCCCCACGCCCGCCACGTAGACCGCTTCCGGGCCGGTGATCTCACCGATCCGCTTGATCACGTGCTGCGGGGCGAGCGTGCCGTCGTTCGGCTCCTCCCAGCCCAGCGGGTACCGGCCGCGCATCTCGTTCAGCGTGCGCCACCACTCCTCCAGGTCGGCCCGGTGCCCGGCGGTGTGCTCCGCGGTGACCGCCGCGATCAGCTCGTCGATGACGAACCGCGCGTCGCCCACGATCGGCACGTCCGCGGTCCGGTTCTTGCCGATCTCGGCCGGGTCGATGTCGGCGTGCACCACGGCCGCGTGGGGCGCGAACGAGTCGAGCTTGCCGGTGACCCGGTCGTCGAACCGGGCCCCCAGCGCCACGATCAGGTCGGCGCGCTGCAGCGCGTACACCGCCGAGACCGCCCCGTGCATGCCGGGCATGCCCAGGTGCTGCGGGTGGGAGTCGGGGAACGCTCCGCGGGCCATCAGCGTGGTGACCACCGGGATGCCGGTCAGTTCGGCGAGCACGCGCAGCTGGGCGGCGGCACCGGCGCGCAGCACCCCGCCGCCGACGTACAGCACCGGCCGGCGGCAGCCGACCATCATCCGGGCCGCCTCGCGGATCTGCTTGCCGTGCGGGTGCAGCGTGGGCCGGTACCCGGGCAGGTCGAGCGTGGGCGGCCAGGAGAAGGTGGTCTGCCCCTGGAGCACGTCCTTGGGGATGTCCACCAGTACCGGGCCGGGCCGGCCGGTCGAGGCCAGGTGGAACGCCTCGGCCAGTACCCGGGGCAGTTCCTCGCCGCTCTGCACGAGGTAGTTGTGCTTGGTGATGGGTACCGTGATCCCGGCGATGTCGGCTTCCTGGAAGGCGTCCGAGCCGATCGCGCTGCGCGACACCTGACCGGTGATCGCGACGATGCCGATCGAGTCCATGTAGGCGTCGGCGATCGGGGTGACCAGGTTGGTCGCGCCCGGCCCGGAGGTGGCCATGCACACACCGACCTTGCCGGTGGCGTGCGCGTACCCGCTGGCCGCGTGGCCGGCGCCCTGCTCGTGCCGGACCAGGATGTGCCGGACCGAGGAGTCGAACAGCGGGTCGTACGCGGGCAGGATGGCCCCGCCGGGGATACCGAACACGACATTGACATCGAGCGCTTCGAGCGAGCGTACGAGCGAGGCGGCGCCGGTCATCGGCTCGTTGACCTGGGCCTTTGCCCGGACTGCCGGCCGCTCGGCCGGTACCCGGGCCGCGGCGGGCGAGGCGGCGGACGGCTGCGCGGGCGCCGGAACGGCGCGGCCGGCCTGCCGATCCGCTCCCGGGCCCGGGCCTCGGTGGGCGATCATGTCGGGTGTCGGTTTCGTCATGTCATGCCTTTGCTCGAAGTGTTCGACTCTGGCGGTACTGGACCTTCATGGGCATTAAAAAAGCCCGCGTGCTGGACGCACGGGGCTGACGCACTCTCCGGTGGGGAGAGTGCGTCTAGGTAAGTACTCGGGTGAGCCGGGATGGCGACATGGTGCCTACTTTGACGCATCTCATCCGCTGAGTCAACCCGTCTCATCATCTGGACGGGCCGCAGGTGGCGGCGCCCGCCACCCGCGTCCCGCCTGATGGACGGCAGACCCCGGCCTCTCGCACCACCCCGCTCGCCGGTGACAGACTGGGCGGATGCCTGAGCTGCGGTCGAAGACCTCCACACACGGCCGGACCATGGCCGGCGCGCGCGCCCTCTGGCGGGCCACCGGAATGACCGACGCCGATTTCGGCAAGCCGATCATCGCCATCGCCAACAGCTTCACCCAGTTCGTACCGGGGCACGTGCACCTGCGCAACCTCGGCGCCCTGGTGGCCGACGCGATCACCGAAGCGGGCGGGGTGGGCCGGGAGTTCAACACGATCGCGGTAGACGACGGCATCGCCATGGGCCACGGCGGGATGCTCTATTCGCTGCCCAGCCGGGAGCTCATCGCCGACTCGGTCGAGTACATGGTCAACGCGCACTGCGCCGACGCGCTGGTCTGCATCTCCAACTGCGACAAGATCACACCGGGCATGCTGCTGGCCGCGTTGCGGCTGAACATCCCGACGGTATTCGTCTCCGGCGGCCCGATGGAGGCCGGGAAGAC
Organism: Micromonosporaceae bacterium; assembly: GCA_040255525.1. Lineage (GTDB taxonomy): Bacteria > Actinomycetota > Actinomycetes > Mycobacteriales > Micromonosporaceae > Rugosimonospora. The sequence goes on along the minus strand of JBDZVD010000012.1, from coordinate 90,556 downwards.
GGTCGCGATCGAGGGCGTCGTGCACTCCCGGATCGACCTGATCGACGCGATGATCGCGTCCTCCAACGACGCGGTGACCGACGCGCAGCTCGGCGAGATCGAGCGCTCCGCGTGCCCCACCTGTGGCTCGTGCTCCGGCATGTTCACCGCCAACTCGATGAACTGCCTGACCGAGGCGATCGGCCTCGCGCTGCCCGGCAACGGCTCCACGCTGGCCACGCACGCCGCCCGCCGGGCGCTGTTCGAGCGGGCCGGCACGCTGGTGGTCGATCTTGCCCGCCGGCACTACGAGCAGGACGACTTTTCCGTCCTGCCCCGCTCGATCGCCAGCCCGCACGCGTTCGAGAACGCGATGGCGCTCGACGTGGCGATGGGCGGCTCCACCAACACCGTGCTGCACCTGCTGGCCGCGGCCCGGGAGGCGGGCCTGAGCTTCGGCGTCTCCGACATCGACGCGGTCTCCCGCCGGGTACCGTGCCTGGCCAAGGTCGCGCCGAACACGCCCAAGTACCACATGGAGGACGTGCACCGGGCCGGTGGCATCCCGGCGATCCTGGGCGAGTTGGACCGGGCGGGCCTGCTGCACCGGGATGTGGTGACCGTGCATTCGTCGAGCGTGGACGAGTGGCTGTCCACCTGGGACGTGCGGAGCGGGTCGGCGTCGCCGGAGGCGACCGAGCTGTTCCACGCGGCGCCCGGTGGGGTTCGCACCACCGAGCCGTTCTCCACGGCCAACCGCTGGGACCGGCTGGACACCGACGCCGAGAACGGCTGCATCCGCTCGATCGACCACGCGTACTCGGCCGACGGCGGCCTGGCCATCCTGTTCGGCAATATCGCCCCGGAGGGCTGTGTCGTCAAGACCGCCGGTGTGCCCGAGGAAGTCTGGACGTTCAGCGGACCGGCCGTGGTCTTCGAGTCCCAGGAGGACGCGGTCAGCGGGATCCTCGCCGACCGGGTGAAGTCCGGCGACGTGGTGGTGATCCGGTACGAGGGTCCGCGCGGCGGCCCGGGCATGCAGGAGATGCTGTACCCGACCTCGTTCCTCAAGGGGCGGGGGCTGGGCCGCGCCTGTGCGTTGATCACCGATGGCCGGTTCAGTGGCGGCACCAGCGGCCTGTCGATCGGGCACGTCTCGCCGGAGGCGGCCGGCGGCGGTCTGATCGCGCTGGTCGAGGACGGCGACCTGGTGGAGATCGACATTCCCGCCCGGCGGATCGAGCTGGCGGTCCCGGAGGATGTGCTCGAAGCCCGGCGAATCGCCCAGGAGAAGCGGGAGAAGCCATACTCGCCCGCCGACCGGCAGCGCCCGGTGTCGGCGGCCCTGCGCGCGTACGCCTCGATGGCCACCAGCGCGAGCGACGGCGCGTACCGGAAGGTCCCCCAGTAGCCCGCGGGCCCCGCCGGGCCCGCCCGATTTGTGGGCGGGTCCGTCAACCGGCTCGCATAGATGAAACCAGCCGCCGGGCCCGCCCGGTTTGTGGGCGGGCCGGTCAAGCGGCTCGCGCAGAGGTTAGCCGGCGTCTCGCGGCGGCCACCGACTAGGATCGGTGGGTCGCCGCGACTGGCGCGTTGGGGTGGAATCGACCACCGGGGAGCGACGCAGACCACGGCACCGCGCGCCTGGGTGCCGGGGGTGATGAGCGAGGAGTAGCCATGCACACCCCACCGATCCCGGAGCTGGCCGCCGCGGACCCGCAGCTCGCCGAGCTGATCGAGGCGGAAGCGCAGCGCCAGCACGACAAGCTGCGCATGATCGCCTCCGAGAACTACGTCTCCAGTGCCGTGCTCGAAGCCACCGGCAGCGTGCTGACGAACAAGTACTCCGAGGGGTACGCGGGCAAGCGGTACTACGAGGGCCAGCAGCTCATCGACCAGATCGAGACGCTGGCGGTCGACCGGGCCAAGGCGCTGTTCGGTGTCGACCACGCCAACGTCCAGCCGTACTCGGGTTCGCCGGCCAACCTGGCGGTCTACCTGGCGTTCCTGCAGCCCGGCGACGCCGTGATGGGCATGTCGCTGCCGATGGGCGGCCACCTCACGCACGGCTGGTCGGTCTCCGCCACCGGCAAGTGGTTCCGCTCCGTGCGGTACGGCGTCAAGGCCGAGACCGGGCGCACCGACATGGACCAGGTCCGCGACCTCGCCCTGGCCGAGCGTCCCAAGGTCATTTTCTGCGGCGGTACGGCGATCCCCCGCACCATCGACTTCCCGGCCTTCTCGGAGATCGCCCGCGAGATCGACGCGGTACTGGTCGCCGACATCGCGCACATCGCCGGCCTGATCGCCGGTGGCGCCCACCCGTCCCCGGTCGGCCACGCCGACGTGATCACCACGACCACGCACAAGACCCTGCGCGGCCCGCGCGGCGCGATGATCATGAGTACCGCCGAGCGGGCGTCCGCGATCGACAAGGCCGTCTTCCCCGGCCTGCAGGGTGGGCCGCACAACCACACCACGGCCGGGATCGCCGTCGCGCTGCACGAAGCCGCGCAGCCCGCCTTCCGGGACTACGCCCACCAGGTGGTGGCGAACGCCAGGGCGCTGGCCACGGCGCTGACCGAACGGGGCTTCGACCTGATCTCCGGCGGCACCGACAACCACCTGATCCTGGTGGACCTGACCAGCAAGGGCATCGGCGGCAAGCCGGCGGCCAAGGCGCTGGACCGCGCCGGCATCGAGCTGAACTACAACACCGTGCCGTTCGACACCCGCAAGCCGTTCGACCCGTCCGGCATCCGCCTGGGGACGCCGGCGCTGACCACCCGGGGACTGACCGAGGCGCAGATGCCGCAGGTCGCCGCGTGGATCGACGAGGCGGTCGGGGCGGGCGCGGCGTCCGACGAGGCCGCCCTGGACAAGATCGCCGGAGAGGTACGGGAGCTGCTCGCCGGGTACCCGATGCCCGGTTACACGGCCGCCTGACGCTCCTCGGTCGCCGCCTGACCGCTCGCGGCCCGGGTGCCCACCGCCAGGCGCGGACGGGCACCCGGTCCGGGTCGCGGTACCACGTCCCGGACCGATTCCAGCCGGTGCCCCGCCTCGCAGCGCAGTTCCGCGCGCACCTCGGCGCCACAGTCGCGGTGCTCGTGCACCAGCGCCGACCCCTCCGGATCGGCCAGGTACCGGTCGCCCCACTCCCGAACCGCGACCAGGATCGGGTACAGGTCGAAGCCCTTGGCGGTCAACCGGTACTCGTAGCGCACCCGCGCCCCGGGCTCCTGGTACGGGTGGCGGCGCAGGATCCCGTGGTCGAGCAGGAGCGCCAGCCGGTTGGCCAGCACCTGCCGCGGGATGTTCGTCCGCTCCCGCATCTCCTCGAACCGGCGCAGGCCGCTGAAGATCTCCCGGAGTACCACCAGAGTCCACCGCTCGCCGAGGATCTCCATGGTCCGGCCGATCGTGCAGTTTTCGGTCGACCAGTCCAGTGCCGCAGGTCTCATGCGCTAAGGCTAGATCTCGTTGACAGACCCAACAAACGGCTGCGAGGCTGCATCCATGACGCAGACCCAGGAGGCCGGGCAGACCCGTACCCGCACGTTCTCCTGGTCCGACCCGGCCGCTCACGCCGCGCTGGTGGGCAGCCGTTCCGGCCTGGAGATGCTGCGGGCGATGATCGACGGCGAGCTGCCCCCACCCCCGATCATGCGGACCATCGACATCGACGGGTTCGAGGCGGACGAGGGCCGGGTGGCGGTCCTGCTCACGCCGCGCGAGTTCCACTACAACCCGCTCGGGTCGGTGCACGGCGGCGTCCTGTCCACCCTGCTCGACACGGCCGCCGCGTGCACCGTGCATTCCGTGCTGCCGGCCGGCCAGGGGTACACGTCGATGGATCTCAACGTGAAGTTCCTGCGGCCGGTGACCACCGCGTCGGGCCGGCTGCGGTGCACCGGCGCGATCCTGTCCCGCGCCCGCCGCAACGCCCTCGCCGAGGCCAGGCTGACCGACGAGTCCGGTCAGCTGGTCGCCTACGCGACCTCGTCCTGCCTGATCTTCGACATACCGGCCGGCCGCTGACGGTCCGCGCGCGGACGGCCGCGGTCGAGGTGCGACCATGGAGTGGTGAGTACCGTCAAGTTCCGGCACAACGCGGCGATCGTCATCGCCGGGCTGGTCGCGCTGTTCGGCGCAGTACCGGTGGCCACCGTCCAGTGGTACCTGTCGCCGATCCTGCTGGTACCGGTCGCGGTGATGATCTGGGGCTGGCGGGCGGGCACCGATGCGAACCGGGACGGACTGTCCATCCGGGTGATGTTCGGGGCAACCCGGGTGCCCTGGGAGCGGATCAGCGGCTTCGTACCCGTCCAGCGCCGGGTGGTCGCGGTGCTGGACGGCGGCAACTCGCTGACCCTGCCCGCGGTCAGCCCGACCGACCTGCCCCGACTCGTCGCCGCGAGCGGCCAGGAGTTGGGCACGGCCGGAGCGGACGCCGATCCCGAGCGCGACGCGAGCCCGGCCCCCAGCGAGGGCTGAGGCCGGCCGGAGCGGTCAGTACCCGTTGCGCACCTGGTTGATCACCGGCTGCCCCGCCGCGTACCGGCGGATCTGGTCGCCCACCAGCCGGTACGCCCGCGGAAGCAGCCCCCGTACCGACCCGGCCACGTGCGGGGTCAACAGGAAGTTCGGCATAGTCCACAGTGGATGATCGGCGGGCAGCGGCTCGGGATCGGTCACGTCCACCGCGGCGCCGATCCGGCCGGTGGCCAACTCAGCGACCAGCGCGCCGGTGTGCACCACCGGCCCGCGTGCCGCGTTGACCAGCAGGGCACCGTCCGGCATCCGGCTCAGGAAGTCGGCGTCCACCATGCCGCGGGTCTCCGGGGTCAGTGGGACCAGCAGGATCACGATGTCGGCGTCCGGCAGCAACCGGGGCAGCTCGTCCACGCCGTACGCCCCGTCCCGGGCGGTCCGCGCGACCCGGGTCACCGCCACCTCGAACGGCGCCAACCGGGCGGCGGTCGCCTCGCCGATCGCCCCGGCCCCGACGATCAGCGCCCGCTTGCCGGTCAGCTCGTCGGTCGGCACGTACCGCCCGGACGACCAGGTCCGGTCCGCCTGATCGCGGACGAACGCGGGGAAGGACCGCAGGTAGGACAGCACTGCGGTGAGCACCCACTCGGAGGTGGACTGCGAGTGCACGCCGCGCGCGTCGCACAGGGTCACTCCGGGCGGGATCCGGCCCACCCAGGCATCGGCACCCGCCGACATCAGCTGGATGACCCGCAGGCCGCTCAGCTTGGCGGTGAACGCCGCCACGCGGCTGGTGGCCAGAAACGGCGGCACCCAGAACTCCACGGAAGCCGGGCCGGACGGCATCGGCCCGTCCACCGAGGCGAAGACCTCGACCTCGACCTCCGGAGGCAGTTCACCGAGAAAAGCCATACCTTCTGCACGCGCGATCCACACCTTCACGGATACCGACGATAACCGGCGCGGGTACGCCGGTCCGGGTGTGGTTGGATTGCTCAGGAAGCGTCCCGGTGATCCGGCCGGCTAGGCTGGGCCCCGTGACCGCCACCCTGTTCAAGCGCGCCCGGCCGCTGACCGCCGCCCTGGTGCTGGCGGTGACCGCCCTGGCCGGGTGCAGTTTCGGCCCGCCGCCGCCCGACCAGGCCGGGCAGCCGCCGAGGCTGCCGTCCCCGACGGCGTCGCCGACCAGCGGCGACGACGGCAGCGGGCAGCTGGCCGTCGACGTGGTTGCCAAGGGGCTCGAAGTGCCGTGGGGGCTCGCCTTCCTGCCCGACGGCACCGCGCTGGTCACCGAGCGGGACAGTGGCCGGATCCTCAAGATCGGACCGGCCGGCGGAGCGTCCCCCGGGGCGCGGCCGTCGCCCGCGTCCAGCCAACCGGAGGCGGTCAACCCCTCCCAGGGCTCCGGCGGGCTGGCCGTCACGCCGGTCCAGACGCTGACCGGCATCACCACCGCCGGCGACGGCGGGCTGCTGGGGATCGCGGTCTCGCCGAATTACCAGACCGACCAGACGGTGTACGTCTACTACTCCACCGACCACGACAACCGGATCGCGTCGCTGAAGCTGGGTGGGGCACCGACCCCGCTGGTCACCGGCATCCCGCACGGCAACAGCGACAACGGCGGCTGGCTCGGGTTCGGCCCGGACGGCATGCTGTACGCGACCACGGGCGACGCCGGTGACCCGGCCGCGGCCGGGGACCCGAAGAGCTTGGCCGGCAAGGTCCTCAGGATGAAGCCGGACGGCAAGCCCGTCGCGGGCAACCCGACGGCCACCTCGTTGGTCTACGCGTCCGGCCTGCACGACCCGCAGGGACTGGCCTGGGATCCGGGCAAGCACCTGTACGTGACCGACCTCGGCCGCTCGTCCTGGGACGAGGTCGATCTGGTCCAGCCGGGCAAGGACTACGGCTGGCCGGCGGTCGAGGGCATCGCGGAGAACACGAAGTACGCCGACCCGTTGGTCCAGCTCAAACCGAGCGAGGCGGGCTGCACCGGCCTGGCCGACAGCGCCCAGATCCTGATCACCAGCTGCCTCACCGGAACGCGGCTGTACCTGATCCAACTGACCAACGCCGGCGGCACCCTCGGCGCGCCGCAGAGCCTGCTGGAGGACACGTACGGGCGGCTGCGCAGCGCGATCACCGCGCCGGACGGGTCGATCTGGGTGACCACCTCCAACAAGGACGGCGAGGGCACGCCGACGCCGGACGATGACCGGATCCTGCGGATCGTCCTGTCCGACAGCGGAGTTGGGCTGAGCTGAGTGTGACCACGACCCCTCCACCCGACGACGGCTCGGTGGGCCGGCGCGGGATACGTGGCGCTGCCCAGGTGTCGAGGCGCGTCCTGGTCGCCTCGGGGCGGGCCGTGGCGCGGCCCGTGCGCGCGGTGGTACGCGCCGCCAACCGGCCCCGGATGTGGCGCCGCTTCGGCCTGTCGCTGGCGCTCGTGGTGACCAGCCTCGTCGGGGTGATCATCGGCCTGCTGGTGGCCGGGCCGAGCCACGACGACGTGGGGCCGTTCGCCGCCCAGTTCAGCCTGAGCCCATCGCTGTCCGGCGGCACGGACGTGCAGATCCCGCCGCTCGGCTCGCTCGAACTGGCCAGCCACGACGGGCCGGCACACCTGACGGTACGCCTGGAGGCGCTGGACCAGAAGCGCACGCTCGCCCTGGCTACGGATCCCAACGGCATCGCCAAGGCCAGCTCGGGAGCGGTCAGCGACGTGGAGCGGGGCATCACCCGGATGGCGTTCCAGGCCACCGGCGCCGGCCTGCTCGGTGCGCTGCTGCTGTCCGCGTTCGTGTTCCGCAACATGAAGCGGGTGGCCATCTGCGGCGTGATGGCCCTGGTCACCATCCTGGGCAGCGGCGGCATCGCGGTGGCCACGTTCCGGCCGGACTCGGTCGACGAACCGCGGTACCACGGCCTACTGTCCAACGCGCCCGCCGTCATCGGTGACGCGAAGCAGATCGCCAACCAGTTCGGCCAGTACCGTGACGAGCTGCAACGGCTGGTCAACAACGTCAGCAAGCTGTACGGCACGCTGTCCACCCTGCCGGTGTACCGGCCGGCCCCCGGCTCGCTGCGCGTCCTGCACATCTCCGACCTGCACCTCAATCCGGCTGCCTGGTCGGTGATCTCGACCGTGGTCAAGCAGTACGACATCAACCTGGTGGTCGACACCGGCGACATCGACGACTGGGGTACCCAGGTGGAAGCCTCCTTCGTCAACTCGATCGGCGCGCTGAAGATCCCGTACGTCTTCATCCGCGGCAACCACGACTCGGGGACGACCGCCGACGCGGTGGCCAAGCAGCCGAATGCGATCGTGCTGGAGAACCGGGTGGTGACCGTGAACGGCCTGACCATCGCGGGGATCGGCGATCCGCGGTTCACGCCGGACAAGGAGCCCGGACCGGGCGGGGCGGCGGGGCACCAGGCCGCCGAGGAGCAGGCGTCGTCCGGCGAGAAGCTGGCCCAGACGATCCGCAACGCCCGCAAGCCCGTCGACGTGGCCATGGTCCACGAGCCGGCCTCGGCCGGAGCGCTGGACGGCCAGGTGCCGCTGGTACTCGCCGGCCACCTTCATCACCGGGACGTGCGCACCATGCCGCAGATGACCGGGGAGCAGAAGACGCTGCTGATGGTCGAGGGCTCGACCGGCGGCGCGGGGCTGCGCGGGCTGGAGGGCGAGGCGCCGACTCCGCTGGAGATGTCGGTGCTCTACTTCGATCCCACCCACTCCCTGCAGGGGTACGACGACATCACGCTGGGCGGGACCGGGCAGACCGAGGTGACGATCCAGCGACACGTCGTCAAGGCGCCGCCGAGCCCGTCACCGAGCGGTTCACCGGGCGGTTCACCGAGTCCGTCCCCGCGCTGACCACCGACCCGGCTGCCGGCCCCCGGGCCCGCAGCCGGATCGCCGAGTCACCACCGGGCGGGCAGCGGCGCCGCCCGGCCGGAGCGCCGTCAGGAACCCAGCCGGGCGAGGATCAGTTCGCGCACCGTCTTCGCGTCGGCCTGGCCCTTGGTGGCCTTCATGACCGCGCCGATCAGCACGCCGGCCGCGGCGACCTGACCGCCCCGGACCTTGTCGGCCACGGCCGGGTTCGCCGCGATCGCCTCGTCGATGGCCGCGGTCAGTGCGCCGGTGTCGGACACCACCTCAAGCCCGCGGGCGGCCATCACCTCGGCCGGGGTGCCCTCCCCTGCCACCACGCCCTCCAGCACCGTCCGGGCGAGCTTGTCGGTCAGCTTCCCCTCGTCGACCAGCCGTTGCAGCGCGGCGACCTGCTCCGGGGTGGTCAGCGAGCCCAGCTCCGCGCCGGTCTCGTTGGCCCGCCGGGCCAGCTCGCCCATCCACCACTTCCGGGCCGCGTCCGGGCTGGCGCCGGCCGCGATCGTGGCCTCGATCAACTCCACCGCGCCGGCATTGAGCACCGACTGCATGTCGTGGTCGGACAGCCCCCACGCCTGCTGGAGCCGGCGCCGGTGCAGCCGCGGCGGCTCGGGCAGGGCCGCCTTCAGCTCCGCGACCCAGGCCGGGTCCGGCGCCAGCGGCACCAGGTCGGGTTCCGGGAAGTACCGGTAGTCCGTCGCGGTCTCCTTGCTGCGCCCGGGCCGGGTGTCGCCGGTGTCCTCGGAGAAGTGCCGCGTCTCCTGGACGATCCGGCCGCCGGTGTCCAGCACCGCGGCCTGCCGCATGATCTCCGAACGGACCGCGCGCTCCACGCTGCGCAGCGAGTTGACGTTCTTGGTTTCGGTACGGGTGCCCCACTCCTGGCCGGGCCGGTTCAGCGACACGTTGACGTCGCAGCGCAGCGAGCCCTGCTCCATCCGGACGTCCGACACGCCGAGCGTCCGGATCACGTCGCGCAGCTCGGTGACGTACGCCCGGGCGACCAGCGGGGCACGCGTCCCGGTGCCCGGTACGGGCTTGGTCACGATCTCCACCAGCGGGATGCCCGCGCGGTTGTAGTCGACCAGGGACTCCGTCGCGCCGTGGATGCGCCCGGTCGCGCCGCCCAGGTGCAGCGTCTTGCCGGTGTCCTCCTCCAGGTGCACGCGCTCGATCTCCACGCGCACCAGGTCGCCCTCCACCTCGACGTCCAGCCAGCCGTCGGTGCACAGCGGCTCGTCGTACTGGCTGATCTGGAAGTCCTTCGGCATGTCCGGATAGAAGTAGTTCTTCCGGGCGAACCGGGACCAGCTGGCGATCGTGCAGTTGAGCGCGAGTCCGATGCGGATGGTCGCCTCGATCGCCACCTGGTTGGCCACCGGAAGGCTGCCTGGCAGGCCCAGACAGACCGGGCAGACCTGGGTGTTCGGCTCTCCACCGAAGTCGGTGGGGCAGGCGCAGAACATCTTGGTCCTGGTGCCCAGCTCGACGTGCGTCTCCAGCCCGATGACGGGCTCATAACGCTCGATGGCTTCCTCGTAGGACAGCGGCGCGATGGTGGTCACCGCAACAGCGTAGCCGCCGCCGTACCGGCGATTCCTCCGGGTTTCGGGCTCAGACGGCTCGGGTACCCGTGAACGAGGGTGAGAGGAGACGCACAGTGCCACTCATGTTCCGCAAGGTCTACAAGGTGGGGCCGATTCACTTCAACGTCGGCCGGCACGGGTTGTCGTCGTGGAGCATCAAGATCGGTAAGTGGTCCTGGAACTCACGCACTCGGGCGCAACGCGTGGACCTGCCTGGTCCGCTGTCCTGGCGCAGCCGCCGCAGCAGCGCGGCCCGGTAGCGGTACCCGTGGCGGCGTCGACGCGGGGTCCGGCAGATGCCGGACCCCGCGTCGTCGTGAGCTCAGAGGGTTGGCGGCACCAGCGGCGGTACGACCGACTCCAGGGCCGCTCCGATCCGGTACATCCGATCGTCGGCCATGGTCGGGGCCATCACCTGAAGCCCGACGGGCAGCCCCTCGGACAGCCCGCAGGGGACCGAGATGGCCGGGCCACCGTACAGGTTCGACGGGATGGTGAACAGGTCCGCCAGGTACATCTGGTACGGGTCGCCGGTGCGCGAGCCGAACGGGAACGCGACGAACGGCGTGGTGGGCGCGATCAGCACGTCGGCCTGCTCGAACGCGGCGGCGAAGTCGCGCGCGATCAGGGTCCGGACCTTCTGCGCCTGGCCGTAGTAGGCGTCGTAGTACCCCGAGGAGAGGGCGAACGTGCCGAGGATGATGCGCCGCTTGACCTCCGGGCCGAAACCGGCGTCGCGGGTCAGCGACATGACCTCCTCCAGCGAGTGCGTGCCGTCGTCGCCGACCCGCAGGCCGTAGCGCACCCCGTCGAACCGGGCCAGGTTGGACGACGCCTCGCTGGGCGCGATCAGGTAGTAGGCGGGCAGCGCGTACTCGAAGTGCGGGCAGGACACCTCGACCACCTCGGCGCCGAGCTTGACCAGCGCCTCCACCGTCTCCCGGAACACCGCCATCACACCGGGCTCGGCGCCCTCGCCGGCGAACTGGCGGACCAGCCCGACGCGTACCCCGGCCAGGTCGCCCGAGGCGCCCGCGCGGGCCGCCTCGACCACCGGCGGCACCGGGGCCGGGATCGACGTCGAGTCGGCGGGATCGTGGCCGCCGATCACCGCGTGCAGCAGCGCCGCGTCCTCGATCGTACGGGCGCACGGGCCGGGGGTGTCCAGACTCGACGAGAAGGCGATCAGCCCGTACCGCGAGGTGCCGCCGTACGTCGGCTTCGCGCCGACGGTACCGGTGACCGCACCCGGCTGGCGGATGGAGCCGCCGGTGTCGGTGCCGACGGCCAGCGGCGCCTCGTACGCCGCGACCGCCGCCGCGCTGCCGCCGCCCGAGCCGCCCGGGATCCGGTCGAGGTCCCACGGGTTGCGGGTCGGCCCGAACGCCGAATACTCCGTCGACGAGCCCATCGCGAACTCGTCCATGTTCGTCTTGCCGAGGATGACCAGCCCCGCCTCGCGCAGCCGGCGCACGATCGTCGCGTCGTACGGCGGCCGCCAGCCCTCCAGGATCTTCGACCCGGCGGTGGTCGGCACCCCCTTGGTGGTCAGCACATCCTTGACCGCGATCGGTACCCCGGCCAGCGGCCCCAGCGTCTCGCCCGCCGCGCGCCGGGCGTCCACGTCGGCCGCGGCCGCCAGCGCCCCCTCGGCATCCACGTGGAGGAACGCGTTCACCCGCGAGTCGACCGCGCCGATCCGGTCCAGGTGCGCCCGGGTCACCTCGACCGCGGATGCCTCCCCGGCGGCGATCAGGCCGGCCAGCTCGGCCGCGGAGGACCGGAAAAGCTCGGCACTCACGACTCCTCCTCCAGAATCCGCGGCACCCGGAACCGCCCGTCTTCGGCGTCCGGAGCCCCGGACAGCGCCTCGTCCCGGGTGAGCCCGGGGCGTACCACGTCCTCACGCAGCACGTTCGTCAATGGGACCGAGTGCGACGTCGGTGGGATGTCGACCGCGGCGACCTCCCCCACCCGGGCCACCGCCTGAAGGATCACGTCCAGCTGCCCGGCGAACGTGTCCAGCTCCTCCTCGGTGACGGCCAGGCGAGCGAGATGCGCCAGGTGCGCGACCTCCTCGCGGGAGATGGCGGCCAATGCTGCCCCCTGTAGATCGTCGTCACGGAACCCTCGGGCGCAGCGTCACACGCGCGCTCCGGCCCGGGAAAGTCTATTTGCCCACCCCGCCGCGCCGGGCGCCCGGGGTCATCCCCGCGGACGGCCAGCCGGCCAACAGGCGCTGCGGCGGCCGGTACCGGGACAGCCAGAAGGCCAACTGGTCGGCCGGCATCGGCCGGGCGTAGTACCAGCCCTGCGCGACATCGCAGCCCATCCGGGCCAGCAGCCGGTACGTCCGCTCGTCCTCCACGCCCTCGGCCACCACCCGCAGCCCGAGCGCGCCGGACAGCTCGATGATCGACCGGACGATTGCCTCGTCGTCCGAGTCCTCGACCATGCCCAGGACGAACGAACGGTCGATCTTCACCTCGGACAGCGGCAGCCGGCGCAGGTGTTGCATAGACGAGTACCCGGTGCCGAAGTCGTCCAGCGACAGCGCCACGCCCAGCCGGTCCAGCCGGCGCAGCGTGGTCAGTACCCGCCGGGGATCGGCCATCAGCGCACCCTCGGTGATCTCCAGCTGCACCTGGTCGGGCCCGATCCCGTGGTGTCGCAGCCGGTCCGCCAGCCGGTCGACGACCTCGCCGGTGTGCAGGTCACGGACGCTCACGTTGATCGCCGCGCGCAGGCTGAGGCCGTCCGCCTCCCACTTGCCCAACTGGGCCACCACGTCGTCGACGACCCGCAGGGTCAGCAGCCGCATCACGGTGCTCTGCTCGGCGACCCGGATCAACTCCTCCGGATCGACCATGCCGCGCTGCGGGTGGTGCCAGCGCAGCAGCGCCTCCACGCCGATCACGTCGCCGGTGCGCAGCTCGACCTGCGGCTGGTAGTAGAAGGCGATCTCCTCGGCGCCCGGGGTCTCCAGCGCCCGGCGCAGGTCGGCGAGCAGGCCCAGCCGCTGCGGCGAGTTGTGGTCGGACTCGGGGGTGTAGACGGCGACCACGTCGCCCCGGCTCTTGGCGTCGTACATGGCCACGTCGGCGTGGCGCATCAGGGTGGCGAAGTCGTCGCCGTGGCGCGGGTACACGGCCACGCCGATCGCCCCGCCGACATCCAGGGGCAGCCCGTCCAGGGCGACCGGATCGGCGAGTACGGCGGCGATCCGCTCGGCCAGGGCACGTGCCTCACCGGCGCCGGACAGCCCCGGCGCGACGATCGCGAACTCGTCCCCGCCCAGCCGGGCGACCAGGTCGACCGGGCGTACGGTGGCGGCCAGCCGCCGGCCCACGTGCACCAGCAGCCGGTCGCCGACGCCGTGCCCGAGGGCGTCGTTGACGTGCTTGAACCGGTCAAGGTCCAGCAGCAGCAGGGCGAACACCGGCGCGCCCGGATCTGTGCTGGCGGCCTCGTGCACGCCCACCTGTTCGTCGACCTCGGCCATCAACCGTTCCCGGTTGGCCAGGCCGGTGAGCGAATCGCGGGTGGCCAGCCGGTTGTGCGCGCTGTACAGGCGGGCCATCTGGTTCACCGCGTACAGCGGGACCAGCACGAACGGGATCAGCGCCGGGCTCAGGTCGACGGCGCCGACCAGCACCGGCCCGAGCAGCAGCAGGGCGCCGGTGGACAGCGTCTCGTACCCGGCGGTGTGGCCCAACAGGCTCCAGAAGCTGCCGTCGAAGCGCAGCCAGACGGCCCAGCTGACCAGGGCGTAGTTGACCGCGAACCAGGTCGCGGCGGCGGCCAGCGCGATCATCGCGGCCGACCAGCCCGGCCGGTTCACCCGGGCCAGCGGCTCGGCCCCGGCCAGCGCGAGCACCAGCGCGGCGGCGCCGAACGCGACGGCGTACTGGCCGGCGTTGAACGCGGCACGCCACGGCCGGTACCGCATCCGGGCCGATGACGCCGCCACCGCGACGGTCTGCACCAGCACGGCCGGCCCGAGCCCCCAGATCAGCAGCGTGGCGAAGGTGAAGCAGATCGACGGGAAGACCGGTGAGGTCTGGCGCGGGCCGGGCGGCCGCAGCGGCGACACGTCCAGCAGCACCGCCAGCGCGCCCATCAGCCAGAAGGCCGCGGGCGCCGCGTGCAGGAAGCCGGGCAGGTCCGGCAGCCGCGGCGCGAAGACGGCGAGGCCGGCGACGCACACGACGGCGACGTACCCGAAGAAGACGCCCTCGCGCCGGGGAGGTGCCGTGTTGCGCAGCGCCGTCGGCTCCATCGATCCTCCCTGGGCGCTCACGTCCCCGGCGGCCGGTGCCGACTCGCCTGCCGAGTGAAACGACATCACGATAAGTGGGTGACGCCGGTTTTGTGCCCATCATGGTGACCTGTGACAAAGTCGAAATAGATGGCGCAGCTCACCGTACGTCCGCGCGCCTCCGGAGCGCAGTAAATCGGGGCGTATCGCCCCGACCATTTCACCGGAATGGTGGAATTCCTACTCCTCGATCCGGGCTACCGCGCGGGCCGCCTCAGGTCCCTGACCGAGCAGCACGGCGAATCCTTCCTCGTCAAGGACGGGGACCTTCAGCGCGACCGCCTTTTCGTACTTACTTCCCGGCGACTCACCGACCACCACGAAATCGGTCTTCTTGGACACGCTCGAACTCGACCTTCCGCCGCGCACGGCAATCGCCTCCGCCGCGGCGTCGCGCGAATATCCGACCAGGCTTCCGGTCACCACGACAGTTATTCCGGCCAATGGTTTCGGCCCCTCCGCGGCCTGCTCCTCGGCCAAGGACACCCCGGCGGCCCGCCACTTTTCGACGACCTCCCGGTGCCAGTCCACGGTGAACCAGTCGATGACCGAGTCCGCGATCGTCGGACCGACCCCTTCGACGGCGGCCAACTCCTCGCGGGACGCCGCGGCGATCGCGTCCACCGACCCGAACTGCCTGGCCAGCGCCTGGGCCGCGGTGGGGCCGACGTGCCGGATGGACAGAGCGACCAGGATCCGCCACAGCGGGCGGTTTTTCGCCTCGTCGAGGTTGGCCAGCAGCTTGACCGCGTTGGACCCCAGCGAGCCGTCCTGGTTGACGAAGAAGTCGCTGGTGGCCAGCTTGTCGGCGTCGATCGCGAACAGGTCGCCCTCGTCCACGATCACGCCGTCGGTGAGCAGGGCGGTCGCGGCCTTGTAGCCGAGCACCTCGATGTCCAACGCCCCGCGTCCGGCGAGATGGAAGATCCGCTCCCGGAGCTGGGCCGGGCAGGCCCGCGTGTTGGGGCAGCGGATGTCGACGTCACCCTCCTTCGCCGGGGCCAGCGGCGTGCCGCACTCCGGGCAGCGGGCCGGCATGCGGAACTCGCGCTCGCTGCCGTCGCGCTGGGCGACGACCGGCCCGACGATCTCCGGGATCACGTCGCCCGCCTTGCGCAGCACCACCGTGTCGCCGATGAGCACGCCCTTGCGGACCACCTCGCTCGCGTTGTGCAGGGTGGCGAGAGCGACCGTGGAGCCGGCGACCCGTACCGGTTCGAGCACCGCGTACGGCGTGACCCGTCCGGTGCGCCCGACGTTGACGCGGATGTCGAGGAGCTTGGTGTTCACCTCCTCCGGCGGGTACTTGAAGGCGATCGCCCAGCGGGGCGCGCGGCTGGTCGAGCCGAGCCGGCGCTGGACGGACACCTCGTCGACCTTCACCACCACGCCGTCGATCTCGTGCTCGACGTCGTGCCGGTGCTCGGCGTAGTGCGCGATGAACTCGCGCACCTCGTCGAGGGTGTGGACGACCTTCCGGCGCTTGCTGATCGGCAGGCCCCAACCCGCCAGCAACTCGTACGCGTGGGACTGGCTGGTCGGCTCGAACCCCCGCCGGGCCCCCAGGCCGTGCACCACCAGGCGCAGCGGCCGGCTCGCGGTGATCCTCGGATCCTTCTGCCGCAGGCTGCCGGCGGCCGCGTTGCGCGGGTTGGCGAACGGGGCCTTGCCCTGCTCCACCAGGCCGGCGTTCAGTTCGCCGAACGCCTCGACCGGGAAAAAGATCTCGCCGCGGACCTCCACCAGCTCGGGCGGCTCCTCGCCACCCCCGGCCGGGCGGCGCAGCCGCTCCGGGACCTCGGCGATGGTGCGCACGTTCGGCGTGACATCCTCACCGGTGCGCCCGTCGCCCCGGGTGGCGCCGCGGACCAGCCGGCCGTGCTCGTAGGTCAGGTTGATCGCCAGGCCGTCGACCTTCAGCTCGCACAGGTAGCTGACCGGCCCGCCGGCGTCCCGCTCGACCCGCTCCGCCCACGCCGCCAGCTCGTCGTCGGTGAACGCGTTGTCCAGGCTGAGCATCCGCTCGGCGTGGGCCACCGGGGTGAACATCGTCGAGTAGGTGCCGCCGACCCGCTGGGTCGGCGAGTCCGGCGTGCGCAGCGCGGGGAACTCGGTCTCCAGCCGGGTCAGCTCGCGCATCATCGCGTCGTACTCGCCGTCGGAGACGCTCGGCTGGTCGAGGACGTAGTAGCGGTACTGGTTGTCGTCGATCTCGGCGGAGAGTTCGGCGTGCCGCTCCCGGGCGGCCGCCGGTGGCTCCGCGCCCGCCTGGGCCTCCTGCTCCCGCGTGACCCCGGCCGGCAGCTGGTCGTCAACATCCATACCGGCACCGTAACCCGCCGGTACGGCCGTCAGGAGCGAGCCTCGTCCAGCAGCCGTTCGGCGGCCTCCCGGCAGACCTTCATGATCGCCCGGGCCTGAGCCGGCGTGGCCCCGGCGAGCCCGCAGGCCGACGTGATCACCACCCGGCCCGGCAGGTCGGCGAGGGGGAACCCGAGCTTGCCCCACAGTTCCCGTACTCCGGCGGCGACGCGTGCCGCCGGCGGCGGCGTCCCGGCGGCCGGTACCGCCCCGGCGAACAGGCCCACCCCGGCGTCGATCGCCTCGCCGATCCGGTCGAGGTCGGTGGCCAGCGCGAGATCCAGCGCCACCGCCACCGCCCCGGCGGACCGGAACAGCTCGATCGGGGCGTCCGGGGCGCAGCAGTGCCCGACGACCGGTACGCCCGCCCTCCTCGTCACCGTCTCCAGCGCCTCCACCACGGTCACCGGCTCCACCGCCCGCAGCGCGCCGAAGCCGCTCTCGGTCGGCACCCGACCGGCCAGCACCGCCGGCAGCGCCGGCTCGTCGAGCTGGAGCAGCAGCCGGGCACCCGGTACCCGCCGGGACACCTCCGCCACGTGCGCGGCCAGCCCCTCGGCGAGCGAGGCGGTCAGCTCCCGTACCGCGCCGGGGTCGCGCAGCACCACGCCGCCGGCCGGCAGGTCGACCGAGGCGGCCAGGGTCCACGGTCCGGCGCACTGGATCTTCAGCGGGCCGGCGTACCCGTCGGCCTGGTCGGTGAGCTGATCGAGATCGCGTTCCAGCAGGTCGGCGGTGCGCCGCAGGTCGCGCCCCCGGTGGGAGGCCACCCGCCAGCGGGCGGCGTACAGCTCGACCGGCAGGTCGACCAGGAGGCCGGCGCTCCGGCCGATGATCTCCGCGCCCGGTCCCCGGGCCGGAAGCTCGGGCAGGTACGGCAGGTCGGGCACCTCGCCGAGGACGATCTTGACCGCCTCCGCGATGTCGGTGCCCGGCAGGGAACCGATCCCGGTCGCGGCGCCGGCCGGCCACGGCCGCCTGCCGCCAGCGGCGGCCGGCGGCTCGTCGGGGTTCGGGGCCTGCCCGCCGTCCCCGGGCAACGGCGTGCTCACGCCGCGGTCGCCAGGCGTTCGGCGTGGCTGATCGTGGCCGAACCCAGCACGATGTCGCCGTCCGGGTCCGGCTGGTACACCACCATGGCCTGGCCGGCCGCCACCCCGCGGACCGGCCGGTCCAGGGCCGCGACGAGCCCGTCCGCCGACGCCGTCACGGTCGCCGGGATCACCTCCCCGTGCGCGCGCAGCTGGATCTCCGCCCGTACCCGGGGCTCACCGGTCCATAGCGGGCGCTGCCCGTACACGGTGGAGACCTCCAGCGCCTCGGCCGGGCCGACCGTCACCGTGTTGCTGACCGGTGTGATGGACAGCACGTAGCGCGGCCGGCCGTCCGGTGCCGGGCGGTCGATCCGCAGGCCCTTGCGCTGCCCGACGGTGAACCCGTACGCCCCGTCGTGCCGGCCGAGCACCTCGCCGGTCGCCGCGTCGACGATCTCGCCCGGTGCCGAACCCAGCCGCTCGCGCAGCCAACCCTGGGTGTCGCCGTCGGCGATGAAGCAGATGTCGTGTGAGTCCGGCTTGTCGGCCACGGCCAGCCCGCGCCGGGCGGCCTCCTCGCGCACCCCGGCCTTGGTGGTGTCGCCGAGCGGGAACATCGAGTGGCGCAGCTGCTGCCCGGTGAGCACGGCCAGCACGTACGACTGGTCCTTGGCGGCGTCCACGCTGCGGCGCAGCCGCCCCTGCCGGTCGAGCCGGGCGTGGTGGCCGGTCACCACCGCGTCGAAGCCGAGCGCCATCGCCCGGTCCAGTACGGCGGCGAACTTGATCTTTTCGTTGCAGCGCACGCAGGGGTTCGGCGTGCGCCCGGCCGCGTACTCGGCGACGAAGTCGTCCACCACGTCCTCGTGGAACCGGTCGGCCAGGTCCCACACGTAGAACGGGATGCCGATCACGTCGGCGGCCCGCCGGGCGTCCCGGGAATCCTCCAGGGTGCAGCAGCCGCGCGCCCCGGAGCGGTACGTCTGCGGGTTGCGGGCCAGGGCCAGGTGCACCCCGGTCACCTCGTGCCCGGCGTCGACCGCCCGGGCGGCGGCGACCGCGGAATCGACCCCGCCCGACATGGCGGCCAGTACTCGCATGGGTCCAGGCTACCGGGCGGCCGGCCGGTTCATCCCGGCCCGCCGGGCCCGGTCGACCGCACCCGGCAGCGCGGCGACCAGCTCCTCGACGTCGGCCTTCGTCGAGGTGTGACCGAGGGAGAAGCGCAGTGAGGACCGGGCCCGGTCGTCGTCGGCGCACATGGCCAGCAGTACGTGCGACGGCTGCGCCACACCGGCGGAGCAGGCCGAACCGGTCGAGCAGGCGATGCCGGCCGCGTCCAGCAGCAACAGCAGGGCATCGCCCTCGCAGCCGGGGAACGAGAAGTGCGCGTTGCCCGCCAGCCGATCGGTCGGGTGACCGTTGAAGATGGCGTCCGGTACCGCCGCGAGCACCCGGTTGACCAGGTCGTCGCGCAGCGCGCCGACCCGCATCGCGTACTCCGGCTGGGCCTTCACACTGCTTTCCAGGGCGGTGGCGAACGCCACGATGCCGGGCACGTCCAGCGTGCCGGAGCGCACGTCGCGCTCCTGGCCGCCACCGTGCAGCAGCGGCGTGGCGGCCACGTCCCGACCGAGCAGCAGCGCGCCCATGCCGACCGGGCCGCCGAGCTTGTGACCCGTGACGGTCAGCGCGGCCACGCCGCTGCCGGCGAAGTCGATCGGCACCTGCCCGATCGCCTGGACCGCGTCGGAGTGGTACGGAATGCCGTGCTCGGCGGCCAGCGCCGCCAGCTCGGCGACCGGCTGTAGCGTGCCCACCTCGTTGTTCGCCCACATGACGGTCATCAGGGCCACCTCGTCGGCGTGTTCGTCGAGCTCGGCACGCAGCGCGTCCACCCGTACCGTGCCGTCGGCGTCGACCGGCAACCAGCTGACCGTCGCGCCCTCGTGCTCCTCCAGCCACTGCACCGCGTCCAGTACGGCGTGGTGCTCGACAGAGCTGGCGATCACCCGGGTACGGGCCGGATCGGCCGACCGGCGTGCCCAGAAGATGCCCTTCACGGCGAGGTTGTCGCTCTCCGTACCGCCGCCCGTGAAGATCACCTCCGACGGCCGGGCACCGAGCACCGCGGCGATCAGCTCGCGCGACTCCTCCACCTTGCGGCGGGCGCACCGCCCGGCGGCGTGCAGCGACGATGCGTTGCCCACCTCCCGTGCCGCGGACACGTAAGCCTCGACCGCCTGGGGGAGCATCGGCGTGGTCGCGGCGTGATCAAGGTAAGCCATCGTCCTCAAGCCTATCGACCGCCACCGCGCCCCACCCCTCGGCCGTCACGCGGATCAACGAGCGTGAACCGGACCTGCCGGCCCGGACGGGCCGGGCTGGCGGTGCGGCACGAGGGGCCACGCGGAGCCCGGAGGCGCGCGGCGGCGGTACCCGACACCCAGGCCGGTACCGCCGCCCGCCGTACCGGCTACTTGCGCTTGCGGATCTCCTCGGCGGCCTGCGGTACCACCTTGAACAGGTCGCCCACGACGCCGAAGTCGGCCAGCTCGAAGATCGGCGCCTCGGGGTCCTTGTTGACCGCGACGATCGTCTTGCTGGTCTGCATGCCGGCCCGGTGCTGGATCGCGCCGGAGATGCCCACCGCGACGTACAGCTGAGGGGAGACCGTCTTGCCGGTCTGCCCCACCTGGAACTGGTGCGGGTAGAAGCCGGAGTCGGTGGCCGCCCGGGACGCTCCGACCGCGCCGCCGAGCAGGTCGGCCAGCTCCTCCACGACCTTGAAGTTGTCCGCGCTGCCCACGCCGCGGCCACCGGAGACGACCACCGAGGCTTCGGTGAGCTCCGGCCTGGAGCCCTTCTGCTCCACCACCCGGTCGACGACCGTGGTCAGCTTGTCCTTGTCCGAGAGTGCGACCTCGACGGCGCTCACCTCCGGCGTGGCCGGCGCGGGAGCCGGGGTCACCGAGTTCGGCCGCAGGGTGACCAGCGGCAGGCCGCGGGTCACCGTCGACTTCACGATCGTGGAGCCGGCGAAGACCACCTGGGTCGCGGTGCCGTCGGCGGCCAGGTCGACCACGTCGGTGAGCAGGCCGTTGTCGAGCTTGACCGCGACCCGCCCGGCGATCTCCTTGCCCTCCTGCGTCGACGGGAGCAGGACAGCGGCCGGCGAAACCTGGCCGATGAGCTGCGCCAGCACCGCGGCCTTCGGCGAGATCAGGTGGCCGGTCACGTCCGGGTGCTCCGCGGCGTAGATCTTCGCGGCGCCGTACTCGCCGAGCTTCGCCGTCAGGCTCTCGGCAGTGCCGGGGTCGCCGAACACGACGGCGGACGGCTCGCCGAGGCTGCGGGCGAGGGTGAGCAGTTCCAGGGTCACCTTCTTGGGTGCCCCACCGGAGTGTTCCACGACAACGAGAACTTCAGCCATGATGACCCGACCTCACACGAACTTCTCGGACGCGAGGAACTCGACCAGCTTCACGCCGCCGTCGCCCTCGTCAGTGACCTTGGTGCCGCTCTGCCGCGGCGGCCGCTTCCCGGCTTCCACTACCGCGCTGCTCGCCCCGGCGAGCCCCACCTCGTCGGCGGCGATCCCCAGGTCGGCCAGGCTCAGCGTCTCGACCGGCTTCTTCTTGGCCGCCATGATGCCCTTGAACGACGGGTACCGCGGTTCGTTGATGGTGTCCCACACCGACACGACCGCGGGAGTGGCCGCCCTGACCACCTCGTACCCCTCGTCGGTCTGCCGCTCGACGGTCAGCGTCGAGCCGTCCACGACGAGCTTGCGCGCGCCGGTCAGCGCGGCGATGCCCAACCGCTCCGCGATCATGTGCGGGATCACCTGAACCCGGCCGTCGGTGGACTCGGCGCCGGAGATGATCAGATCCGGGGACAGCCGCCCGATCGCCGCCGCGAGCACCTTCGAGGTGGCCAGCGCGCAGGAGCCGTGCAGCGCGTCGTCCACGACGTGCACCGCCTTGTCCGGCCCCATGGACAGCGCCTTGCGGATCGACTCGGTGGCGTGCTGCGGGCCGACCGTCAGTACCGTCACCTCGCCGCCGTGCGCCTCCTGGATCTTGAGCGCTTCCTCGATGGCGTACTCATCCATCTCGTTGATCACATTGTTCGCCGACCCACGGTCGACGGTCTTGTCGTCAGCGCTCAGGCCGCGCTCCGATCCAGAGTCGGGCACCTGCTTGACGAGTACGACGATATTCATCGCGCTTCGATGACCTCCTGTTGAGCGAGCGGTACCTGGAGCGTTCCGCGTGCCGCCGGACGGGTCAACCTGGCTCGCTGTGCGGTTGCCCACGCCACATGTTACCCGCTAGTAGGTTGCCGCCCCCGGCGCGGAGCGCGTGACCGAAGTCACCCACCCGGCGAGGTCGCGGCCGGCTGGGTAGCGTCACATTCGTGCCGAACGTCGTACTCCAGCTGGCCCTCGTGGTGCTCGCCTGCCTGGCGGTACTGGCGGCGGTCGAGCTGCTGCACTTCGTCCTGCTGCGGCTCGGCCGCCGGGTCGGCTCGTTCGCCAGCCTGGCCCGGCGGGCACACCGGCCGTTCCAGGCCCTGCTGCTGATGCTCACCCTGGACATCGGCCTACGGGACACCAACCTGCACGGCGCCTGGCGGTACGGGGTCGTACACCTGCTGGACATCCTCGCCATCGCGGCCGGCGCCTGGCTGCTGGCCACCATGCTGCTGCTCATCGAGGACGCCGCGCTGTCCCGGTTCCGCA
Source organism: Micromonosporaceae bacterium (assembly GCA_040255525.1). Taxonomy (GTDB): domain Bacteria; phylum Actinomycetota; class Actinomycetes; order Mycobacteriales; family Micromonosporaceae; genus Rugosimonospora. Next base: position 68,133 of record JBDZVD010000012.1, on the reverse strand, counting down.
CGGACGTGCTGGACAACCGGTCGGCGCGCACCGTGCACACGCAGATCCAGCTGCTGCGCCGGGTCACCGTGGCGGCGTCCGTGGTGGCCGCGATCATCATCAGCCTGTTCACGTTCCGCGAGGCCCGCATCGTCGGCACCAGCCTGCTCGCGTCGGCCGGCGTGGTGGCCGCGGTGGTCGCGTTCGCCGCCCAGGCGCTGCTCGGCAACGTGTTCGCCGGGCTCCAGCTGGCGTTCGGCGAGGCGCTGCGCCTGGAGGACGTGGTGGTGATCGACGGCCAGTGGGGACGGGTCGAGGAGATCACCCTGACCTACGTGGTCGTGCACATCTGGGACGACCGCCGGCTGGTGCTGCCCACCTCGTACTTCACCACCACGCCGTTCGAGAACTGGACCCGTACCCAGGCGTCCCTGCTCGGTACGGTCGAGCTGGACCTGGACTGGGCGGTGCCGGTGGAGGCGATGCGCGACCACCTGCGCGTGATCCTCACCGAGAGCCGGGAACTGTGGGACGGACGGGTCTGCGTCCTCCAGGTCACCGACGCGGTACGCGCCCTGGTCCGGGTACGCGCACTGGTCAGCGCGCGGGACGCGCCGACCCTGTGGGACCTGCGCTGCCTGGTACGGGAACGGCTGATCGGCTGGCTGCGCGCGGAGCACCCGCAGGCTCTCCCCCGGCTGCGCACCGAGGTGGCCGCCCCGGCCACGCGACCGCCCACGGAGCACGCGCGGGCCGGCGGCGGACCGGACGCGGATTCCCAGGTCTTCGGCGGCGACCCGGACAGCCGGCGGCGCGGTAACGAGTTCACCGGCCCCGAGGACCGCCGATAATGAGCCGGTGATCATTCGTACTGTCCGGCAGTGGTTCGACCCGGAGGAAGTGCGGTCCCAGGGCACCCGGCCGGATTACCGGTACTCCCTGGCCAACGAGCGGACGTTCCTCGCCTGGATCCGCACCGGCCTGGCACTGCTCGGCGGTGGGCTGGCGGTGGCCGGCTTCCTGCCGCGGCTGCGGGTGACCCACCTGCGCGAGGCGATCGCCGTGGTGCTGCTGGTACTGGGCGGCGCGATCGGGCTGCACGCCGTCGACCACTGGGCGCGCTCCGAACGCGCCATGCGGCTGGACCAGCCGCTGCCGCCATCCCGGTTCCCGGCCGTGCTGGCCATCGTGCTGGCGCTCGGAGCCCTGCTCGTGATACTCATCCTCGTCGTCGGCGGCATGGGCGAGTGACCGGCACCCCCGGCCTGGACAGCGAGGGCGATGAAGATCCGGACGCGCCGCCCGGTACCGCCCGGCTGCGCACCCGGCTGTCCTGGCGGCGCACCGCCCTGGCGGCCACCGGAGTCCTGCTGCTGACCCTGAGGAACGCGCTGCTGACGCAGAGCGCCGTGGGGCGGGCACTGATCATCGCGTTGAGCGTGCTCGGCTGGCTCGGGCTGCTGGCAGTCTGCCGCACGCGCATCGCCGCGGTGTCCGGCACCCCGCCCACCCCGGCCGGCTGGACCCCTGCCCTGATGGCGGTGGGAATCGCCGGTTTCGCGGTACTCGGCATCGTCACCGCCGTACTACCTTGATGTCATGGGTCGACTTCTCCCCCTGCTCGCCCTCGCCGACCTCGCGCTGATGGTGGTCGCCCTGATCGACTGCCTGTCGGCCGAGGAGTTCGAGATCCGCGCGCTGCCCCGGTTGGCCTGGGTGGTCATCATCCTGGTGTTCTCCCCGGTCGGCGGCATCGCCTGGTTCGTGGCGGGCCGACCCGACCGCACCGCCGCCGCCCGGCCCGTGTCCACCCCGGAGCGTGCCTGGCATCCGGCGAGGGGCGCGTCGGAGCCGGAGCGCCCGGCGCGGGACCTCGCGCCGGACGACGACCCGGAGTTCCTGCGCCAGTTGGACACGCGCAACCGCAAGGAGGAGGCGGACCGGCTGCGCGCCTGGGAGGCGGACCTGCGCCGCCGCGAGCGCGAGCTGCGCCAGCGGCAGGAGCGCCCGGCCGAGGAGCCGCCGGCCGACCCGAAGTAGGCACCGCCGCGGCGCGCGGGCGGCCCGGATCCGGCCGCCCGTCGCCGGATCAGGCGAGGCTGGAGGAGCGGGGGTACGCGTCGGCCGGGTCGGTGATGACATTGACCAGGTACGGGACCGAGGCGTCGAACGCCCGGCGCAGCGCCGGCCCGAGGTCGTCCGCCGCGGTGACCGTCTCACCGGCGCCGCCCAGTGCCCGCACCACATCGTCGTACCGCAACCCGGGCTGCAGGTCGGCGGCGACGTCGTACCCGTACATCGCCTGCATCGGGTGCTTCTCCAGTCCCCAGATGCCGTTGTTGCCCACCACGATCACGACCGGCAGCTTGTGCCGGACGAGCGACTCGACGTCCATCAGCGAGAATCCGGCCGCGCCGTCGCCCATGAGCACGCAGACCTGCCGGTCCGGGTAGCTGACCCGGGCGCCCAGCGCGTACCCCATGCCGGTGCCCAGGCACCCGTACGGCCCCGGGTCCAGCCAGCTGCCCGGCGTCGTGGGCTCCAGGTACTTGCCGGCATACGACACGAAGTCGCCGCCGTCGCCGATGGTCACCGTATCGTCGGCCAGTATCTTGCGCAGCTCGCCGTACACCCGCGCCGGCCGGATCGGGTCGCTGTCCGCGGCCATCGCCTCGGCGTCCTTCGCCCGGGCCTTGTCCTCGGCCTGCCGCAGCGAGTCGATCCAGTCACCGTGGTCCTCGCGGGGACCGGTGTGATCGGCCAGCGCGGTCAGGATCAGCCGCAGGTCGCCGGCGGGCGACACGGCGGGCGACACGTGCGTGGCCCGCTGCGATGGCGCGTCGACGATATGCACCACCGTGGCGTCGCCGAAGTCCCCGAAGCCGAGCCGGAAGTCCAGCGGGGTGCCGATGACCACCACCACGTCGGCGCCGCCGAGGGCGACCCGGCGTGCCTTGCCGAACGCGAGCGGGTGACCGGCCGGCAGCGCGCCCCGGCCCATCCCGTTCGTGAAGACCGGTACGCCCAGCGCCTCCGCCGCCGCCCGCAGCGGCTCGATCGCGTCGCCGGCGTACACGTCGGAGCCGGCGATGATGACCGGCCTGGCCGCGCCGGCGATCAGCGCCGCCGCCTTCGCCACGTCCGCCGGGTCGGGTTCGACGACCGGAACCGACGGCGGGGCGACCTCACCCTCGCCCGCGCCGAAGATGGCCTCCAGCGGGAAGTCCAGGAACACCGGCCCGCGGTGCGCGGTCAGCGCCGTGGTGACCGCACCCTGCACGGCGGCCACGATCTCGTCGGTGTCGAACACGGTCACCGCCCGCTTGGTGACCGGTGCGACCAGCGGGAGGTGGTCCAGCTCCTGGAGGCTGCCCGAGCCCCAACGGAACGCGGGCGCCCGGCCGCCGAGCACGACCACCGGGGACGCGTTGAAGAAGGCGCTGGTCAGTCCGGAAACCCCGTTGGTGACGCCCGGGCCGGCGGTGAGCACGGCGAGGCCGGGCGTGCGGCGCAGCTTGGCGACCGCCTCGGCGGCGAAGACCGCGGACTGCTCGTGGCGGACGTCGACGATGCGCACGCCGGCCTTGTGCGCCGCGTCGTACAGGGGGAAGACGTGCCCGCCGGAGAGGGTGAACATCTCGGTGACCCCGTACGCGCGCAGCGCCGCGAGGGCCAGCTCGCCGCCGTGCCCGTCGATCTTCTCAGTCATTCCCGTATCCTACCGGCGGGTAACAACGGCTTCCACCCGCTCACCGGCCAGTGAAGTTCGGCTTGCGCTTCTCGACGAACGCGGCCATTCCCTCGCGCCGGTCCTCCGTCGCGAACAGGGCCGCGAACTGCTGTGACTCCCAGGCCAGACCGGAGGCCAGATCCAGGGACAGGCCGCCGTCAACGGCCAGCTTGGCCGCCCGCAGCGCCTGGGCCGGACCGCCGACATACCGGCGCACCAGCGCCACCGCCGCCGGGTACACCTCCTCCGCCGCCGGTACCACGTGATCGACCAGGCCCATGGCGAGCGCCTCCGCCGCGTCCACCATCCGGCCGGACATCACCAGGTCCTTGGCCTTGGCCGGACCGACCAGCCGGGCCAGGCGCTGGGTGCCGCCGGCGCCGGGGATGATGCCCAGTTTGATCTCGGGCTGCCCGAGCTTGGCGTCGGCCGCGGCGACCCGCCAGTCGCAGGCCAGTGCCAGCTCGCAGCCGCCACCCAGCGCGTACCCGGTGATCGCGGCGACCACCGGCTTGGGGATCCGGGCGATCGCGTCGAAGGCCGAGGACAGCTGGGGCGCGCGGGCCGCCATGTCCACATAGGACATCGTGGCCATCTCCTTGATGTCGGCGCCCGCGGCGAACACCTTCTCGCCGCCGTACACGACGAGCGCCGCGATCCCGTCGTCCTCGGCGGCCCGGGCCGCGGCGTCGCGCAGTTCCTCCTGCACCTGCGCGTTCAACGCGTTCATCGGCGGCCGGTCCAGCCGGATGGTGCCGATCCCGTCCTCGACCGTGAGCGCTACGACCACACTGACCTCCTCGTCAACATGCCTGCCCGGAGCCTACGCTCAGGCTCAGGTCAGGTCGCGGATCTCGCGGCCGAGCGGCAGCAGCGAGACCGGGATCAGCTTGAGGTTCGCCAGGCCGAGCGGGATGCCGATGATCGAGACGAACTGGACGACCGCGGTCGTGAGGTGCCCGAGCGCGAGCCACCAGCCGGCGACGATCAGCCAGACCACGTTGCCGACCGCGGACGGCACCCCGGCGGTCGGGCGCTTGACCAGCTCACGCCCGAACGGCCACAGCGCGTAGTTGGCCATCCGGAACGACGCGATGCCGAACGGGATGGTGACGATCAGAACGCAGCAGATCAGCCCGGCGAGCGCGTACCCGAGGGCGAGGAGGAGGCCGCCGAAGATCAGCCAGAGTACGTTGAGAACGAACCGCATGGGTCAATCGTCGCCTGCCCGCGCCACCGCGCCGTACGTCGCGGCGTACAGCTCATCGATCGCCTTGCGCCGGGGCAGGCCGGCCGACGCGCCGAGCCGCCGTACCGAGGCGGCACCGGCCGCACTCGCCCACCGTACGGCGTCGACGACATCCCGCCCCTCGCCCCAGGCCACCGCGAGCGCGCCGGTGAACGCGTCCCCCGCCCCGGTGGTGTCGACCGCGTCCACGACCGGTGCCGGAACGTGCTCCAGCGCGCCGTCCCGGTCGCCGTACCACGCGCCGTCGGATCCCCGGGTCAACACCGCCCGGGGTACCGACTCCAGCAGCGCGTCCACCAGGACCGCGCCGTCCGGCGCGTCGCCGGTGTCCACGTCCACCATCGGCAGGTTGGTCAGCCCGGCCGCCTCGATGTGGTTGACCACCAGCAGGTCCACCGCCGCCAGCAGTTCGTCCGGCAGCTCGCGCACCGGCGTCGAGTTGAGCACCACCCGGGTACCGGCCGCCCGCGCGGCCACCGCCGCCGCCGTCACCGTCTCGACCGGCACCTCCAACTGACACAGCAGCACGTCCGCCGCGGCGATCGCGTCGAGTTCGGCGCCGGTGAGGTCGACCAGCGCCGCGTTCGCGCCGGGCGCCACGACGATCGAGTTCTCGCCGTCGTCGTCGACCACGATCAGCGCCACCCCCGAGGCGCCGTACCGGATGCGCAGCAGGGACGTGTCCACCCCGGCACCGGCCAGCCGGGCGCGCAGCGTCACGCCGAACGCGTCCGAACCGATCGCGCCGATGACCGCCGTCGAGCCGCCGGCACGGCCGGCAGCGATCGCCTGGTTCGCACCCTTGCCGCCGGCCACCTGCGTGAAGTCGTGCCCGAGGACGGTCTCCCCCGGCCGTGGCAGGACCGGCGCGGTGACGACCAGGTCCATGTTCACGCTGCCGACGACGATCACCCGGGGCACAGTCATGCCGGGAGCGTACGCGGATCGGACCGCCGGCGTGGAAGCGCGGACGGCACGTGTGCGGCGCTCAGCTCGCCCGGGCCGCGAACCGTCCGTCCACATGGTCCAGGCGCAGCGGCACGTCGAACGTCTTCGACAGGTTGTCGCTGGTCATCGTGGTCTCCAGCGGGCCCGCCGCGACCACGCCACCCTCCCGTAGCAGCAGGGCGTGGGTGAAGCCCGGCGGGATCTCCTCGACGTGGTGCGTGACGAGCGCCATCGCCGGCGCGTCCGGGTCCGCGGCGAGCGCGGCCAGCCGCCGTACCAGGTCCTCCCGGCCGCCCAGATCCAGCCCGGCCGCCGGCTCGTCGAGCAGCAGCAGTTCCGGGTCGGTCATCAGGGCGCGAGCGATCTGCACCCGCTTGCGCTCGCCTTCCGACAGCGTGCCGTAGAACCGCTCGGCGAGGTCACCGACGCCGAACTGGTGCAGCAGCGCGTTCGCGCGGGCGGTGTCCATCGGGTCGTACGCCTCGCGGAACCGGCCCACCACCGACCACGCCGCGGTCACCACCACGTTGAGGACGGTCTCGTCACCGGGAATGCGGTCGTGTACGGCGACCGAGGCCAACCCGATCCGGGAACGCAGTTCGAAGACGTCCACCCGGCCGAGCCGCTCGCCGAGCACGTGGACCGCGCCGCGAGTCGGGTGCAGCCGGCCGGCGACCAGGCTGAGCAGGGTGGTTTTGCCGGCGCCGTTGGGCCCGAGCAGCACCCACCGCTGTTCCGCCTCGACCTGCCAGTCGATGTCGCGGATCAGGTCCTTACCGCTGCGCGTGACGGTCGCCTTGTCGACGGAGATGACCAGATCGAGATTGTCGGACACGCCGCTATCCAACCACGGCCGGCGGAGTGACCCCCGTCACCGTGAAGTGTCGCGCACGCCCGTGCCGGCGGTGCCGGGGTCACTGTCCGACGGTCGACCCGAACACCTCGTCCCGCGCCGATTCCAGCGCGCTGAGCAGGGCGCCGAGCAGCACCGGCTCGTCCGGCCCCTCCGACACCACCACCCGCGGCGACACCGGCGCGATCGCGGCCACCTCGTGCTGTACCCGCTGCGCCAGCGCCATGCCGCCGGCCTGCCCGACCTCGCCGGCCAGCACCACCACGGCCGGGTCGAGCACCACGCAGGCGGCGGCCAGGCCGAGCGACAGGCGCCGGGCCAGCTCGTCCAGCACCGGCCCACCGGTGGTGCCCGCCTCCACCGCCGCGCGTACCGCGTCTTGTGCGGTACCCGCCCGGAACCCGTGCTCGCGGGCGACGCCACGGACCGCCTCGCCCTGCGCCAGCTCCTTGAACCCGCCCTTGGACCGGCGCGCGACATCCCGTGGTACCGGCGCGCCGACCACCGGCGCGTACCCGATCTCCCCGGCCGCGCCGCTCACGCCCCGGTGCAGCCGGCCGTTCAGCATCACCGCCATGCCGACCCCGCGGCCGAGCCAGAGCAGGATGAAGTCCTCGACCCCGCGGGCCGAGCCGGCGTGCGCCTCGGCGACGGCGGCGAGGTTCACGTCGTTCTCGAAGAGCACGGGCCGCTTGAGGTCCTCGCGCAGGGCCGCGAGTAGCCCGCGCTGCCAGCGCGGCAGGTCGAACGCGAAGGACAGGTCACCGGTCGCCGGGTCCACCAGGCCGGGAGTGCCCAGCACGACCCGGCGCACCCGGCTGATCGGAGCCCTGGCGCTGCGCGCCGCCTCGATCACGGCGTTGTGCACCACGCCGACCGGATCGTCGGTGTCGTGGGTCGACTGCTGCACGCGGCTGACCACGTTGCCGGTGACGTCCGCGCAGGCGGCCACCGCGTGTTCCGGACCGATCTCCACGCCGACCACGAAGGCACTGGTGGGCACGACCGCGTAGAGCGCGGCGTTCGGCCCCCGCCCGCCGGCCTGCTCACCGACCCGGGACACCAGCCCGCGCTCCTCCAGCCGTTCCACTAGCTGGGACGCGGTGACCTTGGACAGGCCGGTCAACTCGCCGAGCTGCGCCCGGGTCAGCGGACCCTTCGCCAGCAGCAGCTCAAGCGCCGCACGGTCGTTGATGGCCCGCAGCAGCCGGGGGGTGCCCGGTAGGCGGGTTGGGGTCATCGGTACGCCACCTTTATCATTAGGAAACTTTCCTAATATCATAGGCCAGCAGGAATACAGTTCAGCGTACGGTGAAGCCGCCTCCGGCGGCGTCCCACGATCCGCTACTAGATCCGTGCATCACACGTGGCCGACCGGAGCGGCCGGAGAGACGAGTGAGCCGCCAGGCCCGCCCGGTCTGTGGGCGGGCCGGTCAAGCGGCGAGGACTGAGACGATTGAGCCGCCAGGCCCGCCCGGTCTGTGGGCGGGCCGGCCAAGCGGCCAGGGGAGGGAAAGAGTTAGCGTGGCGATCGATCCAGGGCTGCGGAGGCTCATCTTGCCGACGCTCCTACCAGCATTTCCCGGCCTGACCGCCCCGCAGTGGGCGGTCGACCTCGTCACCGAGGGCCTGGGCGGCTACGTCCTGTTCTACTACAACATCGCCGACACCGCGCAGCTGACCGCGCTCACCGGAAGCCTGCGCGACGCCCGGCCGGACGTACTGCTCTCGCTCGACGAGGAGGGCGGGGACGTCACCCGGTTGGGCCACCTCACGGGCAGCCCGTACCCGGGCAACGCCGCGCTCGGCGCGATCGACGACCTCGGCCTGACCGAGCGGATCTACCGGGCGATCGGGGCGGACCTGCGGGCCACCGGTTTCAACCTGGACCTCGCGCCGACGCTGGACGTGAACACCGCGGACGACAATCCGATCATCGGTACCCGGTCGTTCGGCACCCACCCCGCCCGGGTCTGCGCGCAGGCGGCGGCCGCCATCGCCGGACTCCAGTCGATGGGCGTCGCGGCCTGCGCCAAGCACTTTCCCGGCCACGGCGCCACCAGCACCGACTCGCACCTGGAACTGCCGACCGTGGACGTGCCGATGCGGCTGCTGCGCGAACGCGACCTGGCGCCGTTCGCCGCCGCCATCGACGCCGGTATCCGCTCGATCATGACAGCGCACATCCGGGTACCGGCGCTGACCGGCGACCTGCCCGCGACGTTCAGCCGGCCGGCGCTGGTGGACCTGCTCCGCGGCGAACTGGGCTTCACCGGCGTGCTCGTCAGTGACGCGCTCGACATGCGTGGCGCGTCCGGGATCGCCGGGAGTACCGCGAAGGCGGCGCCCCGCGCGCTGGCCGCCGGGGTCGACCTGCTCTGCCTCGCCGGCCGGTGCGACCGGAACCTGATCGAGGAGACGATCGCCGAGGTCGCGCTGGCGGTGGACGCCGGCTCTCTGCCGGTGGCGCGGATCGAGGACGCGGCCGGCCGGGTCGCCGAACTGTCGGCATGGGCCGCCACGGCCGCGCGGACCGAGGGTGGCGACGACGACGGCATCGGTTACCCGGCCGCCCAGCGCGCGGTACGGGTCGAGGGTTCCCTGACCGGGCTCCGCTCACCGCTGGTCGTACAGATGGTCGACGCCGAGCTGAATATCGCCGCCGGCCGGGTGCCCTGGGGCCTCGGCCCGCACATCAACGGCACGCCACAGGTCCAGGTCCCGATTCAGGACGCGTCGGCGGAGCGAGTACGGGCGCTGGCCGGCAGCCGTCCGATCGTGGTGGTCGGTCGCAACCTGCACCGCCAGCCGGCAGCGGCCGCGCTGATCGAGGCGCTGGCGCCGACAAATCCGGTCGTCGCGGTGGAGATGGGTTGGCCGTCGGCGTGGCGACCGGCGGGGGTACGGGCGTTCGTCACCACGTACGGGGCGAGCCGCGCCAACGGCTGGGCGGCGGCGTCCGCGCTCGGGCTGACCGGCTGAGTCCCCGCTCGCCAACCGGCCCCGTGCCCTCCCCCTGACGGGGGCGGGGAGGGCACGGGGCCATCCGCGTGCGTCGCGCGGGCGTCAGGCGCCCGCGGTCCGTACCAGGGTGCGGATCTGGCGCAGCAGCACCGACAGTGCGGCCAGGTCGCCGCTGGCTTCCTGGAATTCGCTCATCGCGCTGCGCGCCCGGTTGATCGCCGCCGAGTTCGCCTGTTCCCAGGCGGTGACCCGGTCCTGGGCCGAAAGTTGGCCGTCGGTCGAGGCGAGCACCTCCGACGTCAGCGCGGCCAGCGCGGCGTACAGGTCGTAACGCAGCGCCATCCGGGCCAGCGTCTGCCACCGGTCGTCGCGGGGCAGCAGCGAGATCTTCGACAGCAACTCGTCGACCTGGAACTTGTTCGACAGGGTGAAGTAGATGGCGGCGACCTCGAACAGGTCGCGCCCGCCGCTGTCCGCCTCCGACACGATGTCCAGCAGGCCGAAGCCGTACATCACGCCGGTGAGGCGCTCCGCCAGATCGGCCGGCAGCCCCATGCCGGTGAGCTTGCTCACGTTGGCTCGCAGTGAGTCGCGCTCCTGGCCGTGGAACAGCCGGCCGAGTTCGGGCAGCAGGCGCTGGACGCCGGGGCGCAGCCGGGCGATCTCCTCGGCCACGTCCAGTGGCGCCCGGCGGTTGGTGACCAGCCAGCGTACGGCCCGGTCGGTCAGCCGCCGGATCTCCAGGTACAGCCTGGTCTGCGTCTCGACCGGCACCTGGTTGTCCAGCGCCTCCACGGCGGCCCACAGGTCGGCCAGCCCGTACACGTCGCGGACGACCATGAACGCGCGGATCACGTCGGCCGGCGAGACACCGGTCTCCTCCATGACCCGGTAGACGAATGTGATGCCGCCCCGGTTGACGGTCTGGTTGACCAGCTGGGTGGTGACGATCTCGCGGCGCAGGGCGTGACTGTGCATCAGCGACTCGTAGCGCTCCCGCAATGGCTTCGGGAAGTAGTCCACCAGGGTCTCGTGGGTCCACTCCTCGTCCGGCAGCGGCGACGAGTTGACCTCGTCCTCCAGCGCGATCTTCACGTAGGACAGCAGGACGGCGAACTCCGGCGAGGTCAGCCCGGCTCCGGCGGTGAACCGCGCGGCCAGCTCCTCGTCGGCGGGCATGGCCTCCAGCGTCCGGTCCAGCCGCCCGTCCTTCTCCAGGTCGCTGATCAGGCGGCGGTGCACCGGCAGCAGCGAGTGCGCCTGCGCGCGGGCGTTGCCCAACGCCGTGGCCTGGTCGTAGTTGTCCCGCAGCACCAGCTGGGCGACCTCGTCGGTCATCTCCTCCAGCAGCGCGTCGCGCTCCTCGTTGGCCAGCGCGGCGTCGGCCAGCAGGATCTTGAAGTTCACCTCGTGGTCGGAGGTGTCGACACCGGCCGAGTTGTCGATGAAGTCGGTGCAGATCCGGCCACCGGCGATGGCGTACTCGATCCGGCCGCGCTGGGTCAGGCCGAGGTTGCCGCCCTCGCCCACCACTTTCGCGCGTAGCTGGCGGCCGCCCACCCGGATCGCGTCGTTGGCCTTGTCGCCGACGTCCGCGTGCGACTCGCCGGTCGCCTTGACATAGGTGCCGATGCCGCCGTTCCACAGCAGGTCGACGGGGGCCAGCAGGATTGCCTTCATCAGGTCGCTGGGTGCCAGCGCGGTCACCGACTCGTCCAGGCCCAGCGCGACGCGGACCTGCGGGGAGATCGGGATGGACTTCGCGGTACGCGGGAAGACCCCGCCGCCCTCCGAGATCAGCGAGCTGTCGTAGTCGGCCCACGACGAGCGGGGCAGGTCGAACAGCCGCCGCCGCTCGGCGAACGAGGTGGCCGCGTCCGGGTCGGGGTCCAGGAAGATGTGCCGGTGGTCGAACGCGGCCAGCAGGCGGATGTGCTCGGACAGCAGCATGCCGTTGCCGAACACGTCGCCGGACATGTCGCCGACCCCCACCACGGTGAAGTCCTGGCTCTGGGTGTCCACGTGCAGCTCGCGGAAGTGCCGCTTGACCGACTCCCAGGCGCCCCGGGCGGTGATGCCCATCTTCTTGTGGTCGTACCCGGCCGAGCCGCCCGAGGCGAACGCGTCGCCGAGCCAGAACCCGTACGCCAGCGAGATCTCGTTGGCCGTGTCGGAGAACGTGGCGGTGCCCTTGTCGGCCGCGACCACCAGGTACGGGTCGTCGCCGTCGTGGCGCACCACGTTCCGGGGCGGCACGATCACACCGCCGACCAGGTTGTCGGTCACGTCGAGCAGGGCGCTGATGAACAGCTTGTAGCAGTTGACGCCCTCGGCGAGGAACCCGTCCCGGTCCTCCGGGGCCTGCTTGAGCACGAAGCCGCCCTTCGCACCCACCGGCACGATCACCGCGTTCTTGACCATCTGCGCCTTGACCAGGCCGAGGATCTCGGTGCGGAAGTCGTCTCGCCGGTCGGACCAGCGCAGGCCACCCCGAGCCACCGGGCCGAAGCGCAGGTGCACGCCCTCGAACCGGGGCGAGTAGACCCAGATCTCGTACCGGGGCCGGGGCGCCGGCAGCTCCGGGATCGCCCTCGGCTCCAGCTTGAAGGCCACGTACGACTTCGGCCGCCCGTCCGTCCCGCGCTGGAAGAAGCTGGTGCGCAGGGTGGCCTGGATCAGCGTCAGGTACGCACGCAGGATCCGGTCCTGGTCCAGGCTCGCCACGCCGTCCAGTTGCCGCCCGATCGCGGTCACCAGCTCCTTGGACTGCAGCGACCGGTCCTCCTCGGACAGTGCCAGGGACGGCGAGAACCGGGTCTCGAACAGCGCCACCAGCAACGCCGCGATGCCCGGGTTGCTGATCAGCGTGTGCTCCATCGACTCCTGCGAGTACACGGCGCCCGCCTGCCGCAGGTACTTCGCGTAGGCCCGCAGGATCACCACCTGCCGCCAGGTCAGCCCGGCCCGGACGACCAGCTCGTTGAAGCCGTCGATCTCGGCCTCGCCCCGCCAGGTGGAGGAAAACGCGTTCTCCATGTGCGCCCGGATCTCCGGCAGTTCCCGGGCCTGTGGCGGCAGCACCAACCCGAAGTCGTACAGGTAGATCGCGGCGTCGGCGCGCTCGACCTCGTACGGCCGCTCGTCGGAGACCCTCACACCCAGCGAGTGCAGCACCGGCAGCACGGTGGACAGCATCATCGGCTCGCCGTACCGGAACACCTTGAACCGGACGTTGCTGTCGTCCTTGCGGCGCCGGAAGATGTGCGTGGCCAGGTCGCCCGGGTCGTCCAGCAGCTCCAGCTTCGCCAGGTCCTGGACCGCCTCGTACGGGGTGTGCTCGTCCTTGTACGCGTCCGGGAAGGCCGGGGCGTAGCGCGGGAACAGGGTGCGGCACTGCTCCTCGCCGAGCTTGCGCTCCAGCAGCAGGCGGAAGTCGTCGTCCCAGTCGCGGGTCGCCTCGACCAGCTGCTCCTGGATCGCCGCGGCGTCGATGTCGGCCGGCGGCGCCGCCGGGTCGGTACGCACGATGAAGTGGATCCGGGCCAGCACCGACTCGCCGACCCGGGTGGCGTAGTCGGTCCCGATGCCGTGCAGCTCGCGCGCCAGGATGTTCTGGATGCGCAGCCGGTTTTCGGTGGTGAACCGATCCCGGGGCATGAACACCAGGCAGGAGATGAACCGGCCGTACCCGTCCTGGCGCAGGAACAGCCGCAGCGCCCGGCGGCCGGCCAGGCGCAGGACGCCCATGACCGTGTCGTACAGCTCGTCGGTGCGGATCTGGAACAGCTCGTCGCGCGGGTAGTCCTCCAGGATCGCCAGCAGATCCTTGCCGGAGTGGCTGCGCGGCGACAGGCCGGACCGGTCGAGCACGGCGGCCACCTTGCGCTTGACCACCGGCAGCTCCCGGACCGAGCCGAGGTACGCGGCCGACGAGAACAGTCCGAGGAAGCGCCGCTCCCCGACCACGTTGCCGTCGGCGTCGAACGTCTTGAAGCCGATGTAGTCAAGGTACGAGGAGCGGTGCACGGTGGACCGGGAGTTGGCCTTGGTGATCACGAGCAGGCGCTTCTCCAGCACCTTCTCCTGCGCCTCCGGCGTCATGCTGGCCAGCTCCCGGGGGGCCGTCTGGTCCTGCCGGAGGATGCCCAGGCCGGTCCCGAGCACCGCCTGCAGGCGCATCCGGCCCACCGGCCGCTGCCCGGTCCCGGCCTGCTCGGCGGTCGCGCCGGCCAGCCGGTACTCGCGGTACCCGAGGAACGTGAAGTGCTCGTCGACGAGCCAGCGCAGCAGCTCGATCGAGTCGGTGATGTCCCGCGGCGGTACCGGCAGGGATGTGCTGGCCAGCTCGTCGGCGATGGACAGGGCCCGGGAGCGCATCTTCGGCCAGTCCTCGACCGCCTCGCGCACGTCGGTCAGCACCCGCTGCAGCTCGCGCCGCAGGTCGTCGCGGGCGACGTCGCCACGCACCCGGTCGATGGACAGCCGCATCCAGCTTTCCACCAGGTCACCGGCGATCGCGTCGTCCGCCTCGACGTCGGCGCACACCTCGATCAGCTTGCCCAGCGGCTCGCGGCGCACCACGACCAGCGGGTGCACCAGCAGGTGCACGGACAGGCCCCGGAGGCTCAGGGCAGAAGTGACGGTATCGACCAAAAAGGGCATATCGTCAGTGACGATCTCCAGGATGGTCAGCTCCTGGTCGGCGCTGTCCCCCACCCGGAGCTTCAGCTCACCCGGTACCCGCTGCCGCGCCAACTCCCGGTGGGCGCGCGCGCCGGAGAGCATCTCCGCGGCGGTCAGCCCCACCATGTCCTCGTCCGGCGCGAACCGCCAGTACCGGCGCACCAGCCGGGCGCTGTCCAGGTCGTCGCCGGCCAGCGCCACCGCCTCGGCCACCAGCCGCTCCGCGTCGGGCAGCGGCTGGTCCAGCTCGGTGTCCTCGGCGTCGTCACCGTCCGTACGGGTTTCGATCTCCTCGACGTCCTCGACGGCGTCGGGGTCGAGGTTGGGGTCGGCACCGCCGGGGGGGACCCTACCGCCCCGGTAGGCCCGCTGCCCGCCGCGACCGGCCCCGCCGGCCCGGGTGCGTTGGCCCGCTATGTCCACCTCGCCGCTCTGCCCGGTCGAATCGGGATCGGCGTTCGGGCCGGCGGCCTCGCCGGCACCGGTGCGCTGGTCGGCCGCGTCAACACCGGTCGCCGCACGATCCATGGGTGCCACTCCCCTCGCCCACAACGCTGTGGGAACACTTCTCAACTCCACCCTATGACTTCCCGCGCGGCCGGCCCATCCGCCCGGCGCCGTGGCTGACCGCGCGCCCAGAGATTGTGACGTCTGGGACAGAAACGGTTCACCCGGCCCGCCAATCCCCGGGCTGCGAGCGCTGGACCTCGTGGGACACAATCGCTGCCGGAGGTGCCCAGATGCGTCGAAGAGTCCACGTGACCGCCCTGCTCGCCGCCGCCGCGCTGGTCGGGGGTGGGCTGGTCGGCTGTTCCAGAGGCCCGGGGCCGGAGTCCGCGATCTCGGATTTCCTGACCGGCTGGCGGACCGGGCAGTTCGCGCCCTCGCTACACTTGATCTCGTCGTCCGGCGCCGCGCTGACCGGTGAGGCCGTGGCCACCGAGATCACGACGCTCTCCGGCGATCTGGCCACCGTGAAGCCGACGCTCAAAGCCGGGAAGGCGACCGTCGGCAAGGACGACGCGGCCGCCCCGATCGACGTGTCGTGGCCGATCGAGGACGGGGTGACCTGGTCGTACCGGACGAGCCTGCGGCTGCGGCGCAACGACGGCAAGTGGGATCCGATCTTCGAACCATCGGTGATCGCCGCCCAGCTCGCCGACACCGACAAGATGACGGTCAGGATCACCAGCGCCGAGCGGGGCAGCATCCTGGACGGCAGCGGGCAGGCGCTGGTCAGCAAGCAGCCGGTGGTCAACGTCGGCATCCAGCCGAACCTCATCAGCAACCAGGCGTCCCTGATCAGCGCCCTGGACAGCGCTTTCAAGTCGGCGAACGTGGACGTGGACCTGTCCGACCTGCCGAACCAGATCAAGGCGGCGTCGCCGACCTCGTTCGTACCGGTCGTGACGCTGCGCCAGGCCGTCTACAACCGGATCCGGTCGCAGATCCACGACCTGGACGGCACGGTGTTCACCACCGGGACCATGGAACTCGCTCCGACCAGCACGTTCGCCCGCGCCCTGCTCGGCACGGTCGGTGACGTGACCAAGGAGCGGATGGACAAGAACCCCGGCAAATACCAGATCGGCGATCAGGTCGGTTTCGGTGGCCTGGCCGAGGCGTACGACGACCGGCTGCGCGGCAGGAGCGGGGTGTCCGTGGTCGCGGTCCCGGCCAAGCCGACCGGCAACGCGACCTCGAACTCCGGCGACGGCGACTCGTCCGACGATCAGGGCAAGACGCTGTTCACCAGCGCACCGGTCGCCGGCAAGTCGATCAAGACGACGCTGGACCAGAAGACCCAGCGGGCCGCCGAGACCGCGTTGACCATGACCCAGCAGCCGTCGGCGCTGATCGCGATCCGGATCTCCGACGGCGCCATCCTGGCGGTCGCGAACGGCCCCGGCGCGCAGGGGCAGGACCTGGCGCTGGACGCCAGCGTGCCGCCCGGTTCGATGTTCAAGACGGTCACCGCGACGAACCTGCTGCAGGCCGGCAAGGTCAACGTCAACACCACGGTCGACTGCCCGCAGACCCTGACCGTGGACGGGTACACCATCCACAACTCGGAGTTCGAGCAGTTGGGCAGCGTGCCGCTGCACGAGGACTTCGCCAAGTCGTGCAACACCGCGTTCGCGTCGCTGGCACCGAAGCTCGGCCCGACCGGCCTGGCCGACACCGGCAAGCAGCTGGGCGTGGGCATCCCGTGGGACCTGGGCATCGACGCGTACACCGGCAAGGTGTCGGCGAACGGCAACGCGGCGGAGCAGGCCGCCGCGGCGTTCGGGCAGGGCAAGACCACCGTGTCGCCGGTGGTGATGGCCGGCATGGCGGCGGCGGTGCAGCGCGGGCAGTGGAAGCAGCCGCACCTGGTGCTCGACCCGGCTCCGGCGCACCCGGCCGCCGACGGCGCGCCACTGAAGCAGTCCACGGTGGCCGCGCTCAAGCAGATGATGCGCGAGGTGGTCACGGACGGTACGGCGGTCAGGGACAAATCGGTACCCGGCGCCCCGATCTACGGCAAGACGGGCACCGCGGAGCACGACAACAAGCCGACCCCCACCCACTCCTGGTTCATGGGTTACCGCGGCGACATCGCGTTCTGCGTCTTCGTCGAGGACGGCGGGATGAGCACCGACGCCGCGGTGCCCATCGCCGGAAGGTTCTTCACCGTTCTGGGCTAACGTGCAAGGGTGGACGCGTACGCCGACTTCATCGATGAGGCCGGCCGCGGGTCGTTCCGGGCCCCGGCCGACGGCGGCTGGACCGCCGAGCAGATCGTCGCGCATGTGGCCAGCAACAACGAACAACTGATCGCCACCACCGAGGCGCTGCTGGCCGGCCGTGACGCGAGCTACGACGACCGGGAGGCGCTGGGCGACCGGGAGCTGCTCGCCTACGCCGCGTCCTACGGCGGCCTCCGGGGGCTCGCCGATCGGGTCGCCATCACCGTCGCGGTGCTGCGCGACCTGACCGCCCAACTGGGTCCACTGGGCGACACGCCGGTACCGACCAGGGTGCGGGACTGCGCCCAGGTGATGCTGGACGGCCCGACGCCCTGGGCCCGGGTGCTGCGCGCGAACGAAACCGAGCACGCCGAGGCGCACCTGAAGCAACTGCGCGCCCTGCGCACCGACGAGCGGGACGACTAGGCGGTCTCGGCCGCGGTCGGCTAAGCGGTCTCGGCCGCGGTCGGCGGCGGTATCGGCACCGGCTCGCCGCGCGGGGCCGGCATCACGATCGGCACCGGCGGAGCCTCCTGTTCCGCCCGCAGCAGCGGCGCGAGCCCGGTCACCAGCGAAGCGACCAGTTCCCGGGCGTACACGCCGTCCGGGTCGTAGTCCGGGTCGAACACGGTGAGCTCCATGCCCAGGCAGTCCGGCGTGTCGACCAGGTTGGCGATGAGCAGCTCCAGCTCCGCGTAGGCGATGCCGCCGTCGTCCGGTGCGTCGACCGCCGGCATCACGGCCGGGTCCAGCACGTCCACGTCGACGTGCAGCCAGTAGCCGGCACACGCGCCGAGCTGCTCGCGCGCCCACTGCGCGGTACGGCCGGCGCCGTCGCCGCGAAGCTGCGGTACCGACCGGTGCGCCAGCCCGGCGGCGCGCAGGTCCAGCCGGTACTCGTCCTGGGCCCGGATGCCCAGCAGCACCACGTGCTCGTCGTGCAGGTACGGTCGCAGTCCGTCGATGTCGGTCAGGTCGGGCTGCCCGCGACCGGTGGCCAACGCCACGTCCTCGCCGGCCGCCGCCCCCACGTACGAGGCGTTGCCCGGGTGCCGGAAGTCCGAGTGGCCATCCACATAGATCAGCCCGTACGGCAGCCCGTCGCGTACCGACATCCGTCGCAGGGCCAGGGCCGAGCCCAGCAGGATCGAGCAGTCCCCGCCGAGTACCAGCGGAAACTCCCCGTTGTCGATGATCGCCTCGATCCGCGAGGCCAGCTGGCGCGAATACCACGCGACCGACTCGGCCTGGCTGACCCCATCGCCCGGACGCCAGTCGCCCGGGTCGTAGCGCGGCGGCGTCAGGCAGCCGGCGTCCCGGGCCCCGAGCCGGGGCAGCAGCTCCTGATCACGCAGCGCGCCGGGCGCCTTCGCGCAGCCCGGTACCGAGCTGACCGTCGGCGGCCGGAGCCCCAGGTTGCTCGGCGCGTCGAGGACCGCGATGCGGCGCGCCCCGGACGCCGCCGGCACCCCGGCCACCGGCGGCGCCGCCGTGCGCGGCGCCGCTGTCGGACGGCCGGGGTCCAGGGGCATGGCCGCCTCCTAGAACAGCGCGCTCGCGAGCGCGCGCCGGGCCGCGATGACCGCCGGGTCGTCCGGACCGGCGACGGTGAACAGCGACACCAGGTGCTGGCGTACCGACTCCCGGTCGGTGCCGGCAGTCCGCCGCACCAGGTCGACCAGCCGCTTATAGGCGGCCTCGGCCTGCCCGGAGACCACCTCGACGTCCGCGGCCAGGGTCTGCGCCGGGATATCGTCCGGCGCCGCGGCCGCCGCGGCGAGCACCGCCGCCGGGTCCGCACCCTCGATCCGGCGCAGCAGGCCGACCTGGGCCAGCCCCGCCTCGGCGACGGCGTCCGCGGGCGATTCGGCGAGGATCTTCCGGTACGCCCGCTCCGCCCCCTCCAGGTCGCCGCTCATCATCGCGTCGTCGGCGGCCTCCAGGCGGGGATCGGCGGGCGTCTCGACCTGGACACCGGCGGCCTGGAGCACCTCGGCGATGAACGGGCGCAGCTGGGCCTCCGGCACCGCGCCGGTGAAGCCCGGGGCGAGCCGGCCGCCGAGCGCCACGAACGCGGCCGGGATGCCGGGCAGCGCAAGCGCGTCGGCGAGCCGCGGGTTGGCGTCGGCGTCGATCCTGGCGAACACCCAGGCGCCGTTGCCCTCGATCGCGAGCTTCTCCAGCACGGTGGCGAGCTGCTTGGAGGACTCCGACCGCGACGACCAGAACTCGATGACCACCGGGGTCGTCAGCGACCGCTCCAGCACCTCGGTCTGGAACGTGCCCTCGCTCACATCGACAACCGCCGTGCCACCACCCGGCACCCCCGGCACCGGACCGGGGCGCCCGCCCGACGGCGGGGCGCCGGCCGCGTCGCCCGCGGCTGGGGTCGCCGGTGGCGGGGTTCGCAGGGCGCTCAGATCGACCGCGCCGCGGGTGAAGATCGACGGAGTGGTACGCGGATCACTCATGCCCGACCTCGCTGTGCTCGCCGATGCCATGAGACTCGAACGCTCCGAGTCCGATGATTCGCTCGCTGTGCTCGCTCATGGTTCCCTAGTCTGGCACGACACCGGAAGCATGCGGTGGTGCCAGCGCCGCGTGTGCGCCACCGGCCACCAACGAAACCGTCCCGTCCTCGTGATCGACGGTGAACAGCGTGCCCGGCGGGTACACGCCGAGGACCTCGGGCGGCAGCTGGACCGTACCGTCGCCGGCCACCACCGCGAAGTCCTGGCCGTCCCGCCCCTCGGCGCCGACCCGCCCGTCCCGGATGGTCACCGCGCGTCCCAGCCGCGCGCCGACCTCGGCGTCGTGGGTGACCACCACGATCGTGGTGGCACGCTCGGTGTTCACCGTCTCCAGCGCGGCCAGCACCTCGTCTCGGCCGTGCGTGTCCAGCTGCGACGTCGGCTCGTCCACCAGCAGCAGGCCCGGGCCGGCCGCGATGCCGACCGCGAGGGCGGCTCGCTGGCGTGCTCCGGGTGCCAGCTCACCGATCTTCGCGCGGCCCCGCCCACCGAGGCCGACGAGGTCCAGGATCCGGTCCGGGTCGTCCAGCTGGATACCCGACGTACGGGCCGCGCGGCGCTGGGCGAGCCAGATGTTGCGGTGCAGGTCCGCGTACGGGAGCAGGTTGCGCGCGGCGCCCTGGAGTACCACGCCGATCTCGGTACCCCGCAGCCGGGAGATCTCCGAGTCGGACAGCTTGCCCATGTCGTACGTGCCGATGTTCACCCGTCCGGCGGACGGCCGCATCAGGCCGGCGAGCAGTGAAATCAGTGTCGACTTACCCGAACCGGACGGGCCGACCAGGGCGAGCATCTCGCCCGGACTGATCGACAGGTCCACGCCGGCCAGCGCGACGATGTCCCCCGCGCCGCCGTCGCCGGCATCCGATGCCCGGTAGATGTGCACGACCCGCCGGCAGGCAACCGCCAATCCGCTCATGCCCTCAGTCCCTCCCCGTCCCCAACTGCCCGTACCGCCGGACTCTGCGGCGGAGGTCGTACGCCGCCACCAGGGCGACACCGGCCAGGATGGCGACCGCGATCCCGCAGGACCCGACCACCGTGCCGGGTGTGGGCCACCGCGGCGCTGGCCACGGCACGGCCTGGTTCACGAACATCGGGATCTCGGTGCCTGCCACCAGCCACGCCACCGCCGCGGCCACCAGGCCGACCAGCGCCGCCGCGAGGACGACCACCAGGTACCCCCAGAGCCCGGCACGGCCGGCGGCCGAGCGGGAGACGCCCTGGACCCGCAGAGCGCCGAGGTCGCCGGCGCGGCCGTCCCGGTCGACCGCCGCGACGAGCCAGCTTCCGCCGGCCGCGAGCAGCACCGCGAGGCCCGCGGTCAACAGGTGGAACCACAGCGCCAGGGCCGGCCCCTGCCCGTCGAGCTCGGACCGCAGCTGGGCCACCCGGGAGTCCCCGGTCACCACGAGGCCCTGCGCCCGCAGCCGGGCCAGCACGTCCGGTGGTGCGGCCGGTCCCAGCCACACCTGCTCCACCTCGCCGGTGCCCGCGTCGCTGGCCGCCCGGTCCGCGTACTCGAGATCGACCAGTACCCCGCACGAACCCAGCCGGGGCAGGCCATCCACCCGAGCCACCTCGGTCACCGGCGTGCCCCGGCCGTCCAGCCCGACCAGCGAGGAGCCGGACTTCAGCGC
This sequence comes from Micromonosporaceae bacterium, assembly GCA_040255525.1. GTDB lineage: Bacteria > Actinomycetota > Actinomycetes > Mycobacteriales > Micromonosporaceae > Rugosimonospora. The sequence continues at coordinate 46,827 of JBDZVD010000012.1, read as the reverse complement.
GGTGGTCGCGGCGACCGGCAGCCGGGCCGGCCGGTCGGCCGGCGAGATCCAGCCGTCGGCCGGGGTGCCGCTGTGGCTGTGGTAGTAGAGGTGCAGCCCGTCGGTGTCGCCGGACAGGTCGATGCTGGCCGGTACCTGCGGCAGCCACGAGGACGGCGCGGCGAGGGTGGCGGCGGGCATGACCTGCCCGGCCGGCTCGCCGGTGCGGATCTGGCGCACGGTCACCCGCAGCCCGAAGCCCCCGGAACCCGAGTTCACCGCGCCGAAGCCGACCAGCCGGCACCCGCTCGCGCAGTCGACCTGGGTGATCATCCGCTGGTCCCCGGGGAACAGCCGCCCCAGGTCCTCGGTGAGCGGCGAGCCGCCGGACATCGGCGCCAGCACCACCACCAGGTGCACGTCGACGGCCCTGGCCTGGTCGTCCGAGGTCACGTCCAGCTCGATCGCGTTCGCCCGGAACGCGGTCGGATCGGGCAGGCCGGGGCGCAGCAGGGCGGACAGGTGCCGGGGGCCCGGACCGCCGAAGCCGGGTTGCCAGATCGCCGCGGTGGCCAGCCGGGTGGTGTCGACCGCGAGCTGCGGCGGGTCGCCGGGCGCACCGGACGCGCCGTTGACCACCGCCATCGCGTACCGGCCGGCCGGGTCCGCCGCCCGGGTCGCGTTCAACAGCTTGAGCCGGGTGACCGGCCGGACCGTCACCACCCGGACAGCGCCCGAGGCCACCTCGGCCTGTGCCGCGCGGGCCCGGGCCGCCACACCGAACGCGGTGGTCGCGAAGCCGAGCAGCGCGACGGCGACGACCAGCAGCACGAACAGCCGGTGCGCCCCGGGCCGGCGGCCGAGCTGCAACGCGGCCAGGGCTCCGCCCATCCGGCCGCGGCGCAGCGCCCGGGCGCCGTACCGGCTCGCCAGCGGTACCACGGCCCGCGCCCCGAGCAGGGCGACGGCCAGGATCACCAGCGCCGGTACCAGCATCCCGACGCCGGCCAGCTGCCCGTTCGCGACCCGCAACTGGACCGCGGCCACCACGGCGAGCAGCACCACGACCACCTCGACGGCCAGCGAACGCCAGCCACGACCGCCGCCGACCACCCGGCGCAGCAGGTCGGCCACCGGGGTGAACAGCTCCCGGCGCTGGGCCAGCAGCGCGGCCAGTACCGCGCCCACCCCGGCGACGAGCGCGTACGGCAGCGCACCGGAGGTCGGCCCGGCACCGTCCAGCCGGAGAGAGGCCAGGGCGGCCATCGCGGCCAGCCCGACCGGGTACCCGAGGATCGCCCCGATCACGATCGCGATCAGGTACTCGCCGGAGGCGAGCAACCAGCGGGTGAGCCGGCCGGCACCGCGCAGCGCGACGAGCCCCAGCTCGAAGCGACGGTCGCCGGTGCCGTACCCGACCGCCAGGAAGATCACGAAACAGGCCAGCGCCACCAGCGGTACGCCGGCCACCGGTACCAGCTCGTGGGCGACCTTCCGTTCCCGGTCGATCCGGTCCAGCAGTTTCGGGATGCCGGTGCTGACCGAGATCTGGCGCCCGCCCAGCCCGTCGACGCGGCCGTTGACCTCCGCCAGCTCGGCACGCAGCGCCGGGAGGCGGTCCGGCGCGAACGCGGCCGGGTCGCCCAGCACATCGACGGTGTCGTCCTCGGCATTGTGGTCGAGCGTGCCGATGGCGCCCCGGTCGGTGAACACCGGCTCGGCCCGGAAGCCGGACGCGTCCAGCTCGAAGTAGCCGTGGCTGCCCCAGTACGGCGCCCCGGGATCGGACACCCGGTACACGCCGACCACGGTCAGCGTGAACGGCGCGCCGGCCGGGACGTACACCAGAGTCCTCGGGTCGAGCTCGGCGAACCGTATGGTGACGCTCACGCCCGGCGTGATACCCAGGCGTCCGGCGGTACGTTGGCCGATCACCACCTCGGCGCCGCCGATCAGGCACCGGCCCCGCACCATCACCAGGTGGGCGCACACGTCCTGGCGGTAGACCAACCGGCTCGCCGAGGTCGGCGACTTCTCCACGCCGAGGGTCGGCAGGTCGACGGAGAACACCGGCGTGAAGTCCGGCATCCCGATGAGCGCGGCGCCGATCTCGAAGAAGTCCGGGGCGCTGTCACCGATGTCGCCCTGCTCCTTCTTCACCGAGTTGGACACGCTCATACCGCGCTCCATCGGGGTCGCGGCGCGCACCTCACGGTCGACCACCGCACGGTCGACCGCACCCAGGTACGCCGGGCCGGCGACCGCGGCGGCCGTCGCGACCAGGGCCAGCACCGCGAGGGTCACCGCCTGCGTCCACCGGTTGCGCAGCATCAACCAGACCAGCCGGGTCATCGGCCGGCACCTTCGGAGTGGACCGCCCGGTTCAGCTGGTGACCGGCGACCATCGCCGCGACGGCGAGCGGCACCGCGGCGCCGGCCGCCGACAGCAGCAGCGGCAGCGGACGCAGCCCGGTGGGCGCCGGGATCACCGCCCACAGGTCGGCGAAGACCGGAAGCCCGGAGCCGGCCAGAACCCGCGCCAGTACGGCACCGGCCACGCCGGACAGCACGGCCAGCACGACCGTGATCACGTAGCCGCCGTATCCGATCGCCCGAGCCGCCGCGCCGGTCAGCCCCTGGGTACGCAGCGCGGACAGCTCCGCCGCCCGGGGCTGGCGTTCGACCGCGCCGGCAACGGTCACCGCCGCCGCGCCGAGCAGCACGCCGACGACCGCGGTGAGCAGCGCGAACCGCAGGGCCGCGGTGAGCCCGGCGGTACCGAGCCTGGTCAGGTCCGCGCGGACCGAGTCGGTACGCAGGATAGTCAGGCCACTGGCGCGCAGCTTGTCGACGATGCCTGCCGGCGCGCCCCGGGCCAGCCAGACCTGCTGGATGTCGCCGACGGACGCCTCGCTCACCGCCCGGTTGGCCGCGTCGAGATCGATGAGCACGCCGTCGCCGCCGAGTACCGGCAGGGCGGGCGCCGTACCGACCACCCGGACCGGCAGTGGGTCGACGCCGAACGGGGCCAGCGTGGAGTCGCCGGCCCGCCAGGGGCCGGGTACCCCGCCGACCAGTACGCCGGGCAGCGGGAGCGGGACGTCGACCGGGTAGATCCGGTCGATCGACACCGAGCCGGCCGCCTCCGGAGCCGACGGCGGGGTCGTCACGGTCAACCCGCCGCCGGCCGTGGTCAGCACCGGTCCGGACGGGCGGGCGATCAGCGGACCGCGCCAGCGCCGCACGTCGTCGAGGACGGCCGGGCCGGCGACCGTCGCGTCGGGACCCAACTGCCCGATCGCGTACAGCGTGACCGCGCTGCCTCCGGCGGCGGGAGGGTCGCCGCCGCCCTTCCGGGGCGGCCCGGACAGCGCGAACGAGGCCAGCCGGCAACCGGCCGCGCAGCCGGCGGACGCCGCCCGGTAGGTGTGCCGCCCGGGCGCAAGCGGGCCGAACACGAGGTGCACCGGTTGGCCGGTGGCCTCGTTGACCAGGTCGACGAGGACGCGGCTGGCCGGCGACCCGGCGGCGGGCGCGGCGTCCACCGTCACGCCGGTACCGGTGAACCTCAGCGGGGCGGGCGCCGGCGGGCGCAGCGCCGCCGCCAGCGCGGCCGGGCTCGGACCGTAGCCGGGCTGCCAGCCGGCGACGGCGGCCAGGCGGGACGCGTCCACCGCGAGTACCGGCGGCGTGCCCTGGATGGTGGCGGTGTTGGACACCACCGCCATCGCGTACCGGCCGCCCGGGTCCGCCGCCCGCACCGCGGTCAGCAACTGCTGGCGGCTGCCCGCCCGTACGGTCAGCTGCCGGTCGGCGCCCACGTCGACCATCGCCCGGGTGTGCCGTGCCTGGGCGGACACCTGCCACCCCATGGCCGCCGTGCCGAGCACCGCGACCGCGACCGCGAGCAGGGCGAAGACCCGGTCGGTACCGGGCCGCCGGGCCACCTGCAGGGCGCCCAGCCCGAGCCGGAGCCGGCCGGTGTGCAGGGCCGCGACGCCGAGCCGGCCGGCCAGGTAGGACAAAGCGCGGGCCAGCACCAGCGCCACCGCGAGCGCGACCAGCGCCGGTGCGAGCAGCGCCAGGCCGGGAGCCGAGCCGTCCACGCCGCCCTGCGCGCGCACCTGGTACGCCCCGGCCACCGCGAGCACGATCACCGCGAGGTCGACCGCGCCGGCACGCCGGAGCGCGGGCCCCACGCCCGCGCCACGCGCCGCGCCCCGCGACGGAACCTGGCGCAGCAGCTCGGCGACCGGGGCGCGGAGGATCCGCCACTCCGAGGCGATGATGGCCAGCACCGCACCGGCGACCGCGAGCAGGACCGCACCGGCCGACAGCTCCCAGGCCAGCGCGGTGCGCCCGGGACCGGTCACCTGCCCGGCGGTCAGTCGGGCGAGCAGGTAGCCGAGCCCGACACCGAGCACCGTCCCGGCCAGCATGGGCGTCGCGATCTGCCCGGCCGACAGGCGCAGCAGCCGGCCGAACGTCGCGCCCCGCAGCTTGAGCAGGGCCACGTCGCGGCGCCGGTCCTGGCTGGTGAAGCGGCCGGCCAGAAACAGCGCGAACCAGCTCAGGACGAGCAGTTGGGCCGCGCCGACCAGTACGCCGACGCCGATGAGCTGCTGGTCCTGAGCGATCCGGTTGATGATCTGGCTGCTGCCCGACGACACCTGCATGCCGTTCTGGCTCAGCTCGAACTGCGCGTGGTCGAGCCGGTCACCGAGGCCCGGGGCGCGGAACGCGTCCAGGGGCAGCGTGACGTCCGCCAGGATCTCCGGGGCATCCAGACCCCGGGGAGCGAACGTGGCGAGCGGGACGAACACCGGATCGGTCCGAGCGGCGGCCGCGGTGGAGTCGCTGGGCGGGGCGTAGATCGGATCCGACCAGTACGGTCCGGACGGGTCGACCGGTTCGTAGACGCCGACCACGCGGAGTGTCACCGGGGGCCGGCTGTCGTCCGGCCGTACCGGCATGGCGTCCCCGACGCCGACCCCCGCCAACTGCGCGCTGCGCCGGGTCAGCAGCGCGTCGCCCGGGGCGCTCGGGCAGCGGCCGGTCACTACCACGTGGTCGCAGATGTTGTCCCGGTAGTTCACCGGCACCGCGACGCTCACCGAGCCCTGCTTGTAGCGGGCGAGCTCGGACATGCCCAAATAGATGCTCATGCCGGCGATGTCCAGCACCGAGGCGACGTCGGTGCGGTACGTGTCGAGCAGTTCGGCGGGCTCGCGGTCCAGGTCCTGAGTGCGTGAGGTGCTCACCACGCGCTGGTTGGCCGGCGCGGTGAGCACGTCGTTGACCAGCGCGGCGTTGTCGGCGGCCAGCACGTACCACGGGGCGGCGGTGGCCGCCGCGACCGCGAGTACCGCCAGGACGAGCACGGTGACCGTCTGCGCCCGCCTCGCGGCCAGCGCGCCCAGGACCAACCGGATCATCCCGCTCCCCCCTGTCACCCTTCGGGCGGAGCCGAGATTAGTCGCGCGGAGACCAGCGCGATACCCGCCAACAGTAGGGCCGTGATCGCCAACGCGGCGACCAGCGGCGGCCAGTACGGCAGCCGCGGGGGCGGCAACAGCACCACCCCGTCGGCGAACAGCGGGATCGAGCGCCCGGTCAGCGTCCAGGCGGCACCGGCCGCCAGCGGGCCCAGCACCAGAGCGGCCAGGACCAGCCCGACGTACCCGTACCGGTTGGCCGACGCCACGACGGCACGCGGTACGCCCTGGACGCGCAGGGCCCACAGCTGCCCGGCGGCCCGGCGGTCGACCGCCGCGATCAACACCAGCCCGCCCAGCGCCAGAGCCACCGCCAGCGCGCCGGCGAGCAGGTGGAAACGCAGCCCAGTGGCCGGCCCCTGCCGGTTCAGGTAACGCAGCCGGGCCGCGCTGCTCTCGGTGGTCACGACGGTCAGCCCGTTGCCGCGCAACCGGTCGACGATGTTCGCCGGGGCGTCGGCGGCGAGCCACACCTGTGGGTCGACCGCGATCCCGGTGTCCCGGGAGTCCCGTTCGGCATACTCCAGGTCGACCAGCATCCCGTGGTCGCCCAGCCGGGGCAGGACCGGCACGGTGCCGGCGGCGACCACCGGCTGGGGGGCGTTGTCCAGGCCGCCCACGGTGTCCCGGCCCAGCCTGCCGGTGAGCAGGACCGGCAGCGGGTACGGCGCGTCGACCGGCAGGATCCACGCGTCGACGCCGACGCCGGTGTCCTTCAGGTGGACGGCCAGTCCATCCGGCCCGGCGGTCAGCACCGGTACCCTGGCCGGCCCGACCTGGCCGGGCGGCCGCCACCGCCCCTGCTCGGTGAGCCCGACGCTCATCGGCTCGGCCGGGTCGCCCTGGTACAGGCCGTGCACCACGGCGTCGAGCGGGAAGCCGGCACCGGAGGGCTGGGACACCTCGAAACCGATCAGCCGGCACCCGTGGTCGCAGCCCGGCATCGTCGCCGTGTACGTGTGCCGGCCGGCCACCAGCTGACCGACGGTGACCACCTGCGCCGGGGAACCGTCGACCGGAGCCAGGTGCGCGATCAGGGCCAGCGGCTGCGCCGGATTCAGGTCGTTGACCGTCAGGTCCACGCCGAGCGTCTCGCTGTGGAACGTCACCGGATCGGGTTCGGCGGGGTGCAGCGCCGCGGCGGCCCTGGCCGCGGACAGCCCGCCGTGCGGTGCCCGCCAGTTCGCCACCGCGGCGAGCCGGGTGGAGTCCACGGCCAGCGTCGGCGCGTCACCGCTGACCAGGGACGGCACCTTGAGCACGGCCATCGCGTAGCGGCCGGTGGGGTCGGCGGCCCGCACCGCGTTCAGCAGCACGCCCCGGTTGACCGCCTGTACGTCGAGTACCTCCGGCGCGCCCTGCTCCACGGTCACCCGGTCGGTCTCGGCCCGGGACGCCACGCCAGTGGCGGTGAACGCGAACCCGAGCTGCGCCACCGCGACGACGAGCAGTGCCAGCAGCCGTGCCGCACCGGGGCGGCGGGCCAGCCGCAGCGCGCCGAGCCCCAGGCCGAGCCGGCCGGCCCGCAGGGCGCGGTGCCCGATCCAGCCGGCCAGCGGACCGACCGCGCGCGCCGCCAGCAGAGCGACGGTGAGCACCACCAGCCCCGGCGCGAGCAGCATGATGCCGGTCAGCTTGCCGTCGTTCGCCTGCATCTCGATCACCGCCGCTACGGTGAGCGGGTAGAGCATGGCCTCCAGGACCAGCCCGCGCCACCCCGAGCCCCGCGGCGGCACCTGCCGCAGCAGCTCGGCTACCGGCGCGGCGAACGGGCGCCGCTGCGCCAGCACGGTCGCGACCAGCGTGCCGAGCACCGCGGCGCCGGCCCAGCGCAGCGCCGACCGGGACGGGGTGACCGCACCGGCGCCGGGCAGCAGCGGGTGGGCGGCGACGGCCACCACGGCGTACCCGACCAGATACCCGAGCACCGCCCCGATCAGGATGGCCACCACGCTCTCGCCGAGTACCAGCCACCAGCGCGCGACCGGCGACGTACCGCGCAGCTTGAGCAGGCCGACCTCGACGCGGCGGGACTCGGTCGCGTACCCGGCCGCCAGCAGCATCACCAGCCAGGCGAGGATCACCAGCGGTACCGAGGCCAGCGGCACCACCTCGCGCAGCGTGGACCGGTCCGCGTCGATGCGGTTCAGCAGCGCCGGGATCTGGGTACCGGCCGAGATCGCGGTGGCACTCACCCGGTGCTGCGCACTCGCGACGCTGGCTCGCACCGTGGCGAGGTTGCCCGGCGTCAACGCGGCCGGGTCCAGCAGCGCGTCGACGCTCTGCGTCTCCTTGGTGTGCCGCAATGCCTCCAGGGTTCCCCGGCTGGTGAACACCGGCTCGGCGGCCCGGCCGTCCGTACCCGGGGTGGCGTCGAAGTAGTGCTGGTCGCCCCAGTACCGGTCGGCGCGGTCGGGCACCTCGTACACGCCGACCACGCTGAGGTACCCGGTCGGGCCGGTGGCGGCCGGCCCGTCCCTGGTCTGGGTGCTCTCCCGCTCCGCGACTGTCTGTCCGCTGTCCAGACCGAGCCGGGCAGCGGTGGCCCGGCCGAGGACAACCTCGTTGGTACCGATCGGGCAGCGTCCCCGGAGCATCCGCAGGTGCGCGCAGATCCCCTGCCGGAACACCAGCCGGGCCGCACCGCCGCCGGCCGGGCCGGTGAAGAACGCGTCGAACTCGGCGGCGAACACCGGGGTGAGGCCGGGCCCGGTCAGCAGCCCGACGGCGCCCGTCTCGAACGTCCGGTCGCGCTGCTCGGTGAGGTCGACGCCGGTCGTCGCCGTCACCATCGTCTCGCTCGGGGTGGCCCGGGACAGCTCATCGGCGATCATCGAGCGGTCGGCGGCGGTCATGAACGCCGGGCCGGCCACCGCGGCCGCGACCGCGACGACCGCCAGCAGCAGTGCGGTCAGCGCCTGGCCGAGCCGGGCGCGGAGCATCGCGAGAATCAGCCCGGTCATCGGTACACCCGCCGGGTCAACCGGTGGCCGACGGCGGCCGCGGTCGCGCCCAGTACGGCGACGCTCGCCGCCGCGGCCACCAGCAGCGCGCCGGGCCGTAACAGGGCCGGTGGTGGCAGCACCGTCCAGCCGTCCACGAACAGCGGCACGGTCGCGCCGGTGACCAGTCGATCCACGGGTGCGACGAGCAGCCCGGTCAGCAGCGCCGCGCCGGCCAGCCAGCCGTACCCGCCGAACGCCACCGCCCGCGCGGCGGGCACGGGCAGCCCCTGCTCACGCAGGGCGGCCAGCTCCTCGGACCGCGGCCCGCGCTCCACGGCGGCGAGCTGCACCACGCCGGCCGCCGCCAGTACGACGGCCAGCGCCGCGCCGAGCAACTGGAAGCGCAGCGCGGCGGCCGGCCCGGAGTCGCCGTACCTCTCCTGCCGGCGGCCGATGGTGTCGTCGCCGACCACGTACAGCCCCGCCGCACCGAACCTGTCCACAATGGAGGACGGCGCGCCGGGCGCCAGCCACACCTGCGCGGTGACCGCGCCGCCGCCGTCGTCGACCAGCCGGTCGGCGTAGTCCAGGTCCACCAGGGCACCGCTGGTGCCGAGCCGGGGCAGGACCGGAGCCGAAGCGGCGACCCGGATCGGAATCACTTCCGACCCGAACAGGTCCACGCCCGGGTTGCCGGCCAGGCCGGCCTCCCGAAGCCTGCCGGCGAGCAGCACCGGCACCGGGTCGGGGGCGTCGACGAGGTAGATCTGGCCGTCCAACTGTGTGCTGGAGGTGATCGCGTCACCGGCCGGCAGGCTCACCCGCAGCCCGTCCGGACCGCTGGCCAGCACCGGCCCGGCGGCGGCCGGATCGGTGGTCGGCCGCCAGCGGCCCGGCTGCCGGAAGCCGGCCAGGTCGGCGGTCGCGCCGGCTCCGGTCGCGCCACCATCCGCGCCCTCCCCGGTCGCGCCACCGTCCGCGCCGCTTCCATCCGCGCCGCCCCCGGTCAGCGCCCTCAGCGTCAGGTCCAGCCCCGGGCCCGGCCGGGCCAGCGGCTGGCCCGCCGGATTGAACCCGCTGGTCACGTCGAACCCGTCCAGCCGGCAGCCGGGCGCGTGGGCGCACGCCGGACTGTCCGCCTCGTACCGGTGCGCGCCCATGCTCATCGGCCCGTACCGCAGGAGGATCCGCCTCCCGTCGGGAGCGGTGAGGTTCGCGACCAGGTACGCCGGGCCCTCGCTGAGCGTGTGCGCCGTGGCGTCGAGAACGAGCCGGCCGCCCGACACCCGTACCGGTGCCGGAGCCGGCGGGTGCAGCAGCGACGCCAGGGCGGCCGGGGCCGGTCCGTACCGGGGGTTCCACGCGGCCACCGCGGCGAGCCGGGCGGTGTCCACCGCCAGCACCTGCGGTACCCCGGAGCGGGTGCTCGCCTGGACCGCCGCCATCGCGTACCGGCCCGACGGATCGGCCGAGCGCACGGCGGCGAGCAGCCGGCTGCCGGGTACCGGCCCGAGCGTCAGCACCCGGTCGGCGCCCAGCTCCTGGGTGGCCCGGTCGTGCCGCGCCGCCGACGAGGTGTCCCAGGCCAGCGCGGCGTACCCGAGCACGGTCACGGCGATGGCCAGCAACGCGAACAGCCGCTCCAGCCCGGGCCGGCGGGCCAGGTACGTCGCGGTGAGCGTGCCCCGCAGCCGGCCGGCCCGCAGCGCGCGCGACGCCGACCGTGACGCGACCGGTACCAGCAGCCGCGCGACCAGCAGCCCGGCGGCGAACGCGACCAGTCCGGGGGCGATCACCACCAGCCCGCCGTCCTCGCCGCCCGCCGAGGTGTGCACCTGGTACACCCCGGCCAGCGCGAGGGCGGCCAGCGCGAAGTCGATCAGTTCGGGGCGCAGGATGCGGCGCAGGCGCCCGGCCGGCTGCCGGGGCGGCGTACGGCGCAGGAGTTCGACGACGCCGGCCCGGACCGTACGCCGCTCGGCGACCAGCGCGGCGAGCAGGCCGCCGAGCACCGCGACGGCCGCCGACGCCGCGGCCAGCAGCACCGCCTCGCGCAGCTGGCCGGCGCCGCCGATGCCGCCGGCCAGGGTCCGGGCCAGCAGCCAGCCGAGCAGCGCGCCGGGCGGCACGCCGATCAGCACCGGCAGCGCGCTCTGTTGGACCGCCAGGCCCCAGATCCTCCCGGGCGGCAGGCCGCGCAGCTTGAGCAGGCCGAGGTCGGCACGGCGCGCGGTGGCGCCAGTGGTCACCGCGAGGAACAGCGCGAACCAGCCGAACAGCACCAGCTGGCCGGCCCCCAGCGGCACGCCGAGCACGATCACCCGCTGGTCGGCCTGGATCCGGGCGACGAGGTCGGGCAGTCTGGTGTCCACTTCGTACCCGGCGGACTTCAGCCGCCCGACCCGGTCGTTCACGGCCTGCGCCAGGGCCGGCACGCGGTCGACGGTCAGCGCGGCCGGCGTGGAGATGGCGTCGACCGTGACGGTGGCCCGCTGCGACCGGGTGTCCACGAGCGTGTCCTCGCTGACGAACGCGGCGTCCGGCGGCCCGGACGGCAGGGTCGGGTCCCGGGTGGCGGCCGGCGCCCGGGCCAGCAGCGTGCCGGCGCCCCAGTACAGGCCGCCCGCGTCGCGCGGCAGGTACACGCCGCTGATCCGCAGCCGCACCGGCCCGTCGATCGCGGCCGACCGGAACGTGACCCGGTCGCCGACCCGTACCCCGAGGGCCGTCGCCGTGCGGCCGGACACCATCGCGTCGCCGGTCGCGCTCGGGCAGGCTCCCTGGATTCGCACCTGCTCGCACACCCTGTCGCGGGTGGCCAGGGGCGACGCCGCGCCGCCGGCCGGCCCGACCACCGAGCCGGTCACCAGGACGCCGCCGATCTGCTGAAACCCGGGCAGCGCCAGATCCCGGCTGATCTGGTCGCGGGTCTGCTGGATGGCCGTGGCACCGCCGTCCAGGGACAGGTCGCGGCGCGCCGTGACCAGGCGCTGCGCCGCCGGTGCCGAAGCCACGTCCCGGGCGGCGACCGCGTCGGTCGCGGCCAGCACGAAGAACGGCGCGGCGACCGCAGCGGCCGTCACCAGTACAGCGATGACCAGCAGGGCCGCCGCCTGAACACCCCTGGCTCGGATGGCACCTAGCGCTACCGCGAGCATCAGGGGTCCCCCATGGCCGTCCTACCGGGCGTGACGACCCGGGCCACGGCCGGCGGGACCGTGACCTAGAGAGGACTCACGGGGACCCGTTCAGGTTGCGTTCAGAATCGAGCCGGTTCCCGGTAACTTCCCCACTCGGCGCGCAGCGCGTCACAGATCTCGCCCAGCGTCGCCTCCGCCCGGGCCGCGTCGAGCATGCTGGGGATCAGGTTCTCCCCGCCGCGGGCCGCCCGCACCATCCGGTCCAGCGCGGCGCGTACCGCGCCGGCGTCCCGGTCCGCCTTGCGGCTGGCCAGGGTCTGCCGCTGTGCCAGTTCCACCTCGTGCGGGATGCGCAGAATCTCCAGCTCCCGGGCCACCGTGCCGGTGTGCACGTTGACCCCGACCACGTGCTTGTCGCCCTTCTCCAGGGCCTGCTGGTAAGCGAACGCCGACTCGGCGATCTGCGAGGTGAACCAGCCGTCCTCGATGCCGCGCAGGATGCCGGACGTGATGGTGCCGTCGGTACCCATGTCCCGGATCTTCGCGAAGACGGCCTCGGCCTCGGCCTCGATCCGGTCGGTCAGCTCCTCCACGTACCAGGAGCCACCGAGCGGGTCGGCCACGTTGGCGACCCCGGTCTCCTCCATCAGCACCTGCTGGGTGCGCAGCGCGATCTCCGCCGACTCGTCGGTCGGCAGCGCCAGCGTCTCGTCCAGGGCGTTGGTGTGCAGGGAGTTGGTGCCGCCGAGCACGGCGGCCAGCGCCTCCACCGCGGTACGCACGACGTTGTTCACCGGCTGCTGGGCGGTCAGCGACACCCCGGCGGTCTGCGTGTGGAACCGCAGCCACATCGCCTTCTCGCTGGTCGCGCCGTACACGTCGCGAAGCCAGCGGGCCCAGATCCGCCGGGCCGCCCGGAACTTCGCGATCTCCTCGAAGAAGTCCACGTGCGCGTCGAAGAAGAACGACAACCCGGGCGCGAACCTGTTGACGTCCAGCCCCCGGCGCAGGCCCAACTCCACGTACCCGAACCCGTCTGCCAGCGTGTACGCCAACTCCTGCGCGGCGGTCGCGCCGGCCTCGCGGATGTGGTAACCGGACACCGACAACGGCTTGTAGCGCGGGATGTTGGTGGCGCAGTACTCCATCAGGTCGCCGATCAGGCGCAGGTGCGGCTCGGGAGCGAACAGCCACTCCTTCTGCGCGATGTACTCCTTGAAGATGTCGGTCTGCAAGGTGCCGTCCAGTGTGGACAGATCGGCGCCCTGCCGCTCGGCGGCGACCAGGTACATGCAGAACACCGGGACGGCCGGGCCACTGATCGTCATCGACGTGGTCACGCCGGCCAGGTCGATGCCGTCGAAGAGCACCTGCATGTCGGCCGCCGAGTCGATGGCGACACCGCAGTGCCCGACCTCCCCGAGCGACTGCGGATCGTCGGAGTCGCGGCCCATGAGCGTGGGCATGTCGAACGCCACGGACAGCCCACCGCCGCCGGCACCGAGGATCAGCTTGTACCGCTCGTTGGTCTGCTTCGCGTTGCCGAAGCCGGCGAACTGCCGGATCGTCCAGGTGCGTCCGCGGTACCCGGTCGGGTACAGCCCCCGGGTGTACGGGTACTCACCCGGCCAGCCGATGCGCTCGAACCCCGGGTGGTCCGCCCCCGGAGGCGGCCCGTACACCGGCTCCACCGGGGCACCGGACAGCGTGGTGAAGTCCGCGTTCCGTTTGGTCGCCGCGTCGTACCGCGCCTGCCAGCGCGCCCGGCCCTCGGCGATGTCCCGTGCGTCCATCCTCGCAGTGTAGTGCAGCCCTGAACGATCGCTAAGGCGACTCGATGTGCCCTCGCCCACGGGCCGTGAACCCGGCGGCCAGAAGACCGGCGGCCAGGAATTAGGCCGCCGGGAGACCGACCGCCGGCAAACCGACCGCCGCGGACGCGCGTCGCCGGCCGGGCGGCGTCCGGGCGACGCCGCCGCGACCGGCGACGGTGGATCAGGTGGCGGTCAGCTCTCGGCCGGCGCGCCGACCACGATCGCCTTGGTCTCAGGGTTGTATCCGACGGCCCGCTCCGCGTCGTTGCCGGGAGCGGCGTCGTCGTCGATGTGCACGTCGTCGACGGTCACGTTGACCGCGGTGATCTCCAGACCGAGCAGGTTCTCGACCGAACTGATCACTTTCTCCCGGACCTTCTCGGTGACGGAGTAGACCTGGAACCCGAACTCGATGACGATGACGACCTCGATCTCGGCTTCCCGGCCCTCCAGCTTGACCGTCACGCCCTGGGCTGCGCTCTCCTCGCCCAGGCGCAGCCGCTCCTTGACGGCGGAGAACATCCGCGCGACGTCGCCGCCCAGGTCGTACACGCCCGGTACCTCGCGGGCCGCGATGCCGGCGATCTTCTCCACGACCTCGTTCGCGATCGTGGTGTGACCCCGGCTGGCCGGAATCGTCGCGTTGTTGCGGATGCGGGTGACCGCCTTCTGCGCGGCGACCCGGGTGGCGTCCACGGCGTCGCCGGCCGCCTCGCCCGCCTTGTCGATGGCCTCGCCCGCCCGGTCGGCGATGTCGGACGCGACCGCGCTGGCCCGCTCGCGGATGGTCCCCGGCTCGGTCGCCTGCCCGGCGGGAGCCCCGGTGGCGGACGCCTCGGCGGCGGGCGCCCCGGTTGTCGGTTGTGCCTCGGCCGGCTGACCTGCTTCCGCCGGCTGCGTAGCGCCGGCGGGCTCCTCGGTCTGCGCGGGCACCTCGGCAGCCACATCAGTCATGGTTGGTCTCCCCTGGTCCTGCGAGTTGATCGTCGCGGTCGAGCGCGAGCGTACCCGCGCCGGGCCAGTCGTGGGAGTCCGCGAGCAGCCGCCGCAATCGTTGGCGGCGCGGCCGGGATCAGGCGTATACCGGCAGCTCCGGATAGTCGCGGACCAACTCGGCGCGACCGTCCACAAGGTGCAGTTCGGCATCGCAGGCGGCGGCCGCCTCCGGGTCGTGCGTCGCGAACACGACTGCCACGCCCCGGGCCGCCTCACCGCGCAGCAGGTCCAGAACCTTCTGGCGGTTCTGCGCGTCCAGCTCGCTGGTCACCTCGTCGGCCAGCAGCACGTCACCGGCCAGCGCGAGGCCGCGGGCGATCGCCGTGCGCTGCTGCTGGCCACCGGACAGCTCCTCCACGAGCTGGTCGGCCTGACCGGACAGGCCCAGCCGCTCCATGGCCTCCACCATGCGCCGGCGCGCCTCGGCCGGACTCGCGCCCTGCGCGATGAGGGCCACCTGCACGTTCTCCGCCGCGGTGAGGATCGCGGCGAGCCCGTTGTCCTGCGGTACCAGCACCACCCGCTGGGCCACCGCGTGGTCCCGGTCGCGCAGTTGGGTGCCGTCCACGCTCACCGTGCCCTGCCTCGGCCGCAGCAACCCCGCCATGGCGGAGAGCAGGGTCGTCTTGCCGGCGCCGGACGGGCCGGTGACGGCCAGGATGCGGCCCGGCTCCACCCGTACCGACACGTTCCGCAGGACCGGATCGTCCTTGCCGTACGCCGCGCTGACCGCGTCCACCACGAGAGTCGTCACGATCCCTGGACCTCCAGACCGTTGAGTAGGTTGCGTGCGGCCGTGTACGGATCGAGTTCACCACCGGCCACCGCGGCGGCCAGCTTCGGCAGCGCGGCGCCGTCGCGCAGCGAACTGATCCGGTCGCGCAGAGTGCCCAGCGCGATGCCTTCGATCTCGGCGGCGGCGCGGGCCTCCCGCCGCCGCGCCAGCTCGCCGTGCTCGACCAGCCAAGCGTGGTGCTTATGGATCGCGGCCAGTATGTCATCGATACCCTCGGCGCGGGAGGCGACGCAGCGCAGCACCGCCGGCCGCCAGTCGCCCGGCTTCCGCTCGCCCAGTGCGATCGAGCCCTGGATGTCCCGATACGCGGCGTCGGCTCCCTCCCGGTCGGCCTTGTTCACCACGAAGATGTCCGCGACTTCGAGAATGCCGGCCTTCACCGCCTGGATCGCGTCGCCCATCCCGGGCGCGAGCAACACGAGCGTGGTGTCCGCCAGCGAGGCGACCTCGACCTCGGCCTGGCCGACCCCGACCGTCTCGACCAGCACCACGTCGCACCCGGCGCCCTCCAGCACGCGGACCGCCTGCGGAGTCGCGGCGGACAGCCCGCCGAGGTGTCCCCGGCTGGACATCGACCGGATGTAGACGCCCGCGTCGGTGGCGTGGTCCTGCATGCGTACCCGGTCGCCGAGGATCGCGCCGCCGGTGAACGGGCTGGACGGATCCACCGCGAGCACGCCCACCCGGCGGCCCCGGGCGCGCAGCGCGCGCACCAGTTCGTTGGTCGTCGTGGACTTCCCGACACCGGGCGAGCCGGTCAGGCCGATCACCTGCGCGGTACCGGCGTGCCCGGTCAGGGCGGCGGCCACCTCGGGCAGCGCCGGGTCGGCGTCCTCGACCAGCGAGATCAGCCGGGCGACCGCCCGGGGGTCACCCTGGCGGGCGGCTCGCACCAGCGCCGCGGCGTCCCGGCCGCCCCTCACCCCAGGATCCCGTGGCTCACGTGACGACCCCGGCGCCCAGCGTCCGGATGAGTCCCCAGCGCACCGCGTCCGTGTGCTGGGCCGGGAAGGTGATCCGGAACTGGCGCGGAGTGCCCAGCTCGGCCGCGTTGAGCGTGGTCAGCTCGAAGGTGACCCCGCCGTCGTCCACCACGGCGCGCTCGACGCCGCCGTACGTGGTGCCTTCCTGCTTACCCCAGACCAGGCAGTACGGCTCCTCCTCGGGCCGGGGGTTGTCCGCCCGCTGGACGAGCAGGCAGCCCTCGGAGCCGTCTTCCCTGGCAGCGAGGCCGAACACGTAGCCGACGAACCCGTCGTCCTGCTCGGTCGTCGGGGAACCACCCACGACCGTGGCGGCGAACTCAAGCGGAGCACTCACCGGCACACCTTAACGGGGCGGGCCCGCTCATACAGTGGGCACCCGTACCAGCAGTGCGTCGCCCTGCCCGCCGCCGCCGCACAGCGCCGCGGCGCCCAGCCCACCGCCCCGCCGGCGCAGCTCCAGGGCCAGAGTCAGCACCAGCCGCGCCCCGGACATGCCGATCGGGTGTCCCAGGGCGATCGCGCCGCCGTTGACGTTGACGATGTCCGGACTGACGCCCAGTTCCCTGGTCGACTGGATGCCGACCGCCGCGAACGCTTCGTTGATCTCGACCAGATCGAGCGCGTCGATGGTCAGACCGGCCTTGCGCAGCGCGTGCGCGATGGCGTTGGCCGGCTGGGCGTGCAGCGAGTTGTCCGGGCCGGCCACGTTGCCGTGCGCGCCGATCTCGGCCAGCCAGGTCAGGCCCAGTTGCTCGGCCTTGGCCTTGCTCATCACGACGACCGCGGCGGCGCCGTCGGAGATCGGCGAGGAGGTACCGGCGGTGATCGTGCCGTCCGCGCCGAACGCCGGGCGCAGCTTCGCCAGCGTCTCCGGGGTGGTGTCCGGCCGGATACCCTCGTCCTCGCTGATCACGATCGGATCGCCGCGCCGCTGCGGCACCTCGATCGGGACGATCTCCTCGGCGAACACACCGTTCTTCTGTGCGGTCGCCGCCTTGCGGTGGCTCGCCGCGCCGAAGGCGTCCTGCTCCTCACGGGTGATGCCGTAGCGGCGGCTGTGCCGGTCGGTGGACTCACCCATGGACACGTTGTCGTACGCGTCGGTGAGCCCGTCGAGCGCCATGTGGTCCTTGAGCACCACGTCGCCGTACTTGTAGCCCTGGCGCTGCCCGATGAGCAGGTGCGGCGCGTTGGTCATCGACTCCATGCCGCCGGCCACCACGATGTCGAACTCGCCGGCCCGGATCAGCTGGTCGGCCAGGGCGATCGCGTCCAGCCCGGACAGGCACACCTTGTTGACGGTCAGCGCCGGTACGGACATCGGGATGCCGGCCTCGACCGCGGCCTGCCGGGCCGGGATCTGCCCCGCGCCGGCCGTCAGAACCTGGCCCATGATCACGTACTGCACCTGGTCGGGCGCCACCCCGGCACGCTCCAGCGCCGCCCTGATCGCGGCCGCGCCCAGCCGGGTGGCCGGGAAGTCCTTGAGATTGCCCAGCAGGCGCCCCATGGGGGTGCGGGCACCGCCTACGATCACCGACGTCATCTTCGACTCCCCGGACGAACCCTGAACGATGGTTAGGGTCAGACTAGCTCTCATGGATGCGTCTCCTCATCCGGAGCCCGGTGCGGCTTCGGTCACAGATATCGGCCTGCTCCGGATCGACCACGTCGGCATCGCGGTACCCGACCTTGACGAGGCGATCGAGTTCTACCAGCGGGTGTTCGGCATGCGCTGCGTACACCAGGAGGTCAACGAGGAGCAGGGGGTGCGCGAGGCGATGCTGGAGGTCGGCCCGGGCGCCGGCGGCAGCCTGCTCCAACTGCTCGCGCCACTGTCGCCGTCCTCGACGATCGCCCGGTTCCTCGACCGCGGCGGCCCCGGGATCCAGCAGCTCGCCTACACCGTGGCGGACATCGACGCCGCCTGCGCCGTGCTGCGCGAGCGCGGCATGCGCCTGCTGTACGACACCCCGCGCGCCGGCACGGCCGGCTCCCGGGTCAACTTCGTGCACCCGAAGAGCGCCGGTGGCGTACTGGTCGAACTGGTCGAACCGGCGGCCGGGTCGCACTAGCTACCGGATACGGCATCCGGTAGCGCCCGGGATCCCGGGCCCGTCGCCGGGGTCCCGGCCACAGCCGTGAACGACCCGCGAGGCCGGTAACCGACCGGCGGCCGAGGGTCGCCGTCGAGGTGACCGGCGGCGCCATCGCGCCCGCGCCGCCCCGGTCGACGGCCCACCCCCGGCAGACGTGAGTTGACCATATGCCTTCTTCATGACTTGGCACGGCCGGTCTTGCGGAGGGGCGGGGGGGATCTGCCACTATGTGCCAATGCCCCAGCAGCAGCAGTCCTCTTCCCTTGCGTTTTTCGACGATGCGAACGCGAGCACCGAGTTCAGCGTCGTTCTCCGTGGTTACGACCGTGCGCAGGTGGACGGCTACATTCAGCGCCTGAACGCCGCCATCGCGCAGACAGAGCAAGCCCGCGGCGAGGCCGAGCAGCGGATGAACGACGCACAGCGTCGGCTGCGCCAGGCCGAGCAGCGGATCAACTCGGTGGAGCAGAAGCTCACCGACACCAACAAACAGCTGGAGGAGAACAGCCGGCCGACGCTGTCGGGGCTGGGCACCCGGGTCGAGCAGATTCTGCGGCTCGCCGAGGAGCAGGCGAACGACCACCGGGGCGAGTCCAAGCGTGAGGCCGAGGGCATCGTCTCCGCGGCCCGCCTGGAGGCCCGCGAGATCACGGACAAGGCGCGGGCCGAGGCCGCCGCGATGAAGGCCAGCGCCGAGCGCGAGGCGAGCAACCTGCGCACCGCCGCCGAGCGGGAGGCCGCCGAGGTGCGGGTCCAGGCCCGGCGGGAGGCGGACACGCTGCGCTCCGACGCCGAGCGGGAGACCAAGCAGCTGCGCGCCGCCACGGCGCACGAGGTCGCCGAGCTGAAGGCGACCGTGGAGCGGGAGGTGTCCACGCTGCGGGCCACCGCCGAGCGGGAGATCACCCAGCTACGGGCGAAGGCGGCGCGCGACGCCGAGGAGAAGCGTGCCGAGGCGACCAAGCTGCTGGCCGACGCGCGGGACAAGCGCGACAAGGACCTCCAGGCCCTCCAGTTGGAGCTGGCCGAGCGCCGCGAGGCGTCGGAGCGCGAGGAGAGCCAGCGGCACGCGGCCGCCGTGGCCAACACCCAGAAGCTGGTCAGCGAGGCCGAGCAGCGGGCGCGCAACGCGGAAGAGCGGGCCAAGGAGATCGAGCAGCGGGCCGAGGCCCGCCGGGTCGAGTCCGAGCGCAACGCCGAGGAGACGATCGAGAAGGCCAAGGCGCTGGCCGAGAAGACCGTGAACGAGGCGCGCAGCGAGGCTCACCGGATGGTCACCGAGGCCCGGAGCGAGGCCGAGCAGACCACGTCCACCGCACGCCGCGAGGTCGAGGAACTCACCCGCCAGAAAGATGCGGTTACCGCGCAGTTGGGCCAGATGCTCTCCGGGCTGGCTGGTATTGTGCCGAATATCGCACCGGCGGACAAGAGCGACAAGGCGTCCGACAGGGACGACAAGGTCTCGGCAAGCTGAGCGCAGCAAAGCGCGCACGTCCCGTCATGCCGGTCTGAATGCCTGCATGACGGGATGTTGCGTGTGAGGATGGAGCTATGTCGCAAGGCGGAGACCTGAATGCAGTGAGCGGGGGCCTCGCCTCCGAACCCAACTTCGACACCGCGGTGCGCGGGTACAAGCGGGATCAGGTCGACTCCTTCATCCATAACCTTGAGACCGAGAATGCGGCGCTCGCCGCTGAGCGGGACGAGGCTTACGCCCAACTGCACGCGCTCGCGGCACAGGTCCACCAGCAGCAGTTGGAAATCGCCGAGCAGCGCCGCGCCGGTGCCCACACCGTTCCGGTGGGCCAGATTTCGTTCCGCCACCTCGGCCCGCGGGTCGAGCAGATCCTGACCCTCGCGGAGGAGCAGGCTGAGGCGATCAAGGCCGACACGCTCGCCGCCTGCCAGCGCCAGCGCGAAGAGGCCGAACGCGTCCTCATCGATGCCCGCGAGCAGCACAACAAGGCGGTACGCGACTTCGAGGCGGCCCTCGCCGCGCGCCGGGCCGACGAGGACCGCGCGGCAGCGCAGCGCCGGGCCGAGCTGAACGCGGAGCTGACCAGGTCGCAGGAGTACGCGGCCCGGCTGCGCAGCGAAGCCGAGCACCTGCACCAGACGACGCAGGAAGAGGTGCAGCGGCTCACCGAGGAGAGCACGGCCCGGGCCGAGCGGCTGCGGCTCGACACGAATGCCTACGCCGAAGAACAGCGCGCCAAGATCAAGCAAGAGGCCCAGCGGGCCGCCGAGGAGGGTGCGGCGCACGCCCGCCAGATCCGGGCCGACGCCGACGCCTACGCCGAGCAGCGCGCCACCCAGATCAAGCAGGAGGCGAAGCGGGTCGCCGAGGAAAGCGCCGAGCGCGCCCAGCAGCTGCGCGCCGACGCCGACCGGTACGTGGAGCACCAGCGCGCGCTGGTCGAGCGGGAGGCGCAGCAGCGCCGGTCCGGCATCGATGCCGAACTGGCGGCCCTGCGTGGCCAGGCCGAGCAGTACGCCACCCACGCGAAGGCGCAGGCCGACCAGTATGTCACCCAGACCCGCAGCCGCGCCGATGACGCCGCGCGGCGCGTGGTCGAAACCGCCCGCGCCGAGGCGGAGAAGATGCTCAACGCGGCACGCACCCAGGCCGAGCGGCTCATCGTGGAGTCGCAGCGGCAGTCCAGCGACGCTCAGCAGATCCGCTCGGAGGCGATGCAGGAGGCCGAGGCGAGCCGCCAGGTCGTCGAGCAGGCCCAGGAGCAGCTCGACTTCGCCCAGGAACAGTTGGCCAACGCGGAGCAGAAGGCCACCCAGGCGGAGCAGCAACTGGCCTCGGCTCAGCAGCAGGCGGCCGCCGCGCACCAGCACGCGGTGAGCGCCCACCAGCAGGCCGAGGCGGCACGCATGGCGGAAGCGGACGCCAAGCGGAAGGCCGGCGAGTACCGGACCGAGGCGGCCCGGCAGATGGAGGAGGTCCGCAAGGCGGACGAGGCCCGCAAGGCGATCGAAGCCCGGCTGGCCGACGAGCGGCGGCAGCTTGAGGCGCTGATCCGGGAGCGGGCCGGGGCCGAACAGGCCCACACCGGGCAGGCCGGACCGGAGAAGGTGCAGGGCGACATGGTCCTCGCCGACGGCGGCGTACTGGTGGGTGGGCCGCACCCCGACGGCGGGCACCCCGACGGTGGACACCCGGACGGCGGGCACCCCGACGCGACGGTAGCGGAGGCGGCCCGCCAGGACGGCGAGCCGGCGGCCGACACCGGCGAGGCGGCACAGGCCGAGAAGGCCCACGCGGAGAAGTCCAAGAACCAGGCCAAGGACAAGGCCGAGCCGCAGACGGCGAACGGCAAGAAGGTCAGCGCCGAGGCCAAGTAGCCGCCCCGGTGACGCCGGTCCGCCGGGGCCTCGAGCGGGCCCGGGCGCTTACCGCGGCCGGGGTAGGTGCGCGAACGCGGCCACCGTACGGTCGGCGTACGCGCTGACGTCGCCGTACCGCATCGGGCCGTCCCAGGTTCGCGGGAGCGGGTACGAGGCCGGGGCCACCCGCTTCACGATCTCGTCGAGTACCGTCTCCGCGTCACCCACCCACAGGTGCTTCGCCCCCGGTACCCCGACGACCTCCGCCTGACCGATCGCGGCGAACCGCTGCCGGGCCTCGTCCGGGCGCAGGTAGTCGTCGAACTCGGGGACCAGCGCGGTCACCGGCTTCCCGGACGCCGCCCAGCCGCTGCGGTCCTCCGGCGTGGAGAAACGCAGCGGCGGGGACAGCAGGATCGCGCCCACCACCGACGGCTCGTTGCCGTACCGCAGCGCCAGATCGGTACCGAACGACCAGCCGACCACCCAGATCGACGGCAACTCCTCAAACTCGGCGTACTCGATGGCGGCGGCCACGTCGAACCGCTCGGCCGCGCCCCCACCGAACTCCCCCTCGCTGGTGCCCCGCACGCTCGATGTGCCCCGGGTGTTGAACCGCAGGACGGCCAGCCCGGCCAGGGCCGGCAGCCGCCAGGCGGCCTTGCGGAACACGTGGCTGTCCATCATGCCGCCATGGGTGGGCAGCGGGTGCAGGCAGACCAGCGTGGCGACCGGATCGCGGTCGGCCGGCCGGGCGAGCTCGCCCACCAGGGTGAGCCCGTCCGCGGTGTGCAGCTCGATGTCCTGCCGGTCGGCGGGGAGGATCGAGTTGGCGCGGATCGGGCGGCTCGCGGAATCGCCGGTCGACGGCGTCGGGGTGCTCACGAATCAACGGTAACGAAGCGTGGGGCGGTCGCCGCTTCCGGCCGGGCGGTCAGCCGTACCGGGGTGCGCTGCGGGAGCGCTGGACGATCGGAGCGCGCCGGTCCCGGGCCCGCCAGCAGCTGGTGTGCCAGTGGCGCCGGTCGCTCAGGTCACCCCGGCCGTCGGCCGGCCAGGCGACAAGGTGCGCGACGCCGGGCGGGATCTCCTGGTCACAACCCGGACAGCGGTACGCCTTCGGGCTTGAACCGCCCGGAATCAGCCGGACCGCCCACTCTCCGTCCTTCGCCACCTGGACCCGCTCCACCCCGCGACGGACCTGTTCCTGGTCGATCCGCTGCTCGGCGTCGCGCCGGCGGTAGTTGCGACGGGGGCTCATATTGCCAGGTTACGTGGCTGGGCGGCGGATCATCTGAGCGCTGCCGGAGCCGTGGTGGAGCCGCCTGCCGCCGATCAGTCGTGGTGCCGGAAGCCGCGACCGGTGGCCCGGCCCAGGTAGCCGGCCGTGACCAGATGATCGAGCAGCGGGGCGGGGGCGAGTCCGGGTTCCCGGGACTCGTGGTACAGCGCGCGCTGGATGGCCAGCGCGGCGTCCAGCCCGACGGCGTCGAGGAGTTCGAACGGCCCCTCCGGGTACCCGCAGCCGAGCTTCATCGCCGCGTCGATGTCCTCGACGGTCGAGTACCCGGCCTCGAGCATCCGTACCGCGTCGTTCAGGTACGGGAAAAGCAGGTTGTTCACCACGAATCCGGCCCGGTCTCCGCAGACCACCGGGATCTTGCCCACCGCGGCCAGCACCGCGGTCGCCGTGGCCACCGCCTCCGCCGAGGTACGGATGGTCCGCACGACCTCCACCAGTGCGTTGGCCGGCGCCGGGCGGAAGAAGTGCAGCCCCAGCACGTCGGCCGGGCGCCCGGTGGCCATCGCGATCTCGATCACCGGCAGGCTGGAGGTCGCCGTGGCGAGCGGGACGCCCGGCTTGCAGATCTTGTCGAGGCTGGCGAAGAGCGCCTTCTTGGCCGCCAGGTCCTCGATCACGGCCTCCACCACCAGGTCCGCGCCGGCCAGCGCGTCCAGGCTGGCCGACCAGGTGACCCGGCCCAGGGCTGTGCCCCGGTCGGCTTCCGTGATCTTGCCGCTGCTCACGCCCTCCGCCAGCGAGGCCCGTACCGTCTCCCGTAGCGCCGCGGCGCGGTCCTCGCCCCGGCTGACCGACACCACTGCGTACCCCTGCCGGGCGAAGACCTCGACGATGCCGGCGGCCATGGTGCCCGATCCGGCCACCCCCACCGTGGTGACCGGCCGCGCCCGCTCGGTGGCCGAACCGGGCCGTGGGGTCAGTGCGTCCTCGACGACCACCGGCGAGCCCGGCTTCTCGTACGTGTAGAAGCCCCGGCCGGTCTTCCGGCCGAGCAGCCCGGCGGTGACCAGCTGCTTCAGCGCCGGCGCCGGTGCGTGCCGCCGGTCCCGGCCACCCCGCCGGTACATGGTGTCCAGGATCTCGTACGAGGTGTCCAGCCCGATCAGGTCCATCAGCGCGAGCGGGCCCATCGGCAGGCCGGCGCCCAGTTTCATCGCCGCGTCCAGGTCCTCCCGGCTGGCGTACCGCGACTCGAACAGCGCCGCCGCGTGATTCAGGTACCCGAACAGCAGCCAGTTGGCGATGAATCCGGCACGGTCCCCGATGGTCACGCCGACCTTGCCCAGGCGCGCGCACAGCGCCTCGATGTCCGCCACCACGTCGGCCGCGGTGACCACGGTCCGGACGACCTCGACCAGCTTCATTACCGGTGCCGGGTTGAAGAAGTGCATGCCGATGACCTGATCCGGGCGCCCGGTGGCGACCGACACCTCGGTCACGCTGAGCGAACTGGTGTTCGTCGCCAGGATCGCGTCGGGCCGGCAGACCCGGTCGAGTTCGGCGAATAGCTGCCGCTTGAGGCCGAGCCGCTCGGGGACCGCCTCGACGACCAGGTCGGCGTCGCCCAGGCTGTCGAGCCCGACGGCGAACCCGACCCGGGCCAGCAGCGCGTCCCGGTCCGCCCCGGCGAGCTTGCCCCGAGCCACCGCCCGGTCGATCGAGGCGGTCAGCGCGGATCGCCCGCGCGCCAGCGCACCCTCATCGATCTCGGTGGCGATCACGTCGATGCCGTTGCGTGCGAACACCTCGACGATGCCGGCACCCATCGTGCCCAAACCCACCACGCCTACCGTGCCGAACTGCCGGGCCACGCCGCCTCCTCGTTCTGAGCACACCTGGGTCGCAGTCTGCCACGAGCCCGGCAATCGCCGGCTACCGGTCAGTAGGTTGCGGACTTACACTGCTGTGGTGACCGCCACCCACACCCCCGGCGTCCCCGTCGTCGACGACGGGCGCCTGGTCTCCACAAATCCCGCCACGGGTGAGGAGATCGGCCGGTTCCCGGTCGCCGCCCCGGCCGACGTGACCGCCGCCGTGCAGCGCGCGCGGCAGGCCGCCGCCTGGTGGTCCGCGCTCGGCTTCGCCGGCCGGCGGGAGCGGCTGCTGCGCTGGCGGGCGTCGATGGCCAACCGGATCGAGGAGCTGGCCGAGCTGATCCACAGGGAGGGCGGCAAGCCGGTCGCCGAGGCGATCGTCGAGTCCGCCGGCGCGATCGACCACATCGCGTGGGCGGCCAAGCACGCCCGTTCGGTGTTGGGGCCACGCCGGGTGCGCAGCTCGCTGATGCAGCTCGAGTACTCGTCCCGGCTGGAGTACCTGCCGTTCGGCGTCGTCGGGGTGATCGGCCCGTGGAACTACCCGGTGCTGACCCCGGTCGGGTCCATCGGATACGCCCTGGCCGCCGGGAACGCCGTGGTGTTCAAGCCCAGCGAGTACACGCCGGCGATCGGTCAGTGGGTCGTGGACCGGTTCGCGGAGGTCGTCACGGAGCATCCGGTCCTGTCGGCGGTGTACGGCACCGGCGAAGTGGGCGCCGCGCTGTGCCGGTCGGGCGTGGACAAGCTCGCGTTCACCGGGTCCACGGCGACCGGCAAGAAGGTGATGGCCGCCTGCGCCGAGACGCTCACCCCGGTCCTCGCCGAGTGCGGCGGCAAGGACGCCATGATCGTTGACGCCGACGCGGACCTCGACGGCGCGGTCGCCGCGGCCGTCTGGGGCGGCATGACCAACGCCGGCCAGACCTGCGTGGGCATCGAGCGGGTGTATGTCGCTGACCAGGTGTACGACGCCTTCCTGCAGCGGCTCGTTGAGCGGGCGTCCCGGCTGCGGGTGGGCATGGAGGACGACGCGGATTTCGGTCCGATCACCATGCCGGGCCAGATCGACACGATCCGGCGGCACATCGCGGACGCACTCGACCGCGGCGGGAAGGCGGCCCTGGGCGGGCTCGACGCCGTGCAGCCGCCGTACGTGCGGCCGACGATCCTGGTGGACGTGCCGGAGGACGCCGCGGCCGTGGTCGAGGAGACGTTCGGGCCGACCCTGACGGTGACCCGGGTACCGGACGCCGACGATGCGGTACGGCTGGCCAACGCGTCCCGGTACGGGCTGGGCGGCGCGGTCTTCTCCCGTACCCGGGGTGTCGCCCTCGCCCGGCAGCTGCGCTCCGGCATGACGTCGGTGAACTCGACCATCTCCTTCGCGGGGATGCCGACCCTGCCGTTCGGCGGCGTCGGCGACTCCGGCTTCGGGCGCATCCACGGCGCCGACGGGCTGCGCGAGTTCGCCCGCCCCAAGGCGATCACGAAGCGCCGGATGCGCTCGCTGCTGCCGGCGCTGTCGTTCGACCGCACGCCGAAGCAGGTGGCCCGGATCGCCAGGGCGGTCAAGCTCCTGCACGGCCGCACGCGCTGACCGCCGTCACCAGGCGAAGCTGCTCGGATAGGTCAACTTCGCGATCTCGTCCTGGCCGTCCGCGTTCGGGTGGAAGAAGTCCATCGCGGACAGCTGACCGAGGGTGAACGTGGCGTCGTGCACCGCGCCGCCGTCCCACCGGCACAGGTGCCCGTACGCCGCGCACGCCTGGGCCAACAACCGGTCGTAGGCGTCGATCCGGTCCCGGAACGCCTGCCGCCTGGCCACGTCCGCGGCTGCCGTCGAGGTCGGGTCGGCCAGCAACGACGGGCAGACCCCCAGCGACCACACCGACCGGGCCAGCCGGCTGGTGTGCCCGACCTCCCAGACCCGGTACACGTCCGGGATGCTCGCCACGAGGATCCGGGTCTTCGGGCTGGCCGCCCTCACCGCGTTGAGGGCGGTCGCGATCTCGCTGGCGAAGGTCGAGGTGGCGGTCATCGGGGTCCGGCACGCGTCGTTGGCGCCGATCATGACGGTCAGGTACGCCGGGCGGGTCGCCGCCGCCCTCCTCGCCTGGGACGCCAGGTCGGCCGCGGTGGCACCCGACACGGCGAAGTTCCGCGCGTTCCCCTTGATCGCCGGGTTGCCGTCGAGAATCCGCCGGTAGTGGCTGTCGACCAGGGTGCCGTCACCGGTGGCCCAGGAGTTGCGCGGGCAGTCGGACAGGACGAAGCAGCTGCCGTACCCGGCGGTGATCGAGTCACCGATCGCGGCCATCGACGAGGGCAGGTCGGCCGCCACCCGGGTACGTGTCGGCCCCGGGCTGGGCGCGTCGCCCCCGGCACCCTCCTGCCCCTTGCAGGCCAACGCCGTCGCCGCCAGCAGCGCGACCGCGGCGACCCACCAACGACGCGCGATCACTGCCGCTACCCTCCCAGGATCTGGACGATCTGCTCGCCGCGCGGGCTGCCGAGGCCGGTGCACGCGTCCCAGCCCTCGCGGGCCTGGTACCCGCCGTTGTCGCCGCGGGTGATGTCCACGAACGCGGTCGGGTGCGCGTACAGCCGATCGTGCGGCTCGCCGGCCCGGGTACCGGTGCGCTGGTTGGCCAGCGCGGTCAGCGCCGCCCACAGCGGAGCCACCGCGCTGGTACCGCCGATCACCGCGTCCCGGCCGTCCACCCGCACCTGGTACCCGGTCAGCGGGTCGGCGTCGCCGGCCACGTCCGGGACCCCGCGCCCCGTCGCGTGCCGCGGGTTCTCCGGCACCCGGGCGTTCGCCTGGTACGCCGGCAGTCCGAAGTGGATGCTGACTCCGCCGCCGGTCGCGCCGTTGCCGGTGGCGTTGTCGTTCCAGACCACCTCGCCCGTCGGCGACAGCGTGGTGCCGCCGCAGCCCACGACGTGCGGGCTGGACGCCGGGAAGTCCACGTTGTCGCCGGCCCCGTTGTCCCGCGAGCCGTCGTCGCCGGCCGCCGCGTAGACGGTCACGCCCAGCGAATCGGCGTCGGCGAACAGCTCGTCGTAGGAGTCCATCGCCTGCGCGGTCCAGCCGGCCTCGGCCTGGCCCCAGCTGATCGAGATGATCGACGGCTTGCGCCGGGTGTCGTGCAGCGCGGCGGCGACGGCGTCGTAGAAGCCGCTCGTTGTGTTCGGTGCGAAGTAGACCGCGATGTGCGCCCCGGGCGCGATCGCCCCGATCACCTCGATGTCGAGCATCACCTCGCCGTCGGCGTCCCCGCCGGGGGTGTTCTTCGCGCCGTCCACCGACACCGCGCTGACCGTCGGCCGCTTGACGCCCTGTTTCTCGAAGTACTCGGTGAGGTCGGCGCTGCGGTACCCGCCGCCCAGCTCGATCACGGCGACGGTCTGGCCGGTGCCGTCCACGTCGGTCGGGAAGCCGTACCGGCGGGCCACCTCCCGGGGCGGGTACCCGCTGGTCGCGGCGCGCGGCGCCACGCCCTCGACGCCGCTGGCACCGCGCGGGTCCCGCGCGATCCGGAAGTGCGCCCGGGCCTGTGGCCGGTCGTCCAGCCCCAGTACGGCGACCACCACGCCGGCGAGTTCGGCCGGCACGTGGATGTGGCCCTCACGGCCCCGGTAGGTCTGCCCGTCGGTGGAGTACCTGCCGAGGCTCACGCCGAACGCGGCGTTCATCTGCACGACGCTGCCCAGCAGGCCGACCGAACGGGCGGCGGCGGACATCGCGGTGACGGACAGGCCGTGGTCGGTCGCGAACCGCTCGACCAGGGCCAGGTCGTCGGCGTCGGCCGGAGCACCCGAACGGGGTGCGGCACGGCGCAGGATGACGGTCACCCGGACCGTCTCGGCGGGATCGGCGTCGCCGATCCGGTGCGCGCCGGGCACCGGATCGCGGCGGCTACCCGGGACTGCGTGCTCGGAAGGGCTTGTGGTCACTGTGTGAGAGTACGGCGTGACAGGGCGGATTGGCCGCCCTGCCACGACGGATTTCGGTCACTCGTGCTCGTAGGTGATGGAGAAGTTCCCGCCGCTGAGCGCGCCGGTGTGCGCCTCGTACACGCCGTTGCTGGGGTCCAGCGCCACCGGATTGAACGTGGACAGGCTGCTGCCGTTGACGGTCGAGCCGGTGAAGCTGATGGTGCCGAAGTTCGGGTACCGGCCGGGAGGCGACTCGATGATGACTTCCGCACTGGATCGCCGGGCCGACCTCAGCTTCTTGGTGGTGGTGTACGTCCAGCCGCGGCTCTGGTTCGTCAGGGTGAGCGTGTAGCTGCTGCTACCCGCGTACGTCACCGACGCGTGGATGACGTTGCCCGCGGCCACCGGGTACGAGCTGGTCGACAGGTAGACCGGGGAGGCCGGGTACATCTCGTACCAGGGTTCGTTGACCGGGCGGCCGCTGGAGCAGTCGGTGGCCACCCCGGTCTGCTCGACCGTGGACGAGCCGTACCCGTCCAGGCCGACCCAGGGCGCGTACAGGTCGCTCCGCGAGTTGCAGGTGACCGAGGGCATGGTCCAGGTGGCCGACACCGAGGTGAACCCGCTGCCGGTGGCGGCGTACCCGCCCCAGTTGTACCCGTTGATGTTGTAGCCCACGCCGTGCCCGGCGAGGGCGTGGCGGGCCGGGCCGAACCCGGCGGCGTCGAGGTGGACGGACGTGGCCGCGGCGGCGGCCAGCACGGTGACGCCGGCGAGCGCGGTCGCCAGGCGGACAAGCAGATGGCGCATGGGGGCTCCTTTGTGAGGTGCCGTACCTGGGGCGGCCGGTCCGGCTCGGACGCGTGTGACGCCGCGAGATGCCCCGGACCGCCGGTTGAGCAAAGCCGATCACATATATCGGTTAATTTCAATAGATGAAAGCTCTTCCCACCGGTTCCGGGGGTCCGTCGCGGGGAGTGTCGAGGGTTACCCGGCGGGGCCGCCCACCGGCCACGGATACTGGCGGTTATGCGACTTCTCCATCCGACGCCCGCATACGACCTGACGTACGACGACGTGTTCATGGTGCCCAACCGGTCGGCGGTCGGCTCCCGCATGGCGGTCGACCTGTCGACCAACGACGGCAGCGGCACCACGATCCCGGTGGTGGCCGCGAACATGACCGCCGTGGCCGGGCGGCGGATGGCCGAGACGCTCGCCCGGCGGGGCGGGCTGGTGGTGATCCCGCAGGACATCCCGTTGGACGTGGTGGCCGAGGTCGTCTCGTGGATCAAGCAGCGCCACATCGTGTACGACACCCCGATCACGCTCCGGCCGACCGACACCGTCTCGGACGCCCTCGCGCTGCTGCCCAAGCGGGCCCACGGCGCCGTGGTGGTGGTCGACGGCGACCGGCCGATCGGCGTGGTGACGGAGGGTGACTGCACCGAGGTCGACCGGTTCACCCAGCTGTCCGCGATCATGTCGGCACCGATCGAGGCGCTGCCGGCCGGCATCTCGCCCCGGGACGCGTTCGCCCGGCTCGCCCCCGGCCGCCACCGGCTCGCCCCGGTGGTGGACGGCAACGGCGCGCTGGTCGGCATCCTGACCCGCAAGGCCGCGCTGCGGGCCACGCTCTACCAGCCGGCGGTCGACGGGCAGGGACGCCTGCGGGTGGCCGCCGCGCTGGGCATCGCCGGCTCGGCGGGCGGCTCGGGCCGCAGCACGGTGACCGGGGAGGCGGCCGCCGGCGCCAGCGCGGGTGGCCGGGGCAACCCGGTCAGCGATCCGGCCGGGCGGGCTGACAAGCTGCTCGCTGCCGGGGTGGATGTGCTGGTGCTGGACACGGCGCACGGGCACCAGGACCGGATGATCGAGGCGCTGCGCGCGGTGCGCGCGCTGGATCCGCGGGTACCGGTGGTGGCCGGCAACGTGGTGACCGCCGACGGCGTACGGGATCTGGTCGCGGCCGGGGCCGACATCGTCAAGGTCGGGGTCGGGCCGGGCGCGATGTGCACCACCCGGATGATGACCGGTGTCGGCCGGCCGCAGTTCTCGGCCGTACTGGAGTGCGCCGCGACGGCTCGCCAGCTCGGCGCGCACGTGTGGGCGGACGGCGGGGTGCGGCACCCGCGGGATGTCGCGCTGGCGCTGGCGGCCGGCGCGTCCAACGTGATGATCGGTTCATGGTTCGCCGGCACCAACGAGTCGCCCGGGGACGTGCAGCGCGGTCAGGACGGCCGGCTGTACAAGGAGAACTTCGGGATGGCGTCGAAGCGGGCGGTCACCCGGCGCACCGCCGACGAGTCGGCGTACGACCGGGCCCGCAAGGCGCTGTTCGAGGAGGGCGTGAGCACCGCCCGGATGTACCTGGACCCGGCGCGCACCGGGATCGAGGACATCCTCGATCAGATCGTCACCGGGGTGCGTTCGGCGTGCACCTACGCCGGCGCGGCCACCCTGGAGGAGCTGCACGAACGGGCCGTGGTCGGGGTACAGAGCGCGGCCGGCTTCGCCGAGGGCAAGCCGCTGTCCAGCTGGTGAGCACCGCCCCGCCGGCGGTCAGGCGGCGACGCTGGGTACCGGCTCCACCTCGGACCGCTCCGGAGCCTCGCGTACCAGCTGGTGCAGCGCGTACCGGTAGAACGCGACCATCGTGATCAGGCTGACCGCCGCGCCGCCGGTCAGCCCCCACACGGCGCCGTGCAGCCCGTCGGTGTCCCCGCCGGCGACCAGGCCGGCCAGGCTCGCAGTGGTGTAGACGCCGTACCGGACGAACAGCAGCCGCGCCCGGTGCATGCCGCGCAGCGCCGCCGCGAACGGCAGCTCCACCAGGTAGATGCCCGCCTGCACGCACAGCGGGAGGGCCAGCGGCGCGATGTCGGCGAACTTGCTCAACCGGGCCAGCACGAACTCCGACAGCGGCACCACGGTGGTCACCATCACGACCGCGAGGCCGGCGAACGCGATCGCGAGCAGCCTCGTCTGCCGGGCGAGCCGGTCGGCGGCGGAGTGGCTGTCCCGGCCCCGCCGCCCGTCCGCGTCACCGGCCAGCCGGGACAGCCTCGGCACGATCAGGCTCTGTACCGCCACGATGAAGTTCTGTACCGGCTGGATCAGCGCGGTCTGCCCGCCACGCAGGCCGGACAGGTCGCGCTGGGACAGCCGGCCGCTGACCAGGAAGCTGATCGCCTGTACCTGGAGCTGGCCGACCACCTGTGTCGCGGTGAACCAGCCGGACAGGTGTCTCGTCTCGCTCAGCCACGCCTGCGGGCTGCCGCGCCACGGCCACTGCCGGGTACGCGCCAGGAAGACCGCCGCCCCGGCCAGCGCGCCGACGCCCCAGCTCACGAAGATCATGCTGGCCGACCGCTGGCCGGCCAGCAGGAAGCCGGTCACCACGACGGCCTGGGTCGACACCCACACCAGGTCGATCATCAGGCAGCTGCCCTGCGCCCGGAGCGCGAGGTACCCGCTGCGGCCGGTGTCGTGCAGCAGGATCACCGGCAGGAACGGCGCCACCCAGACCAGGTCCTGCAAATCGATCTTGCCGGTACGGGGGCGGAGCACCCAGACCACCATCAGCACCACGATCGCCGCCAGCCCGACCGCGACCGCCATGGCCAGCCCGTTGCGCAGCAGCCGGGCGCGGCGCGGCGCGTCCAACCGGGCGGCCAGCACGATCAGGACCTCGCCGACGAACGCCCGGTTCAGGGTCAGCACGAGGTAGGCCAGGCCGAGCGAGAGCACCATGGCACCGGCCCGCGCACGGGTCAGCAGGGCCAGCGCGAGGATCGTGTTCGCGGCGTTGGCACACGCCATGACCGCCTGGTCGACCAGTCCGGCGACCGCTCGGCGCGCGCCCCGCACGTCACTGCCGATCCAGCAGGGCGCGCGCCACCGCGGAGGTACGCGCAGCGCGGCGATACTGGTAAGTCACAATACGGAGGGTAATTGCCGAATTGCCAGACGCGATGCAAAATGGCCGAATTGCCCTATCGGACGGCGAGAGGCGTCATCATGCAGGTCCGCGCCGGCACCGCACGCCGGGCCGCCCCGGTCAGAACAGCGTCAGCTCGTCCCGCTCGATCCCGCGCAGCGCGTCGTAGTCGACCACCACACAGCGAATCCCCCGGTCCTCGGCGAGCGTACGGGCCTGCGGGGCGATCGTCTGAGCCGCCAGCACGCCGGCCACCGGCGCCAGCAGCGGGTCGCGGTTGAGCAGCTCCAGGTACCGGGTCAGCTGCTCGACCGCGTCGATGCCGGCCCGCCGCTTCACCTCCACGGCCACGCTGGCGCCCTCGGCGTCCCGACAGAACAGGTCGACCGGCCCGATCGGGGTGGGGAACTCCCGCCGCACCAGCGTGTACCCCTCGCGCAGCGTGCCCGGCGCCGCGGCCAGCAACTCCTGCAGGTGCGCCTCGACGCCGTCCTTCTGCAGGCCGGGGTCGACGCCCAACTCGTGCGAGGAGTCGTGGAGCACTTCCTCGAGGGTGATGCGCAGCTCCTCGCCGCCCTTGTTGACCACCCGCCAGACGCCCGGCGCCTCCTCGATCCGGCACGGCGGGCTCATCCAGTTGAGCGGCTTGTACGCCCGGTCGTCCGCGTGGATCGACACCGACCCGTCGGCCTTCACCATCAGCAGGCGGGTGGCCGGCGGCAGATGGGCCGTGAGCCGACCGATGTAGTCCACCGAGCACCGGGCAATCACCAACCGCACCGTGCGAGGGTAGCCGACGCCGGCAGTGGCGCGCCGATGCCATGCTGGACGTCGTGTTGGAAGCACTGACCGGCTTGGGCCTGTCGGCATCGGCCGGACTCAACGCGTACATCCCGCTGCTCGCGCTCGGCCTGCTCGACCGGTACACCGGGCTGGTCGACCTGCCGGCCGGCTGGCAGTGGCTGAGCAACGGCTGGGTCCTGACCATCCTGGTGGTGCTGCTGGCCATCGAGGTGGTCGCCGACAAGGTGCCGGTCATGGACCACGTCAACGACGTCGTGCACACGCTCATCCGGCCGACCGCGGGCGGCCTGTCGTTCGGTGCGGCGTCCGGCGCGAAGACCGAGATGGTGACCGATCCGGGCCGGTTCTTCAGCGGGCACCAGTGGGTACCGATCGCGGTCGGCGCGCTGGTGGCGCTGTGCGTACATGGGGTCAAGGCGACCGCCCGACCGGTCATCAACGTCTCCACCCTCGGCTTCGGCGCCCCGGTGGCCAGCACGGTCGAGGACGTGTTCAGCACGGTCATGTCGCTGGTCGCGATCGTGCTGCCGGTGCTGATCGTGGTGTTCGTCGCCGCGATCGTCGCGTTCTTCGTCTGGGTACGGCGACGCCGCAGGCGGCGCAGGGCGGAGAAGGCCGCCCGGCGGGCGGCGGCGGCCAGGCCGGCGGACACCCTGCGGCTGCCGGCGGATCCGGGCACCGGGCTGCGAGGCTGAGCCGGGCTCAGGCCGGGCTCAGGCCGGCAGGAGCAGCTGGAGGAACACCAGCACCGCGACCACGTCGAGGCCGCGCAGCACCTGGCGGAGCAGGTCGACGGGGATCAGCCCGTACGGGGTGTCGACCATCGGGCCGTCGTAGCTGCGTGGCGGCCGGTTCGCGTTGCGGTACACCGCGAACACCAGCCCGATGACGAACACCAACTGGTTCGGTCCCGGCGCGGACACCCCGCTGCCGGCCAGCCACCACAGCAGCGCGCCGGCGGCCGGTACCACCAGGTGCACCAGGTACAGCCGCTGGTCCGTGTCGCCGAGGCTGCGGCGCAGGGCCGGTGAGCGGGAGACCGCGCGCAGCCCGGCGGCCAGCCGGCCGGTGGCCAGGTACCCGGCCACCACCCGGCCCGCGCCGGCCGCCTCGGGGGCGAGCAGCACCAGCGCGTACGGCACGAGAAGCAGCCCGGCCCACATCGCCAGCGCCCCGGGCCGGCGGGGCAGCCGGCGCAGTTCCGCCCGCAACAGGACCGCCCAGCGCCGCCCGGGCCGCAGCCGGTGCCCGCCCAGCCGCACCCGGCCGGCCCGCCGCCAGCGCCTCGCCTCGACCACCCCGGAGAACAGCGAGGTATCCATGAAGATCACGGCTGAGGCGGCCGCCCCGGCCAACGGCGCCCCGGCCGCGAGCGCGGCCCGGTCGACCCTGCCCAGGCGCCGCAACGCCGCCGCGGCGCAGGCGACCGCGACGGCGGCCACGACCACGGCCGCCCACCGGACCGGCGGGGACGGAGTGGCCGGAACCCCGTGCGCGTACCGCAGCCCGATCACCGCCGCCGCGCCGGCCAGGCCCAGCAGCACGGGTACGCCCTCCACCGGGTGCCGCCGCCGGGTCTGTACCGCGCTGGCGGCCCCGGCCAGAGCCACCGCGATGCCGGCACCGACCAGCGCCGCCGCGCCGACGGCGGCGCCGCCGGTACCCGTCGCGGCACCGGCCAGCAGGGCGCCGGCGGTACCCGCCCCCGCGCCGACCAGCGCGGCGCCGAGCAGCAGGTACCCCAGCGGCGTGACCAGCCAGCCACGGCGGTCCACCGGGCTGGCCACGCACCAGGTCTGGGTCGAGGGCATGGCCAGCAGCGGGCCGAACGCGCGCAGCGCCTGCCAGGCCAGCCCCGCCGCGGCGACGGCCAGCGCGACCACCAACCACCACCGGATCGCCTCCGGAGCCGGCTGTACCGCAGGGTGCGCGAAGTAGCGGTTCACGAAGCGGGGACCGACCGCCCCGAAGAGCACGATGACCATGAGGGCCAGGTAGATGTCCCCGCCCCGGCCGCTCCCGTGCTCCCGGCGCGCCGCGCGCAGCCTCTTGCGCAGCCGGCGGGCCGAAGGCACCGCGGGCGCGGGCGGCAGCGCCGCGGACACGGCCGGCGGAAGACCGGTGGCCGGGCTCAATCCTCCGACCCCAGTTCGAGATGGCTGTCGGCGACCGCGGCGACCAGCTCGGGGTCGTGCGAGGCCAGCAGCACCGCGGTGCCGGCCTCCCGCTCCCGCAGCAGCGCCCGGGCCAGCCAGTCCCGGCCTTCGGCGTCCAGCCGCTGCTCGGGCTCGTCCAGCACGAGCAGCCGGCGCGGCCGGACGAAGCAGGACGCCAGGGCCAGGCGGCGGCGCTGGCCGCTGGACAGCGTGGCCGGCAGCTGGTCGCGCGCGTCGGCCAGGCCCAGCTCGGCGATGACCTCCTCCACCGCGTCCGGCTGCTGGCCGCCGTGCGCGTACGCGAGCAGGTCGAGGTGCTCGCCGACGGACAGGTCGGGGAAGAAGTCGACGTCGTCCAGGACGCAGGCGACCGAGGCCCGGGTGACCGGGTCGGTCTCCTCCATCGGCCGGCCGTCGAGCCGTACCTGGCCGCCGTCCGGGCGATCCGCCCCGACCACGCACCGCAGCAGGGTGGTCTTCCCGGAACCGTTGGCGCCGATCACCGCGCACACCTCGCCGGCGGCGACCGAGAAACTGATCTTGTTGAGCACGACCCGCTCACCGAACCGGCGGGTGAGGTTGGCCACGGACAGCACGACGGAAGCGTACCGGCGCGGTTGTCCGGCATGCTCGTCCGCGAGCGGGCCGGGGGGTGGATACGTGAAATCCATCTCAGGTTGGCGCGTGGTTCCACCCGGGGGGCGTACCCGGCCACCCGACCGGTCGTGCACTCTGGGTGACATGACAGACGACGTCGCGATCCGGGTGCGCGGGTTGCAGAAGACATACGGTGACCACGTCGCCGTCGGGGGTCTGGACCTGGATGTGCTCCGCGGCGAGTGCTTCGCCCTGCTGGGCCCGAACGGTGCCGGCAAGACCACGACGGTCGAGATCCTTGAGGGGTACCGGCCCCGGACCGCCGGCGAGGTCACCGTGCTGGGCCTCGATCCGAAGCACCCGACCCGGGACTGGCGCGCCCGGGTGGGCATCGTGCTCCAGTCCACCGGGGAGTTCGAGGCGTTGACGGTACGCGAGGTGATCAGCCACTTCGCCCGGTACTACCCGGCCCCACGCGACCCGGCCGAAGTGATCGAGGCAGTCGGCCTGGCAGGGAAGGCGACCGCACGCGCCGGTACCCTCTCCGGCGGCCAGCGCCGCCGGCTGGACGTGGCGCTGGGCGTGATCGGCCGGCCGGAGCTGCTGTTCCTCGACGAGCCGACGACCGGCTTCGACCCCGAGGCCCGGCAGGAGTTCTGGGAGCTGATCCGCCGGCTGTCCGCCGAGGGCACCACGATCCTGCTCACCACCCACTACCTGTACGAGGCGGAGGCGCTGGCCAACCGGGTGGGCGTGATCAGCAACGGCCGGATGATCGAGGTGGCCACCCCGGCGACACTCGGCGGCCGGGCCACCGCCGCGACCGTGGTCGGCTGGGACGGGCCCGCCGGCCGGCAGTCGCTGTCCACCGACACCCCGACCGCCCAGGTGGCGAAGCTGTCCGCCGAGTTCGGCGGCGAGGTACCGGGCCTGACCGTGACCCGGCCGACCCTGGAGGACATCTACCTATCCATGATCAACGCAGGCAAGGGAGAGCAGTGATGGCCACGACTGCTGCGACGGTGGGGCGCGGCCCGGTGCACGCCGCCCGGATCGGCTGGGAGCGCGGGAAGCTGGAGGTCAAGGAGTTCTTCCGGCAACGCGAGTCGGTGGTGTTCACGCTCGCCTTTCCGGTGATCCTGTTGCTGATCTTCAGTTCGGTGCTCACCTACAAGATCCCCGGGAACATCCCCTTCTCCCAGTACTTCGTTCCGGGCGTACTCGCGGTCGGGCTGTTCGGGGTGAGTTTCCAGACCCTGGCGATCCAGATCTCGATCGAACGCGACAAGGGCATCCTCAAGCGGCTGGAGGGCACGCCCATGCCACCCGCCGCGTACTTCCTCGGCAAGATCGTGATGGTCCTGACCATGGTCGTACTGGAGTCGATCCTGCTGCTCGCGATCGCCGCGGCGCTGGGCAAGGTGACGCTGCCCAGCGACTGGCACCGCTGGGTCACCTTCATCTGGGTCACCGTCGCGGGTACCGCCGCCGGCTCGCTGCTGGGTATCGCCTTCTCCTCGGTACCGCGCACCGGGAAGTCCGCCCCGGCGACGATCACCCCGATCGCGCTGGTGCTCCAGTTCCTGTCCGGCGTGTACTTCGTGTTCACCGACCTGCCGGGCTGGCTGCAGCACGTCGGCGCGCTGTTCCCGCTGAAGTGG
This sequence comes from Micromonosporaceae bacterium, assembly GCA_040255525.1. GTDB lineage: Bacteria > Actinomycetota > Actinomycetes > Mycobacteriales > Micromonosporaceae > Rugosimonospora. Next base: position 9,024 of record JBDZVD010000012.1, on the reverse strand, counting down.
ATCGCCCAGGGGTACCGCTCGGTGTTCCTGCCGGACTCGTTCGCCCAGCAGGAGGCGGCGCACAGCTGGGAGCACGGCCGTCTGGCGCTGATCCTCGTCCTGTGGGCGATCGGCGGGCTGGTGCTGGCCACCCGCACCTTCCGCTGGCGGGCCGCCAAGGACGGCTGAGCCTCGAACCCGCCTGCGCGCGCCGCCCGGATGCCCGATCCGGGCGACGCCGCATTTCCGGCCGCCGGCCGTCGCACGCCGGAAGGACGTAACCCTTCCACTCGAGACCGCCCGGGCGGCCGCTCAGTACGAGTAGAAGCCCCGACCGGTCTTGCGGCCCAGGTCGCCCGCGGCCACCATGCGCTGCAACAGCTCCGGCGGGAAGAACTTCTCGTCGGCGGTGTCCGTGTAGATGTTCTTCGTCGCGTGTAGCAGCACGTCGACACCGGTGAGGTCGGTGGTGGCCAGCGGACCCATCGGGTGGCCGAAGCCCAGCTTGCACGCGATGTCCAGGTCCTCGGCCGACACCACGCCGCTCTCCACGAGCTTCACCGCCTCGACCACCAGGGCGGAGATCAGGCGGGTGGTGACGAACCCGGCGATGTCCCGGTTCACCACGATCGTGGTCTTGCCGACCTCTTCCGCGAACGCCTTGGCGGTGGTCAGCGTCGCGTCCGACGTCTTGTACCCGCGTACCAGCTCGCACAGCTTCATCAGCGGTACCGGCGAGAAGAAGTGCGTACCGACGACCGACTCGGGTCGCGATGTGGCCACCGCGATCTGGGTGACCGGAATCGCGCTGGTGTTCGTGGCCAGTACGGCGCCGTCCTTGCAGATGCCGTCCAGCGCCCGGAACACGTCCTGCTTCACGTCGAGTTGCTCGAAGACCGCTTCGACCACGATGTCCGCGTCGGCGGCCGCGTCCAGCTCGGTCGTGGTGCTGATCCGGCTCAGCGTGGCGGCGACGTCGTCGGCCGCGATGACGCCCTTGCCGGCGAATTTCTCCAGCGACTTCTCGATGCCGGCCAGCCCTCGGCCGGTGGCCTGGGTGGTCAGGTCGCGCAGCACGACCGACCAGCCGGCCTGCGCGGCGACCTGTGCGATTCCGGACCCCATCAGCCCGGCCCCGATGACCGCGAGGCGACCCGTCATGTCCGTCCTCTCCCCTGCTCGTGGCAACCTTGGCAAGCACTCTAACCGGGCCGCCTGAACGGACGCTCAGCCGGTGCCAACCGGCTGCGCTCGCAATCACCGGGTGGGACACTGGGCAGGTGCCCCTCGCCAGCATGTATGTCGCCGGACCACTGGTCGCCTTCGGGGTGATCGGCATCCTCGCGGGGATCCTGCGCTGGGCGTCCAGCAGCGAGTTCAAGACAGACCTCCCGGAACCGACCGCGCCGAACGATTTCGGCCTGCTGCGGCCAGTCGCCACGGTCGAAGACCAAACGGTCGCGCGGGGCCTGCGCCAACTGCTGAAACGGGCCGGGATCCGGGCGACGGTCGCGCCGGCCGACGACGGCCGGGTGCACGTGCTGGTCTTCGAGTCGGAACTGGACCGGGCGCGCAGGCTGACCGACGGCGCCATGTGAGCCGGACGACCGCGCGCAGGCTGACCGACGGCGCCATGTGAGCGGGACGACCGGGCGCGGCCGGGGCACCGGCCCCAGGGCGAGGCCCCGGAGTCCGGACCGGTTCAGAAGTCGAACGACGGCTCTTCCGGAGCCACCAGGCGCTCCACGGCCACACCCAGGCCCCGCAGGTCCTCGATGAAGTTCGGGTACCCGCGGTCGATGTGGTGCACGTTGCTCACCTCGGTGACACCGTCCGCGCACAGGCCCGCCATGACCAGCCCGGCGCCCGCCCGGATGTCGGTCGCGCGGACCGGGGCCGAGGACAGCCGCTCCCGCCCCCGTACCGCGGCGTGGTGGCCGTCGGTGCGGATGTCCGCACCCAGCCGGGCCATCTCGTTGATGAACATGAACCGGCCGTCGAAGATGTTCTCGGTGATCAGCGAGGTCCCCTCGCTGACCGAGGCCAGCCCGACCGCCATCGGGAGCAGGTCGGTCGCGAATCCCGGGTACGGCAGAGTCGACACGTCCACCGCGCGGGGCCGGCGGTCCATGGTGACCCGGAACGCGTTCGGCTCGGTCATCACCTCGCCCCCGGCGCTGATCACCTTGTCGAGCGCTATCTCCAGGAACGTCGGGTTGATCCCCCGTACGGTGACCGAACCCCGGGTCATGGCGGCGGCGAACGCCCAGGTACCCGCGACGATCCGGTCCCCCACCGTCTGGTGCGCCACCGGGTGCAACGCCGGCACACCCTCGATCAGCAGCTTCGAGGTACCCGCGCCGGAGATGTGCGCGCCCATGCCCATGAGCATCTGGCAGATGTCCACGATCTCCGGCTCGCGGGCCGCGTTGTCGATCTCCGTGACGCCGTCCGCCAGGACCGCCGCCATCAGCAGGTTCTCGGTGGCCCCGACGCTGGGGAAGTCCAGCCAGATGGTCGCGCCGTGCAGCCCCGAGGGCGCCGAGGCGATCACGAATCCATGCTCGCTGGCGATGTCCGCGCCCATCCGGGTCAGGCCCGCCACGTGCATGTCCAGCCCGCGCGAGCCGATCGCGTCGCCGCCCGGGTGGGCCACCCGCACGTACCCGCACCGGGCCAGCAGCGGACCCAGTACGCAGATGGACGCGCGCAGCCGCCGTACCAGGTCGTAATCGGCTTCCGTGCCCGGTTTCTCCGGCGTGTCGACCGAGATCACCCCGTCGGTGAAGGTCACGTCGCAGCCCAGCCGGCGCAGCACCTCCGCCATGATCAGGATGTCAGTGATCTTGGGCACCTGCGAGATCTCCGATCGGCCGGTGGCGAGCAGCGCCGCCGCCATCAGCTTCAGCGCGGAATTCTTCGCACCGCCCACCGTCACCTCGCCCGACAAGCGGGCACCACCGACCACCCGGATCATGTCCACGCCGGCAATCGTAGGGGCCTCCGCCACGAGAAGCCTGTCCCCCGGGCCGCTTGATTGGCCCGCCCACGGCCCGGGCGGGCCCGCCGACCCTAGACTCCGCTGCATGGCCGTACACCTCACCCGCATCTACACCAGGACCGGCGACGCCGGCACGACCGGACTCGGCGATGGTTCACGGGTCCGCAAGACCGACTCGCGTCTCGCCGCCTACGCCGACACCGACGAGTGCAACGCCGCGATCGGCGTCGCACTCGCGATGGGTCAGCTCCCCGACGAGGTACGCAACGTTCTCACCGTGGTGCAGAACGACCTCTTCGACGTGGGCGCCGACCTGTCCAACCCGATCGTGGCGGAACCGAAGTCCCCGCCGCTGCGAATCACCGAAGATTACGTCACCAGGTTGGAAGGCTGGTGCGACGAGTTCAACGCGCGACTAGCCAATTTGGACTCGTTCATCCTGCCCGGTGGGACGGCCGGCGGCGCGTTGCTGCACGCCGCGCGTACGGTGGCCCGGCGGGCCGAGCGCGCCGCCTGGGCACTGTACGAACAGGACGAGGAGCGCACGAACCCCCTCGCGATCACATACCTCAACCGCCTGTCCGACCTGCTGTTCATCCTGTCCCGGGTGGCGAACCCGGACGGCGACGTGAAGTGGGTACCGGGCGGCCGCCGTTGACCGTCCCGCCGGACTCGCCCGGTCCACCGGGACGGCGGTCGACCGGCCGGGTGGGCGAGACGCTCGGGCTGCACCACGTGGAGCTCTGGGTGCCCGACCTGGCGGCTGCCGCGGCGTCCTGGGGGTGGCTGCTGGGCGCGATGGGCTGGGGACCGTACCAGAACTGGCCCGACGGGCGCTCCTGGCGCCTCGGCGACACGTACCTGGTGGTGGAGCGGTCGCCGGCGCTGACCGGGACGGTGCACGACCGGTGCGCCCCCGGGCTGAACCACCTGGCGTTCCACGCCGGTCCCCGGGACCGGGTGGATGAGCTGGTCGCCGGGGCGGCCGAGCACGGCTGGACGCTGATGTTCGCCGACCGCCATCCGCACGCGGGCGGCCCCGATCACTACGCCGGCTTCCTGGAGGACGCGCATGGGTACGAGGTCGAGCTGGTGGCGGATCCCGCTTAGCCCCGCGCTGCTGCTCACCGCGGGGTGCGCCGGCCACGCGCGGACCGCCGGCGGGCGCCCCGGCGCCGCGGCCCTGTGGACCAGCACCGACGCCGAACGCTGGGCGAGCGTGCCGGTCCACCCGGCCCCGGCGCCTGGCTCGGTACCAAAGGTCGAAGGCGGCCGGAGGGGCGGTTTCGGGAGGTACGCCGGTACCACCACCGCCCCCTGGTCACTGGGCTGGCCGTGGGAGCGACTCAGCGGGCCTATGCGCTGCTCGGGGACGGCACCCGGTACCGGTTTGTGGGCCAGCGCCGATCTGGCTTCCTGGAGCGAGCTGGCGCTGCCCGCGACCGTACCGGCCTGGGGGGCAGCGGCTGGTCAGCTCACCGGTACCGGTGGCCGGCTGCTGCTGGCCGCCGAGGACGGGACCGCGACGCGCGTCTGGACGGCGGCCCGCTAGGGCCCGTCCGGCGCCTGGCGCGCAGCGGGCCCGGATCCGCCGGTCAGCGGGCGGCCAGCCGGATGCCCGCGCCGCCGGGCGGTGCCGCCTCGATCCAGGACAGGAACCCGGTGAGCGTGGCCTCCGCCATGGCGATCTCCACCGGCGCGTGGTTGCTGGTGCACCGCACGATCACCCAGTTTTCCGGCAGTGCCAGCAGCTCCGGCGAATCGGGCATGCGGCGACTCTCCACCGCGAGGCTGCGCCGGGACAGCACCCGGCGCGGTCGAAGAGCGAAGCTGAAGACCCGGTACCACCGGAGTTCGTCGCCGACGAACCGGGCGATCCCCGGCGACCAGCCACGGCCGGCGATCAGGGTCGACAGCCGGAAGCTCAACTCGATCGTGCCGCGACCACGGGCGATGATTTCACGCCGGACGAACAGGACGCCCAGCACGCAGAGCAAGATAAGAACGCCGATTCCGATCCATTCGATGATCCGCATCGGCGTCGGGGCTCAGTGGGCCGTATCGGCGGATGCCGGCTGGCAGCTCTCCGCGAGAACCGTGGCTCCGTTGGCGTCCACCGAGAGGAAGCCGCCGGCCACGTCGTAGGCCAGGTCGCCCTCCGGGCGTTTGATCCTCACCTGGCCCGGCTCGGCGAGCTGGCCGAGCAGTGGTGCGTGGCCGTGCAGTATGCCCACCTCGCCCTCCGTGGTGCGGGCGACCAGCATGTCGGCCTCACCGGACCAGACCTTCTCCTCGACGGATACGACGTCGACATGCAGTTGATTGGCCACGACCTACGGTCTCCTCAAGCGATGAGTGTGAGGGGTTGTCCGAGTCTAAACGACTGACTATTCCCCCTGACACCGGGGGCGGCCGACAACAAGCCGGCCGGGTGAACGCGAACGGCGGCCGTCCCACGGGCGGCCGCCGTTCGCACGGGTTGCCTTACTGGTTCTGCTTCATCAGGTCGTGCGCCTGGCGCTCCAGGTCCTCCAGGCCACCGCACATGAAGAACGCCTGCTCGGGGAAGTGGTCGTACTCGCCCTCGCTGATCTTCTTGAACGCCTCGACCGTCTCCTTGATCGGGACGAACGAGCCCTCGATGCCGGTGAACTGCTTGGCCACGAAGGTGTTCTGGGACAGGAAGCGCTCGATGCGCCGGGCCCGCTGAACCGTGACCTTGTCCTCCTCGGACAGCTCGTCGATGCCGAGGATCGCGATGATGTCCTGCAGGTCCTTGTACCGCTGGAGGATCCGCTTCACCTCGGACGCCACCACGTAGTGGTCCTGGCCGACGTACTCGGCGGCGAGGATCCGGGAGCTGGACGCCAGCGGATCCACGGCCGGGTAGATGCCCTTGTCGGACACCGACCGCTCCAGGTTGGTGGTCGCGTCCAGGTGGGTGAACGTGGTGGACGGCGCCGGGTCGGTGTAGTCGTCGGCCGGCACGTAGATGGCCTGCATCGAGGTGATCGCCTGACCCCGGACCGAGGTGATCCGCTCCTGCAGCTCTCCCATCTCGTCGGCCAGCGTGGGCTGGTATCCCACGGCCGAGGGCATCCGGCCCAGCAGGGTCGACACCTCGGAACCGGCCTGGGTGAACCGGAAGATGTTGTCGATGAACAGCAGCACTTCCTGCTTCTGCACGTCGCGGAAGTACTCGGCCATGGTCAGCGCGGACAGCGCGACGCGCAGCCGGGTGCCCGGCGGCTCGTCCATCTGCCCGAAGACCAGTGCGGTCTTGTCGATGACGCCGGTCTCGGTCATCTCCAGGATGAGGTCGTTGCCCTCGCGGGTACGCTCACCCACCCCGCCGAACACCGACACGCCACCGAAGTTGTTGGCAACCCGGTAGATCATCTCCTGGATGAGTACCGTCTTGCCGACGCCCGCGCCGCCGAACAGGCCGATCTTGCCGCCCTTGACGTACGGGGCGAGCAGGTCGAGCACCTTGATGCCGGTCTCCAGCATCTCCGTCTTCGGCTCCAGGTCGGCGAAGGCCGGCGCGTGCCGGTGGATCGGCCAGCGGTCCTTGACCTCCAGCTTCGCCGGGTCGGCGTTCAGCACCTCCCCGATGGCGTTGAACACGTGGCCCTTGGTGACATCGCCGACCGGTACCGAGATCGAGGCACCGGTGTCGGTGACCTCGGCACCCCGGATCAGGCCGTCGGTGGGCTGCATCGAGATCGCCCGGACCATGTTGTCGCCCAGGTGCTGGGCCACTTCCAGGGTCAGCGTCCGCTTACCGCCGGACAGTTCGACGTCCACGTGCAGCGCGTTGTAGATGTCGGGCATCGCGTCGCGGGGGAACTCGGCGTCCACCACCGGGCCGATGACCCGGACAACCCGCCCCACCGCGGTCTTGGTGTCAGTCTCTACAGAGGCAGTCATCACACTTCACTTCCCGCCGCGGCGAGCGCGTTCGCGCCGCCGACAATTTCGCTGATCTCCTGGGTGATATCGGCCTGACGGGCCGAGTTCATCGCCCTTGTGTAGTTGGTGAGCAGCTCGTCCGCGTTGTCGCTGGCCGCCTTCATGGCCCGCCGCCGTGACGCCGACTCGCTCGCCGCCGAGTCCAGCAACGCCGCGAAGATCCGGGTGTTGATGTACTTCGGCAGCAACGCGTCCAGCAGGGTCTCCGGGTCCGGCTCGAACTCGTACGCCGGAAGCAGCCCCTCCACGTGCTCGGTCTGCATCGGAGCGAGGAAGTTGGCCGCCGGCGACTGGGTCATCAGCGACTGGAACTGGGTGGAGACGACGTGCAGCTCATCGACGCCGTGTACCCCGTCGTGGCCGGGATCACCCAGATCGTCGTCCGCGCCCGCGGTGAACGCCTTGATCAGCGTCTCACCGACCTCGCGGGCGTTCTCGAACTGCGGCTGCTCGGAGAAGCCCGTCCAGCTGGCCTCGATCGGGCGGTTGCGGAACCGGTAGTACGCGACGCCCTTGCGGCCGATCACGTACAGCACGCATTCCTTGCCGTCCTCACGCAGCCGCGCCATGAGCTGTTCGGCGGTACGGATCGCGTTGATGTTGTACCCGCCGGCCAGCCCGCGGTCGCTGGTGATCAGCAGTACCCCGGCGCGCCGGACCCGCTCCCGCGGTACCAGCAGCGGGTGGTCGATCGCCGCCTTGGACGCGAGCGCGCTGAGCACCTGGGTGATCGCGTCCGCGTACGGCCGCGCCGCCGCCACGCGCTCCTGCGCCCTCGCGATCCGGCTGGTGGCGACCAGCTCCTGCGCCTTGGTGATCTTCTTGATCGATTTGACCGTACGGATCTTCCGGCGCATCGCCTGCAGTTGAGCGGGCATGGCTTACTGCCCCTGGCCCGCCGGCGGGGACACCTGCCGGACGGTCTCCTGCGTCTCCACACCGTCCTCCATGGCCTCGGCCGGCGCCTCGTTCACCTGGCGCTGCTCGCGCTGGGCCTGGAACTCGGACTTGAACTCCTGCACGGCGCTGTCGAGCTGGGCGACGATGTCGTCGTCCCAGTTACCGGCGGCGATCGAGGTCAGCGTGTCCTTCTTGTTGTGGCGCAGGTACTGCAGCATCTCCGACTCGAACCGGCCGACGTCGGAGAGGTCGATGTCGTCGAGCTTGCCGGTGGTACCGGCCCAGATCGAGACGACCTCCTCCTCCACCGGGTACGGGTGGTAGTTCGGCTGCTTGAGCAGTTCGACAAGGCGGCCACCGCGGTCCAGCTGAGCCCGGGACGCGCGGTCCAGGTCCGACGCGAAGGCGGAGAACGCCTCCAGCTCACGGAACTGGGCCAGGTCGAGCCGCAGGCGACCGGCCACCCGGCGCATCGGCTTGGTCTGCGCGCTACCACCGACCCGGGACACCGAGGTACCAACGTTGATCGCCGGCCGGACACCCGAGTTGAACAGGTCGGTCTCGAGGAAGATCTGGCCGTCGGTGATGGAGATGACGTTCGTCGGGATGTACGCCGAGATGTCGTTGCCCTTGGTCTCGATGATCGGCAGACCGGTCATCGAGCCGGCGCCCAGGTCGTCGGAGAGCTTCGCGCAGCGCTCCAGCAGCCGGGAGTGCAGGTAGAACACGTCCCCCGGGTACGCCTCGCGGCCCGGCGGGCGGCGCAGCAGCAGGGACACCGCACGGTACGCCTCGGCCTGCTTGGTCAGGTCGTCGAAGACGATCAGGACGTGCTTGCCGGCGTACATCCAGTGCTGGCCGATGGCCGAGCCGGTGTACGGCGCGAGGTACTTGAAGCCGGCCGGGTCGGAAGCCGGGGAGGACACGATGGTCGTGTACTCCATCGCGCCGTGCTGTTCCAGCGTGCCCTTCACCGAGGCCACGGTGGATGCCTTCTGCCCGATCGCGACGTAGATGCACCGCACCTGGCGCTGCGGGTCGCCGGACTTCCAGTTGTCGCGCTGGTTGAGGATCGTGTCGATGGCGATGGTGGTCTTGCCGGTCTTCCGGTCGCCGATGATCAGCTGCCGCTGGCCACGGCCGATCGCCGTCATCGCGTCGATCGCCTTGAT
>JBDZVD010000104.1:0-25284 GCA_040255525.1 Micromonosporaceae bacterium | reverse complement strand
GCGACGCGGGGTGGAGCAGCTCGGTAGCTCGCTGGGCTCATAACCCAGAGGTCACAGGTTCAAATCCTGTCCCCGCTACCACAGAAAACGGGCGGTCAGAGATAATCTGACCGCCCGTTTTCGTCGTCCGTGCTAACGGATTCGCAAACGGTGTCGTCGACCTGGTCCTCATCGCCGTCGAGGAACACCGCCGCGATCGTGCCGGCGGCTTCCCGCCCATGCCGGGAGGACGTGTTGGTAGACGCTGGCGGTGAACGCCTCGGAGGCGTGGCCCAGTCTCGCGCTGACAATCTTGAGGTGAACTCCATCGTGCTGGGCTACCCGCCGGTAGCTGCCGGATCGCCCGTCGGGTCGACTCTGATCCGGGTCTGTGCTCCACATCTCGTCCGCATTGGACTCGTATTGAGCAGCCCGTTTCCGCACCGGTCGCCGGCCGCGCTCCGGGCGGCATCGACAGACCGCCCGTCAGGTCTTCCGCCTGAAGTACACCGCCGCGGCCAGGACCACCACGAACCCGGCCAGTACCAGCGCCGGCCGGAGCGCGGGCTGGCCCCGGACCTCGGCTACCACCGTCACGATGAACGCCACCGCCGTGAAGAAGCCGAGGATCCCGATGACCATTTCGAGCCGCTGCGCGCGGGCCCTCGGGTGCACGTGCCCTCCCTCGCCTGTTGACGCCTGACCCGATCGGCGGGCGCTTGTTCGCCTCCGGCCGGGCGGGTTGACCCGGCCCGCCCGGAGCCGGGCGGGCCGGTCGCGGCCTAGCCCTTCACGCCGCCCGCGGTCAGGCCGGCCACGATGCGCCGTTGCAGCAGCAGCACCATGATGACCAACGGAATGGTGACGATCGTGCCGGCCGCCATGACCGCGGTGTAGGGGTCCTGGTGCGGCTGGCTGCCGGTGAACTGGGCGACCGCGACCGTCACGGGCTGCGTCTTGTCGTTCGACAACTCGCTGGCGAGCAGGTACTCGTTCCAGGACGAGATGAACGCGAGGATCGCCGTGGTGAACAGTCCCGGCGCCGCGAGCGGAAGGAGTACCTTCCGAAATGCCTGCCCCGGCGTGCAGCCGTCGACCACCGCCGCTTCTTCCAGTTCCCACGGCATCTCCGCGAAGAAGGCGGTGAGCGTGTAGACGGTCAGCGGCAGGGCGAACGAGATGTCCGGGATGATGAGCGCCTGGTACCCGCCGATCCAGTGAATGTTCGTGAACAGCTGGAACAGCGGCGTCAGCAACGCGACGCCGGGGAACATCGACGCGCCGAGTACGACGCCGAGCACCAGGTACTTGCCACGGAAGTCCAGCCGGGCGATCGCGTACGCGGCGAAGCATCCGGCGGCCACCGCCAGCAGGGTGGTACACACGCCGATGATGGCGCTGTTGAGGAGCGCGCGCCCGAAGTGGTTGCCCAGGCTGGTGGAGAACGCGGTCCGGAAGTTGTCCAGGGTTACGTGGGTGGGCCAGGGCGTCGTGTCGAAGGTGTACCCGACGTTGCGGAACGCGGTCACCACCATCCAGTAGAACGGCGCCAGGCAGAAGATGACGATGATGGCGATACCGAGATAACTGCGTGCCGCCGAGAACCTGAATTGCGGACGGCGGCGGGCGACGCGGCGCTCCGGCGCGGAGGCGCGGCCCCCACGGCTGCCTACCGCGGTTGTCGAGGCCATCTCAGATCGTTCCCTTCTGCTGCCGCTGCTGCGTCTGGACCACGTGGGCGCCGAGGAACTTCACGAAGATGAAGGCGACCAGGAAGATGAGCAGGAACGTCAGTGTGGACAGCGCGGCCGCGCTGTTGAAGCCGCTGCGGATCTGGTCGACCACGAGGATCGACAGGGTGGTGGTGGCGTGTCCGGTGCCGCCGCCCCCGCCGGTGAGGATGGCCGGCAGGTCGTAGATGCGCAGGGCGTCCAGGGTACGGAACAGGATCGCGACCATCAGCGCCGGGCGTACCAGCGGAAGCGTCACTTTCGTGAAGCGCTGCCACGAGTTCGCGCCGTCGACCCGGGCGGCCTCGTACGTCTCGGCCGGGATCACCTGCAGCCCGGCGAGGATGAGCAGCGCGATGAACGGGGTGGTCTTCCAGACGTCCGCGATGATGATGGCGAACCGGGAGGCCCACGCGCCGCCGGTCCACAGGATGTGCGTGTGCAGGATGTGGTTGGCGATGCCGTCGTAGGCGAAGATGAAATACCACAGCTTGGCGGTGATGGCGGTCGGGATCGCCCAGGGCACCAGGACACTGGCGCGCAGCACCCCGCGCCCGCGGAAGGCCCGGTTCATCACCAGCGCCATCCACATGCCCAGGATGACCTCGATGACGACCGTGGCCGCCGTGAAGAAGAAGGTGGTGGTCACCGAGTCCCAGAACTCGGAGCCGAGAGTGCCGGGCGGACAGGACGCGGTACCGCACCGCTGGAGCAGCCAGTGGGTGTAGTTGGAGAATCCGGCGCTGCCGCCGCTGACGAACATCCCGGTTGCCTTGTCCAGCCCGGGATCCTTCTGGAACGACATCACGATGGCCTTGACCACCGGGTACCCGATGACGACTGCCAGCAGGATGATGGTCGGGGCGACCAGGAAGATGCCGCGCCTGCCCTCGCCCCGGTGGAGCGAGGAACCCCGTTTGCGTTCTGGAGCGGGCGCCTGCGCCTGCTGTTCGGCCTTGTCGTTCGCGCTGACGCCGGAAGTAACGGACATGTATCCCTCCCTCTACGGGCACGACGCCGGTCGCCTCCGGCGGTGGTGATGGTGTGCGGCGGGGCCGGACCTCGACGGTCCGGCCCCAGCCACGGCCGTCAGCTGCCGGCGGCCTGGATCGCGGCTTGCATGTCCTTCAGCGCCTGGTCGACGGTTTTGTCGCCCTTGATGGCGGCGTACGCATTGGTCTCGATGGCCTGCGTGACCGCCGGGTAGAACGGGGTGACCGGGCGCGGTACGGCGTTGGCGAGGGAGTTCTTCAGCGTCGGCAGGTACGGCAGCTGCTTGACGAGCGTCGGGTCGTCGTACAGGGACGCGATGACGGGCGCCAGCGATGCCTTGGTGGCGAACGTCTTCTGCGTCTCCTCGCTGGTCAGGAACTTGATGAAGTCGAACGCGGTGGCCTTGTGCGCCGAGTACTGGCTGATGGCCGCGTCGTGGCCGCCGAGGCTGGACGCGCCGGGCTTGCTGGCGTCGATGCCGGGCAGCGGCGCGATGCCGAACTTGTCCTTGACGACCGAGCTTCCGTCCGTGGTGGCGAGGCTGTACACGTACGGCCAGTTGCGCAGGAACAGCAGCTTGCCGGCCTCGAACGACTGGCGGCCCTGCTCTTCCTGGTACGTGATGGCCTGCTGCGGGATGTTGCCGTTCTTGTACGCGTCGACGAGCATGCTCAGGCCCTTGGCGGCCGCCGGCGTGTCGACGTCCGGGGTGCGCCCGTCAGACTTCACGATCTCGCCACCGGCGGTGTTGATGGCCTCGGCCGCGTTCACCGTCAGGCCCTCGTACTTCGCGAACTGGCCGGCGTAGCAGTCCATCTTGTGAGCCTTGGCGATCGAGCAGTCGCTCATCATCTCGTCCCACGTCTTCGGCGGGTTCGGGACGAGGTCCTTGCGGTAGTACAGCAGGCCGCCGTCGGAGGACTGCGGGGCGGCGTACAGCGTGTTGTTGTACGTACCGGTCTTGACCGTCGCGGGCAGGAACGGGCTCGTGTCCAGCTTGAACTGGCCGGTCAGCGGCTGCAGCCAGCCCTTCGCCGCGAACTCCGCGACATACACCACGTCGATGTTCAGCACGTCGTAGTGGGAGTCCTTGGCCTGCAGGTGCTGCACGAGGTCGTCGTGCTGCTGGTCGGCCTGGTCCGACTGCTCCTTGAAGGTGACCTGCTCGTTGGGGTGGCTCGCGTTCCACTGTGCGATCAGCGGCCGGATCACGTTGTTGTTGTCCTTGCCCTGCACGTACGTGATCGGGCCGCGAGAGTTCGTGTTCTTGTCGGCGCTGTTGGAGTCGTTGCCGCTTCCGCATCCTCCCATGGCGACAACAAGCACGGCCGCGCCAAGGGACGCCATGGCGGCGGGGAAAACTCTGGTTCGTCTGATCACTGTTGCTCCTTCACGTGTCATACCGCTCGATGAAGCGGACGCATGGGGAGGGAGAGTGGCGGCACCGCGGTGGGTTTGCTCGGCCGGTGTCACTCACACGCTGCTGGTGGCTGTCGAAGACCTCTAGGTTCGGGGTGGGTGATGAATCGCTCGTGCTGAATCGGATTAGCTGAGACTCCACCCGGTCAACCAGGCATGTCAAGGGTGTTACGGACTCGTGACCTTGATCTAGACTTGAGGCGGGTTTGCTCGTTCGATCCGCCGCCGTGGGTCCGTCCGCGCTGCTGATTGTGAACGACGGAGGAGTCGGCATGCCTACGCCCAGGGTCACGCTTCTCGATGTCGCCCGGCGAGCGGGAGTGTCCAGAACGACGGCGTCCTTTGTCATGGCCGGACGCACCGACATGCGCATCTCCGCCGAGGCCGAGCACCGAGTGCTGCACGCGGCCCGGGAACTCAACTACCGGCCAAACCTCATGGCACGCAGCCTGCGCACCAAGCTGACCCGAACCATCGGCTTGGTCTCGGACACCATCGCCAGCGAGGCATTCGCGGGTGAGTTGATCCGTGGCAGCTTCTCCACCGCCCTTCTCCACCAGCACCTGCTCTTCGTTGGCGAAACCGAGGGCGACGATACCGTGGAGACGCAACTCGTGCAGGACATGCTCGACCGAGGCGTCGACGGGTTCGTCTACGCGAGCATGTACACCCGTCCCGCCCGGCCGCCCGCGATCCTGCGCGGGCACCGGTTCGTGTTGCTGAACTGTGTCGCCGAGGACCAGCGCCTGCCCGCCGTACTGCCCGACGAGCGGGGCGCCGGCCGGGCGGCGGCCGGACTGCTGCTGGACGCCGGGCACCGGGACAGGATTTTCCTGGTGGGGGAGACGCCCGACGGGGTGTACGCGGCCCGGGAGCGCCGGGCCGGGGTCGAGGAGGCGCTCGCGCGGGCCGGCGGCGCCCTCGCCGGTACGGTGGAGTGCCTGTGGTGGCCGGAGCCGGCCTACGAGGCGGTCCGCGAGTTCTTCGGCGACGGTGCGCGGGCGAGCGCCCTGATCTGCCTGAACGACCGGATCGCGTTCGGCGTGTACCAGGCCGCGGCCGAGGCCGGTCTCACGGTGCCGGACGACGTGTCGGTTGTGTCCTTCGACGACTCGCACCTGGCCTCGTGGCTGCGCCCGGCGTTGACCAGCGTCGCGATCCCGCACTTCGAGTTGGGTCGCACGGCCGTGGAGCTCCTGCTCGCCGACGTGCCCGCGCACGACGTGCACCCGGTGCCGATGCCGGTCCGCGAACGCGGGTCGGTCGCCCCGCCGCGGCCCGCGCGGGCGAGCGGTCACGCCGGCGCGGACATCCACAGTGGATAGAGCACCGGGCCGGGACGGGGTCAGCGACTGGCCGCGAGCCCCTCGGACACCGCCCGGGCGCGCTGCATCGAATGACGATGCTGCGGCGTCGCGTACCGGGTCATGCCGAGTACGGCGGCGAGCGTCGCCAGGAAGCCCAGGGCCGCCAGCCACTGCCGGCCGGGCCAGATCTCGTCGCCGAGCACGAACAGGCCGATGAACGCGGCCGGTACCGCCGCCGCGGCGTCCATCGCGGCGACCGCCGCGGTCGTCGAACCCCGCTGCATGGCGAGACCGAGGAGGAGCTGGCCGACCAGCGAGTGGGCGATCAGCAGGTACAGCAGCGGTGCGGTGAGGAAACGCTCCCAGCTGTGTACCGACGCCAGCGGGCGCGACGCCACTGCGGCGGCGCCGAAGCACAGCCCGGCGAGCGAGCCCAGCGCCACCGAGCCGGGCGCTCCGTGCAGGCGTACCGCGAGGCATCCCAACGCCGCGATGGCGACCAGAGCGACCGCGATCCCGGTTTCGGTCAGCGGCCCGACCGGACGGGACGGCGCGGGACGGGCCGCGATGACCAGGGCGGTGACGCCGAAACAGAGCAGCGCGAGCAGAACGAGTTCGGCCGGCGGTAGCCGCCATTTGAGCAGGAGGACGCCGAACACCGCGGTCACTCCGAGTCCGGCCGCCACGGATGCCTGCACCAGGAACAGCGGCAGGTCCCGGCGGGCGAGGAAGGCGAGCACGAAACCGAGCATCTGGAATCCGACGCCCACCAGATACGTACGGTGCTCGCAGAGTCGCAGCAGCAGGCTTGGGTGAAGACTCTTCCCCTGCCGGGTCCGGGAGACGGCCACCGACTGGAGCAGGTTCGCCGTCCCGTACGCCACGATCATGGCCGTGAGGAACAGCCAACCGGAGGAGCCCATTGACGCGACAATACTGGCTCAGCCGTTCAAAGCAAGTCGATCGAGTATGTCCGCGTGAAGCCTACCGTTGGTGGCCACGGCGCTACCGCCGAACGGTCCCGGCTCTCCATTCAGGTCGGTGAAGGTGCCGCCCGCTTCGGTCACGATCGGCAGCAGCGCGGCGAGATCCCAGAGCGCCAGTTCGGGTTCGACCATGACGTCCACGGCGCCCTCGGCTACGAGCATATATCCGTAAAAGTCCCCGTACGCGCGGCTACGCCAGCTGTCCCGCATGATGTTCAGCATCGGCTCCAGCCGTCCGGTCTCCTCCCAGGCGGGCAGGGACGCGTAGCAGAACGACGCGTCGGCGAGCCGGTCGACCCCGGAGACGCGGATCGGCGTGGCCGCGCTGGTGTGCCGCCCTGCGTACGCGCCGTGCCCGCGCGCGGCCCACCAGCGGCGGCCGAGCGCCGGCGCGGACACCAGGCCGACCATCACCTGGTCGGCCTCCATGAGAGCGATCAGGGTGGCCCAGATGGGCACGCCGCGGACGAAGTTCTTCGTGCCGTCGATCGGGTCGATCACCCACTGCCGGGTACCCGGGCCGGCCGCCGCCTGACTGACGCCGAACTCCTCGCCGAGCACGGCGTCACGCGGCCGGGTGCGGGCGAGCGTGGCGCGCAGCGCCTTCTCCACCGCCGTGTCCGCGTCCGAGACCGGTGTCAGGTCCGGCTTGCTCTCCACATGCAGATCCAGTGCCCGGAACCGGGCCATGGAGATAGCGTCCGCGGTGTCCGCGAGAAGATGCGCGAGGGAGAGGTCGTCTGCGTAACCTGCCACACCGGGAACCTAGCGGACGCTCTTTCCGGGAGCGAGCATGGGGATCGGCGAGTTATGTTCTTGGCCGTGCAACCAGATGTGCTGTGTGGACTCCTGGCGGAGGACGATCGGCTCCGCAGCTACGCCGCCGTGGTGCTCGGGGCGGGTACCCCGAGTGAGGTGGCGTCGGCGACCGGGCTGGCCGGACGGGACGTGGTCAAGGCGTTGTTCCGGCTGGAGGAGGGCGGCCTGATCGCGACCGTCGACGGACGGGTCGTACCGCAGCCCGCGGTGTTCAAGGACGCGATCCGCGAGCACTCGCCCGGCCCGATACCCCAGGAGCCACTCGATCCGGACCAGGAGCGGGCGGCGGTTCTGCGCGCGTTCATGCGGGACGGACGGCTGGTGCAGATGCCCGCGGCGCGCGGCAAGCGGCGCATCGTGCTGGAGCACATCGCCGCGGACTTCGAGCCCGGCGTGCGGTACCCGGAGCGGGCGGTCAACGCGATGCTGCGCATCTGGTACGACGACTACGCGACGATCCGCCGGTACCTGGTGGACGACGACCTGCTGTCCCGGGAGAACAACGTGTACTGGCGCAGCGGCGGGTACGTCGACATTCCCTGAGCGCCTCCTCGCGTCGGCTGCCGCGCGTGTCGTTCGACCAGCGAAGCCGGGCTGGTCACCCGAACTCCTCCCCGGGATCCGGCGCCCCCTCCTTCGAGGCGAGCAGCCGGCGGTACGACGCGAGCCGCCGCGGGTCCGCGCCCCCGGCCGCTACGAGAGCGTCCAGCCCGCAGGTACCCGCGCTGCCCGTGTGGTCGCAGTTTGGCGGGCAGTTCACCGACGCCTGTACCAGATCGGGGAAGCCGTGCAGCAGGCTCTCCGCCGACACGTGCGCCAGGCCGAACGACCGGATCCCCGGGGTGTCGATGATCCATCCGTCCGCGCGCCCGGCCGCACCGCGCCCGGTGCGGCCGGGCCGGGCGGGCAGCGGCAGCGCCACCGCGCTGGTCGAGGTGTGCCGCCCCTTGCCGATCGCGCTGACCAGGCCCACCCGGCGGTCGGCGTCGGGTACCAGCCGGTTCACCAGCGTCGACTTGCCCACCCCGGAGTGCCCGACCATCACCGACACCAGCCCGGCCAGGCGGTCGTACAGCGGTTCCAGGTCGCCGTCCGGGCGGGTCAGCACGTACGGCAGGTCCAGTTCCGCGTAGTAGTCCAGGATCTCCCGCGGCCCGGCCAGGTCCGCCTTCGTCAGGCACAGCAACGGATCGATCTCCGCGTCGTACGCGGCGACCAGGCACCGGTCGATGAATCCGGTGCGCGGCGGGGGATCGGCCAGGGCGCTGACGATGACGAGCTGATCGGCGTTCGCGACGACCACCCGTTCCACCCGGCCCTCGGGCGTGGTGTCGTCATCATCGGCGGTACGCATCAGGACGGAACCGCGCTCCTCGATGCGCACGATGCGGGCCAGCGACCCGGGCGCCCCGGAGACATCACCGACGAGGGCCACCTGGTCGCCGACCACCACCCCGCGCCGGCCGAGTTCCCGGGCGCGCATCGCGGTCACCGGGCGGCCGGAGAGTTCGACCGTGTACCGTCCCCGGTCCACGGCGACCACGAATCCCGCCTCGGCGCCCTCGTGGCGGGGCCGGATCCGGGTACGGGGGCGTGACGAACGGCCGGGACGGATCCGTACGTCGTCCTCGTCGTACTCGCGGCGCCGACCGGTCAGTGCGCGCCCTCCACGATCGAGGCCCACAACTCCGGGAACTCGGGCATCGTCTTGGACGTGCAGGAGACGTCGGACAGCCGCACCTGGGGTACGGCCAGCCCGACCACCGCCGCGGCGTGTGCCATCCGGTGATCGGCGTACGTCTCGAACCGGCCGCCGTGCAGCGCGGCCGGCCGCACCTCGAAGCCGTCCCTCAACTCCGTCACGTCGGCGCCCAGCGCGGTCAGTTCCCGGGCCAGCGCGGCGATCCGGTCCGTCTCGTGATGACGGATGTGCTCGACACCGGTCAGCCGGGACGGCGAGTCGGCCAGCGCGGCGAGCGCGACGATCGCCGGGGTCAGCTCGCTGACGTCCGACAGGTCGGCGTCCAGCCCGTGCACCGTGCCGGTGCCGGTGACGGTGAGGCCCTCGTCGGTCAGCACGCAGTCGCCGCCCATCGCGGTCAGCAGCTCCCGCAGCCGGTCGCCGGGCTGGGTGGTCTGGCGTGGCCAGCCGGGTACGGTGACCCGCCCGCCGGTGACCAGCGCGGCGGCCAGGAACGGGGCGGCGCCGGACAGGTCCGGCTCGATGTCCCAGTCCCGCCCGGTCAGGCCGCCCGGCTCGACGGTCCACACGTCCGGCGTCGCGTCGTCGACGGTGGCGCCGCCCGCCCGCAGCATCTGCGCGGTCATCCGCAAATGGGGCGCGGACGGCACGGGCGGTCCGACGTGCCGCACCACGATCCCCTTGTCGAACGCCGGGCCGGCCAGCAGCAGCCCGGACACGAGCTGGCTGGACGCGGAGGCGTCGATGGTGACCTCGCCGCCGCTGACGCCGCCGGCGCCGTGCACGGTCAGCGGCAGGCCGCCGGTGGGTGCCGAGTCGATCCGTACCCCGAGCGCGCGCAGCGCCTCGACGAGCGGGCCGAGCGGGCGCTCCCGGGCGCGGGGGTCGCCGTCGAAGCTGACCGGTCCGCGGGCCAGGCCGGCGGCCGGCGGTACGAACCGCATGACCGTGCCGGACAGCCCCACGTCGACGTGCGCGGGCCCGGACAGCGGACCCGGCCGGACGGTCCACCTCTCGTCCGCCGCGTTGTCCACGCCGGTACCCATGCCCGCCAGGCCGGCGGCCATCAGTTCGGTGTCCCGGGCGCGCAGCGGGTAGCGGAGGGTGGACGCGCCGGCCGCGAGGGCGGACAGCACCAGGGCGCGGGCGGTCATCGACTTGGAACCGGGCAGCCGCACCTCGGCGTGGACGGGCGCGGCGGCGCTCGGCGCCACCCAGTCGACCGGCGGGCGCGGGTGGGCTGGCGGGCCGGGCGCCGCGGCGGACCGGTCGGGCGGGGTCGGGGAGTTCTGGGCCACGGGTACAGTGTGCCGTCCCGCCGATCCGGACGTGGAACGGGTCGATAGATTTGTTCGCATGTGCGGCCGTTATGCGACCACCCGCTCGACGACGGACCTCGCCGCGCTGTTCGACGCGACCGACGAGACCGAGGGCGTCCTCGCGCCTGACTATAACGTGGCGCCGACCGATCCGGTACCGATCGTGCGGTCCGGGCCGCGACGCCGGTTGAGTGTCGCCCGCTGGGGCCTCGTGCCCGCGTGGGCGGATGCTCCCGAACGGCAGGCGCGGGGAAGCGGGCAGCCCCGGCGGGCGCCGTTGATGATCAATGCCAGGGCGGAAACGGTCGCCACCAGCGGCGCGTTCGCCCGGGCGTTCCGCCGGCATCGCTGCCTGGTACCGGCGGACGGCTGGTACGAGTGGCGCCGTACCGAGGACGGCCGGGGCAGGCAGGCGTACTTCATGACCCCGCGGGACGGCCGGGTGCTGGCGTTCGCCGGCGTCTGCGCGACCTCGTCGGCCGGGCAGCTCACCTGCAGCGTGGTCACCACCGGCTCGGTCGGGGACCTGGCGCTGGTACACGATCGGATGCCGCTGCTGTTGCCGCCGCAGCGGTGGGACGAATGGTTGTCCGCGGCCGTCGCGACCGCGGACAATGACGACTCTGCGCTACCGGACAAACACCAAGCGCTCAATCCCGACGCGTTGCTCGCATTGCCCTCGATCGAATTCCTGGAGGCGTTGGAGATCCGCCCAGTGGGCCCCGCCGTCGGCGATGTCCGCAATGACGGGCCCGGTTTGATCGAGCCGGTGGCTGTGACGCCATTGCGCGTTTTCGACGTGGAGCCGACAGACCTCACACTCTTTTGAGCGATTACAGCGCAATTGGCCAGGTAATTTTCCCACAGGCCCCGATCGGCCACTTGTACAACTGGCCTTTAGTGCGGTAAAACACAGCGCCGGCAGCGGCGAATGCGAATCCATGCTCGCCGTTGAACAGTCCGGACCCACGGGGGAGGTGGGTAGATGACTCGGGCGCGTATGCCACGCCCACACGAGGTTGCCGCCGCACGGAGAGACCCGAGACTTCTTCGGGCTTTCAGCGAGCGGCAACAGGACGACGCCTGGCGTACCAGGGGGGTATGTCAGAGCGTCGATCCCGAGACGTTCTTTCCCGCGCCGAGCGAGCCAGCCGACGCGGCTATCGCCCTCTGTCGCACCTGCGACGTGCAGGGTGCCTGCCTGGCCTGGGCGCTTGAGGTCGGCGACTGCCACGGGGTGTGGGGAGCGACCACACCCCGCGAGCGGCGGGCGATGCTCGTCGCGTGGCGCACGGAACCGCGCGACCAGGAGCCCGTCGGGGCCACCGCGCAGCTTGGCGGCCAGCGGGCTGCCGGTCAGCTCGGCGCCGCGCAGCTCGCCGGTGCCGGCCGACCCGAACAGGGCGCCGGTCCGGCCCTTCTGGACCGGGTACTGGAGCTGGTACCGGGGCATCGCACCCGGCTTCCACTGCTCGCCGAGCGGCGCGTCGAGCGTTGCTCCCACTCCGGCCTGGTGGAGCGGGTGGCATCCTGATCGCGTGATCAGGGTTCGCACACCGCACGGTGACGCACAGGTTGAGCTGGATCGCCCGGACCGGCCGGTCAGCCTGCTCGTCCTCGGCCACGGCGCGGGCGGCGGCATCGACGCACCCGATCTGGTCGCGGTGCGCGACGCCGCCGTCGCCGCGTCGGTGGCGGTCGCCCGGGTGCTCCAGCCCTATCGGGTCGCCGGGCGTCGCGCTCCGGCTCCGGCACGGCAGCTCGACACCGCCTGGACGGCGGTACTCGCCGCGCTGCGCTCCGGGCGCCGGTCGTACCCGCCGGCCACGCTGCCGCTGATCGTCGGCGGGAGGTCCAGCGGTGCCCGGGTGGCCTGCCGTACCGCCCGGGACGTCGGCGCCGCCGGCATCGTCGCGCTGGCGTTCCCGCTGCACCCACCCGGCCGGCCGGACCGCTCCCGGGCCGAGGAGTTGGTCACCGGGCTGCCCACGCTGGTCGTGAACGGCGACCGCGACCCGTTCGGGATCCCGGAGCCCGGCCCGTCGGTCGAGGTCAGCGTCCGCCCCGGTGAGGTTCACGACCTGCGCCGGAATCCGGCCGCCGTGGGCGACTGCGTGTTGCGTTGGCTGGTCCGTCACGGCTGGGCGTGACCCTCGTTGGGCACGTCGAACCCGGTCACCTGTGGGCTCACCGCAAGTCCGTGAACCTCAGCGGTTCACAATTCTCCCAGGCCCTTCCCGGTCCCGGCCCAGCACGGGACCGGGAAGGACAGCAGGCCCGGTCTGCCCGCCCCGGCGCGCACCGCGAGTTCCCGGTCACGGTCGCCCCACTCGGGCCGGATGGCCGGAATGCCGGGCCGGTATCGGTGCGTTGCACACCCCGGAGACGTGTGGCATCCGCACCTCCGGGAAGGGGAACCGTGAGCACGAACAGCAGCCTGGGAGAGGTGGACCAGGCTCGGCTCGTACGCCGGCTGTTGTACGCACCGGAGTGGCCTGCCGACGCGGACCAGGGCGCTGGCCCAGGATCGCTGACCGCGGCGCTCGGCGTATCCTCGGCGGGACGGGCGAGGGGGGCGGAACGGTTGGCACAGGCCGAACGGACGGATGAGCGGCGGGTGCGCTTCGAGCGCGACGCGTTGCCCTTCGTCGACCAGCTCTACGCGGCCGCATTGCGGATGACCCGGAACCCGGCCGACGCGGAAGATCTGGTGCAGGAGACGTTCCTGAAGGCTTACGCCGCCTTCCACCAGTTTGAGGAAGGTACGAACCTCAAGGCATGGCTGTACCGGATCCTCACGAACACGTACATCAACTCGTACCGTAAGCGCCAGCGCCAGCCGCAGCAGGCGCCGACCGAGGAGATCACCGACTGGCAGCTCGCGTCGGCGGAGTCGCACACGTCGTCCGGGCTGCGTTCGGCGGAGACCGAGGCGCTCGACCGGCTGCCGGACTCGGACGTCAAGGACGCGCTCCAGTCGCTGCCCGAGGACTTCCGGCTCGCGGTGTACCTGGCCGACGTCGAGGGTTTTTCGTACAAGGAGATCGCCGACATCATGAACACCCCGATCGGTACCGTGATGTCGCGGCTGCACCGTGGGCGGCGCAATCTCCGGCGGCTGCTGGAGGGGTACGCGGCCGATCGCGGATTCGCCCGGGGCGGCACGTCGGTGCCCGAGGGCACCCCGGTGGGGCGGGAGGTGTGACCCGTGAGCTGTGGTAAACCGCACGAGACCGACTGCCGTGACGTCCTGGCGGAGGTCTACGTGTATCTCGACCTGGAGTGCGACGAGTCGCGCCGGAGCGTGATCAGCACGCACCTCGACGAGTGCACCCCGTGCCTGCGTGAGTACGGCATCGAGCAGGAGGTCAAGGCGCTGGTGGCGCGCTGCTGCGGCGCGGAGACCGCCCCGGCGTCACTGCGTGAGCGCCTGCGAGCCAAGCTCTCCGAGATCGTGGTGTTCGAGGGTCGCGAGCCGTAGCCCGCTCGCCGGGCCCGCAGCGGCTCCGACCCTGGGCGGGTGACCGCCCGGGCCGAGGACGCTGCCACAGGTGGTCAGGAGTTGGGGCGCTTGCCGTGGTTGGCGGCGCTCTTCCTCCTGGCCTTCTTCTTGCGTGACTTCTTTGCCATCAGGACCCTCCCTTGGCGACTGGTGGTGACGATCCCGTGAATGGTAGAAGGTCGGGCCGCGAGGCCGGGCGTCGAGGGGCGCCGGGCCTGCGTGTCCGCCCGGCGGGGTGCGGGTTGTCCGGTCGATCACGCGTGGTTGGATACCTCTCGGCCGCGCCGCGCCGGGGGTGGCACCGGTCGCGCCGAGCCGGTGGGTACGGGTTGAGGCCGCGACGGACGAGCCGTTTGGGTGAGAATCGGCGAAGACCGCATGGTGCGCGCGAGAGGGGCTGGCGATGGCTGAGGAGATCCGTGCCGAGATGGTGGCCAACGTCTGGAAAGTGGTCGCCTCGACCGGTGACGACGTGGCCGAGGGCGACACGCTGGTCATCTTGGAATCCATGAAGATGGAGATCCCGGTGATCGCCGAGTCCGCCGGGACGGTCCAGCAGCTCGCCGTGAATGAGGGCGACGTGGTGCAGGAGGGCGACCTGATCGCCGTCGTCGGATGAGCGGTGACCCGAACCGGTCGCCCGCCCCGTCCGGCTCGGCACGCCTGGCGCCGCGCCACGCCTCAGACCAGTCGCCGGGCATGCTGATCCGGGTCGCCCGCCCCGAGGAGTACGCGCGGATCGGCGCGTTGTCGGTCGACGCCTACCGCGCCGACGGGCAACTGGTCGAGCACTACGTGCCGTTCCTGGCCGACGTGGCGGCCCGGGCGGAGCACGGCACGATCCTGGCCGCGGTCGACCAGGAGACCGGCTCCGTCCTCGGCGCGGCGACCTTCGTACTCCCCAGTTCCCCGCTCGCCGAGGTCGCGAGGGAAGGTGAGGCGGAGTTCCGTACCCTCGCCGTGGCCCCTGGTGCCCAGGGGCGGGGGGTCGGCGCGGCGCTGGTCCGGGCGTGCCTCGATCGGGCTGCCACCCTGGGGTGTCGGGCCGTCGTCATCTGTGCCCGCGACATGGCGACCACCGCCCAACGGCTGTACCAGCGGCTGGGCTTCCAGCGCGCCCCCGAACTGGACTGGTCGCCGGTGCCCGGCGTCCAGCTGCTCGCGCTGCGCCGTGAGCTGGCGGTGTCCCCCACCTCCGGCTGACGTCGGCCTACCGGGCGGCGGCCTGCCCGATCCCCGCCGCGCCGCCGCGGGGCCGGTCGGGCGACTCGACGTCCGGCTCGACCAGTTCCAGGGCCACCTGAACCGCAGCGTCCTGCCGCTCCGCGTCGGTGACCGACTCCTCCCGCAGCACGAACCAGGTCGCGTGCAGCGCGAAGATCGCCAATGAGCCCTTCAGCCGTACCGTGAGCGGATCCTCCGGCGAACTCAGAATGTTGATGATCTCGAACATCCGCTCGCGCATCTGCTCGCTCTTCGGGTGGTCGCGCAGTGCCGTCTGGTTGCGTTCGAAGAACCGCATGATCTCGTGGTGCCGGTTTTCGTGCAGCTCGGTGGCGTACCGCCGGATGAACTCCCGGCGTAGTGTGGGGCCCTGGGGCTGGCTCGCCGCCCAGGCGATCAACTCTTCGAGCGCATCGATGCGGTCCTGCACCAGGCTGGCGACGATGTCTTCCTTCGTCTTGAAGTGATAGTAGAGCGCGGCCTTGGTGACTCCGAGCCGCTCGGCGATCTCGCGCAGCGAGGTGGCCTCGTAGCCCTGCTCGGTGAACAGTTCGAGAGCGACCTGCTGGATGCGGGCCCGCGTATCGGACTGATCTCTCATCGTTCCCTCGCTGTCTGTCCGAAACTTACTTGACGGCCGGCTAGTACGTAGTTTACCGTACCCAGGAAAGCTGCACTAGCCGGTCGGCCAGTAAGTGGGCCACGATCTCGGGGGAGCGTACCCGTGGCATCAATGGAAACGGTCACAAGGGAGGCCCCGCCCGCGCGGCGGCGCGAGGTCATGGTGGTGTTGCCGGGCCTCCTGCTCGCCATGCTGCTGGCGATGCTGGACAACATGATCGTGAGCACGGCGATGCCGCGCATCGTCGGTGAGCTGCACGGTCTGTCCCACCTGTCCTGGGTGGTGACGGCGTACGTACTCGGGACGACGGTCTCCACGCCGCTGTGGGGGAAGATCGGCGACCTGTACGGCCGCAAGAACATCTTCATGGCTTCAGTCGTGATCTTCCTGGTCGGCTCGGCGCTGTCCGGCATGTCCCACACCATGGGTCAGCTCATCGGCTTCCGGGCGCTTCAGGGCCTCGGCGCGGGCGGCCTCATGGTAGGCGTGATGGCCATCATCGGCGATCTGGTGTCGCCCCGGGAACGGGGCCGCTACCAGGGCATCATGGCCGCCGTCATGGCGGTCGCGATGGTCGCCGGACCGCTTGCCGGTGGCTTCATCACCGACCACCTGAGCTGGCGCTGGGCGTTCTATGTCAATCTCCCGCTCGGTGCGATCGCGCTGATCCTGCTGGCCACCCGGCTGCACCTGCCCAAGCACCGCACCGAACACCGGATCGACTGGTCCGGCGCCGCGCTGCTCGCGGTCGGCATCACCGCGCTGGTGCTGATCACGACCTGGGGTGGCAATCAGTACGCATGGGGATCCTGGCAGGTGCTCGGCCTGGTCGTGGTCGCCGTGGTGACGCTCGTGGCGTTCGCCATGGTCGAGCGGAAGGCGGCCGAGCCGATCCTGTCGCTGCACCTGTTCGCCAACCGGAACTTCACGCTCAGCGCGTTGATCGGCTTCCTGCTCGGCTTCACGATGTTCGGTTCGATCAACTTCCTGCCGCTGTACCAGCAGACGGTGCAGGGCGCCTCGGCGACCAACTCGGGTCTGCTCCTGCTGCCGATGATGGCCGGCCTCCTGGTCACCTCGTTGGTCGCAGGCCAGATCATCACCCGCACCGGCCGGTACCGGATCTTCCCGGTGTTGGGCGGGACGCTCGTGGTGCTCGGCATGATCCTGCTGGCCCAGCTCGACTCGAACTCCACCAAGACCGAAAGTTCGCTGTTCATGCTGGTGCTCGGCGCTGGCATGGGCTTCCTGATGCAGACCACGATGCTGATCTCGCAGAACAGCGTGGAGCAGAGGGACATGGGCGTGGCCAGCAGCGCGGCCACGTTCTTCCGGTCGATCGGCGGTTCGTTCGGCGTATCGCTGTTCGGCGCGGTGTTCAACCAGTCCCTGAAGAGCGACATCACGTCGCGGCTGGGCGCCTCGGCGGCGGACAAGCTGACCTCGGGCGGCGCGGTCACCGGCCTGTCCAAGAGCATGCTGGCGAAGATGCCGGCCGCCCAGGTGCAGGCCCTGCTGCACGGCATCGCGACGGCGACCTCCAGCGTGTTCTTCTGGGCGGTCTTCATCTCGATCCTGGTGCCGGTCGCCGCGATCTTCATCAAGCACGTACCGCTGCGCTCGGTGATCCCGACCGGCGCCGGCAGGGACAGCGCCGCCGGCAGCGAGGCGGACGCTCCGCTGGTCGCTGCCGTGGAGTAGCGCCGCCCGGCAGCCGCCCCCACCGCCGTCCCGGGCCCGCGAGGTCTCGGGGCGGCGGTCGTTTCGCCGATCTCGCATCGTCGGGAAAGTCACTGCTCAGATGACGAGCGAAACGGTGTTTGAATGTGCAACACTGCGCACGTAATGCGCGAATAATGCGCACGATGTGATCGAGGAGGCCGGCGGTGGCGGAGCGCGGCGCGGGTATGGCGGCGGACATCGCCGAGCAACCGGAAGTGTTCTCCCGGCTCCTCACCGGCCCGAACACGGCGGCGATCGCGCAGGTCGCGGGCGCTGTCGCGGCCCGGCGGCCACGGCACATCGTGTTCACCGCGCGGGGCACGTCGGATCATGCCGCGCTCTACGCGGCGTACCTGGCCGAGATCCGGCTGGGGATCCCGGCCGGCCTGGCGAGCCCGTCCGCCATCACGGTGTTCGGCGCCCGGCCCGACCTGCGCGACGCGCTGGTCATCGGGGTCAGCCAGAGCGGTGGCTCGGCCGACCTGGTCGAGGTGGTGCGCGTCGCCCGCGAGTCCGGCGCGCAGACGCTGGCCGTGACGAACGACCCGAAGTCGCCGCTGGCCGGCACGAGCGAGCTGGTCGTGGACGTGGCCGCCGGTCACGAGCGGGCGGTCGCGGCCACCAAGACGTACACGGCCGAGCTGCTCGCACTGCTGATGCTGATCGAGGGGGTACGGGCCGGCAACGGCGCCCTGCCCGCCGACGAGCGGCGGGAACTCGACCGGCTTCCCGGCCTGGCCTCGGCTGTCCTGGACGACCAGACGGCGTGGCAGCTGGCCGCGCGGTACCGGTTCGCCGGCCGGGTGGTGACCACCGGACGGGGGTACGCCTACCCGACCGCCCGGGAGACCGCGCTGAAGCTCATGGAGACGTCCTACCTGCCGGCGCTCTCGTTCTCCGGCGCCGACCTGCTGCACGGCCCGCTCGCCATGGCCGACCCGGACGTGCCGGTGCTCGCCGTGGTGGGCAACGGCCCGGGCGGCGGCGCCATGCGCGAGGTGCTGGCCAGGTTGGGGGAGCGGCGGGCCGACGTGGTGGCGGTCGGCCCGGCCGACGTGCCGGGTTCGGCGCTGCGGATCCCGACCCCGGCCGTGGACGAGCGGTACGCGCCGCTGCTGGACATCCTGCCGCTCCAGCGGCTGGCGCTGGCGCTGGCGCTGGCCCGGGGCGAGGACCCGGACGCGCCGCGCGGCCTCAAGAAGATCACCGTCACCCGCTGAGGAGCGTCACCCGCCGGGGCACCGTCACCGCCGGCGCCGCCGCCCGCTGAGGAAGTGCCGCCGGGGAAGCGTCACCGGCCGGGGCGGTCACCGGCCGGGGCCGGAGTGGCCGCCGGTCCGGCTCACGGGCGCAGCGAGATGACCGCCTCCTGGTTCTCCCGCAGCGAGGTGGCCGAGAACGTCTCCGCCGGATGTCCGGCGACCGCGATGCTGTAGCTGGTCACGCCGCCCGGTACCTGCGGGATCTCGAACGGGAGATCGCAGGCGGTACCGGACGCGTCGCTGCCGATCACGCCGTCGCCCAGGTACCCGACCGCGATCTGGCGCCCCTGCGGGTCGGTCACCTTCACCTCGTCGTTGGGGGCCACGTCGGGCAGCGAGGACTCGCAGGCCGCACCGGTCGACTGCGAGGCTCCGGCCGCCACCGGCACCGCCACGTGACCGCGCAGCACGAACCCGTCGGGCTTCTGATCGCTCACGCTGGCGGCACCCACGAAGCCGCAGCCGGCCAGCGCGCCGGACACGGCCAGACTGACAAGGGACAAAGCGGCGCGTCGTACCACGCCAGCGACGCTACCCCCTCACGCCCGGGCGATCCGCATGGCACCCTTGTCGCGTGTCCACGCTGCGCGATCTCGTCGAGGAGCACACCTCGCTCGGCCCGGCCGACGTCGAGCACCTGCACCGGCTCGCCGGGGACTGGCAGCTGGTCTCCGATCTGTCGTTCGCCGATCTACTGCTCTGGGTGCCGGTCGGGGACGGCGACGAGTACCTCTGCGTGGCTCAGGTGCGCCCGACCACGGCACCCACGGCATACCAGGACGACCAGGTGGGCCGGGTCGCCGGCGGGCCGGAGGTGGCGCACCTCACCGTCGCCCGTACCCAGGGCCGGATCTGGCGGGAGGGCGACCCGGTCTGGTACGGCGACACACCGGCCCGGTACGAGGCCATCCCGATCCGCCGCCGGGGCAGCAGCGAGGTGATCGCTGTCGTCGGGCGGGACACCAACCTGTCCACCGCCCGCAGCCCCAGCCAGCTGGAGCTCAACTACCTGACGACGGCCGACGACCTGGCCCTGATGATGACCGACGGCACCTTCGCCCCGCCCCGGCACCCGGGCGAGGTGACCAGCGCGCCCCGCGTCGGCGACGGCCTGGTCCGCCTGGACGGTGCCGGCAAGGTCACCTACGCGAGCCCCAACGCCCAGTCCGCGTACCGCCGGCTCGGGCTGCCCGCGCACCTGGTCGGCGAGGACCTTCCGTCGTTGACCGCCCGCCTGGTCGACGACCCGATGGAGGGCGCCGACGCCGGCGAGCGGATCCTGGCCGCGCTGCGCGGCGACGCGCCGGCCCGCAAGGAGATCGACGCCCGGGGCGCCTCGATGCTGATCCGCGCGCTGCCGCTGATGCCGGCCGGAGTGCCGATCGGCGCGCTCGTGCTGGTCCGCGACATCACCGAGGTGCGTATCCGGGACCGGGCGCTGCTGACCAAGGACGCGACCATCCGGGAGATCCACCATCGGGTGAAGAACAACCTCCAGACCGTCGCCGCGCTGCTGCGGCTACAGGCCCGCCGGGCGCCGGCCGCCCGGGCGGCACTGGAGGAGTCGGTGCGGCGGGTGGCCTCGATCGCGCTGGTCCACGAGACGCTGTCGATGTCCAGCGACGAGGCGGTCGAGTTCGACGGGATCGTGGACCGGGTGGCGTTCGCCGCCGCCGAAGTGACCGCGCCGGACTCGAAGGTACGCATCGGCCGGGAGGGCACCTTCGGCGTGCTGCCGGCCGAGATCGCGACCCCGCTCGTGATGGTCCTCAACGAGTTGCTGCTCAACGCGGTGGAGCACGGGTTCGTACCGGGCGACGGTGGCTCTGTCACGGTGACCGTGCACCGGTTCCGCCGGCAGTTGCACGTGACCGTGGCGGACACCGGCAAGGGGCTGCCGGAGGGCTTCCGGCTGGACGGCGGCGAGCGGCTCGGCCTGCAGATCGTCCGCACCCTGGTCTCCGGTGAGCTGCGCGGCAGCATCGAGTTGCGGGACCGGTCCGGCGGCGGCACCGAGGCCATGCTCGTGGTGCCGCTGACCCGGCGCTAGCGGCCCCGGCCGGCTCAGCGCGGCTGCCGGGTCAGCAGCCCGACCGTCAGGCCCCGGACCGACCACACGCGCGCCAGCCGGTACCGGGCGCGCAACAGGCTCTCCTTCGGCTCGCCGATGCCGGCCAGCGGGTCTGGGTGGCTCTGGTACCGCAGCACCCAGATCCGGGGCGGGTCGGCGGCGGCCAGGCAGCCGGCCGGGTCGGGGCACTCGACGGCGGTCAGCCGACCGTCGGTCCGCTGCGGCGTGACCGCGAAGACGTCCCGGGGTCGCCGGTCCGCCGGCACGTACCGGGCCACGATGTCCCGTGCCTCCCACGGCACCACGGGCTCGTGCAGCGCGTACACGATCCCGTCGCCGGGCCGCTCCCCCCGGGCGATGATCGCGGCCGCGCCCGCCGTGTCGTGGTTGTGGCCTGCCGGGCCCCGGATCGACGCCTGGGCCGGGGCGCCGAGGGCTGCGACGACGACGAGCACGACCACCGCCCGGATCCGGCCGGTGCGCGCCAGGAACACCGCCGCGAGCAGGACCGGGGCCGGCATCGTGTACAGCAGGTACCGAGGGAAGAACGCCGGGGTGGCCGTGCCGATCACGTACAGCACCACGGCCGGCGCGATCGCCCAGCCGGCGAGCAGGATCCCCGCGCGGGCACCGCCGCGGGCAGTCCGGGCCAGCCCCGGCAGGGCCAGCACGGCCAGCGCGACCAGCGCGCCACCCACCGCGGCGGCGCCGAAGATCACGGCCGGCGCCCCGATCAGGGTGCGCCAGCGGACGGGCCCGATCCAGGCGATCTCCGCCCGCTGGCGGTGCTGGAGCCAGGCCAGCGGCACCAGGATCAGCACCGCCACCGCCGAGCCCACCAGCCATCGGGTCAGCGCGGCGCGGCCGCGGCGCAGCAGTACCGGCACCGCGTGCCCCGCCAGCAGCAGCACGCCGGCAAGGTGGGCCGCGCCGAGCAGCAGGACGGCCAGCGCGTACCCGGCGACCCGGCCGGTCGCGGGCCGCTCCAGAAGCCCGGCGAGCAGCAGGGTGGCGAGCGCCGCGAACAGGATTGTGAACGCGTACGGCCGGGCCTCCTGCGCGTACCGGGAGGTCGCCGGTACCAGCGCGAACCCGAGCCCGGCGAGCAGCCCAGGCCACCGGTTCCCGCCCAGCCGCGCGCCGAGTGCCGTCACCAGCCCGGCCGCGACCGCCATCGCCAGCACCGACGGCAGCCGCAGGGCCACCGTGGAGGTCCCGAACAGTGCCGTCCACGCCTTCTCGACCACGTAGTACGGGCCGAGCACCGCGTCCGCGTGACCCAGCAGCCGGAACAGCCCGCGCCAGCTCAGCCGTACCGCGCCCCAGGTCGCCAGCTCGTCGGCCCACAGCGCCGGCCGGCCGAGCCGGGCGAGCCCGAGACCGAGGGTGAGTAACGCCGGCCAGAGCCAGTACGCGCGCGCGGCAGCCCTCGTGATCCGCCCGGCGGCTCCGAAGCCACCCGGGCGGTTGGGGCCCATGCGTACACGATATGTCGCAGAGCGTGAGCGGCTGGCCGGTTACGGCGATCCGCAGCATTCCCGATTCCGGCTCACTTCTCATCACCTGGGAGTGAACAGCGCCACTCTGTTGGTAACGATCGCGGTGTGGGACTCTGTTAACTATGTCGAAGACCATGGACGATGGCACCCGTGGTGCCCGCGTGGTCTTTCTGACGGCTCGCCGCCACGTCGACTACGGTCGCGTGCGCAGCGCCATGTGTCGCCCGGCCAGCTGACGTAGCCCGCTTGATCCAGCAGGGCGGCGCGTACCGCCGGAAATCCTGACGCCGACGTCACCGTCCCAGGCATTTTCTGCCACGGACGTCCGGTGGATATGCGCGTCCCTTCACACCAGGAGACGCGAATGACGGTCAATCCCCGTCCCTCCGGCCCGGGCGCAGACACCGCCGCCGCACCCCGGCCCCGCCGGGCCCGCGGTGAGGGGCAGTGGGCGCTGGGGCACCGCGAGCCGCTCAACGGGAACGAGCGGTCCAAGAAAGACGACAACCCGCTGAACGTCCGGGCGCGCATCGAGAACATCTACGCGCACCGGGGCTACGCCAGCATCGACCCGGCCGACCTGCGCGGTCGCTTCCGCTGGTACGGGATCTACACCCAGCGCCGGCCCGGCATCGACGGCGGCCGCACCGCCGTGCTGGCGCCGGAGGAGCTGGACGACGAGTACTTCATGCTGCGAGTGCGCATCGACGGCGGCCAGCTCGACCTGGCCCAGCTGCGCGCCGTGGCCCACGTGTCGCAGGCGTACGGCCGGGACACCGCCGACATCACCGACCGGCAGAACATCCAGCTGCACTGGATCGAGATCGAGAACGTCCCGGCGATCTGGCGCGAACTGGAGTCGGTGGGCCTCTCCACGACCGAGGCGTGCGGCGACTCGCCCCGGGTGATCCTGGGCAGCCCGCTGGCCGGCATCGACGCCGACGAGGTGATCGACGCCACCCCGGCCATCGAGGAGATCAACTCGCGGTTCATCGGCGACCCGTCGCTGGCGAACCTGCCCCGCAAGTTCAAGACGTCGATCGGCTGGCTGCCCGACGTGCCGTACGAGTCCAACGACATCGCGCTGGTCGGCGTCGTGCACCCGGAGCACGGGCCGGGCTTCGACCTCTGGGTCGGCGGCGGCCTGTCGACGAACCCGATGCTCGCCGTGCGGCTGGGCGCGTGGGTACCGCTGGAGGACGTGCCGGACGTCTGGCTCGGCGTGACCAGCATCTTCCGGGACTACGGGTACCGGCGGCTGCGTTCCCGGGCCCGGATGAAGTTCCTGGTCGCCGACTGGGGCGCCCAGCGGTTCCGTGAGGTGCTGGAGACGGAGTACCTGCACCGCAAGCTCCTGGACGGTCCGGCTCCCCAGCTGCCGGCCCGCCCGTACGACCACGTCGGCGTGCACCGGCAGAAGGACGGCCGGTACTACGTCGGTGTCGCCCCGATCGCCGGCCGGGTCAGCGGCACTACGCTGTCCAGCCTGGCGGACATCGCGGAGGCGCACGGCAGCGGCCGGGTGCGTACCACTCCGTACCAGAAGTTGATCATCCTGGACGTGCCTGAGGACCGGGTGGAGAGCCTGGTCGACGCGGTGCGCGGGATCGGGCTGGAGGCCCGGCCGTCATCCTGGCGGCGGTCCACCATGGCGTGCACCGGCATCGAGTTCTGCAAGCTCGCCATCGTCGAGACGAAGGCCAAGGCGGCCCAGCTGGCGGGCGAGCTGGAGAAGCGGCTCGCCGACCTGGACGTGGACATTTCCGTCAACATCAACGGCTGCCCGAACGCGTGCGCCCGCACTCAGGTGGGTGACATCGGGCTCAAGGGCCAACTGGTGCCCGGTCCGGGTGGGGAGATGGTCGAGGGCTTCCAGGTGCACCTCGGGGGCAGCCTGGCCATGGCCGAAGGCCAGCGTGCCGGCTTCGGTCGCAAGCTGCGCGGGCTCAAGACCACGTCGGAGGATCTGGTCGACTACGTGGAACGGCTGAGCCGCCGGTACGCCGACGCCCGCCACGACGGCGAGACCTTCGCCCAGTGGGTGGCCCGGGCCCCGGAGGAGGAGTTGCGGTGAGCGAGCGCGTGGCCCCGATGTTCTGCCCGTACTGCGCCGAAGAGAATCTCCGTCCGCACGGCGAGACACACGGGACTTGGGAATGCCGGTCCTGCACCCGGGTATTCGCCCTCAAGTTCGTCGGCCTGTTGGCCCCGGCCGCACCCCGGCCGGCGACCGGATCGGTGGTAGATCGATGAGCACGGCAACTCGGTACACGACCAGTGAACTGCGCGAGATCGCGGCCCGGGCCGGTGCCGAACTGGCCCACGCCCCGGCTCACGAGATCGTCGAGTGGGCGCTCGGGACGTTCGGCGAGCGGTTCTGCGTGTCCAGTTCCTTCGCCGACGCCGTCCTGGTCCACGTGGTGTCCCAGGTCGCCCCCGGGATCGAGGTCATCTTCCTGGACACCGGACTGCACTTCGAGGAGACATTGCAGGTACGCGAGATCGTGCGGTCGACGCTGCCGGTGACCGTCAAGTCGATCAAGCCGCGGCTCACCGTGGGCCAGCAGGACGCGGAGTACGGCCCCCGGCTGTTTTCCCGGGAGCCCGACGAGTGCTGCGCGCTGCGCAAGGTGGAGCCGTTGGAGCGCGCACTGGAGCCGTACGACGCGTGGGCCGCCGGGCTGCGCCGGGACGAGGGGCCGAGCCGGGCCAACACGCCGGTGGTGGGCTTCGAGGCGAGCCGGGGCAAGGTGAAGGTGGCGCCGCTGGCCTACTGGACCGAGGCGGACGTGCAGGCGTACATCGCGAAGCACAACGTGCCGGTCAACAAGCTGATCGGCCGGGGGTACGCCTCCGTCGGGTGCTGGCCGTGCACCCGGCGCACCGCTCCCGGCGAGGATCCGCGCGCCGGACGGTGGCCGATGTTCGACAAGACCGAGTGCGGCATCCACGCGGGATGAGTGGGCGCCAGTGAGCACCGGCGGTACCCGGTTGGTCCTGGTGGCCCACGGGAGCAGGGATGACCGGGCCGCGCGATCGACCCGCGGGCTCGCCCGCGCGGTGGCGCGCCGCCTGGCCGCCCCCGCGTCCGTGGCGGTCGCCGGTCGCCGCCGGGTACCCGTGCCCCG
>JBDZVD010000103.1:0-25393 GCA_040255525.1 Micromonosporaceae bacterium | reverse complement strand
AGGCGGCGGGGGTGGCGGATGTGCACGCGCACCGGTGGCGGCACAGTTTCGCGCATGAGTGGAAGCGGGCGGGCGGGGATACGGGGGATTTGATGCTGCTGTTGGGGTGGGCGTCGGAGGACATGCCGCGGCACTACGGGGCGAGCGCGGCGGCGGAGCGGGCGCAGGAGACTCAGCAGCGCCTGGGAATCGGGGAATGCGTCTGACTGGGAAGATCTCGGGTGACGGCGGGCTCGGGCTTCCGGCGGCATCGGTCGACGGAGGTCCGAGCCGATCACAGATGTGCCCTCAACTGTCCGGCGAGCGCTGCAGGCTTCTTGTGAACAGTAGCTGCCACCCCTACGCTTCGACGGTTGCCAATCTGGTCGGGGAAGGGTGATGCCGTGTCGCTCATCGATGATGTGGACGGCAGTCTCGCAGCCATGTCGACCGGAGTGGGCCGGGCGGTCGAGCTGACCATGGAGGCGCACGACGCTGCCGAGCAGATTGCGTTGCGGAGCGCAGCGTCGGGCTTTACGGGGATCGCGCAGCGCATCGGGCAGGTCCGGGTCGCAGTCGAGGAGCTCGGCGGCCAACTGACCGCGCTGGGTCAGGCCGTCATGCAGGCGCGCGGCCCGGTAGGGCGGGTACCGCAGCAGATGACACCCGAGGACATCATCACGATACTGAGGCCGCTGGAGGAGCAGCTGGCCGCGCTGCATGGTCAGGTCGGTGCCGGGGTGACGCGGGTGGACCAGGTCCGCCAGCTCGTTGTGGGGGTGTTGCAGGGTGGGCAGCCGGGGCCGATGCTGCGGCGGTTGGACGCGATCCGGCAGACGTTGACCCTGGTCGTGCAGCACGCCGATGCCGGACGACAGCAGGTGCAGGTTGCGGTCGCGCAGGCCCGGCAGGTCGGTGATGCGGGAAAATGACGTTGGGTGGTGGTGTGTCCGGGCAGGGATCACCGCCACCCTCGGCGGCGGATGCGAGCCGGGGCTCCGCGACCGTGCTGAGTGCAGCGACGGCGCCCCCACGGCCTCGTGTGCCGCTCGGCGGTCCTTCCTTCACGCCACGCTCGCGTCAGCGGGACCGTCACGGCCTGCTGACCGATGGCAGGTATCGGGTCAGCGCGGCGGCGAACGCCCGGCATATGGCGGGTACGGCGCCGGCGGGGAAGAGCTACTTCTACTCTGGTACCGACGTTGACGGGCTGACGCTCGACGCGGCACAGTACGCGGACGACGCGAACCTGTGGGACAACGACAACAAGGCCAAGGTTTCCTTCGACCGCGACGTCGGCGTCCACGTCCGGACCGGGCAGCCGACGGACACGGTGAACGTGTACCGCAAGAGGAACGGAACGATCCATGCATCCCCAGGGAGCCCTCGATGATCGACCTTGACCCCGTGCTGACCCGGTGGGTTGACGAGGAGTCCGGCGACGGCAGTGTCGCAGGGTGGGGGGAGAGCGCTGCCCATCGGCTGGCTGAACGGCTTGCTGACAGGCACGGGTTGCGCGTCAGTTGGGAGCCGGGTGACGAGGAGTGGATACGGTTGTTGAACTCTGAGTCTGAAGGCATGCTGTCGACCCGGTTTCCGCTGGCGTTGGTGACCGGGCTGCTCAGCGGCGATCTCCGCGAGCTGGCACCCGACGTTGTGGTTGTCGAGATCACCCACTTTCTCGCTGAGGATCTTCGGGCAAGTCCGCAGCTTCTGCGCGCAACCGTCCTACGCGAGGGTTGGGCCGACGACTTCAACCCCGAAGCTTTCTGCGCCAACGATCTCTTCGTCGAAAGCGTCTGATGCTCCGACCGGCGTGGTCCGCCCGGTTGGTGGGCGCCTCTGTGCGCCCAACGACGCCGTACGCGAATGAGTGACGGACTCGACCAGTAGGCGCTGCGACCGGGATCGGTCCTCCACGTCCCTTGCGCAGAATTGCGGTTCGCCCATAGGCCGACGCGTGGTCGTCAATGGCACTGACCGCGCGCGGCCTTTGCCTTCTTCCTCATCTTGCGAATCGGTTCCGCTCACCGGCGCTCGCCGTCCCCACACCATCTGCGGGGGGAGGAACCCCATGCTGTTCCGCTCACCCAGCGCTGCCCATCGGTGGCTACGAACCACGTTCGCCCATCGCGCATGGCTGCTCGACGAACTCGCCGACGTCCACGAGCTGGGCGCCTTCCCCCGGGCGATGGCTCGCGAGCTTGCCCGCCTCGGTGGCTACGGGCCGCCACCCGGCGAGCCGTACACGCCCTGACCCAGTTGGGTTCGCCGGGCCCGCGCCCCGGCCCCCGCGCCGCCGGTTGCACCACCTGGCCAACGCGATATCGCTTATCCGCGACGTGTACTACGAAGATGGATGGCCAGCTGTGTCCACCGTGTGTTGTCAGAGGTCGGCGATAGGCTGCTACGGGCTTGATGGGGAGGTTGCCGTGACACGGTATGCGATCGATGAAGGCCGTAACGAGTTGGTGGCAGTGTGGGAGACCGGGTACGGCGCCGTCGCGCGACGAGTGGCGTCGTTGCCGAAAGATCTGAGTGTCCAACGGCGCCGGACGCTGGCGGCCGAGTTGTCTGGCCTGTCTGAGGTCCTGTGGCGGTGCTACACGCACCCGGCGACTGCCGCTGACAGTCTTGAGGTCAACTCAGAAGGCTGGCGACGTGAACAGTTGCGAGACGCCTTCGCATCGGTGGTCGACAACATTCGGAAGCCGAACCTCCCGGACGATCATGGCGACCTCATGGTGTCCTACAACCGTGTCGAGGAGCGGGCGCACCGGGTCGGGCGCTGTCTGCACCGCGCGTCTGACGGCGAACTGACCGCGATAGTGATCGAAGATGTCGAGGCGGAGTTGGCTGCGGTTGAGCGAGCCGAACTGGGCGACCTGTCGGGCCGTTCGGTGCAGGCTGTGCAGTTGACCCGGCAGGACGCCTCACCGGTCCAGGTCGCCGCAGCTGATCAGATTCTTGAGAAGAACCCGCTCGGCGGCGATGAGCTGTTTCTGGAGCTTGACCCCACCTCGGCCTGTGTGGCTGCTGCGCACTGGCTTCAGGCAGCCGCGGACGTGGTGTCAGGGGTTTCTGACATCGAGGCGAGCGATGCGGTGGAAGAGGCGGACAACATCGAAGCGCTGCCGCACGCGACGCCCACGGCGGTGCTTGAGCTGATGGAGATGGGGATGTCGCCGACGGACGCCGTTACCAGCCTCGTCTGTGACGCGATGGCAGTCGCCGAGGGCGTCGTACCCGATCCCGACGGGCTTCGCGACAAGATTGAGGAGGACGTCGAGGAGTATGAGGACGACGACCCAGACACGGCGGAGGAACCGACAAAGATACGGCTGACGACGCTGGACCCCCAGCGGCCGGCCCGGGACATGCTCGAGGATCTACTGGCCGGAATCCGTGGCTGCTGGCTGCTGTACCAGGAGTACGTTGACATTCCCGGATCGGGCAATGAGGGAGAGGATCGGGACCTTTCCGACGACGACCATGACGACCAAGTCGACGCGGCTTTCCGCCAAGCAGTGCGAGCTCAAGCTACAGCCGAGCGATACCGCCTTGGGCTCGAGCCCCCGCCCACCCTGGCGTAACCGGGCAGCTCGGCGGAACAGTCTCCTGCGGATACTTGCATCGTGGCGGTCGGGGCCGGTCTGGCCGGACCGCCACACGCGACCGCCCACGGGGTGCTCTCTGCTCGGGCAGGAGCGGTGGGAGATCGGTGAGACCGAAGCGCCGCGCGTTCGGCCGCTGGTCACTGTTATCGCCATCTCAGGTATCGGCTGCACTGGTCCGGCATGCTGCCTGATTCCAGTAGGGCTGAGGTTTGTCCTGAGTGATGCCGGTCCGTTTTTTCGAGTGAATTGATTCGTTGGGTCTCGACTACCCAGACTCAGGCCCAGTCGCCGTCGAAGTCGAAGAGGCAGGCGAACTGCTCTTTCGGTTTGAGCCCGGAGAGCTTGGCGGTCTGCTGTCGAGCTGCCTCGTGGGTGTCGTCCGTTCCAGTGTTTCAGATCGCTGACGTTGACGTCGTTGACCAAGGTGAACATGTCCATGTCGGCGACGTCCCAGCAAGCGGACGTGGGGTCTACCGGGTCGACCAGTTCTGCTAAGGCGTGGGAGCGGGCCGTGCGGAAGATTCGGCGGAGGCGTGGACACAAGTCCTTTCCATGTCCTGCCGTTAGTTCGACGCCTATGGATGGCAAGGTATTCGTTGCCTCGGCCCGTCACCAGGACGGTTGACCCGGTCAACGCTACCCCACCCGGGGAGTCCTGCGAGTGCGTCAACCTGCGTCAACTATCTCTGACCGCGGCATGGTTGGACGCTGAACACGCGCAGTGGTCTGAGTTGCCAGTGCTGAGCCGTGCCATTGAGAGCCCGAGGCCCGCGGAGACGGCAGCCGACCCCGGCGTGGCCGGAACGGGGGAGAGCGTCATGGTCGTTGACTTGGCGAAGATGACAGCGGGGCTGTCGTCGACGTGGGCGGGGTTCCTGCGGGACTGGGACCGGTCATTGCGGGCGGGCAACTACCCGGAAACCACACGTTACAACTACTTGCTCGCGGCCGGGCAGCTGGCGCGGTTTGTGACGAACGAATGGTCCAGGTTGGACGGTCAAGACCCGGCAGACGATCCCACGCTGGTTACTCAGGCTCAGGTCGAGGAGTTCCAAGCCTGGATGGCGGTCACCCGGTCTGCGGCGACCGCTGTGAACAAACACAAGGGGCTGCAACAGTTCTTCAAGTGGCTGCTGACCGAAGACGAGATCGTTCGATCGCCCATGGATCGCATCCGGAAACCGAAGACGGCGAAGACTTTGGTCCCGATCATCCGCGACGCGGATACCAAGAAGGTCTTGGACGCCTGCAAGGGCAGCGGATTTGCCAACGCTCGGGACGAGGCGATCGTCCGGCTCCTGTACAACACAGGGGCCAGGCTTGCCGAGGTGGCCGGCTTGCGGGTGAACGACGTGGATCTCAATCTGGACTCGGCGCATTACCACGGGAAGGGCGCCAGGGATCGACGAGTACGGTTCGGGCCGAGGACGGGCCGGGCGCTGAGCCGCTACCTACGTGCCCGCGAGGCGCATCGTGGATCATGCCTACCCGAGCTGTGGTTGGCCGGGCGTGGTTGTCGTCCGCTCTCCGCGAATGGGGTGAAGATCATGCTGCGGCGGCGGGGGATCCAGGCCGGGGTACCGGATGTTCACGCGCATCGGTGGCGGCACAGCTTCGCGCACGAGTGGAAGCTCGCGGGTGGAGATACCGGCGATCTGATGCTCCTCCTGGGCTGGAGCTCAGAGGACATGCCTCGCCTGTACGGGGCGAGTGCTGCCGTGGAGCGTGCCCAGGAAGTTCACGCCCGGATGGGAATCGGCGAACGTGTCTGATGATGATTCTGTAAACGAGACCACAGTCGCCCAGGTGCCGGCGAAGGGTTTGACCGCGCGGCAGCGTAGCCAGCGGGCGAGGATCGCTGCGCATGTGTCCTGGGCCAATACCGCTGACCGGCCAGGGCGCACCGCGCCAGCGACCCAGGCTTTCCTGGCGCGATTCGAACGCCAGGTAGATCCTCTGGGCGTGCTTGCGCCAGAGATGCGGGAGGCGATGGCGAGGCATGCGCGCAAGGCATACATGCTGCGTCTGGCGGAACGCTCGGCGCAGGTGCGTCGGGCTCGTTCGAGGTCAGAGGCTCCCCGGTGAACGAAATGGTTGTGGAGCTCTAGGTCTGGCATCGTCGAGCGACATCGCTCATGAATTTCAGGTGGGTCGGAGACGTGGTGCGGGCTTCGGAGTTTATAACTCCGACTCGTTTTGTCTACATCAGCAGTCGGCGTTCGAGCCCCTGGGGCCGGCGAAAGAAGAGTCAACCCCCGTCAACTACCGCTTCAACGCCGGGGGTTGCACGATTGAAGTATGAATGATTTGTCGCTGCCGCGCGGCGTCGCGGATAGTGAATGGGTTCCGGACTTCAACTCATTGTTTCCGTTGTCAACGACCTCTAACGACTGGCAGTTTACCCCTCGAACCGCTGCGATCTTGTACGGCGATCTATGCCTTCTCTCCGAGCTTACGAAATAC
Source organism: Micromonosporaceae bacterium (assembly GCA_040255525.1). Classification (GTDB taxonomy): domain Bacteria; phylum Actinomycetota; class Actinomycetes; order Mycobacteriales; family Micromonosporaceae; genus Rugosimonospora. Next base: position 19,334 of record JBDZVD010000103.1, on the reverse strand, counting down.
GACGTAGGCAATCACCACAATGATCCAATAAATGACTTCACGCGAGATCAATGGCTTGTTCTCGATCGACTTCCCATATCGAGCTGGACCCAGAGCGAGATGTGGCGACTAAAGACCGCTCGGGCTGCTGAGGATCTTGCCCAAGACATTGCCGATGGCGGCCATCCGAGGCCACGATGCCCGATTGAAGAAATAATGATGTATCTGGCCCTGGAGGATGCGCCGGTCACGCTTCGCGACGAGGGTGAGCCTGACGAGATCGTTCCGGGCCTGCTGAGGCATCGAGATGATTATGACTGGGCGACGTGTGCACAACGCTTTTTTTCGAATCAAGCAGAATATAAGCACATATCTATGTCTTTTCGCAGGAGGGGATGGCGCGAGCGGTCGCGCGTTACGTGGAGGAAGGCTGATAGCTTGCGTCCTGAAGCATGGTTTACAGCTTTTGCTGATGTGGAGGCCCGCAACTCGGCGTTGGGGTTGTAGTTGAGCCTGACGCAGGTGCGCGGGTCAGGGGTTCAAATCCCCTCAGACCCAGTGATCGCATTATCCGTTCTACCTGCGGAAATGCTGGCGCGCTGTCGTCCTCTGACGAGACGAGCCTCACGTCTGGCACACCATCGATCTCTACAGCGGCCCAGCATGTGCTCTTCCTCGTGCGCTGGCGGAGCGGTCTTGGCTCTGGGTATCCTCGCGAGCTGATCGCATGCCGGTGCGCAAACTGTCTTGATTGCTTCGAAACTGGCGCGTGCGGAGGCGGCGGTTCGGAGGCCGCCAGGGTCAAGCAGGGAGCCGGAGTGAGGGCTTTGATCAAGAATTGAGCGAACCCGCTGGACTTCAAGTCGATGGCCGGCGCGCCGCCGTGGAGAAATCGCCCGGATAGGTGGTACCCGCCACCGGGGCCAGCAAATGGGATCTACTACAGGACCGGCAAGGTGCAGTGAATGGTTGGGGCATGTGCAAGAAGCGCGGCAATCCTATGTACCGCGTCGACCTATTCGCAGCCGCGCATGGTGGGGTAGAGGCCCCGTGGCAGCAGTTGCTCGACCATTCGCACCAATGGGAATCCCACGACCGCGACGGCGATGCGCGAGGGGGACACGGATCGTTCTGTACGACCGGCTACATCGAGTTACAGCGCGCGTTGTGCCTCGCCCTCGTCCAAGACCACCAGCGGGCCATCAACCAGTACGAGCAGGCGCTTCCGGCCCTGCCTCCGGTCTACCGCCGCGACCGGGCCGCTGCTCTCGCGGGAAAGGCCGCAGCCCACGCGGCCGCAGGGCAGCCCGACCAGGCGGCGGCCACAGCGCGGGAAGCCCTGTCCATCGCTCGCCGCGCCGGCTCACAGCGGATCGTGCAGCGCATCAGCGCCGTCGGTGCGACGCTTCGCCCCTATCGTAGGCTGGAGGACGTGGCCACGTTGTTGCACGAACTGAACCAGGCCGGATGATGGCAACTCCACGCGAGATCGACGCGATGCGCCGGGCCATCGCGCTGTCCGCGCTGGGTCTCGGCACGACCAGTCCGAACCCGCCCGTCGGATGTGTCATCCTGGACGCCGCCGGCCGGCAGGTAGGCGCCGGCTACCACCAACGTAAAGGGGAACCTCACGCGGAGACCCACGCACTGACCGCCGCCGGAGACCGGGCCCGAGGCGGTACGGCAGTGGTCACGTTGGAGCCATGCAACCACGTCGGTGTTACCCCCGCCTGCCGACAAGCACTGCTCGACGCACACATATCTCGCGTCATCATCGCGATCATTGATCCCACGTCGAGGGGTGAAGGCGGCGCTGCAGCCCTCAAGACGGCCGGGGTTGACGTCGAGATCGGCGTGCTCGCGGACGAGGCACGCCTCGTCCTGGAACCCTGGCTGGTCGCGACGCAACGCCAACGCCCCTGGGTCACTGTTGCTCGCGTGGCGGGGGACCGGCCCGACATCAGCTTCAAGGCGCGTCTATCCGAGTCGGGCCTTGTCGTCGAGTTGCGCCAGCAATTCGACGTGGTGGTCGGCGCGGACGGTCGTGTTGCGGAAGGTATCCCAGGCGGCCATGGGCAAGGCAGGGTAAACCCACCCGCCACTTTCGACACGACCGACCCGGCCGGCGCCCTGACTCAGCTCTACCAACGTGGCGTGCGGACCGTTCTGACTACTGATGACGCTGTCGCACGTGATCTCCTCGCCATTGGCGCTGTTGACCGTGTTGTGATCGATGTCCTGCGTGGGTCACGACAAGACATCGTCGGCGTTGACTCGGCGATCGCCGACACTCCCGGCTTCCATCTCGACGGGCTGTCAGTGGCCGGCGATGCGATCCGCCTCGACCTGCGGGCACCGGGTGACCCCGTCACCTCACTCGACGTCTGACCCGGCCGGGCGGCGGCGCTTTTGCCTCCTCGGGCATCAGCGTGTGAACCGGGTCCCCCTGCACGGCCGCCATGTGGCCATGCCCTCGCCATGAGCCTCGTCGCGCGGGCGTCGCCCGCTGATGTGATCGTCGTCGGTCGCGCCAACGTCGACCTCTCGGTGCGGGTTCCGTTCCGCGCTGGCCCGGGCCGAAGCGTCTTCGGCTCCGAACTGTCGACCGCACCAGGAGGGAAGGGTCTGAACCAGGCCGTGGCGGTGGCGCGTCTGGGCGGCCACGCTTGTCTGATTGCCAATGCCGGCGATGACCCCTGGGGCCAGTTGCTGACCGGTACCCTCGCCGATGCGGGGTTGGATGTGGCGCACTTCCGGCTGCTTGCCGGCGTACCGACCGGCGCGGCGATCATCGAGATCGCACCCGACGGCGAGAACTTCGTCGTCCTGGCTCCCTCACCACGAACAGAGTTGACCAGCGACCAGGTCACCAACGCGCTTAAGGCGGTCAACGCGCCGGTGCTGACCGTCCAGCTGGACATGGCGGCAGAACCGGTCGCCGCAGCCCTCCACGAGACTGCCCGGTCCGGCAGGCTGCGCATCGGCCATCTCGTGCCGCACCCCTCACTCGACCACGACCTCCTACAGCGTCTCGATGTCTTCGTGGCCAACCAGCATGAGGCGGCACAGATCCTGGGGGACTCCGATGTCGACCCCCTGACCGCCGCGCATCGGCTACGGCAGCTCGGCCCTACCACCGTCGTCGTCACGTCCGGGGCTCAGGGCGCGGCGTACAGCGAACCGGGCGGATCGTGCACAGTCAGCGCAGCCGTGATCCCCGTGGTCGACACAACCGGGGCGGGAGACGCATTCCTGGGGAGCCTGGCTCTGAGCCTGGCCAGGGGTGGCCGGGTGCCGGCCGCCGTTGCCGAGGCGGTGGGTGTGGGGTCGAGGTCGTGCAGCACGCGGGGGCGCAGCTGCCGTTGAAGCGAAGATTTGAGTAGCCACCGCAGGTGTCGGCCTCGCTTTCCGGCGTGTCTGCTTCCGTTGATGGCGACGACGGAGGTGGCGCTGAGCCGTCGACCGAGCGTCGTTCGGCGAACTCGTGAGCACCTGTCCACGAAGCCGAGATGCCCGAGGCCGTTGTACGCGGCTCCGTGCCGCATCGGACTCGGACAACGCCCACTTGCCCGCGACGCACGCCAGCGTCAGCGGCATCAGCCGGACTCGCTTCGACCTGCGTGGTAGCGTGCCGGGCTGGTCGAGGCCAACGATGAGCTGGTGCTACCAGGTGAGCTGCGGTTGCGCTGCTGAGCGCTCGGGCGGGGAACAACAGTGCGGTGTGTAGGGAACGGAAAACACCGTGGGCATCGAGCAGCTCGTCCTGCGGTTCGTGGGCCACAGAGGCGCCGAGTTCCGCTGGTATCCGGTCCTAAGCGGCGGGCGCGGCGACGACACTGCCGGTGGTGACTGGGGTGTCGTCGTCTCGGTCCTCGACGCAGGCATGGGTAGCGGCCGGTGATCGACGAGGTGTTGGGCCACGACCCGGATCGTGAAGTACCGCCGCCTCGTTCGTCGCGAATTACATGCGGTCCGGCGTGGCGATGCCGAGCAGGTACAGACCCTGGCGCAGCACCCGGGCTGTGAGATCGCAGAGCGCAAGCCGGCTGTCCCGAACCTCGGCATCGGACTTGAGGACTGGGCACTTCTCGTAGAAGCCGCTGAACGTGGTAGCCAGGGCGTACAGGTAACCAGCGAGGCGATGGAACTCCAGCGTCCGGGCTGCAGTGGCAACAACGTCCGCGAAGCCAAGCAGTTCCAGGGCGAGCGCGTGCTCGGCAGGTTCGGTCAACACGATCGGTCCCACGTGCACGCGGTCGGTGCCGGCCCGGTGGAAAATCGAGCGGATCCTCGCGTGGGCGTACTGCAGGTACGGTGCGGTGTTGCCGTCCAGGGCGAGCATCCGGCCCCAGTCGAACACGTAGTCCTTGACCCGGTCGGTGGACAGGTCCGCGTACTTCACCGCGCCGATGCCGACGACCTGGGCGACCCTCGCGAGTTCCGCGCCACCCAGGTCCGGGTTCTTGACGCGGGCCACGTCGGCGGCCCGCGCCACGGCCTCGTCGAGCAGGTCGGCGAGCTTGACGCTTGCGCCGGCCCGGCTGCGCAGCATCCGCCCGTCCGAGCCCAGGACGGAGCCGAACGCGACGTGCTCGGCACGGGCCGGCTCGCGCAGCCAGCCGGCCTGGCGGGCGGTCTGGTACACCATGGCCAGGTGCTGGTGCTGAGGCGCCCCGACCACGTACACGAGTCGAGTCGCACCCAGCTGGGTGGTCCGGTGCCGGATGGCGGCAAGGTCGGTGGCGGCGTACCCGTAGCCGCCGTCGCTCTTGCGAACGATCAGCGGCAGCGGCTGCCCGTCCCGGCCGGAGAACCCGTCCGGGAATACGCACACGGCCCCCTGCGATTCGTGCAGCAGACTGAGCGCGGCCAGCTCGTCGACGACGGCCGCGAGCATCGGGTTGTAGAAGCTCTCTCCCACGAAGTCAGCCTCGGTCAGCCGCACATCGAGCCGGTCGTACACGCCCAGGAAGTGCCGCTGCGACTCGGTCACCAGCAGCCGCCACAGCCGAAGCGTCCGCGGGTCGCCTGACTGCAGCGCGACCACCCGCAGCCGCGCCCGCTGGGCGAAGTCCGGGTCGGTGTCGAACTTGACCCGGGCCGCCCGGTAGAAGCCGTTCAGGTCGCCCACCGACAACTCGTTCGCTGCCTCCGACTCCCCGAGGTCGAGCAGGTGCTCGATGAGCATGCCGAACGGGGTGCCCCAGTCGCCGAGATGGTTGGCCTTGATGACCCGGTGGCCCAACCACTCCAGCAGCCGCACCACGGGATCCCCGATGACAGTGGACCGCAGGTGACCGACATGCATTTCCTTGGCCACGTTGGGCCCGGAGTAGTCCACCACCACCGTCTCCGGCGACTCGGGCGTTGGCACGCCGAGCATTGCGGCGCCGGCCATCGTCGTCACCATCGCGGCGAGCGCGTCGTCGGACACCGTGAGGTTGATGAACCCCGGCCCGGACACCTCCGCCCGAGCGCACACATCGCCCAGCTCGACGCGATCCAACACCTGCGTCGCCAGCTCCCGAGGCGGGATACCAAGGCGACGGGCCGACGGCAGGGCCGCGTCGGACTGGTAGTCCGCGTGCTGCGACCGCCGTACCGCCGGATCCACCGGCTGACCGACCACCGCGGCGAACGCCGCCGCCAGCCGTTGCGACAGAAGACTTTCCACGCTCATCGGGTACACCCATCAGCTCCAGCCCACGCGCTCGGGCGTGGGCATCCGACACATCAGAAGGTGCGGATCGGGCCGACAGGTCGAGGACCGGCGGACTCGATCCGCCGGTCAGAGACCAGGAAACGCTGGTCAGGTCAGGCGGTCGAGAGCGGCTCGCAGGCGAGCCAGGGTTCGCTCCCGGCCAAGGACCTCCAGCGACTCGAACAACGGAAGGCCAACGCTGCGGCCGGTGACCGCCACACGTACCGGCGCCTGCGCCTTGCCCAGCTTCAGCCCGCGCTGCGCACCGATGGCCTCCAACGCGGTCTTCAACGCCTCGGCACGCCACTCGACCTGCTGGTAGGCGTCCACCGCCGCTTCCAGCAGCACGCGGGCATCACCGGTCATCACCTTCGCCCACGCCGCCTCGTCCAGCGCGGGCTGGTCGAGGAACAGAAAGTCCACCATGAGCAGGATCTCGGACAGCACCCCGACGCGGGTCTGCGCCAGTTCCGCGACGGCGGCAAACACACGCTCGTCATAGTCCTCCGGCGCCCACACCGCGGCCTCGCCGCGCAGCCACGGCTGGCAGGCGGCGATGAACTCGTCCAGTGGCAGGGCCCGGATGTACTCGCCGTTGAACGCGCGCAACTTCTTCACGTCGAAGAACGCCGGAGACGGGTTCACGTCCTCCAGCCGGAACTCCGCCACGATGTCGTCCCAGGGCACGATCTCCCGGTCCCCGGACGGTGCCCAGCCGAGCAGCATCAGATAGTTGCGCATCGCCTCGGCCAGGTACCCCTCGGCCCGGAAATCCTCCAGTGCGACCCGGTCGCGGCGCTTGGACAGCTTCTGCCGCTTCTCGTTGACCAGGATAGGGGCGTGCGCCCAGATCGGCGGCTCGGCGCCGAGCGCCTCCCACAGCAGCTGCTGCTTGGGTGCGTTGGGCAGGTGCTCCTCGGCCCGCATGACATGAGTGATCCTCATGATCATGTCATCAACCACGTTCGCCAGCAGGAACACCGGTGACCCGTCCCCGCGGGCGATGACGAAGTCCTCGATCAGCGCGTTCTCGAACGTGGGCTTACCGCGCACCAGGTCCACCACGGTGGTCACACCCTCGTCCGGGGTGCGGAACCGGACTGCCCGACCATCGCCTGCGGCCAGGCCCCGGTCGCGGCAGAAACCGTCGTAGCCCTTGTGCTCGCTACCGGTACGGGCGACCACCTGCTCGCGGGTGCAGTCGCAGTAGTACGCCAACCCCGCGGACAGCAGCCGGTCGATCGCCTCCTGGTGCTGTGGCGCGTAGTCGGACTGGAAGAGCGGCCCCTCGTACTCGTCCGGCCCGATACCGAGCCACGCCATCGCGTCGAGGATTCCCTGCACCCACTCCGGCCGGTTGCGGGCCGCGTCGGTGTCCTCGATCCGCAGCACCATTGTCCCGCCGGACTGTCGAGCGAACACCCAGTTGAACAGCACGGAACGGGCGTTGCCGACGTGGAACATCCCCGTCGGGGACGGGGCGAACCGAACACGGATCGCGGGATCGACCATGGCTCACAGCCTACAGGTCCAGCCCAGCGGTTTCCGGCGCGCTAGACGCACACTGCCGGTACCAACTCCGCTCTGAATGCGACGACTCCGTGGCGGACCCATCGACGGAATCCGCTTCGCTGACGCAAAGCGGGAACCTTCGCGGCGAATACGCAGACAGCGTGCGCTGCGGTGCCCAGCCAGTCCGCTCAGGTCCCGTACTCCCGAGACTTGTCCACGATCGTCTCGTCCGTCTCGAAGAGTGCCGCGATCATCTGCCTATGTTCGCAGCACCTCCTGAACCTCCTCTTGAGAACCCCTGTCGCCGTTAATCCGCCTGTTCTTGCCAATCGACAGCAGTGATCTTGGTGGGAAGGAGGTACTCCTCGATCTGTTCGGCCAGGTGGAGCGGCCAGGGCAGGACCGTGGTGTCCCGGACGTACGGCGCGGCGTCGCGCAGGTCGTGTGCCAGCGCCGCCCAGTGCTCGGGGGTGTCGCCCTCCTGCACACCAGCGACCAAAAGCTCGATGAGCTGCGGATTCCATACCTGCGCCTTCGGGTTCGGTGCCGTGTGCTTGCCGTTGTACTCCAGCGGCACAATCTTCGACACGCCCTTGAACGCACCCGAGTGGGTGCTCGGCTTTCCGCTGGTGCTGGCGTAGACGCGGTCGCGCAGGAAGTGCCACAGCCCCTTGGGCTGACCGGTGTCGTCGTCGGCGACGCCGTAGCACTCGGGTGTCTCTTCGCCTTCCGAGCCTCGTACTCGTACATGGCGTAGACCGGGGAACTTCGCGATCGGCAGGGACGTGCCGGCCCCGAGATCGACAGTATCGAGCTGCAAATGACTGTTGGAGAGACCGGTCCACACGCTGCGGAGGTTCTGAGCGTGAGTGAGCAGCAGGGTGTCCGGGTAGGCCGCGATCGCTTCATCGAGCGTGTCCTTGATGAAGCGGATGACATCGTCGGCTCCGCATTTCAAATCGGCGTTGAGGTACCGCTTGCCGATCTCGATGAGCCCGGTGTGCAGCGGTTGCCATGGGACCTGCGGTGCGCGGATCTGGATGTGTTGGCCGGTGGGGTCGGTAAGGATGGCCACGGGCACCTGTCGCTGGAGGCCCCACACGCGTCCCTTGTTCTGGCGGATCATCCACAGGGCCAGCAGCGCTGGCTGGTCCGAGATGGTGCCTTTGGCGGGGGTGGGCAGTGGCGACGGTCGTACGCCGAGTTGGCGGAACAGGTCGTCGATGGCGGCGGCGAATCGTTCCCGGTTTGGGTCGGATGGCTCCTTGCCTTCTCGGACGCGGGGTGGGCGCTTGGGTTCGGCGACTGGGGTGACGAACTGACTGAGCCGACCGGTTCGCAGCAGGCCGTGCCGGATGGCGAACTTGGGATCGTCGCCGCGACGGACACCTTCATACGTCTTCGGATGGGCGATCTCGACCAAGGCCACCGTAGGGGCGGTGGCTGGTCCGAGGGTCTGGACAATGTGTGCGATCCGGGCCTCCACGGCTGCCTGCGTCCGGCGACCGGTGCGTTGGAGGTCGGCGGTGATCGTCGGGGCCGTGACGCGCCGGATCCCGATGGAGACGGCGCCCAGGTCGACCACGGCCTCCCGGTCAGCGAGTTCGTCGGCACGGGGGAGTGGGTTGCCGAACCGGGTGGCGAGGCGGTCGAGGGCGTACTGGGTGGCGGCAGTGGTGTCGGTGAACAGTTCGACGTTGAGCCTGGGACCGACGACCTCACCGAGGTGGGCGGGGGCGATGACGCCCTCGCCGATCCCGGCGAGCTTCTTGTAAACGGTGCACTTCTGCCGGGGCAGGGGGTCGGCCGGCCGGAGATGCGGCGCCAACTCGGCGACGGTCCATTCCATGATCGGCTCGCGGTCGGCGATCGACAGCCCCGCGCTGACCTTTTCCGACGAGAGCATGCCGGTCTTGTATACCAGTGCGGCCGCGTCGCCGTGGCGCTGCAGGTAGTCCAGCGGCTTGTCGGTCAGCTGCTGTGGGTCGGGGAGCCGGTCGAGGCAGCCGGCCTCAGCGAGGACCGGAGCCAGCCGATCGTCCCACCTCGGCGCGTACTCGCTCGTGCCGTCGGGGTTCGTCACTCGTAGCCTCTTGATCCGAGCAATTCCGAAGTGCCGGGAGTTCTCCAGGCCGGTCAGGTAGGGCACGGTCGGGGCCAGGTAGACCGAGTGACCGTGGTCGGAGGCGAGCTTCCCTCGCCCCGGCAGCCAGCGCCGGACTCCGAAGGACAAGTACACCAGCAATTCGCTACTTGTGGGCAGGGTCTGGGCGGTGATCCCCACCTTCACCGAGAACGGAGTCTCGTCCTCAACACGTTCCGGTGGCCAGGACATGAGTTCGGCGCCGTCGTTGCTCGGACAGCGGAGGAAGCGCAGGCCGCCGTACGGGCATTGGGCGTCGGGACGGGACAGGGTAGCTGCGATCTCCATCGGCAGTAGGCGCATCGCCCGCGCCCGCTGATCCGCCGCGGCCAGATTGATCTGAACCGGCGACCAGGTGAGATCGGCCGCGCGGAGCTGAGACAGGGTCAGCGCGATCTGCTCGGCACCGACCTTCTGGGAACGGACCCACGCGGCCACCAGATTGAAGATCGCCTTCGGATTCACCTGACGGTAGGCGAGCAGCCAGTCCTGATCGTCGTCGCCCCTCCCGGCGTAGGGCAGAGTGACCACACAGTCGGGTACGAGGGCGGTGATTGCGTCGTTGAGCGACGCGATAGGGATGCTGGCTACGTCACCGCCGCGCTGGACCTGCGCCAGCCTGCGCAGCGGTTCCTTCCAGTGGCCAGGGAACCGCATGAGGTGGTAGTCGCGGGTGATGGGCGCGGTGGGGTCGAGACGAAGGACAGTGACGGCGAGTTCGTCGTACCGGGGTGCCATTCAGTGGTCTCCAGTAGTGGCGAGGGCCTGGTACAGGGGCTGGTAGAGGGCCTGTACCAGGTGGCGGTCCGGGTCGGTACCGGTGGGGTCGAAGTACGGGGTGAGCACGTCGCGCATGCCGTACAGCAGGCTGGTGCTCGCGTCGTCGAGGTCGGCCTCAGCGTCACGCCGGGCGGTGTTGGGAGCGAAGGCCGCGTCGCAGAAGTAGATCTTGGCGGCCTGGCCGCCGCGCAGCAGCCGGCCGATGACCTGCCAGATGGTTACCAGTTGAGTCCATGCGACGCGGTTGCGTTCGTCGTCGCCGAGTTGGCTGTAGGCGACGAGGGCGTGGAGCAGGCGTCGCCACTGGCGCTGCGCGGACCGGCGGCGCTGGTTGCCGGCCGTGACCAGACGTTCGTGTTCGGCACAGTCCTCGTCGATCGGGCGCGGGCGGAGCTGCTGCAGTGCGTACTGGTTGATCCGCTGGGTGACGTAGCTGAGGTCTTTCGGGCGTGGATGCGGCCGTACCAGGAAGAAGGCGGCGCCGATGGCGGCCACCCCTTCGGTGTTGAGGATGTTGTGCCCCCGCTCGACCGCGAGGATGGGGGCGACCAGCAGCCACGCGTCGTCGGTGCCGAAGTCGGAGACGTCGCTGCGACGCAACAGGTGCATGTCGTCCCAGCCGGTTTCCTGTTCGTCGTCGCCGATCAGGCAGCGGATCTGGCCCTGCCAGGATGCCTTTTGCCGCAGCAGCTCGTCGGTGACGGCTCGGGCTTCGGCGTAGCTGCCGACCAGCAGCATGATTTTCTGTCGGCCGGGCGGCAGCGCGGCCCGTTCGCGTTCCAGCCGGTTCGGTCGCCCGGGCCCGGCACCTGGTTGGGTCAGCGCGGCGACCATCTGACGCAGGGCGCTGGTGCGGCTCGCACCGTATCGGCCGGATACCCAGATCGGTGTGGTCCGCTCCCCGGCGTGCTGAATATCGAGGGCGAACGTGGTCTCCGCGATGGCGGCGAGCTTCTCAGCAGGCGGCCGCAGGATCGCAGTGACCGGCACGTCGATGTGGTAGCGCGGCGAGGTGCCGGCCCAGCTGGTGCCGGACAGCAGCAGCACGTTGGGCCCGGGTCCGTCGGCGGGGAACAGGTCCGGTAGCCGGACCAGCAACGCGCGTCCAACACCGGTGTACCGGAAGAACCTGAACTCGCCCAACTGCCCGTCGCTGCGGCCGGGCTCTTCCTCGACGTACTGGAATCCGAGCACGTTACCCATCGGGGACTCTGGCACCGCGACGGCGAGGTCGCTCGGGGCGCGGCGCACCTCGGTGGGCAGTGTGTCGTACATGTCCAGCTCGGCCGCGACCTCGGGCCAGAGGGTGAGCATGAGGTTGAGTCGGTGCTCCATCACCGCCACGGCGATCGACAGTTCGAGCCGCCAGACGTTGCGGTCGAGGTCCGACATGATGACCTTCGCGCCGTCACGGAACTCTTGCTGGCTAAGGTCGGTCAGCCAGCGGCGTATGTTGGCTTCCCGCTCGTCCTCCTCGGTATCGGACAGTTGGTCTTCGGCCAACCTGGCCAGCCCGGTGGCGATGCGGCCGGTGGAGCCGGTCGGGTCGTCGATGAACGTGTCGAACTCCTTGCGGAGCAGCAGGAATAGCGGATTGCTATCCCAGCCGGGCAAGGGCCTGCCCCGCTCCGGGCGGTCAAGCCCGGTCCAGTCCTGTGCCAGGTTGCCGAACAGCGTCCACGCCTTGAAATAGTCGACGTCCAGCCAACTCAGCACTGGTTTACCGACGCGGGCACGGTCGCGGTGCAGGAGCTGGTAGATGATGTCGGCCGCGGTGCGGGCGTGACTGAGCGCGAGGGTGAACCGCCGGATCACGCGGGAACTGGCCGGCGCGCGCCCGGTAGCCCGCAGCTTCTCCGAGACCCGCGCCCCGATCTCGTCGATCCAGGCTTCCTCACTTGGTCCGAGCAGGACCTGGGCACTGGCGAACATCTCGTCCAGGTTGGCCTGCACCTGATCGGCCTCATCGACCAGAATCAGATCGCTGCGTCGCCATGCCGCCTCCAGGTACCGCATCTGGTCACCGGACAGAGGGCCAGGTACCAGAGTGTGGACGAGGCTCCACGGGGTGGCGATCCAGACGTTGGCCGTCACCAGCCGACGGGCGGCCTCGTGCCGCTGACAGCGGTGCCACAAAGGGCAGGTCCGTCGCGGGCGGTCCCGCCAACCCTCCACCGGCGCGTTCGGATCGACCTCGATCAGGTCCTGGCACGGTGCCTCACGTACGTCCAGTGGCGTTGGCTCGCCTCGGATGGCGTCGAGCGCGCACGCCGTACTGACCAGGTCGAAGCCGTACGGCTCGTTAGGCAGCACCCGCCCGGGCGCGGGCGGTTGCAGACGGTGCAGACGCTCGGCATGCCGGGTCCGATTGCGCCCCATGATCGGAGCCGCACGTACCCCGTCGTACCGCGACAGTTCATCGGCCATACGCAATGCCGCCGAGTTGTCGCCGACCACGATCGTCACTCGCCGGTCGTGCTGCGCCGCCCAGGCAGCCAGGATCATGACGAGCGTGCTCTTGCCGACGCTGACCAGGCCAACGAGGTGCAGCGTCCGGTCGATGCGCAGGACGGTTGCGTCTTCGAACGTGTGGTCCGCCGCGCGGACCTGCAGCGTGACGTCCCGCAGCCGCTGCTCCCAGTGGTTCGGCGCCCACCCGCCGCACCGGTCGGCGTCATCCATGCCTCGCGCGGTATCCAACAGCTCCTGCCAGCTGACCTCGATCGCCTTGCGGTCGCGCACCCCGAGGCCATGGAGAGCAGGAGTCTCGACGGTGGGAAGGTCGTCGGGGATCTTCACGCCGGCACCGCGCGCGGTCGAACGCATCCGGTGCGGACCCGGCTCGGCGAATCGTACGGCGTTGGAGCGGAACGGCAGTGGCTGCGTGAGCAGCTGCTCGTACCAGTCCCACCGGTCACCTGCCACGCGGCACTCCCGGCGTACCGGGCGCCCGAGCGTATCCAGTCCATAGCCGCGCACCTGCTCGGGAACGGACAGGTACGCCCGCAGCACATCGTCCCAGTCGTACGGGCGCTGGGTGCGCCACAGCAGGGTGCGCGCGTTGGCCAGCCGTACCGACGCGTCGGCGGGCGCCGCAGGTACCGCGTCCCAGAGCGACCGGTAGCCGTCCAGCAGCGCCGGCACACCTGTGGCCGCTTGGCCGGCGGCGACCGTCTCCAGCAGGTACAGCGCCAGCTCGGTGTCCATCAGCCGGGTGGGAGATGGCTGGTTACCGCTGGGTGTGTAGTGGCCCGAGAGCTGCTTCCGGAAGCGTGCGCGCACCGCCTCGACCTGCCTCATGCCGCTGACTCCATCCGCTTGCGTACCGCGCGGACAAAGTCCGCCTCAGACACCGCGACGATTCGCTTCCCTGGCCGTACCTGCGGGCAGGCCTTGCGCAACCGGTCGAGGTACCGCGGATGCGCTTTCACCTGCTCCTGGCCAATCACGATGAACGCGCGTGCCGCCTCGGCCGGCACGGTGAACAGTCGCTCCCGCAGCCGACGGGCGAGCCGGATCGGGTTGCGCCACACCTTGACGTCAGCGACCCAGGGACGCTCATCGAAGACGGCGACATCGCAGGCATCGAAGTCGGGCCAGAGCCGAACCGGTACGCCCAGGCCCGACAGCTCGTCCCCGATTCGCAGCTCGGCACGGCCCGGAGCGGTGACGAACGTGCGCAGTTCGCGCCGCAGCCACAGCACCCCCTCAACGGCCGGGTAATCGACGCCAGCTGCGCCGGGGGTAGGGCACGTCTCGTCCTCGCACATCCAGCTCCGGTCGTCGTCCAGCGGCAGCCGCAGCCCCTTGCAGCCGGCGCAGGTCCGGACCACCCCGTCGGCGATCACCTCCGGCGGCGCGGGAACGTACGCGTCCCGGACCTCGCTGGCGAGCAACGCGAGGTCCGGCTCGGCGAGGCGGGAGTCCAGGTCGATCGCCGTGATCGCGGGTTGCCTGATCAGCAGCTCACGGAAGGCGACGTACGACGCCGGTGCGCCGGCCGCCCGCGCCTTGTCCATTACCGCCCGCATCAGCGCGTTCTCGCGGATCTCGCCTTCGATGTCGCCGCGGAGGCTGCCCAGCTCCTCGCAGGTGACCGTCGGCCGGCCGTAGGTCAGCAGCGACTCGTCCGGGTCCACGTCGGCGTCGTCGAGGCTGATCTTCCAGTCGCCGAAGGGCTGCTCGGCGAGCTGGAGCAGGTCGACCGCGCTGGTGGGCGCGGGTGCGCCCTGATGCCAGGCGAGCAGGGTGAGCCGGTCCAGCGCCAGCTGGAGATTCGCCGGGTACGGCAGGCGGAACACCGCGCCTGTGGCGGGCTGCTGCGCGTACTCCAGGATTCCGCTGGCCAGCTGCGCGACCACGATTTGTTGTTTCGGCAGCCAGGACGGAGGTGGGGGCTGTGGGTCAGGCATCGCTGTTTCGGCTCCAGAAATCAGATGGCTCGGGGATCGCGGCTGGTTACCCACGCCATCATCGTGTCTCGATGGCAAGGGTCGACCGGGCTCTATCTTCACCGCCGGGTGAGACACGACTTGGCGAAGTGTCATGGTGTTGTCTCGATTGGTGAAGCCATTTTGATCTGGCGACACGCCGCGCCCGATCGGTGAATGATGACGGCAGTGGGTGCCACCAGCCATAGCGTCTACAACGCCCAGAACGCGGCCGGCTGGTCGTAGTCGAGGCCGATGCCGTCAATCTGAACGCGGCCGCCGCTCAGCGCCGTCTTCGGAATGTCGTACGCAATCTTGCCGGCCACCTTCTGACCAGCGGACAGGTCGGTGGCGTTCAGCGCGGGGGTGAAGGATACAGTCATCGCGCCCTCGGAGACGGTGCCGTCCTTGGCGACGAACTTGAAGTTGAACGGGTTCGCGCTGTAGGTGCCCTGCTTACACACGACCGTGACGTCAAGGACGAGGTAGAGGCCGTGTTCAGGCGTGCTGCCGAAGTCGCCGGGCTCCTTGCTGTACTGCTTGGGGCTGGCAACCGTGACGTTGACGGTCGTCTTGTCGCCCGCGAGGTCGTTGGTGAGGGTGACGGTCTGTCCGACCTTGGCGGTGGTCGTGGACCGGGTGGGCGGAGCACTGTCAACGGTCTGGCCCTTGCCACCGCTAACCGACGAGCCAGTTTGGCTGCCGGTGCCGCACGCGATGGCGAGCGCGGCGACCGCGGCCAGTCCGAGTATGGCGATCTTCCGCATGAGTGCCTCCGGGGAGAGTTGGGCTCAACGGCCACTTACCGTAGGTGCGTCTGTGAACCATGTCAACAGACAATTCATAGGGAACTCGGTCCACGTGACAAGTGCTTGACAGATGTGCCACACTTCCGGTGTGCGGGAGGACCTAACCATCACCGCGGCGGAGATTGCTCGGCTCGCCGGTGTAGGCCGTGCCGCTGTCAGCAACTGGCGGAAGCGGCACGCCGACTTCCCCGCGCCGGTGGGCGGCAGCGCGGCTAGCCCATTGTTCGACCTCAACGAGGTCGAACAATGGCTGCGGGGGCAGAGCAAACTACGGGAGCTGTCTCGGGCCGATCGGCTGTGGCAGCACCTCGTAGGCACCGCTGCGTCGCCCGCGAGCGCGCTCGCCGCCGTCGGCACGTTGCTGCTCACGCGGCAACGCGGCCACCGCCCCGGCCGACGCCCGGCCGAGGCAGAGCTCAACGCCCTGCTGCCAGAGGTCGACGCCCTCGCCAACGAGTTGGGCCCACAGGCGGCCTTCGATGAACTATGGCAACGCTTCTCCGCACCGGGACCGGGCCGCCCTTGGGCCACTCCGGACGAGTTGGCCGACCTCATGGTCGGGCTCGCCGGCGTTGGCGGCGGCTCCGTTCTCGACCCAGCCGCGGGCACCGGCGCTACTCTCCGGGCCGCCGTCCGCGCCGGCTGCACCTCGGCATACGGGCAGGAACTCGAGACCGACCTCGCCAATCTCGCCGGACTCTGGCTCGCCCTGCGCGAGGTGTCCGGTGAGGTACACACCGGCGACTCCCTGCGCGCGGACGCATTCGCTACCCGTTCCGTCGACGCGGTGGTCTGCCACCCGCCGTTCGGCGTGAGTAACTGGGGGCACGACGAGCTCGGCTACGACCCTCGCTGGGAGTACGGCCTCCCACCACGAACTGAACCCGAGCTGGCCTGGGTGCAGCACGCCCTGGCCCATCTGCGAACCGGCGCGCACGCGGTGCTCCTGATGCCACCGGCGGCGGCCGGTCGCCGGGCCGGCCGGCGCATACGGGCCGAGCTGCTGCGCCGCGGGACGCTGCGCGCCGTCATCGCGCTCCCCAGTGGAGTGGCCGCGCCGCATGCGGTACCGCTGCATCTGTGGATCTTGCGTCGGCCCGCACCCGACGCGCGTCCACCAGCGCGAACGTTACTCATCAACGCTGTCGAGGGAGACCTGGCCGAGCTGTCCGTGCGAGTGCTGGCTGCCTGGCGGGCCTTCACCGCCGCACCCGACGCGGAGGTTGACGAGCCCGGCTTCGCCCGCGCGGTACCCGTCATCGAACTGCTCGACGAAGACGCCGACTTCACCCCCGCCCGACGCCAACCCGCGGCAAGCGATAAGCGGACTGGTGAGCATCTGGTGCATACCCGGGACCGTCTGGCTGCCATTGTCACCGAACTGCCGCAGTTGATGCCACGTTTGGCCGCCGCGCGAGATGACGAGGCTGCCGCGCCCCCCGTCTCGATCGCCGAGTTGGCCCGCACCGGCGCGTTGCAGCTCATCGGACCTATCCGGCCTACCGCCTCCGGAAGTGACGACTCGGAACCGGTGTGGGAGGCCGGCGGGCCGCCGGTGCTTACGGTGCAGGACGTGCTGCAAGGCCGCGACGCCTCCGGCGGCGACGATGACCGGCCCGGGCAGCACATCGCACTGACGGCAGACGACGTGGTGGTACCGATGGTCGCCCGGGCACTGACCGCCCGGGTCATCACCGAAGACGGGCCGCTGCTAGGACGCAACCTCTACCTGCTACGACCGAATCCGGCCGCCCTCGATCCGTGGTACCTGGCCGGACAGCTGCGAACAACGACCAACGAGCGACAGGCCAGCAGCCTGTCCGGCACGCTGCGCTTCGACATCCGTCGCGCTCAGATTCGCCGCCTGCCACTGGCTGAGCAACGCGCCCACGGCGAGGTCTACCAGCGGCTCGTCGCGTTCGAGGGCGCGCTGCGCGAGGCTGCGGCACTTGGCGCCGAATTCATCCAACTCACGGCCGACGGACTGGCCGTTGGTTCGGTCCGGCCAAGCGGTGAGAAGTCGTGAGACCAAACCCGACTATCGCCCAATCGCCGCCGAGCACCTCGCGGACCTGGCCATTCGTACAAGGCAATACGACCGGCTTATGAAGCCTCGGCCCGTTCGCTGACGTTTGGGCCAATCAGGAACCACCGATTAGATGATCGCCGCTCTGCGTAGTCGCGGCGATACTAACGTGCGCGCTGACTGTGAGCCACATTCGCCCACAAGACACGCCATGCTCGTCAAGCACGATGCCCTGGGGAGGTTGTGGTGTCTGGGAACCAGGACCCGGTAGCCAGCCGGTTCCATCTACTCGCACCGATAGGCAAGGGCAACATGGGGGAGGTTCACCGCGCCGAGGATCTGCAGGCACCGCCGGACTCCAAAAATCACGTGGTGGCGGTGAAGCTGATCCTGCGCAGTCGCTCCGGCGCGAGCGTTGATCCCCACGCCGATGACAAGGCGGAGCAGCGCTTTGACCGCGAGGTGCGCATCATGCGCCGGCTTAGCCACCGCAACCTTCCCCGGACGATCGCGGGTGGCGTCGACGCAAACGGTCTGCCCTATCTCGCCATGGAGCTTCTGAATGGCGAAACCCTGCGTGACCTCGTGGCCGAGCATCCGCAGTTGCCCATCGCCTGGGTCGCGGCCCTCGGGGCGCAGATCGCGGACGGGCTCTCCGCAGCCCACGCCGCCGGCGTCATCCATCGCGATCTCAAGCCCTCCAACGTGATGCTGCTGCGCGGGGGAGTAGTCAAGGTTCTCGACTTCGGCATGGGGCGGATCGTCGATGACATCGGCGGTGTCAAGATCACGAGTACCGGTGTCACGGTGGGCACCGCCCGCTACATGGCGCCGGAGCAGTTCCTCGCCGCGGCGGTGACCCAGGCAGCCGACCTGTACGCCCTTGGTTGCGTGCTGTTCGAGCTGCTCACCGGTGTTCCGCCGTTCCTGTCCGAGTCGGCGCACGAACTCGGTGAGAAGCACCTTAACGAGCAGCCGCCACCCTTGCGGCTGCTCCGCTCCGACGTGCCGCAGAGCATGGCGAGACTCGTCGAACGGCTGCTCGCCAAGGATCCGGCCGACCGGCCCGCCGATGCCGTCACCGTCCGGGATGCTCTGCTGCCCTTGGCCGTCGGCGCGGAGCATGTCCCGGGTTGGGAGGAGTTCGATCCGGTTCGGTACCTCGCGGCCCTGCGCGCCGAGGACCGCGCTGCGGCGCCGACCACGGAGGTGGCGCACACGCTGGGGCCCCGGCCCGTCGCGCCGGGTATGGACGTCTTCGCGGTGCACCGAAAGCTCATCACGGATTACCGAGCCTTCACTGAGGGGGGCACGGTCATCCGCGACGACCGGATCGCGGCGTTTGTGGAAGACGAGCTCGATGCCAAGTCCCAGTGGCCGGATCCATGGGTGTCGTTAAACCCGTTCTTCGCCTCAGGGGGCAGTGTTCTCGAGCTCGCGAACGAGGGAGTGCTGCACGCGGAGTGCGCCCGCATCTTCCAGGCGGGCAAGACCGAGGGTGGCGCGGTGTGCGATGGTCGTCCGCTGACGTTGCACCGGCACCAGCGTGAAGCCGTCGACGCGGCCCGCTCCGGTGTGTCCTACGTGCTCACCACGGGCACGGGCTCCGGAAAGTCGCTGTCGTACATCGTGCCGATCGTCGACAAGGTGTTGAGGGACCGCGACAAGGATCCCAAGGCACGCAAGCGGGTACGGGCGATCATCGTCTATCCGATGAACGCCCTGGCCAACAGCCAGCTCAACGAGCTCAACAAATACTTGCGCGACGGCTACGGCCCGGGACGCGAGCCGGTCACCTATGCCCGGTACACCGGCCAGGAGGACGACGAGCGGCGCAGAGAGATCCGGGACAACCCGCCGGACATCCTGCTGACCAACTACGTGATGCTGGAGTTGATGCTCAGAGCCTGATGGCAAAGGGGTGGACGGAGACTGTTGTCGATGGGCTAGCGGA
>JBDZVD010000102.1:0-25452 GCA_040255525.1 Micromonosporaceae bacterium | reverse complement strand
AGCCCGGCCAGGGACCGCCCGGCGATCGCCACCATCGCCCGGCTGGCGGACAACAGAGCATCGACGAGATCTTCGCGAGCGAGGGCGACGTCTGGAGGTCTCCTCGGCATAGCGCAATCATTGCATCCGCCAGGGTTGGTCCGGGCGTCGCCTCGGTCGCGACGAGACTCGCCCGGGCATGCCGACCGGAGATGGCGGTCGACGGCCCACCGCCTCCGGTTCCCGAGCCGGCACCGGAGGCGTCGCCTCCCGGCCGGGCGATCCCCGCGGGCGGACAGCTGGACCCGGTGTACGGCACCGGCCGAGGGGTAATCGTGACGCGTTCGTCAAGGGAGGCGCCATGGCATGGGAGAACGACCTCCCCCGTCGTCCGCAACAGCCCGGCTTTCCGCCGCAGGTACTACGGGAATACGCGGTGGTGGGCGACGGGCGGCGCGGCGCCCTGGTCGGACCCCACGGGGACATCGGCTGGCTGTGCGCGCCCACCTGGGACTCTGACGCGGTGTTCGCCAGTCTGCTCGGCGGTCGCGGCGTCTACGCCGTAACCCCCGCCGATCCGCGTTTCGTATGGGGCGGATTCTACCGGCCCGGTTCCCTGATCTGGACCAACCGGTGGATCACCACCGCCGGTATCCTGCACTGCCGCGAGGCGCTCGCGCTTCCCGCGGACCCCCACCGTACCGTGCTGTTGCGAAGGATCGAAGCGATCGAGGGCGACGCCGAGGTCCTCGTAGTCCTCGATCCTCGGGGCCGGTTCGGCCGGCGGGAACCGACCGACCTCCACCGGGACGACGGGATCTGGCACGCCCGCATCGGTAGCCTGCGGCTGCGCTGGACCGGAGGGGCAGCCGCACAACCGGACGGCCAGACACTCTCCGCCCGCCTCCGGATCCCCGCCGGCAACCGCCACGATCTGATCCTGGAGCTGTCCGACCGGAGCCTCGACACACCGGTGCCGGACGCCGACCGGAGCTGGCGGGTCACCGAGCACGTGTGGCAGTGCGAACGGCGCGACCTGCCCGACTGCCTGGGGCACCGCGACGCGGACCACGCGCTCGCCGTCCTCCGGGGACTGACCAACCCCGACGGCGGAATGGTCGCCGCGGCGACGATGTCGTTACCCGAACGGGCCAAGGCCGGTCGCAACTACGACTACCGGTACTCGTGGATCCGCGACCAGTGCTTCGCCGGTCAGGCGGCCGCCGCCGCCCGGGTCGACAGCCTGCTCGACGCCGCCGTGGCGTTCGTCGGCGCACGGTTGCTGGAAGACGGCCCGCGCCTAGCTCCGGCCTATACCAGTACCGGCGCCCGGGTCCCCTCCGAACAAGCACTCGACTTCCTACCCGGCTACCCTGGCGGCCGGGTCATGACCGGCAACCACGTCAACGACCAGTTTCAACTCGACGCGTTCGGCGAGGCGCTCCTGCTGCTGGCCACGGCGGCCCGACGGGATCGGCTCAGCGCCGACTCGTGGCGCGCGATCGAAACCGCCGCACGAAGCATCGAGTCGCGCTGGCGGGAACCCGACGCCGGCATCTGGGAACTCGAACCACGCCAGTGGACGCACTCGAAACTCATCTGCGTCGCCGGGCTCACCGCCGTCGCCCGGGTGGCTCCCGCCCGGCAGGCCGCGCCGTGGATCCGCCTTGCCGACACCATTCTGGCCGACACCGCGCGGCGCGGCCTGCACCCATCCGGCCGGTGGCAACGTGCCGCCGACGATCCCCGGATCGACGCCGCCCTGCTGCTGCCCGCGATCCGCGGCGCACTACCGCCCGACGACCCCCGTACCGCGGCAACCCTCGCGGCGGTACGCACCGAACTGCAGCGGGACGGCTATGTCTACCGGTTCCGTCCCGACCACAGGCCACTGGGCGACGCCGAAGGGGCGTTTCTGCTCTGCGGTCTGTCCGCCGCACTGGCCGCTCATCACGCCGGCGACCCGATCGCCGCCGCCCACCTCTTCGAACGCAACCGCGCGGCGAGTGGACCGCCCGGCCTCTACTCCGAGGAGTACGACGTCCGTCAGCGCCAACTGCGCGGCAACCTCCCCCAGGCTTTCGTCCACGCCGTCCTGCTCGAGGCCGCCGTGACGCTCGCCGCGCCGCCGGCCGGCCCCCCGACTGCCTGGTGAGCGGGCACGATGCGGGCCGGTGAGAGGCGCTTCAGCGGGTCGGGCTGGCGCCCGGCGACGCAGCGGCGATGAGGCCGGCGTAGTCGGTGGCGTTCAGCGGTCCCGCCGAGAGGGAGCCGTCGGCGCGGGGAACGGCAACCGTCTGCCCCTCGCTGGTGAACGTCACGCCGCTGATGTCCGGCCGGGTCAGAAGCGTGCACACAAGTTGGGCGTAGGCAAGCACCTCGTCGTTGCGGGCAGTGCTCTCGATGGTCGATGAGAGGTCCACCGTCGCCCGCCCGCCCGCGATGTCCACCTGGTCGACGACGTTGCCGCCGAGCAGGGCGCTGGTGATGCCCGCGTCCCGCTCCGCGTCGGTCGGGCCGGCCAGCAGGTCCCGGATCAGCGCGTCCGCTGCCGGCGGATGGTTGACGTGCCGGGTCACGGCCAGCAACATGTCATCCTTGACCAGGAAGAGCTTCTCGGCTACCGGCCCGGCGGTGGGTGCCGCCGGAGTGGGCGAGGTGAGCGCCTGGAACGGGCCGTGCGGTGGATCGATCGCGCGTGGTCGGGTCTCGATCGGGACGCCACAGCCGGCCAGGAGCACCGTACTCAGCACCAGCAGAGCTGACACGTGGCGCGCCGACTTCATCCCTGTACCGCCGGCAGTTCGACGCGGAATCGGGCCCCGCCGCCCGGCCGGTCGGTGACGCAGACCCGGCCACCATGAGCGGCGACGTGCTGGGCCACGAGAGCGAGCCCCAATCCGGTGCCCTCGGAGTCGCCGCGGGCACTGGCACCTCGACCCCGGACAAACCGATCAAAAATCGTCGGGCGGCTCTCCGGAGGCACCCCCGGCCCCTCATCGTCGACTTCCAGGTGGTACCAACCGTCCGAGGCGCTCAGTCGCAGGGCGACGGGGCCACCTCCGTGGATGCGCGCGTTGTCCAGCAGGTTGGCGAGGATCTGCCCGAAGCGGCGCGGGTCGACCAGCCAGATGAGTTCCCCCTCGCCGCCGGTACTGACGATGGCGCCAGGAAGCTGCTTGTCACGGCAGATCTGCCGAGCCAACTCGGCGACGTCGACCGGGGTGCGGTCGGCGGGCTGGTCGCTGCGGGCCAGTTGGATCAGATCGGTGACCAGGCTCTGAAACCGGTCGACTTCGACCGCCACGAGACTGGCGGCGCGTGCGGTTCTCTCGTCCAGGTGGTCGCGACGACGGCTCAACACGCTGGCGGCGTTGGCCAGCGTCTGCAACGGCGAGCGCAGTTCGTGGCTGACGTCCGCGGCGAACCGGCGGTCACGCTCCAGCCGCTGCTCCAACTGCTCCACCATGTGGTTGAACGAGGTGGTCAGGCGCCGGAGTTCCGGCTCGGCCGAGGGGTCGAGTCGGGCGCTCAGGTTCCCTT
The DNA here is from genome assembly GCA_040255525.1 of Micromonosporaceae bacterium. Taxonomy (GTDB): domain Bacteria; phylum Actinomycetota; class Actinomycetes; order Mycobacteriales; family Micromonosporaceae; genus Rugosimonospora. The sequence goes on along the minus strand of JBDZVD010000102.1, from coordinate 21,930 downwards.
CGCTGATGTTCCGGGCCGCCTCGACCACCGTGGCCAGCGGACGCAGCGCCCGGCGGGTGGCGTAGGCGCCCGCGACCGCGCCGGCCACGGTCGTACCCGCGGCGACGAGGGTCAGGATCACCGACAGCGCCCGCAGGGTCTGATCCAGCTCGGCGAGCGACTCGACCACGTAGAACTGTGTCGAGTCGGCCAGCGGTACGCCGATGACGAGGACCGCTCCGGCATCGGTCCGCACCCGCTCCGCCGCGGGTCGGCCGCCGGCGACCAGGCGTTGCAGCGACGCGGGAACGGCCGCGGTGATGCCCGCGTCGGCGCCCCGCGCGTACCAGCGGTTGTCCCTGCGGACCACCGCGCGTCGGGTGCTGCCGGTGTCCAGTGAGCGCAGGACGTCGATCACATCCGGATCGTCGCTGGCCAACCCGGCCTGCACGACGTTCGCGTCGAAGTACGCGGCGCGCACCGCGGTGCGCTCCCGTCCGCCCAGCAACGTGCGCCGGGTCAGGTCGTAGGACAACACCGCGGTCGCCGCGGAGATGACCAGGGCGCTGAGGGCGAAGCTGGTCATCACCCGCGCGCGCAGGCCGAGTGCTCGTCTCATCGCTGCAGCTTGTATCCGAGGCCGCGGACAGTGACCAGATGGCGGGGGTTGGCCGGTTCGTCTTCGATCTTCTGGCGCAGCCTGCCCACGTGCACGTCGACGAGGCGGTGGTCGCCGTAGTCGTATTCCCAGACCCGTTCCAGCAACTGCTGGCGGGAGAGCACCATGCCGACGTGCTCGGCCAGTTCGCACAGCAGCCGGAACTCCGTGCGGGTCAGGGCGAGCGGCTGGCCGCGGCGGGTGACCTCTCCGGCCAGCGGCCGGATTTCCAGATCTCCCAGTGCGAACGTGGGGACGCTGGGACCGCTCGCCCGTGCCCGGCGCCGCAGGGCCCGCAGCCGGGCACACAGTTCCTTGACCGCCACGGGTTTGACCAGATAGTCGTCGGCGCCCGCCTCCAGCGCGGCGACGATGTCGTGCGTATCACTTCGCGCGCTGATCACCACGATGGGAACCTCATCTGCGCGGCGCAGTTCCCGGATGCACTCGAACCCGTCGAGCCCGGGCAGCATCAGATCCACCAGTACCGTGTCGGCAGGTGTGACGCGTTGGCAGGCCAGACCCTCTTCCGCCGTCGCGGCCTGGTCAACGGCGTAGCCCTCGTCTTCCAGCGCGAGCGCCAACGACAGCCGGATCCGATCGTCATCCTCGATTACCAGCACGGACGCCATCGCAGCATCATGACGCACGCGCGTGCCATCGGCCAACGCGCGGCGGAGGTAAGGACCAGCACCCGCCTGTTGTCACGCAACTGTCACATTTTCGGGCGCCTACTGCCATGTCTGCTGCCGAAGCTGGGGTCTGGCAGCGGAAAGCTGGTGAGACATGTCTGATATGCCGGAAACAGTCGATGGCAAGGTACCCGTCGTCGAGGTGATCGTGACAGAAGAACTGGACTCGCGCTCAGTACCGCGACTGACCGCGATTCTCGGCGAGGCGCTGGAACTGCACCCCGCTCAGCTCGTGGTCGACCTCGCCGACTGTCCACGCATCGACGCGGCGGCCGTCGGACTGCTGGTGGATACGCACCGCCGGGTCCGCCGCGGCGGTGGGCTGCTGACTCTGCGCTCGCCATCCGCGCGACTGCGCCGGATCCTGGAGCTGGCCCGTGCCGACCGGGTGCTCCATGTGACGGCGACAGCCGCGCCCAGTACGCCAGACACCGTGCCTGCCCCGCCGCCGGACGCGACAGCGCCGCACACCGCCGAGGAGAGCACCCATGGCCGATCGTGACACCACCGCGGGGTACGAGCTGGTGTTCGCGACGCATTCGCTACCGGTACACCTCGACCCGCTGCGCTGGCAGCCCGTCGCGGGCAGTGTCCCGGGATCGCTGCGCCAGCCGGTCGCCGCCCGGGGGGCCGCCTGGACCGGCTTCTCCGCGGGATCCGCCGCGGAACCACAACTGCTGGAGGGCCTCTGGCTGCATCCGGTTCCGCTGTCCGGCGCCGAAATCACCGACTACTACCACGGGCACTGCCTGAGCACGCTGACCCCGCTGTACTTCGACTGCGGGCAACCGGCGCAGTTCAGCGCACCATGGCGCGAAGCCTACCGGCGCGTCAACTACCGGCTCGCTCACGCGGTCGCGAACATCGCGGCGCCCGCCGGCACGGTGTGGATCCATGACCACCACCTGCAGATGGTGCCCGGGTACCTGCGACAGATCCGTCCCGATCTGCACATCGGGTTCTTCCTGCACAGCCCGTTCCCGCCCGTGGACCGGTTCGCGCAACAGCCGATGCGCGAACAGATCCTCGCCGGTCTGCTCGGCGCCGACCTCATCGGCTTCCAGCAGGTCCGCTCGGCCGTCAACTTCCTCGGTACGGCGCTTGAGCTGGGCCGGCTGCCCCACCGGGGCACCACTCTCGAGTTCGGCGAACGGCGGGTTGCCACGGGCGTCTTCCCCGCCTCGGTGGACGCACCCCGGCTCGCTGGGCTGGCCGAGATGCCCCACGTTCGCGCGAGGGCAAGCAAGATCCGTTCCATCGTGGGCGACCCGCGCCTGGTCCTGCTCTCCGTCGGCGGGCCCGAGTACGCCGACGGGGTGCGCCGACGACTGAACGCCTACGCCGACTTGCTGGCCGAGGGCCGCCTGGACGCCACCGACACCGTGCTGATCCATGTCGGCACGTACCCCGACGGCGGGCTGGCCACGCGGTCGCCCGAGCGCGAGAACATCGAGCGGCAGATCGCACAGATCAACGGCACGCATGCGCGCATCGGACACCCGGTCATCCACTACGAGCGCGGCGAGGTGGACCTTCCCGAGCTCGCCGCGCTCTACCTCGCCGCGGACGTCATGCTGGCCACCGCACTGCGCCAGGGCATGTCCTTGGCCGCCAAGGAATTCGTCGCGACGCGCACCGACGACACCGGCCGACTGGTGCTGTCGGAATTCAGCGGAGCAGCCGCCGAACTGCCGGAAGCCGACATCGTCAATCCGTACGACATCGACGCGGTCAAAGCCTCGATCCTGCGCGCCTCGGCGACCTGCCACACCCCCAGTGAGGCGATGGGCCGCATGCGTCAACGAGTCCGCACCCAGGACGTCGAAGCGTGGTGCGACATGTTTCTCGCCGCGCTGGCCGCCTCCTCCGGCCGCGGCGGCCACCCCGATCTCGCCGAGGAGGCGTGTCCGTGATGCGCCAACGCAAACGGGCGGCGCTGCGTGCCGGCGTGATCCGCGCCCTGCGAGCCACCTGGCGGCTGTTTACCGGGGACCTGCGACCCCCGCTGGACAAGCGCTGCGCCCTCGCTCGGGCCTCCGTGGCTGCCGCCTCGGCCTCCCCACGCCCCGTCGCCTGGCTATTCGCCGATGCCGTGCTCGTTTACCGGCAGTGGATGTGTGTGCTGGAAAACGGCCGTGAGGTCTTCGTTGTCGAGGTCCACTCGTACACCGGCCAGGCGCGAGTGATCGCACGAACGCTGCGCAGGCGGCCCGAGCGGACCGTGGCCGCGCCGCGGTGCCGGCACACCGGTCGGTCGACAGGAATCAGGTCGTCACGCACGGCTACCCGCATGCGTCACCGTTCCCCCATTCCTCCCCCGATAGGTTCGGATGTCTGACCGGTTCGCTGCACCACCGCGGCCAGCGTCTGCCGCGCCCGGGTGGCCAACTGGAGGTTGAACTTCGTGTCCGGGTCGGCGAGATCGTGGCCTGAGATCTCGCGTATCCGTTGCAGCCGGTACTTGAGAGTGCTGGGGTGCACCGCCAACGCTTTCGCGGTCGCCTCGTGCGTGCCGCCGTTCTCCAGGTACCGGCTCAACGTCGAGACGAGGTTCGCGTGCCTTCGGGCGTCGTAGTCCAGCAGGTCCCCGAGCCACTCGCGCACGAAGTGTTCGATGCTCGCGGCGTCCTGCACGGTCGCGAGCAACCGGTACACGCCCAACTGATCGAACACGGTCACCTGGTCGGGTATGCCCAGCATCTCCTGTACGCGCAACGCCATCTGCGCCTCACGGTAGGAGCGCGGCGGCACCGGCGAGTAGCTCACCGATCAGATCTCGACCGAGCCGCAGCTCGGTTTCGGCGAGACTGTGTTGCCTCGCCAGTTCGATCTCCAGGATCGCCGCGCCGTGCGCGAGCACGATCTCTTCCACCTCACCACTGCGCCCATCGGTATCGTGCAGTGCCAGCACAGCGAGCCCATACTTTCCGGGCCTGGTCACCGCGACCAGGCGACCGTTGGCCCGAACCGGTCGGTTCGCCCGACGTGCACGTTCGAGTAATTGCCGGCGGGCGGCCAGAGACTGGGGAAGTTGCCGATCCGCGGCGCCCGCGCCGGCTCGTGCCAGCGCTGTTCCATCGCGGTCCTCGACCGTCACCGGGAAGCCGGTCAACTCATGGACCGCTCGCGCCACACCTTGTTCTCCCTCGCCCCTCATGGCCACTTCGAGCAACCGGTCGCGGGCGGCAGCCACCCGGTTGAACCCGTCGACCGCGTGAGTGTGCGCGATCTGGGTGGAGCGCAGCTTCACCTCCAGGCTCTTCTGCCGCGCCGACCATCCAACGTTCGCAAGCGCGGCACCCGTGTGATCGGCCAGCATCCGCAGCCGGAACTCGTCGAATGCCGACGGTGGGGTGGCGGCGACCACCACCAGGGAGCCGAACACCCGACCGGAGCTGCGGACGGGAATCGCGCCCGCCCAGCTTTGATTGGGGATCGTGACCAGCCCGCCGGTGACGCCGAGCAGAGACAATTGATCCTCCACCGCCGCCTGCACCATCAGCTCCCGGCAACTGGCGGTCGCAAGTGACCAGCCGCCCAGATACACGCCGTCGAGCCGGCAGTTGGCCAGGCACGCGACGCAGGCGGCGGCGAGGTCGATGATCTGTCGCTCATCGGGGCAGTCCAACACCGCCGTTACCAGTGCGAGGAAACGGCGGCGATCGGGCTCATCGTCCGCCCGTGCCGCAGCGGAGTAAGGCAAGCGGCCGCGGGTCTTTGTCACGCTGAGTTCAGCTCCTCAGTCTTCCGAGATCAACTCTGCGGCCTGATCCTAGGCGACCTACCTCACAACGCTCGGACCACGCACTGCTGCAAGGAGACGGCGCCGTTCGCGCATTCGCCGAAAACTTTCCGCTTCAGATCGGGACGCTCGCCCGGCAATGCCGCGCGGCCCGAGATCAGTAGCCGGCCCGGGGGAGCCATCCGCATTCGTCCCGCAGATGCAAATCGCATATGCGGTTCTGTCTCCCAGAGCCGACATAGGCACTTGCCCCAAGGGGTAGATCCGCTGACGCCGCCCGATCGTGCGGCGGCACGCTTCCAGAAAGGAGCAGAACCATCAACCCTTGTCGACAATCGCCCACGGACCGGAAACAGACGTCCGCGATCGAGTTCAACCCGTACGGATTCGATGATGTCGCATCCGAGGCCGCTCACCTGCTGATACTGGCGGCAATGATGGGGCGGTTCACTTTCGAAGACGCCGCCGAGGTGCTGTCCGAACCGATCGGCACGCTGTTACCGATGCTGCCCCGGCTGCTGGCGACCGGACTGGTCGTCAACCGATCGGGCATGCTCGCCCCCGCGAATGAGCGACTCCGCGAGGCCGTTCTCGAAGCGACCCCAGAGCCGGTGCGTCTCGCACTTCACCGCCGGATCGCGACCATGCTGCTGGCACAAGGCAGGCGTAGTGGGGCTGCGGTGGGCCACCTCATAGAGGGCAGCCGCTCGGGCGACGACAAATCCCTGCACGCGTTGGACCAGGCCGTCTCCGAGCTGACAGCGACCGATCCGTCCGCAGCCGCCGACCTGGCGGTACACGTGTTGCGCCTGACCACGGCGCATGACCCCACCCGAGTACACCGCCTGGTCCACGCCGTTGAGGCGCTTCTGGCGGCGGGGCGGGTTGACGAGGCCGAGGCGGTGGCCCGGCGGGCCCAGTTGCTGACCGGTCAGCCGGCCCGAATTCGGATCCGGATGGGAATCTCGCTGTGTACCGTCGATCTGCTCCGGGGGCGACCCGGGGCAGCCGTCCGGGAAGCCGAGGCGGTTCTCGCCGAGCCCGACCTGTCCCCACCGCTGCGGGATTCTGCCGAGGCATACCGGCTATCGGGTCTGTTGATGCTCGACGACATCGCGAGCGCGCAACGGGTATCCGCGGATATTCTCGGCGGGGGTGCGCGGCGCCGTGACGCGGCGCTCGGCGCGGCGATCATGACCCTGGCATGGACGACCTGGCATGCCGGACTCGTCCAGGTCGCCGTGGACCTGGCCCGCGCGGCAGTACGCCGCGGTACTCAGGGTTCTGTCAACGATCGGCTGCCCACGCTCGGGCTCGCCGCGATGCTCGGCTGCGTCGGCGACCTTGCCGAGGCATCCCAGTTGCTTGGTCGCATCGAAAGCGTGGCCGGCAGGGCGGGCTCGGATCGTTGGCCGCCGCCGTCCGGCACGCACGGGCGCTGATCGACGGCGACGCCGCGCGGCTCTCGGAAGCGGCCGGACAATACCTGCGCCCGCTGCCGGCCGCCAACGCGGCCGAGGACGCTGGCATCGTGCTGGCCGGCAACGGCGACTGGGCCGCCGCGCGGCTGGCGCTGAACCGTGCGTTGCAGGGATACCGCCGGATCGCTGCCGAGCCGGACGTCGCCCGGATTCGCGCCCGCCTGCACAAGCTCGGAGTGCGCTCCTACGGGCGGACGCGACAAGGCCAAACGCAGGCAGGATGGCCGAGCCTCACAGACGCCGAACGCCAGGTGGCCCGGGTCGTCGCCGAAGGGCGCACCAACGGGGAGGTCGCCGCCCGCCTGTTCGTATCGCGTCACACCGTCGACTTCCACCTGCGGCGTATCTTCCGGAAGCTCGGCGTCGCCAGCCGGACAGAGCTGACCAGGTTCGTACTGGAGCGGGAGATGTCCCGCGCATGTAGCTAGCTCAATACTAAACGTAATCACGCGCATGATCGTCCATCCGGCCCCGTTACCGCCGGAGTGCAGCGCGGCTCCGCCCAAGGAACAGAGAAGGATCCTGCATGCGTGCCCTCCCCCAGCCAGCACAATCCATCGAGAACATGCGGCGTACGCCCGACGGCGGCGCCCCGGCGACAGCCGGACCCCGACCGGCACACGTTCGGCGTACCGAGGCCGGCAAGCACCGATCGGTCGCGGATCGCCAGCCGGACAGCGCACCGGAGGGCCAGCCCGACAGCGCGTCGAAGGCTCTGAATGCCTGGGCGCTCATCCGCCGTGCCCAGGACGGCGACCGGGAAGCCTTCGGTGCGATCTACGAGCTGTACGTCGATACGATCTACCGGTTCACCTCTCTGCGAACGGGCAGTCAGCAGATCGCCGAGGACCTGACCGCGGATACCTTCTTGCGGGCACTGCGCGGCATCGGCAACTTCACCTGGCAGGGACGCGACCCTGTCGCGTGGCTGCTGACCATCGCTCGTAATCTCATTGCCGACCACTACAAGTCCGCCCGCCACCGTGTCGAGGGCGGGACGGGCGAGATCCGGACGTTCGAGCGGGAATCCCCCGGCGTGGATGGCCAGCCTGAGTCGACCGCTGTCGACCGGGTACAGAACGAGGCGCTGTTCGGGGCTCTCGGGCGGTTGAAGCCCGAGCACCGCGAGTGCCTGGTGCTGCGATTCTTTCAGGGCCTGTCGGTCAGCGAGACCGCTCGTGTCATGGGGCGCAACGATGCGGCCGTCAAGGCGTTGCAGTACCGGGCGGTGCGCGCTCTTGCCCGGCGTCTCCCCCGGGAATTTCTCGACTCGCGATGAGACGACGTGCCGGGGCCGGAACGCGGTTCTTGCCCGCGGCACTGTTTGCTCGCGGCGGCCGGGTGGTGCCTGGCGTAGGTTCCGGCGGTTCACGGCATCCCGCTCGTCACCGACCCGATCACACGACGTTAGGCATGAAAGCGGGCAATTACCTATGAAATGGAGGCCGGAGTGCCGGAGGCAACAGGACTCAAGGACAAGGCCGGGGACAGGGTGACCAGCATGGTGGGCAGCGCGGCCGGTGCCGTCGCCGACCCGAAGACCGGATGGGCACAGGCCAAATCGCGGCTGATGTCGCCGACCCTGATCGCCGGCGCCGCCGCGGTCGCGGTGGCGTACCTCCTCGGACGGCGTTCCGCCCGTCGCTGATCAACCTCAGATCGTCCAACCCCGCTACGGAGGCAAGGAAATGCCGGAGATCGTCGGTGAGAGCCTGGCCCGCCGCCTGGTGGCATGGGGCGTGGATACCGTGTTCGGCCTGCCCGGGGACGGCATCAACGGGCTGATGGAGGGCTTCCGTCGCGTCCAGGACCAGCTGCGCTTCGTGCTCGTACACCACGAAGAGGCGGCAGCGTTCATGGCCACCGGCTACGCCAAGGCGACCGGCAGGCTCGGCGTGTGCGCCGCGACCTCCGGCCCCGGCGCCATCCACCTGCTCAACGGCCTGTACGACGCGAAACTCGATCACGTCCCGGTACTGGCCATCACGGGAATGCAGGAGACCAGCGTGCTGGGCACGCACTACCAGCAGGAAGTGCACCTGGACCGGCTCTACCAGGACCTGGCCGGGTACAACCTGATGGTCACCAATCCGCAGCAGATGCCCGGCGTCGTCGACCTCGCCATCCGCAACGCCCTGGCCAAACGCACCGTGGTCCACCTGACCTTCCCCAACGACATCCAGGTCGCGCCGGCCGGCGAGGACCCGTACCGCCGCGTCGGCCCCGGCGGGCCGCCGGCCAGCCGGCCCACCGTATCGCTGCGGCGCCCTCGGCCGGAGGAGGGCGAGTTGCACGCGGCGGCGGAGATTCTCAACGCCGGCCGGAAGGTGGCCATGCTGGTCGGCGTCGGGGCGCTGGACGCCCGCGAGGAGGTCATCGCCGTCGCGCAGAAGCTGGCCGCCCCGATCGTCAAGACCCTGCCGGGGAAGATGGCCGTACCCGACGACCATCCGCTGACCACCGGCGGGCTCGGCCTGCTGGGTACCAGGCCCAGCGAGGAACTCATGGAAGAGTGCGACACCCTGCTCATGGTCGGCACCTCCTTCCCGTACTCCAGGCATCTCCCGTCGCCGGGGCAGGCGAAGGTCGTTCAGATCGACATCGATCCGACCCTGATCGGGATGCGGCTGCCCGCCGACGCGCCGGTCGCCGCCGACGCGAAACTCGCCCTGAGCCAGGTGCTGCCGATGCTCGACGAGGCCGGCGACCGGTCGTTCCTGGAGAAGTACCAGCGGGAGATGGCCGCCTGGCGCTCCGACATGGCCGGGCTGGAGGACTCCTCGCGCGACCCGATCGCCCCGCAGTACCTGATCGGCTGCGTCGACCACGCCGCCTCCGACGACGCCATCCTGACCTGCGACTCCGGCACCATCGCCACCTGGGCCGCCCGGCACTGGACCATCCGCGGCGACCGCCGTTTCTACCTGTCCGGCAACCTGGCCACCATGGCCCCCGGCCTGCCCTACGCGATCGCCATGCAGCACGCGTTCCCCGGCCGGCAGGTCATCGCGTTCGTCGGCGACGGCGGGTTCGCCATGCTGATGGCCGAGTTCCTCACCGCCGTCCGCCATCAGCTTCCGATCAAGGTGATCGTCAACAACAACAACGCCTACGGGCAGATCCTCTGGGAACAGATCGTCCTCGGGTATCCCGAGTACGCCGTGCGGCACAAGCAGCCGGAGGCCGACTTCTCGACCTGGGCGCGTGGCTGCGGCGCGTACGGCGCCAAGGTACGCAAGCCCGGCGACGTGGCCGGTGCGATCCGCGACGCCCTCGCCCACGACGGACCGGCGCTGGTCGACTGCGACGTCAACCCGAACGAGCCACCGATGCCTGGCAAGGTCAAGTACGAGCAGGCCAAGGCGTTCACCGAGGCGTTCCTGCGCGGTCAACCGCACAAGGTCGCCACCATCGCCACCGTCGCCCGCGACAAGATCAATGAGCTGCGGTCATGACGGCCACCCGGACCCGGCTGCCCGATCCGGTGACGCGCCCGCCCGCCGCGGACCCGGACCTCGACCTGCGGGCGTTGGAGCGGGATCTGGCCGCGGCCGTCGACGGGGAGGTGCGGTTCGACCCCGGCTCACGCGGCGCCTACTCCACCGACGCCTCCAACTACCGGCAGATTCCGCTCGGTGTGGTCATACCGCGCACGGTGGAGGCCGCGGTGGCCGCCGTACAGGTCTGCCACCGGTACGGCGCACCGGTGCTGTCCCGGGGGCGGGGGCACCAGCCTGGCCGGTGAATGCACCAACGTAGCGGTGGTCATCGACTGGTCCACGTACTGCGACCGGCTGCTGTCGGTCGACATCGAGAGCCGTACCTGCGTGGTCGAGCCGGGCATCGTGCTCGACGTGCTGAACGAGCAGTTGCGGGACACCGGCCTGGAGTACGTCCCTCGCCGGCCACCCACAACCACTGCACGCTCGGCGGGATGATCGGCAACAACTCCTGCGGCGCCACCGCACAGCGCACCGGCAAGGTCGTCGACAACATCGACGAGCTTGAGGTGCTGCTGTACGACGGCACCCGGATGTGGGTCGGCGAGACCAGTGACGAGCAGTACGAGCAGATCCTCGCCGAGGGCGGCCGGCGCACCGAGATCTACCGGCAGCTGCGCGCTCTGCGCGACCAGTACCTGGAGCAGATCCGCACCCGCTACCCCAAGATCCCCCGGCGGGTCTCCGGCTACAACCTCGACAGTCTGCTGCCGGAGAAGAAGTTCCATCTCGCGCAGGCGCTGGTCGGCTCGGAGAGCACCCTGGTCGTGGTGCTGCGCGCCAGGCTGAAGCTGGTACCGCGACTGGGCGCCCGCACCCTGCTGGTGCTCGGCTACCCCCACGTGGCCGCCGCCGCCGACGCGGTCCCGCGCATCCTGCCGCACCAGCCGACCGCCCTGGAGGGCTTCGACGACAAGCTCATCAACTTCGAGAAGATCAAGCACCTCAACAAGGAAGCGCTGCCGGAGCTACCCCACGGGGGTGCCTGGTTGCTGGTGCAGCTGGGCGGCACCGACCAGGGCGACACCGACCGCGCGGCCGCGGACCTGCTCGCCGACCTGGGCAAAGCAGCGGTCGGGGCTGCGGTGGCACGCCGGAGCAGCGCCAGGCAGCAGCGCCAACGGTAGCCGCCGGCCGGCAGTCACCGAGGCCGAGCACTACGCCGACACGTCCACGCGCCCCTGGCGACTGGCCACCCCACGCAGCGTCAGCCGCGACAGCGGCTCCGGGAGATGGGCATCGACGCGCGGTTCGCCGGAGTTCGCGTCCAACCCCAACATCACCCTGATCAACAGCAACGGCGAGGCGGTGGCCCACGCCTGTGGGCAGCCCGCGCCCGGGTACGGCAGCGGGATCGGGATCCGGTCGCGGTCCTCGCCGGAGAACACCTCCGGCAGCCGGTCATGGAAGTGGCCACCCGCCTCCAGGATGCCGGTCGCCAGCCGGTTCGCCTCGTCCCGCCGGCCGTAGCGAGCCAGCCCGGCCGCGATCAGCGCGTTGTCGTGGGGCCACACCGTACCGTTGTGGTACTCCACCGGGTTGTAGACGGGCTGGCCAGCGGCCAGGGTACGGACACCCCAACCGGAGAACATGTTCCGGCCCAGCAGGTGCCCGACCACCGCCTCCACCCGGTCGTCCGGCACGATACCGCTCCACAACAGCTGCCCGGGGTTGGACGCCAGGGTGGGTACCGGCTGTTTGTCGCCGTCCAGCGCCAGCGCGTAGTAGCCGGTCTCCGGCAGCCAGAAGTCGCGGTTGAACGCCTCCTTCAGCGCGCCGGCGGCACGCTCCAACCGGTCGGCGAGAGCGTTGTCGCCCCACACCTGGCGGGCCAGCGCAGCCGTACGCAGCCGGGCGTCGTACGCATAGCCCTGAATCTCGCAGGTCGCCCGCGGCAGCGGCGCGAGCCTGCCGTCGGGATACAGGATCGACTTCGCGGAGTCCTTCCAGCACTGGTTGGGCATCCCGTGGCGCGGGTTGCGGGTCTGATACTCCAGGTACCCGTCGCCATCCAGGTCGCCGTAGTGCTCCACCCATTCCAGCGCCGCCCGGGCCGCCCCCTCCAGTTCGCGTATCGTGTCGGCGTCCCCGGTCCACCGCCAGTACTCCTCCAGCACGATCAAAAACAGCGGCGTCGCGTCGCAGGTGCCGTAGTACGGCGACTGCGGTCGCTGCCCGAAGTGCACCAGCTCACCGTGGCGCAGCTCATGCATGATCTTGCCCGGTTCCGCGTCGTGCATGTCGTCGAAGCCGCTGGACTGCTCACTCGCCAACGCGCGCAGGGTCGTGCGGCACAGCTCGGGTACGAACGGCAGCGCCTCGTAGCTGGCAATCAGGCTGTCCCGCCCGAACAACGCCATGTACCAGGGCATGCCGCCGGCAAGCAGCGACGCGCGCGGAGTCACGTCCGGGTAGAACCGCAGCGCTGCGAGATCGACCAGGCTACGGCGGTAGATCCGGCGCAGCAGAGGCCAGTCGGCATCCAGGCTCGGCGCCTGCGCGAGCCACTCGGACAGGCCAATGTCCATCTGCGGACGGTGCCCATTGGTGATGGCGTACTGCTTGGTGGACGCGGACAGCGACAGCTCCAGCTCCACCGACCACTGCCCGGAAGCCGGGATCGTCACCTGGTAGGTGGCCGAATCGGTGGTGAGGAAGGCCCCTGGCGCACGCAGATGAGTGCCCCTCCGGTAGTCCGCACGCCGGTAGCACAGCTCCGCCTCGCCGTCGCCCGCCCGTGCCTGCGGGCGCAGCGACTTCGACATCCCCTTCTTGACCTCGAAGATGTCGGCGAAGTCGGCGGCGAACCGAACCACCACCGTCACCTTCCGCTCGTCCGTTCCCCGGTTGGTCAGCGTCAGCCGCTCACGCATCCCCGGCCCGAGGTGCCGCTCCCGCAGCAGGATGAGGTGAGCGGGATCGTCGACCGTCGGAGTCGGCTCGACGGCGTAGAACACCCCGGTGTCATACTCCAGCAACTCACCGGCTACCGGCCGCAGCGGCTGGCCGTCCACCAGGATCTGCCAACGCGACAGGTGGCGAACGTCCCGGTAGAACACACCCTCCACGTCGGTACCGGCGCCGATGTCACCACCCCGGTCGCTGATGGCAAACGTGCTGCCGTCCAGAAGACGGACCTGCTGGCTGTCCACACCGTCACCATGCCCAGGCAACCGGCTGTCATGCCGCGCGCCACTTACCACCCCGGCGGCGCTACGACAACGGGCCCGTACCCAACCGCACGGCGCGCACCGCTACCGGCGCCGGCACGGCGCGCGGGTGGCCGGGACGCTGGTACGCGATCGGCCGGGACAACGGGCCGTGAACCAGCTGCTGAGCCGCCCGCCTGCGCAGCCCGTCGCCTCGGCGCACCAAGCGCGGCGCCGGCCGGCGGCGCTTCATCGGCGCGTGACCCGCCGCGCGGAAACCGTCCGAGCGGTGGTCCCTCCCCCGTGGGGCTCGACCTTGACGCCGACTGAACAGATGTTTAGTCTTCTGAACATGAGTTCAGTTGCTGATGAGGGTGACCTCACGGCCAGGGCAACCATCCGCAACGCGGCGCTGCGGTTGTTCGCCGAGCGGGGGCACGACGCCGTCACGGTCCGGGAGATCGCCGCGGCGGCGGGAGTGTCGCCCGCGCTCGTGGTGCACCACTTCGGCAGTAAAGAGGGGTTGCGGGCCGCGGTCGACGGCTACGCCGCGCGGGCTTTCGACTCGCTGTTCGCGATGGACGAGCGGGACCTGGCCGAGATGCTGACCGGATCCGACTCGATGTCGATTGCCGAAATGTTCGCGCGGGCGTTCCCGCACGGTTCGCCGTTGCCGGCGTACCTGCGTCGCCTCATGCTCGTCAACGATCCGGCCGCGGCTGCACTGTTCGGTCGCTGGTACGCCCTCACTCGCCGGCTGCTGGATTCCATGACGGAGATGGGCGCCGCCCGACCGACCGAGGACCCGGCGGTTCGTGCCGCGTTCTTTCTGGTCAACGACCTTGCGCTGATCCTGCTGCGCAACCAGGTCGCCGCCGCGATCGGGGTCGACCCGCTCACGCCCGAGGGCGTCGCCCGCTGGGCCACAGAGGTCGCCGCCATCTACACGAGAGGCGCATTGACGAGTGCGCCCGGGGAGGAGCCCTCGTGAGTCAGCCCGTCATCCACACAAGGAAGCTCACCAAGACGTTCGGGAAAGTGTGTGCCCTCGACAGCCTGGACCTGACGGTGCAGCCGGGCGAGGTGTACGGCTTCCTCGGCCCCAACGGGGCGGGCAAGTCCACCACCATCCGCATCCTGCTGGGGCTGATCCGGGCCACCGGCGGTCGCGTCGAACTGTTCGGCGCCGACCCGTGGCGGAAGGCCGGCAGCCTGCACGGGCGCCTGGCCTACGTGCCCGGGGACGTCGCGTTGTGGCCGGGGCTGACCGGCGGTCAGTGCCTCGACGTGCTCGGCGCCACGCACGGCGGGGTCGACCAGAAGCGCCGCAGCGATCTGATCGAGCGCTTCGCACTCGACCCGGCCAAGCGGATCCGGGACTACTCCAAGGGCAACCGGCAGAAGGTGGCCCTCGTGGCCGCGCTGGCCGCGCAGGCGGATCTGCTCATCCTCGACGAGCCCACCTCCGGGCTGGACCCGCTGATGGAGCAGGCATTCCAGCAGTGCGTACGGGAGCGCAGACAAGACGGCGTCACCGTGCTGCTGTCCAGTCACATCCTCGCCGAGGTCGAGGCGCTGGCCGACCGGGTGAGCATCATCCGCCGCGGCCGCACCGTCGCCACCGGCAGCCTCGCCGACCTGCGCCGGCACACCCGGACCTCGGTACACGCCGTCACCGATCGGGAACCGGAGAATCTGGACGGCGCGCAGGGGGTGGCCGAGTGGGTCAGCGCACCGATGGACGGAAGGGTCGACACCACGTTCACGGTCGACGCGGATCACCTCGACGCGATGATCGGCAGGCTGCACGCGGCGCGGATCCACACGCTGACCGTGACTCCGCCGAGCCTCGACGCGCTGTTCCTGCAAGCCTACGGCGAGGCCCTCGACGCCCGGGAGAGTGACGCGACGCTGGCCGAGGCCGGACGGTGAGCGCTCGCAGGCGGGACGCGAATCCCCGCCCCCGCGGGCTGGGCACCATGGTCGGGGTCGTCTGGCGCACCCGCTACCGCAGCATCCTGGTCTGGGTGATCGCCCTCGGGACGAGCATGGTCGGGACAGCGGTCGCCGTCGCCGGCCTCTACGACACGCCAACCAAGATTCACACCTACGCCCAGGCGGTCACCTCCGGCCGCGCGTTGGAGGCGATCAACGGCCACGTCGAGGGTATCGACAGCCTGGGCGGGGTGATCCAGGACGAGTTCGGCTTCCTGGCCGCCTTCCTGCTCCCGCTGCTGGGCATCGCACTGGTCGCCGGCTCGACCCGACGGGAGGAGGAATCGGGCCGGCTCGAGACCGTCCTCGGCGGCCGGATCGCCCGGCACGAGCCCGTTCTGGCGGCCCTCGCCGTGGCATGCGTGGCGATCCTCGCCACGTCTGTCCTGTTCGCGGTCGGTCTGGTGCTCGCCGGGGTCGCGGTGTCCGGCGCGATCCTCTACAGCGTGGCACTCGGCGCGCTGGCCTTCGCATTCGCCGGACTGGCCGGCCTGCTGGCGCAACTCGTACTCCACGCTCGCGGGGTCTACACCTGGAGCCTGATCACGCTGGCCGTAGCCTACCTGCTGCGCGGGGTCGGCGATACGACCAACACCCCGGTGACCTGGCTGTCTCCCCTGGGATGGGCGGAGAAGACGGCGCCGTTCGGGGATCAGCGGTGGTGGGTGCTCGCCATCCCGGCCGTCGCCGGCCTCGTGACGGGTGGCGCTGCCGTGTGGCTGGCCGCCCGCCGTGATGTCGGCAGCGCCCTGCTGCGCGGTGGCGCCGGTCCGGTGCGAGCGACCCGGTTCCGGCGCCGGCCGATCGGCTTCGCCGCCTGGCTCCACCGTCCCGCGACCGGGGGCTGGCTGGGAGGCGGGATCCTGCTCACCGCGATGCTGGGCTCGCTGGCCCGGCAGTTTCTGGGTGCCATGGCCGGCAATCCCGCCCTGGCCCGCGCCATGGGCGTCGAAGACGGCCGGCCCCTGGACGGCTTCGTCGCCGCGACCCAGCTCTACCTCGCCATCATCGCCGCCGGGTACGTCATCCAGGCCGTCGGTACCCTCCGTACCGAAGAGGCCGAGGGCCGGCTGGAGACCCGGCTCGGTGGCACGCTTTCCCGGGTCCGCTGGCTGGCTGCGCACACCGCCGTCGTCGCGACCGGGCTGGTGCTCATCGTCGCCGGCTCGTCGCTGGTGCTCGCGCTGTCAACCGCGTGGTCGGTGGGCGACACCGCCGAATTCGGCGCCGCCGTGACGGCCGGCCTGGCGTACCTGCCGGCGGAACTGGTGCTGGCCGGTCTCGCGCTGGGGCTGTTCGGCTGGTGGCCGCGCGGCTTCGGATTCGCCTGGGCCGGGTATGCCGTGGCAACGTTCATCGCGCTGCTCGGCCCCGGCCTCAAGCTCGCCCAGTGGGTGCTCGACCTCGCTCCCACAACCGCCATCGGCAACCCGCCGCTGGGAGCGGTCGACGTCGGCAACCTGGCCGCGCTGGCCGTCGTTGCCGCTGCCCTGGTGCTGCTCGGGTTCGTCGCCTTCCGCCGCAGGGACATACCACGGGCCTAGGTCAACCCCGTCCGCGTCCGGCAGCCGCGCAGCCCCTACTCTGGCATCCTGGCCACCTGGCTGCTATCCGGCGGCGGTGTGTCAACGGTCGGCTACACCCGGCCCGCGAGACAATCGCCGCCGGACGGCTGATGCGACTGTTGCGCGCATCTGCTAACCCTAGGAGTCCCGGCAAAGACGCCGGGTCCGTCGTCCCTACCCCCGGAGGAAACGCAGTGACCATCCCCCCGCCCATGGCACCGCCGCCGGCACCACCGGCGAATGACCACACCACGCTGTTCGGCGTCCTCGGCATCGTACTCGGTATCTGCCTGTGGCCGGCCGGACTCGTGTTCTCGATTCTGGCCATGAACGCGGCAGGCCGCGCGGGCAAGCCGAAGACCCTCGGGATCATCGGTCTCGTTCTCACCATCCTGGCGGCCATCACCTCCATCTACAGGGTCACCACGATGTAGTCGCGGTCCGGGGTCACCCATGGACGAGGTGACCCCGGACCCGGTCGCCCGCGAGCAGCCGCCCTCGCACCGGGATACGACCTCCGCGCGACGCACGATCCGGCCGGCCGGTAGCGTATCGACGTTCGCCTATGGCAAGCTTCGCTCGGGCTCTGCTTCACGAGCCTGCCCTGGATCGAGGCGGGAGGATGTCATGGCGGTATCCAGACGGGTGACCCTGGCGGTGGGCGCGGTCGCCGCGGGAGCGGGCCTGCTGGCGGCCCTGGTGATGGCACCACGGGCGGTCGGCATGGCGGCGGCGGGCGTCGGCGGGTGCAGCGCGACCGCGGCCATCCAGTCCCAGTGGGGAAGCGGGACGGCCGGAGGCGAAATCGTCACCGTCACCGTCGTCAACACGTCCGCGCAGGCCGCCACCACCTGGACCGTGACCTGGACGGCGACCGGTCAGGTCGTCTCGGCGTGGAACGCCGCGGTCAGCGTGTCGGGCGGCACCGCCACCGCGGTCAATGCCGGGTACAACGGTTCGCTGGCCCCTGACGCCTCGACGACCTTCGGCATGCAGCTCGCCGGTACCGGCGCGGCCCCGGCGATGAGCTGCGCCAACGACGCGGTGCCGCCGACGGGCGGTTCGGCCAGCGCGACCCCGCCGTCCGGCGCCGACGTCGGGGTGACGGACGCCGACGCCGGGCGCACGGTCACGCTCCTCGTCGGGCAGACACTCGGCGTGTCCCTGCCCGCCGACTACCGGCCAGCCACGGCCGACGGGTCCGCGCTGTCGCAGCTGTCGAACAGCGGCGGCTTCCCGACCGGGCTGCCGTTCACCGCGCTGTACCGCGCGGTCGCGCCCGGCTCCGTGGACCTGTCCTCCCAGACCGACGACGCCTGCCTGCACGCGACGCCCCCGTGCGCGGTGCCGATCGCGCTGTGGGTGGTGCACGTCCGGGTCGTGGACGTGTCGAACAGCGGCGGGCAGACCGTCACCGTGACCACGGCGGACAATGGCCGCGCGCTCGGCCTGCGGGTCGGTGACACGCTCGTGGTGAGCCTGCCCAGCCAGTACGACCCGCCGCCGAGCAACACCGGCGGGGTGCTCGTCCAGCGCGACGTGACCGGTGGCTACCCCACGAACCAGCCGCTCGTCGCCCACTACCTGGCCACGGCGCCCGGACAGGCGGACCTGACGACGTACACCGACTACCCGTGCGACCACGACCCCACACCGTGCCCGGGACCGATCATGCGGTGGACGATCCACCTCACCGTGACGGCCTGACGCGCCGGGACGGCCGGGTCGTCCCGGCCGTCCCGTCCGGGACCGTTGTCCCCGAACTATCGATCGCGCTGATCAGTCCCCGGGGCATGGGCCGGTGCGCACACCGGCGAATGTCTCGGCGCCGCCCGCCGCCCGGCGGCCCGATCGCCCGTCTGTCACCGCACGCCTATCGTGCGGCTGCCCAGGCTCCTCGGCGTGCTGGCCGGACTGCCGCTGACCGCGGCGAACGGCAGCACTCCGGTCCACCGGTCAGCCACGGCGACGACCCGGAACGGCGCTCAGGGACTGGTACAGGTCACCGCGGCCGGCGTGGCGGATCCGTCGCCGCTGCCGAGGAATCCGAATGCCGTGGAACCTCCCGGCGCGAGCGTCCCGTTGTACGACACGTTCCGCACCGCCACCGCACCGCTGCTGCCGGTGTTCGTCCCGTTCCAGATCTGCGTGATGGACTGCCCGGCGGGCATCGTGAACCGCACGGTCCAGCCGTTGAGCGCCGAGGCACCCGCCGACACCGTCACGTTCGCCTGGAATCCTCCGGGCCACGAGTTCGTCACCTGATAGCTCGCCGAGCATCCGGCACCACCGCCCGGCGACGTGGGCGGCGCGCTCGTCGGTGCCGCCGACGTGGGCGGGGTGGACGGTGGCGCCGTGGACGGTGGCGCCGTGGACGGTGGCGCCGTGGACGGTGGCGCCGTGGGCGACTGGCTCATTGAGGTGGCGGGCGTGACGTAGATGGCGAAGGCATCGTGAGACGCCTGGAACGTCACCGGTACCGTGACGGATCCGCCGGCGACGCTGATCGCCTGGTTGAGTACCTGCTGCGGCGCGGCCAGCGGCGCCTGGTCCGGGATCCGGTCGACGGTCACGTTGACCGCACCGCCGCCGGCGAGCCAGGCGAGCGACCCGAGGCCGGTGAATGTCACGGTCGCCGTGCCGGTGTACCCGACGCTGTCGCCGATGATGGCGACCGCGCGCCTGTTCGTGCTGTCGGCGGCGGCGCTGATCGCCGTCGTTCCCACCTGACCCGACGTGTTGACGAGAGTACCGGTCATGTCGGCGTACGATCGCATGACCCACCAGTTGCCGGTGCTCGTCCAGCTGCCACCGCTTTGGGTGAGCACGCCCGTGAGGTTCGGCGTGGTGCAGCACACCCAGTTGCCGCGCATCGCGTTGGCGTACCCGGACTGCGCGAACCTCGCCAGGTACCACGCGGTCACTCCGGCGGTCTGCCGGTCGGACGGCTGGTACTCGTTGGCCGACAGCGGCAGGGCGGCGATGCCGTTGGCGGACAGGTCATTGTCGATGGCCTGGGCGACCGCCACCGGGTCGTCCACGTCGCCCTCGTCATGGTTGGTGATCATGTCGGGCAGCGTGGCCGCCGCCTTCGTGTGCGCCAGCCAGGTCTGCCACTCCCCCGCGTTGCGCTGGGGGGTGAAGGCCAGGGACGGCCCGACGATGGTGGCACCCGGTGCGATGCGGCGGATTTCCCGGACCGCGGTATCCCACATCTGGAAGTACTGGGTGCTGTTCATCCCGCGGGTCCAGAAGACGGAGATGTCGGGCTCGTTCCAGATGTCGTAGGCGAACGGCAGTCCCGAACCCTGCAACGCACCGACCACGGAGTCGATGAAGCTGACCCAGCCGCCGCAGTTGCCGTTGTCGCAGGGCCACACGGTGTTCGACGGCTGGCCGCCGTCCGCACCGTAGATGTCGGACAGGATCACCTGGTACTGGGCGTGATACGGCGCCTGGGTGAAGCGGCGCGCCTGGGAGATGGCCGAGTTCACGTCGGCCTGGGCACCCGAGCCGTACCGGTACCCGTCTGCGATCCAGCCTCCTGACGCGTGCCCACCGCCCCGGAAGGCGGTGATGCCCAGCGGCCGGACGAACTGGTCTGCCGGCTGGCTGCCATCCACCGTCGTGCCGTACAGGAAGCCCTCGCCGGCGCCGGTCACCGGTCCCCGGTTCGAGGCCAGGTCCACGGTCAGTGCCTCACCGGCTGCGGCCCGGCCGGCAACCGGGGTCATCAGCGGCACAGCCGCGACGAGCACCATCCCGGCCGCGATCCCCGCCAGTGCCGCGAGGCGGCCGAGCCTCGTCCCGCTGGTCATCGACGCCTCCAGAGTCAGTCAGATAGTCAGGTCTATCGATGTTACCGATAACATGACGGCAGTCAACAGGGATCCTGCCGGTGTCGCCGTGACCGCCTTGCGCTCGACATCGTCCAGGAGATTGACAATTCTCATCACAAAGATAACGCTGATCTTCGCTGTTACCGGTAACAAACCCGGTCACCGTCCTCGTCCCGAAAGGTCCACCATGCTCGCGAGAAAGGTAAGAAGGCACCTGCTGGCGGCGGCCGCGGCGGCGGCGTTGACCGCCGCCGGCCTGGTTGGTGCCGGCGGCCCCGCGCGGGCTGCCACCCAAGGACCGTGCGACATCTATGCCGCCGGTGGCACGCCGTGCGTGGCCGCGCACAGCACCACCCGCGCCCTGTACGCCTCCTATGCCGGACCGCTGTACCAGGTGCGGCGCGCCTCGGACAACACCACCCGCGACATCGGCGTACTGAACGCGGGCGGGTACGTCAACGCGGCCACGCAGGACTCGTTCTGCGCCGGCACGAGCTGCGTCATCACCGTCATCTACGACCAGTCCGGCCGGGGCAACAACCTCGCCTACCAGGGCTCGGGCGGAGCCGGCGGCCGGGACAACCCGTCGACCGCGACCGCGGAGTCGCTGACGGTGGGCGGCAACAAGGCGTACTCGCTGTACATCAACCCCGGCAACAGCTACTGGCACGACGGCTCCTCCTCCGGCATGCCCAAGGGCAGCGCCCCTCAGGGCGCGTACATGGTGACCAGCGGTACCCATGTCAACGGCGGCTGCTGCTTCGACTACGGCAACAGCGAGACGGACCGCAAGGCCGACGCGGCTGGCGCCATGGACGCGATCTACTTCGGCACGAGCTGCTGGTTCGGCGGTTGCAGCGGTAGCGGCCCGTGGGTTCAGGCCGACCTCGAGTGGGGGCTGTTCCCCGGCGGCAGCACCGCGTGGAACCCGAACCAGCGCGCGTTCACGAGCACTTACGTCACTGCGATGCTCAAGAACAACGGCACCACCCAGATGGCGCTCAAGGGCGGCAACGCCCAGACGGGGGGCCTGACCACGCTCTACAACGGCGCGTTGCCCAGCGGGTACAACCCGATGAAGCAGCAGGGCGCGATCGTGCTGGGCAGCGGGGGCGACTGCTGCGCCACCAACACCAACCTGAGCCTGGGTACGTTCTACGAGGGCGCGATCGTGGCCGGCTATCCTTCGGACGCGACCGACAACGCCGTACAGGCCAACATCACCGCCGCGGGCTACGCACAGTCGAGCACGAGCACGATCCCGACCGGCTGGGCCAGGATCAACAACGTGACCTCGGGTCTGGTGCTGGACAGTGGTGGGAATGTGGCG
>JBDZVD010000235.1:0-4607 GCA_040255525.1 Micromonosporaceae bacterium | reverse complement strand
GCACGAAGGTGATCCTGTGGTCCTGTAACGGTGGCTCCAACCAGCAGTGGAGCCTACGCAGCTGAGCGCGGACCGATGAACGATAGTGAGGGAGAGCCATGAGTCGCAGACGGAAGTCCTTGGCCTTCGGGTCGCTCGGCGCCGCGGCGCTGGCGGTCGCGGGCATGGTATTGCTGTTGCCCAACGTCGCGCAGGCGGCGAGCACACTGGGTGCCCAGGCGGCGACGACGGGCCGGTACTTCGGCACCGCCGTGGCGGCCGGCAGGTTGGGTGACTCGACGTACGTGTCCATCCTGGATCGCGAGTTCAATATGATCACGCCCGAGAACGAGATGAAGTGGGACACGACCGAGCCGTCCCGTGGCAATTTCAACTTCGGCCCGGCGGATCAGATCGTTTCTCACGCGCAGGCGCATGGGCAGCGGATGCGGGGCCACACTCTGGTGTGGCACGGGCAGTTGCCCGGCTGGGTGTCGTCGATCACCGACGCGAACACCCTGCGATCGGTGATGGACAACCACATCACCCAGGAGATGACGCATTTCCGGGGAAAGATCTACGCGTGGGATGTGGTGAACGAGGCGTTCGCGGACGGCTCGACACAGCACCGCAGCTCGGTGTTCCAGAACGTGCTGGGCAACGGGTTCATCGAGGAGGCGTTCCGCACCGCCCGCGCCGCCGACCCCTCGGCCAAGCTGTGCTACAACGACTACAACATCGAGGACTGGAACGCGGCGAAGACGCAGGGTGTGTACGCGATGGTGCGGGACTTCAAGTCCCGTGGGGTGCCCATCGACTGTGTCGGGTTCCAGTCGCACTTCGGCTCGGGCGGTCCGCCGTCCAATTTCCAGACGACGTTGTCGAACTTCGCCGCGCTGGGTGTGGATGTGCAGATCACCGAGCTGGACATCGCACAGGCTCCGTCGACGGCCTACAGCAACACGGTGCGGGCGTGCATGAACGTGTCCCGGTGCGCCGGAATCACGGTGTGGGGCATTCGCGACAGCGACTCCTGGCGAAGTGGGGACAACCCGCTGCTGTTCGATTCCAACGGCAACAAGAAGGCCGCCTACGACGCGGTGCTGTCCGCGCTGGGTACCGGTGCCCCGGTCTCGAACCCACCCACGACGGCACCGCCGACCGGCGGCTCCGGCAACGTGTTGCGGGGCGTCGGGTCTGGGCGGTGCCTGGACGTGCCGAACGCGAGCCAGAGCGACGGTACGTTGTTGCAGATCTGGGACTGCAACGGCGGCGCCAACCAGCAGTGGGTGCTCGGATCCGGAAACCAGTTGACCGTGTACGGCAGCAAGTGCCTGGACGTACCCGGCCACGCGACCGCGGCCGGCACCCGGGTGGAGATCTGGACGTGCAACGGCGGCACCAACCAGCAGTGGCGGGTCAACGCCGACGGCACGGTGGTGGGAGCGGAGTCCGGCCTGTGCCTGGACGTTACCGGCGCCGCCACCGGCAACGGCAGTGCTGTCGAACTCTGGACCTGCAACGGCGGCACCAACCAGAGATGGACCAGGAGCTGACCCGCCGGTCCCGTACCGGTGGCTCCCATCAGCAGCGGAGCCTGCGCTGCTGACGGATGCGACGCGCACCAGTCCGAGGGGAACGAGATCGCCGAAGCAACCGGCATGCGGCCTGCCCAGGCGATCTCGTCCCTGAGGACCCGACGGTCCGCCGTCGGCGGACTTCCCCACGGGAGGTGGAAAAGTGGTACGACAAGCACGCGACCCGGCCGGGCTCAGCGGCGCCCGCGCCGGGCGGCGACCCGGCTCCAGCCGGCGGATGCGGGTGCGCCTCGCGACGGCAGTCGTCGCGGCGCTCGGACTGCTCGCCGTCACGGCGACGGCCGAGCACGCGCTCGCGGCAACCGGCCAGGCCGGCGCCGTCGTCGGCGCGCAGTCCGGGCGCTGCCTGGACGTCCCGAACGGCAGCACCAGCAACGGCATCCAGGTCCAGTTGTGGGACTGCAACGGCGCCACCAACCAGTCCTGGACCTACACGTCGAGCAGGCAGTTCACGGTGTACGGCACCAAGTGCCTGGACGCGAACGGCCAGGGCACCAGCCCGGGTACCCAGGTCATCATCTGGGACTGCAACGGGCAGACCAACCAGCAGTGGAACGTCAACTCCAACGGCACCATCACCGGTGTGCAGTCCGGCCTGTGCCTGGATGCCTACGGTGCCGGTACCGCCAACGGCACGAAGATCATCATCTGGACCTGCAACGGCCAGAGCAACCAGCGGTGGAGCGTGCCCACGGGCCAGCCGTCGTCGCCTCCGTCGTCGCCGCCGCCGTCGTCCTCCCCGGGGTCGGGCACCGGGCCGTGCGACATCTACGCGGCAGGCGGCACCCCGTGTGTCGCCGCGCACAGCACCGTGCGCGCGCTGTACGGCTCGTACAGCGGTCGCCTCTACCAGGTGCGGCGGTCGTCGGACGGCTCGACGCGCGACATCAGCGTGAGCAACCCGGGCGGGTACGCCAACGCGGCCAGCCAGGACTCCTTCTGCGCCGGTACCTCCTGTGTCATCACGGTGGTGTACGACCAGTCGGGACGCGGCAACGACCTGTGGTACCAGGGATCGAGCGTGGTCCCGGGATCGAGCCAGAGCAGTCCGGCCAACGCGACATCCGAGTCGCTGACCGCCGGCGGCAACAAGGCATACTCCCTCTACATCAATCCGGGCAACAGCTACTGGCGGGACGGCCATCTGACCGGCGTGCCCACCGGCACCGCGCCGGAGGGCCTGTACATGGTCACCAGCGGCACCCATGTCAACGGCGGCTGTTGCTTCGACTACGGCAACAGCGAGACGGACCGGAAGGCCGATGCCGCGGGTGCGATGGATGCCATCAACTTCGGAACCGAGTGCTGGTTCGGCGGCTGTTCCGGCTCGGGGCCGTGGGTGCAGGCGGACCTGGAGTGGGGCCTCTACTCCGGCGGAAGCCAGTCCTGGAACCAGAACCAGCGCGCCTTCCCGGACAAGTTCGTCACCGCGATGCTCAAGAACGACGGCACCTCGCGGTTTGCCATCAAGGGCAGCAACGCACAGTCCGGCGCCCTGGCGACGCTGTGGGATGGCGGTCTACCGCCGGGCTACAGCCCGATGAAGAAGCAGGGAGCCATCGTGCTGGGCAGTGGCGGAGACTGCTGCAAGCCCGGCGGCGGGGCGAACCTGAGCGCCGGGACGTTCTATGAGGGAGCCATCGTGGCCGGCTACCCGTCGGACGCGACCGAGAACGCGGTGCAGGCCAACATCGTCGCGGCCGGCTACCGCTGACAACCGGCGGCCAGACCCTCTTGTCCGGCTGAGCGCGCGTGTTCCCGGTGACGACGCCACCGGGAACACGCGCGCGCCGGAGTGACCAGGTGTTGGCGGACCGCGCCCGGGGACGGCCGGTCGCGTCCGCCCGGATTCCAGTGCGGCGTCCCGTCCAGGCGTGCGCCGGCCGACAGATCGAGGAGTGAACCATGCGAAGACGTCATGCCTTGGCGGCGGCCGCTGTTGCCGCCGCCGTGGCGGCCGGTGTGATGGCCGGCATCGGCACCGCGAGTGCCGAGTCCAACGGCGGCGTGCGGGTGATGCCGTTGGGCGACTCCATCACCGACGGTACCCAGGTGCCCGGCGGCTACCGGATCGGGCTGTGGCAGCGGTTCGGCGCGGACGGATACCGGGTGGACTTCGTCGGGTCACAGTTCAACGGGCCGAGCACCCTCGGCGACCATGACCATGAAGGGCACCCGGGCTGGCGGATCGACCAGATCGACGCGAGCGTGGTGGGGTGGTTGAACACCTACCAACCGCACACCATCCTGCTGCACATCGGCACCAACGACATCCTGCAGAATTACAACGTGTCGAGCGCCCCGAGCCGACTGTCCACTCTGCTCGACCACATCACCGCGACGCTGCCCAGCGCCGAGGTGTTCGTCGCGCAGATCATCCCGCTGGCCAACGCCGGCCAGGAGAGCCAGGTCCAGACCTTCAACGCCGCGCTCCCGGCGATCGTCCAGAGCAAGGTGAACGCGGGCCGGCACGTGCACCTGGTGGACATGCACAGCGCGCTGACCCCGGCCGACCTGATCGACGGGATCCACCCCACCGCCACGGGATACGACAAGATGGCCGCGGTCTGGTACCGGGCGCTGCTGTCGGTACCGGGAAGCATCGGCAGCCCGGGCAACCCGAGCCCGTCCCCGACACCGGGGCAGCAGAGTGTGGAGGTGGTGGGTGCCGGGTCGGGTCGGTGTGTGGATGTGCCGAACGCGAGTACGGCTAACGGTACTCAGGTGCAGTTGTATGACTGCTGGGGTGGTTCGAATCAGCGGTGGACGTATACCTCGGGTAGGCAGTTGGTGGTGTACGGGAACAAGTGTCTTGACGCGAATGGTCAGGGTACGGCTGATGGTACTGCGGTGATTATTTGGGATTGTAATGGTCAGGCGAACCAGCAGTGGAACGTCAACGCCAACGGCACCATCACCGGGGTGCAGTCGGGTAAGTGCGTGGACGCCTATGGTGCGGGTACGGCCAACGGCACGAAGGTGATCCTGTGGTCCTGTAACGGTGGCTCCAACCAGCAGTGGAGCCTGCGC
>JBDZVD010000101.1:0-25650 GCA_040255525.1 Micromonosporaceae bacterium | reverse complement strand
GGCCCCGGTCCCGGTTCCACCGCCGTCGTCGCCGACCTCGATGCGCACCGCGCCCTGCCGGTACCGCAACGCCAGGTCCACGCTGGCGCCCGGCCCGGCGTGCCGCAGCACGTTGGTCAGCGCCTCCTGGACGATCCGGTACACGGTCAGCTCCGCCGAAGCCGCCGGCCCGGGCCGCTGGCCGTCCTCGGTCAGCGTCACGCGCAGCCCGGCCGACCGCGCCCGGTCGACCAGCGCGCCGAGCTGGTCCAGGCTGATCCTGCGCCGGTCCGCCTCGGGCTGGGTCTGGCGGTCGTCGCCGCCGCGCAGCACACCGACGAGCCGGCGCATGTCCTCCAGCGCCTCCCGGCCGGTCGACGCGACCTGCTTGATCGCGGCCTTCGCCCGGTCCCGGTCGCCATCCAGCGTGTACGCGGCACCATCCGCCTGCACGATCATCACGGCCATGCTGTGCGCGACGACATCGTGCAGTTCCCGGGCGATGGACGCGCGCTCGGTGGCGACCGCGATCCGGGCCAGGTGATCGCGTTCCCGCTCGGCCGTCGCCGCCCGCTCCTCCAGCCCGGCCACATACAACCGGCGGGTCCGCACGGTGTACGCGGTGAGCCAGACCGTGGCGCAGACCGCCGCGAAGAAGGCACTCGCGTCGAACCACCGCTGCGCCAGGTGCGCAAGGCCCGGCCTGGCGGTGATGTGCCGTGCCATCTCGAGGCCGCAGCCGATCGCCACCGGCGCCGCGGCGAGCAACCCGTGCCGAAGCCGCCGCCCGTACTTGACGACGGAGTACATCGCGATCAGGACGGCGATGTCGTACAACTGCGGATCATTCAGCGGCGAGTACAGCACCACCTGGAGCAGCCCGCCGAGGCTGATCACGGCCATCACGACCAGCGGGTACCGGCGGCGGGCCAGCAGAGCGACGGCCATGCCCAGCCCGATCGCCCGGACCCCCGGGTCCGTCCGGGCGCTGAAGAGCTCCCAGATGGCGGTGAACGCGACGATCGCCGCCACCATGATGTCGAAAGCCGCCTGGCGCGTAGAGATCCACGATCGTGTCCCGGCCGCCGCTCTCCGGTACCGGGGCGGCACCGGACCGGCGACTCGCGCCGCCGGCCGGGACCGGCGGGTCACGGGCAGGCTGGCCATGCACCGAGGGTATCCGTCGCCGGCCCCGGGGCCGCCCCACCGGGGTGCGACATCGGCGCCGGAAACATCCTCCCTGAGAAGGATGCCTGGGTAGATTTCGTCGGGTGCGCTGGCGGCAGGCGATGGAGCGGGCCCTCTACGGGCCGGGCGGCTTCTTCGTGTCTACCGACGGCCCCGCCGACCACTTCCGGACCAGCGTGCACGCCTCGCCACTGTTCGCCGGTGCGCTGGCCGGGCTGCTCGGGCGACTGGACGAGGCGATGGGCACGCCCGACGCGCTGGACGTGGTCGATGTCGGCGCCGGCCGGGGTGAGCTGCTGGTGGCGCTGGCCCGGTCGGTACCCGGCGGGCTCCGCGAGCGGCTCCGGCTGACCGCGGTGGAGTTGGCGCCCCGGCCAGCCGGCCTGCCGCCCGGCGTGGCCTGGTCGACCACGGTACCGGCGGTGGTCCGCGGGCTGCTGGTCGCGACCGAATGGCTGGACAACGTACCGCTGGACCTGGCCGCGCTGGACGGCTCCGGAGTGGCGCGCTACCTCCAGGTCGACGATTCACTCGGCGATCCCCTGTCCGCCGTGGACGCCGAGTGGCTGGCTCGCTGGTGGCCGCTGGAGCCCGGGTACCGGGCCGAGATCGGCGTACCGCGTGACGACGCCTGGCGGGCCGCGGTGTCCACTGTGGAGCACGGTCTCGCACTGGCGGTCGACTACGGCCACCTGGCCGGAGCGCGGCCACCGCTGGGTAGCCTCACCGGCTACCGCGCCGGCCGGCAGGTGCCGCCGGTGCCGGACGGGTCGTGCGATCTGACCGCCCACGTCGCCGTCGACTCGCTGGCGGCCGCCGTTACCGGCCCCGCCACGCTGTGCACCCAGCGGGACGCGCTGCACCGGCTCGGCGTCTCGGGCGCCCGGCCGCCGCTTGCCCTCGCGTCCACCGATTCCGGCGGGTACCTGCGGGCACTGGCCCGGGCCGGCGAAGCCGCCGAGCTGACCGACCCGGCCGGCCTGGGCGGCCACTTCTGGCTGCTGTGCCCGGTCGGCGTGCCCGTACCATTCGCGTCATGACCCGCGAGGTGGTTGTCGGAACCGGTACCGGCCTGGACACCGCGGACATGGTGCTCAACATCGGTCCACAACACCCGTCCACGCACGGGGTGCTGCGGCTGAAGCTGGTACTCGACGGCGACCGGGTGGTCTCCTGCGAGCCGATCATCGGGTACATGCACCGGGGGGCGGAGAAGCTCTTCGAGGTCCGCGACTACCGGCAGATCATCGTGCTGGCCAACCGGCACGACTGGCTGTCCGCGTTCGCGAACGAGCTGGGCGTGGCGCTGGCCGTCGAGCGGCTGATGGGCATCGAGGTACCGGAGCGGGCGGTGTGGCTGCGCACCGCGCTGGCCGAACTGAACCGGGTACTCAACCACCTGATGTTCCTCGGCTCGTACCCGCTGGAGATCGGCGCCATCACGCCGGTGTTCGCCGCGTTCCGGGAACGGGAGACGCTCCAGGCCATCATGGAGGAGGTCTCCGGCGGCCGGATGCACTACATGTTCAACCGGGTCGGCGGGCTGAAGGAGGAGGTTCCAGCCGGGTGGACCCGGCGGGCCCGGGCCGCGATCGGTGAGGTGCGCCGGCGACTGCCCGACCTGGACAACCTGATCCGGCGCAACGAGATCTTCCTGGCCCGTACCGTCGGCGTGGGTGTGCTCACCGCGGAGCAGGCCGCCGCGTACGGCGCCTCCGGACCGGTCGCCCGCGCCTGCGGGCTGGACTTCGACCTGCGGCGGGACGAGCCGTACCTGGCCTACGGATCCCTGCCGGTACCGGTGGTGACCCGCCAGGCGGGCGACTGCCACGCCCGGTTCGAGTGCCTGCTGGATCAGGTGTACGTGTCTCTCGACCTCGCGCAGACCTGCCTGGAGCGGGTCGACCGGCTATCCGGGCCGGTCAACGTGCGGCTGCCGAAGGTCGTCAAGGCACCGGAGGGGCACACCTACGCGTGGACCGAGAACCCGCTCGGCATCAACGGGTACTACCTGGTCTCGCGCGGCGAGAAGACGCCCTGGCGGATGAAGCTGCGTACCGCGTCGTACGCGAACGTGCAGGCGCTGTCCACCCTGCTGCCCGGCTGCCTCGTACCGGACCTGATCGCCATTCTCGGCTCGATGTTCTTCGTGGTGGGCGACATCGACAAGTGAGGCCGGGCGGCTTCTGCCGAATGCCGATCGCCGGCCGGGCCGCACGTCCGGTTGCTCGCCGAGCATGTACCGGGCCGGCGCGGCGCAGGCCGGGCGCGGTCAGCGCCAGCGGTCGTCGGTCAGCTCGAAGTCGATGCGCTGGGGGCGCGATGCGCCGCCCCGGGACCCGCTGTCGCCGCCCCGCTCCCAGCGGTCGTCCCGGTCCTCGTCGCGGCGGCGGCGCGGTTCCCGCTCCCGCTCGGCCGGCTCCTCGCGCCAGCCCTGGGTCCAGGTCGAGGCCGACGGGCCGTTCGCCGCGGGCAGCGCGGGCGCCGAGCCGCGCCGTGGCCACGACGACTCTTCCGGCCATGCCTGCGGTTCGTCATCCTGGCGGGCCCGCCGGCCCGTCGACCGGTTCTCTCCGGACTGCTCCGCCGACCAGCGCTCCTCGCGCTCGCGCCGTTCCCGGCGGGTCTCCCGGGGCTCTTCGTAGGACTCGCGCGACCGCGACTCGTGCCGTGAGCCGCTCCTGTCCTCGCGCGGGTGCTCCGGGCGGCGGTCCTCGTCCCGGCGCCGCCCCCCGTCGCGGCGGCCCTCGTCCCGCCATGCCTCGTCCCGCCGGGTCTCGTCCCGCCGGGTCTCATCCCGGCGGTTGTCCTCACGCCGTACCGACGCCCACCGGTCCTCGATCCGCAGCTCCGTACCGGCCTCGTCCGAGTGCAGCTCCGCGCGCCGCTCGCCCATGCGCAGTTCGCGTCCGCGATCGTCGGACCGGACGGCAGCCCACCGGTCACCGGCGCGCACCTCCGACCACCGCGCGTCGTCTGCCGGATCGTCCCGGTCGTGGCGGCGCGGCCGCCAGGAGTCCACGCCGTCCCGGATGTCTCCGCTGGGAAACTCGTCCCTGCTCCGGACGTCGCCGCTCGGGTAGTCGCCGTCGCCGTCGCCGTCGCGGTAGTGCCCGCCGCCGCGGTGGCCGCCACGGCGCTCCTCGGCCCGCGAGCCGCCGCGCTCCTCGGCCAGGCGCTCACGCAGCCGCTGTTCGGTCCAGGACTCCTCACGGTCGTCACGGCCGGATCCCCAGCCGTCGCGGTCGGACCGCCCCCGGTCGAAGCCCTGGTCGGACCGGGCGGAGCCGCGGCGCCCGGCCGGCGGTGCAGTGGCCGGCTCCGCAACCTGCCTGCCGTAGGTGCCCCCGCCGCCATAGACCGTGCCACGCTCGGCGTCACCGTGCTGGTCCACGATCGTCTGCCGGGTGGTCTCCCGCACCGTCTCGGTATGCCGCACCACGCCGCCGGCGACCATCGGGCTGCTCGGCTGCGGCTCGGGCGGGGGTACCGGCGCGCTGCGCGCGGCGGCCGGCGCCGCCTTGGTTTCGGGGCGTTCCTGGCCGGCGGCGCGTACCGCCTCCACCTGTCCGCGCAGCGCCTCCACGTTCTCGTGGAGCATCTGCAGCTTCTCGGAGAACGACTTGTGCGTCGCCCGCGCGGCGGTGGTGATGTCCTGGCGCACGTCCTCGCGGAGCATGTCGATCTCGTCGAGCATGGTCTCCTCTAGCTCGACGCGCAGGCTGCCCGCGTCCGGCCGCAGCATCACGGACAATCCGACGAGCACGACGGCGAGAATGGCGAGTACGGCCGCTACCTTGACGCCGGAAGCCCCACCGACCAGCAACAGGAGTGCTGCCAGTGGAGCCAGGCCCACCCCGATCCAAAAGACCACGGTCAGTAGCCGTCCGCCCCGCCTTCCCTCCTGCTGGGTTTCCGAGGCCGGCATGGCTCTAGAGGCTACCGAGAGTTGGAACGGAACGGAAACCCCCCAGACGCAGCACGGCAACCGGGATCTCCGGGCCTGACGCAGCGTGTCGAGGGCCTGACACGGCGCGGCCCCGGACCGGTGGTCCGGGGCCGCGGGTACCCGCCGTCGGTGCGAATCAGCTTGCGAAGACCGGATCCGACGAGAGCACCAGGCCGATGGTGATCTGCCCACCGGTCAGCGCCGTCTTGGTCAGGTTGCCGCCGCTGTCGAGCTGCTTGAACTGGCCGAACTGCAGGTTGTACTTGGATTCCAGGCCCTGCTGGCAGAACGGCCGCTGCGGGCACTCCGGCGGCCCGCCGAGCACGGACGCCTTGCCGGAGCACTTGGACGCGAAGTCCGACAGCGTCTTGAGCGAGTACTTGTCGGCCAACGCCTTGGTCACCGCGAACGCGTCCTCGTCCGTCGCCTGCGAGGGCTCGCCGAAGCTGAGACCGGCCTTGGCGCCGTCCGCCTTGAGCGCGGTGACCGTCGTGTCGAGGTCGCTGGAGGCCTGCGGTGCGGCGTTGGCGCCGTTCACCTTGCTGTTCAGGAACTCGGTGAGGGTGGCCGCGTACTCCGGCACGACCTGGATCTGGTTCTTTTCCAGGGCCGGCTCGTACAGCTCCCGGTTGCCGATCGTCTGCGTGGTCGCGGTGAAGCCGGCCGCGTTCAGCACGATCTTGTACAGCTCGGCGAGCGTCTGGTTCTCGCTGAAGTTGGCGGCACCGACCACGATCTTCCCGCCGGAGCCCTTGGTGATGCCGCTGGTCAGGTTGTTCGCCGAGGCGAAGTCGGCGGCAGCGGCGGCGGACGTCTTGTGGTCGATGTCGGTGGCCTTGTTCAGCGCCACCAGCTTCGTGGTGTCGAGCGCGGCGGAGACCTTGTTCAGCGCCGCCACCAACTCCGGCGTCGCCGCCTTCGTGTTGATCGCCGGGATGATGTTGTCGGTGTTCTGCATGTGCTTGTCGTCATCGAGCACGACCAACTGCTGTCCGGCGATGGGTGCGCACCCGCCGGCCGCCACTCCGCTCGGCGGTGCCGCGGTCCCGGAAGAGCCCGCCTTGCCACAGCCGGCGATGGTGCCCGCCGTCAACGCGAAGCCCAAGAGGCCCACCGCGACCCGCGATGCCCTGTGCATATTTCGTGCCCGCCTTCCGT
The DNA here is from genome assembly GCA_040255525.1 of Micromonosporaceae bacterium. GTDB lineage: Bacteria > Actinomycetota > Actinomycetes > Mycobacteriales > Micromonosporaceae > Rugosimonospora. The sequence goes on along the minus strand of JBDZVD010000101.1, from coordinate 19,376 downwards.
GTCCCGGCGGGCCGGTGGCCACGCCGCGTGTCCGACGGGCGGTATCGGTAGTGAGTACCGCCCAATGACCTCCCAGCTCAGCATCACCGCGCCGGGGGGACCAACAGATAACACATTTCGTTAGCGGAGCTTCATCTACGCGCCTCACCCGGGCCGGAATGTGACTCAGGACTCGGGGTTGAGCGCCACTTTCGCCTTGCGGATGCGCTTCGATCGACGTATCGGCCGGGGCGTGACGATTCGTTCGACGACCGCCAATACCCCCTCGACCGACAGCGCGAGCAACGCGACGAGTACGCCACCGGCGAGCACCTGACCGCCGGCCTTGGCCAGCCCCAGCCCGAAGCCCTCGCTGATGATCTCGCCCAGTCCGCCGCCAGCGACCAGTGCGGCCAGCGTGGCCGTCGCCACCACCTGGACGGCGGCGGTACGGAAACCCGCGGCGAGGTACGGCACCGCCAGCGGCAACTCGACCCGCCGGAGCAGTTGCCAGCCGGACAGGCCCATTCCCCGTGCCGCCTCGCGCACCTCGGGATCGACCGCACGCAGCCCGGTGTACGCGTTGGCCAGCAGCGGCGGGACGGCGAACACCGACAGGGACAGGATCACCGGCAGCTCGCCGATGCCGATCGCCCGGATGAGCGGAAGGATCGACAGCAGCGCCAGGGTCGGTACCGCGAGGGTGATGTTCGACACCACCACGACCACGCCACCGCCCCGGCCGGAGTGCCCGAGCCACAGCCCCAACGGCCACGCCACCAGGCAGCCCAGCAGCACGGCGGCGGCGGAGATGCGCAGGTGCTGGACGAGCAGCGCGAGGATGCCGGTGCCGGGATTGGTCCAGTTCAGCGGGTCGTTGAGCCAGACGACGGCCTGGTTGATGTAGTTCACGACGCCCTCCGGCGCAGCCACGGGGTGAGCAGCCGGCCGGCCCCCGCCAGGACCAGGTCCAGGACCAGTGCCAGCAGGACGACCAGCACGGTCGCGGTGGTGATCTCGGCACGGTAGTTCGAGTGGAACCCGATGTAGATCAGCTGACCGAGGCCACCGTGCCCGACCAGCACCCCGACCGTGGTGAGCGCCACAGTGGACACCGTGGCCAGCCGCAGCCCGGTCAGGACGCCGGGGAGGGCCAGCGGCAGCTCGATGCGCAGCAGGCTGGCGAAGCGCCCGTACCCCATGCCCTGTGCCGCTTCGCGGACGTCTTCGGGCACCTGCCCCAGACCGGCCAGCGTGTTGCGAACGATCACCAACAGCGCGTACACCACCAGCCCGATGAGCACGGTGACCCGCCCGATCCCGACGAACGGGGCGAGCACGGCGAACAGCGCCAGCGACGGCACCGTGTACAACACGCCGGAGAGTGCGAGAATCGGCCCGGTGAGCCGGTCGTACCAGTGCGCGAGCACGGCGAGCGGGATCGCCACGATGGCGGCCACCACAACCGCTTCGACGGTCAGTAGTGCGTGCTCGCGCAGGGCTGACAGTACGGTTGACGCGTTGTCATTCATGTACTGCCAGGAGAACCACGGGTTGGCGGCGCTGGCATAGGCCAGGGCCGGTGAGTCCGGAAGGGACATACGTGGACGGTACCTCGAACGGGAGCGCGGCACCGATCACCCTCGAGAGCGTCGGCAAGCGCTACCCCGATGGCACCGACGCCGTGGGCTCGCTCTCCCTCGACATTCCGGCCGGTGAGTTCGTCGTGCTCATCGGCCCGTCCGGCTGCGGCAAGTCCACCGTGCTCCGAATGATCAACAGGCTGATCGAACCGACGGCCGGACGGATCCTGCTGGACGGCGCCGACGTCAACTCCGGCGACGCGGTGGACCTGCGCCGCCGGATCGGGTACGTGATCCAGAACACCGGCCTGTTCCCGCACCAGACGATCCGCGCCAACGTCGCCACCGTGCCGAAACTGCTCGGCTGGTCCCGGCGCCGGACCGACGATCGCGTCACCGAACTGCTCGACCTGGTCGGGTTGGACCCCGCCCGGTACGGCAAGCGGTACCCGCACGAACTGTCCGGTGGGCAGCGCCAGCGGGTGGGGGTCGCCCGGGCGCTGGCCGCCGACCCGGTGGTGCTGCTGATGGACGAACCGTTCTCGGCGGTCGACCCGATCGTCCGAGTCCGGTTGCAGGACGAGTTCCTGAAGCTGCAGGCGGCGGTCCGCAAGACGATCGTCATGGTCACCCACGACATCGACGAGGCGGTCCGGATGGGCGACCGGATCGCGGTGCTGTCCCAGGGTGGCGCGCTCCAGCAGTACGCCGGCCCGGCCGCTCTGCTCAGCGCGCCGGCGAACGACTTCGTCGAGGAGTTCATCGGTTCGGACCGGGGTATCAAGCGGCTGAGCGTACTGCCGGTTCCCCGGGACGGACTCTCTCCGGTATCCACAGTGGACGACGTGCGGGCCGGCCCATCGGTACCGCCCGGGTCGTCGCTGCGCGACGCGCTGGCCGCGCTGCTGGACGGCGGCCTGGGCTGGGTCGCGGTACGGGACGGCGACGGGAACCCGCTGGGCGTCCTGACCCCGACCCAGATCGCGCTGGCGGGCACGGCGCAGGCGGAGTCGACGGCCGGCGGCTCGGCGGCGGTGCCACCCCAGGCGCAACGGCCGTCGACCGTCGGGTGAGGCGTCCGGCGCCCGGCCGCCGGTACCGGGCGCCGTCACCTCGGGCTCTACCTGCGGGCCCCGAAGGTCGCGAGGCCCACGATCCAACCGACGAACAGCCCGTAGACCACGCCGGCGGCAGCCCACTGGAAGGCGCCGAGCAGGCTCGCGTTGGCCTGCACGAACGCCGCGATCAGGCCGGCGGCCGCGCCGGCGAACATGAAGGCGGCCCAGCCGGCGAGGAACTGGCTCAGGCTGCCCCGGGCACGGGACAGCTGAGAACCGGCGAGCAGCGTGACGAACACCCCGGCGAAGACGATGAGCAGGATCGCCTTGAGGTCGGCGGCGAGGATGGTGCGCACCGACTGGTCGGAGTTGAACGACCAGCGGGGCCAGGCCAGTTCGCGCAGGAAGAAGCCCCACGCGTCATTCGACGTGTGGTGCGCCGCCCAGTCGACATAGGCCGAATTGCCGAACGCGAGTACCAGAATCAGCGCCGCCACCACCGCAGTGCCCGTTGCGGTGCGAACGCGCCCACCAGTAGCGATAGCCATATGGATAGTGTGGGGTCATACTTTCGGTCAAGCAATCGACGCGGGCGTATGGTCCCGGAACATCCGAACTGTCCTGGGCGGACAGCTGCCGGCGGTCAGCTGTTGAGCAGGTAGTCGATGAAGGCGGCCCTGATCAAGGGCTCCTGCTCACCGTACTCATGGCCGGTGGCGTCCCGCCAGACGGCGGCCGCGTCGTCGACGGTGGACTGCACGCCCAGCCCTCCGTCGTCGCCGTCCTCCCTCCTCGGCAGGTGCTCGAACAGCGACCAGAAGAAGGCCAGGTCCACCTTCTCGCGGGCCCGGGCGAACGCCCGTTCGCGCAGCTGTTCGGTCGGCAGGGCGTCCAGCTCGGCAAAGCTCGCGCCCATCTCAGCCCTCGTCCATCACGTGCTCGCCGGTCTTCATGCCCGGAACGCTACTTGACGCCCCACCGCTCGTCAGACGCTCCACCCCACGTGTCGTCGGTGGATCTGGCCGGCAACTGGCTGCTCCAGTCGCCGGTGCCCCGGCTCGACCGGCTCTGCGTCCCCGAGTCCCCGGTGCGGGCCTCGGGTTCCCGGGTGCCGCCGGCCCAGCTGACCGGCTCCGGTTCGGGTTTGCCACCCGGCCGCGGCCGGCCGAAGGACTCGACCAGCCGGGTCACCACCAGGCCGACACCGATCGCCACGGCCGCCACCGCGTACGGCGAGATGCGCAGCTTGGCGGCGTCGGAGTAGGCCATGACGAGAGTGATCAGGCTGACCGAGAGCACGGTGCCGAGCACCCCGCCCCGGCGGCCGAACGCACTGGTGCCCGCGGCCAGTGCCGCGCCCACCGCGAGGCCGGTGGTCAGCAGGCCGTCGGTCGGCGCGACCGAGGCCGAGGACAACGCCGACAACGTGCCGGCCAGCCCGGCCAGCACGCTCGATCCGACGATCGCTACGAAGGCCACGAGCCCGGACACCGCGCCGCGGCGCACCGCCGGGTCACCGACCGGACGGAACCGGCCGACCCCGCGCCGGATCGGCTTGACCAGGCCGAGGATTCCGCCCAGCAGGGCCAGCGCCGCGAATCCGCCGTACCAGTAGAACGCCTGACCGGCGGCGTGATACGTGGTGGTCACCTCGGCCGGCCCCACGTGCTTGTCGATCCACACGATCACGGTCAACGCGCCGGCCAGGCTCGCCGCCCAGGCGGGCACGTGCAGGACGACCACGACCAGCCCGATGGCCACGCCGATGGCCGCCGCGAGCAGCAGCGTGATCCCCGCGGTCGGGATCAGGCCGCGGTCCGAGTGGCTGGCGAAGAACAGCGCCGCGGCGGTGGCCGTCGAACCGGCGGCGAGGTTGATCACACCGGCGCGCAGCGACAGCCCGACACCGATCGCGATGAACCCGAGGACGGCGGCGTTCAGCAGCAACCCGCGCAGCGGATCACCGGAGATCCGGGCGTGATGGGTCTGTTCGAAGAACACCACCATGCCGACCGACGCGAGCAGGAGCAGCAGCTCCCAGATCATGTGCACGCCCATCCGGTCCATACCGGGATCGCCGTGCGCCGGATCGTCGAATACGTCGTCGAGGTCGGCGGGAGACACGCTGCGCCGCTCGAGACCCTGCGCGCTGTTGTCGGACGATGCGGTGGTCTCGGCCGGGTAGCCGCCGGGCTGGTAGGTAGGCGTCGATCCGGTGTCGGCGCGGAAGTCCGGCTCGTCGCGGAAACCCTCGCCGCGGAATCGGTACTCCTGGTCTCCGTACGTCATGCCCGACGCCTCCCTAAGCGTTCGGAGCCCGACCGTACCCGTGGACGCCCGCCCGGGAAAGCCCCCGACCCGAGTTATTCGGGCTCCTCCTCCTCGTCGGGCCGCCGCGGGACCCGGCACGCCCGTTCGAGCCAGAGCGCCGCCGCGATCAGGGCCAACGCGGCGACCAGACCGGCCGCGGTCGCCGGGGTGTCGTTCACGGCGTGACTCAGCCGGCTCCGCTGGGCGAGCAGCCAGACGAGTACCCCGGCGTAGAAGCCGGCGAAGATCGCGCCGGCCAGCGACGACGCCTTGGCGAGCACCACGTACCGGGCGACGACCAGCGGCTGCACCGGGGCCGCGCCGGGGCGCCGGTCGATCCGTGCCTTGGTGGCCCTGGCCAGCACCGCCTCGCAGATGGCCAGCGCGAACACGGTGAACGCGGGCAGCCACGGGATGGTGGGGACGTCCCCGTAGTAGTGCCCGACGATCAACCAGGCGAGCGCCGCCGTGGCCAACCCGACCACGACCAGGGTCGCCGGGTTGGTCGGGCGCAGACGCGGCTCGTTGGTCTGCTGCCGCTGCGGTTGAGTCATGAAGATTCCAGAGTCAGGTCGGGGCGAGGCGTGAGTCGCGCCAGGTCGGCCTCGACCGGCTCGGTACGCAGCAGGTCGGTGACCCACCCGTGCCCGGGGACCGATGCGTACGGCTCGATGTCGATCCACGGACGCAGCACGAACGCGCGCAGGTGCGCCCGCGGATGCGGCAGGGTGAACTCGGGATCCATCGAGACGATCGGCTCCCCGGCGGAAGTGTGGACGGCGATCACGTCGACATCCAATGTACGCGGCCCGAACCTCCGTTCCGGGTCGCGCACCCGGCCGGCGCCGTGCTCCAGCGCCTGGCCACGGGCCAGCCAGTCGCGCGGCTCGGCGGACGGGTCCGAGACGATCAGGGCGGCGTTGAGATAGTCGGGCTGGTCCGGGTCGCCCCACGGCGGCGTCTCGTACACCCCGGAAACGACCTGGAGCACGTCGGACAGCGACCGGACCGCGTACCGCAGGTGACCGAGGCGGTCGCCCTGGTTGCTGCCCAGCGACAGCACCGCCCGGGTCACGACCGCCGGCCGGACAGCGTCACGGCGACATCCCCGAACGCGTGCGGGATCGGCGCGTGCGGCTTGTGCACGGTGACCGTCGCGGCCTCGACCAGCGCTGAGCTGAGGCAGTGGTCCAGCAGCCGGGAGGCCAGCGTCTCGATCAGCTTCACCGGCGCGCCCGCCACGATCGCGGCGAGTTCGTTGGCCAGGTCGCCGTAGTGCACGGTATCGGCGACATCATCGCTGGCGATCGACTTCTGCAGGTCGACTTCGAGGCACACGTCCACCGTGAACGCCTGCCCCTGCGCGCGTTCGTTCTCGTAGACCCCGTGGTGACCGTGGACCGTCAGACCCTTCAGTTCGATCGTGCCCGACACGTCGCCTCCCATACCGCAATTGCGTCCACTGTGGACTGTACGTCGTGAACCCGGACGCCCCAGACCCCGGCGCACGCCGCCAGGACGGTGGTGGCGACGGTGGCGGCCTCGCGCCCGTCCACCGGCCGGGGGGTACCGTCCGGGGCGGCCAGCAGCCGGCCGAGATATGACTTGCGACTCGCGCCGAAGAGCACCGGGAAGCCGAGCGAGACGATCTCATCCAGGTGCGCGGAAAGCGTCCAGTTGTGCTCGGCGGTCTTGGCGAAGCCGATGCCGGGATCGAGAATAATCTTGTCCTGCCGGACGCCGGCGGCCAGCGCCTCCTCGACCCGTTGGGAAAGCTCCTCCCGCACCTCCGCGACCACGTCCCGGTACCGGGCGAGCCGCAGCATGTCCCGGGAGTGCCCGCGCCAGTGCATCAGCACCCAGGGGCAGCCGGCTTCGGCGACGACCTTGGCCATGGTCGGGTCGGCGAGCCCGCCGGAGACGTCGTTGACCACGCCCACCCCGGCCTCTAGGGCCGCCGCCGCGACGCTGGCCCGGGTCGTGTCGATGCTCATCGGCACGTTGGCCGCGGCCAGTTCGCGGATCACCGGGATCACCCGGCCGATCTCGGTGTCGGGGTCGACCCGCTCGGCGTTCGGGCGCGTCGACTCGCCGCCCACGTCGATCAGATCGGCACCCCGGTCGCGCATGTGTACGGCGTGGGCCAGCGCGGCGTCCAGGTCGGCGTACCGGCCACCGTCAGAGAACGAGTCGGGCGTCACGTTCAGCACGCCCATCACCACCGGTCTCACCGCATCAGCCTACGGCGTGGCGCCCGGCCACTCGCCCGGACCAGGGTGCTCCGCAGATCGGGCAGGAAGGCAGGTACCGTCCTTCGCGACAAAAACCGGCGCCGACCCCCTGGCCCCGGGTCGGCTGCGTGGGCCGGCGCCGGGCGGGTCGGCACGGCCGGCGACGCGGCCACCCTTGGAGTACATCCGATAATTCCGTCTCACGGTGAAAGGTCCGTATTGCAGGGCCGGGGCAACGGACCCCTTTCCCAACTCGGAAAATGGGCTCTGACCAGCAACATTCCTCGCAATGAAGGAGAGCGGCCGCGGTTCTCGTAGCTTGTTCGTCAGGTGACACCAACGTACGCTCAGGAATAATCCTGACGATTGCCCGGAGACACAGCGTTACACCTCAGTACCACTCGGTTGACATTTGAGAGCGGCTACGAACGCGGACGGCCCTGGTGCCGGCCGCGTACCGGGAAGGACGTAAATGATCTTCATGGAGCTCGGCCAGGTGGTGTTGGACCATACGACACACGCCGCGGACGTGCTCGCCGTCGTGACGGGCAAGCTCGCGCCGACCCCGGGTCCGACCGACATCAACACCAACGGAGTCGTCTCATTCTTCGCCAGCAAGATCGCGCCAATCCTGCTGGCGGCGCTCGGCATCGTCTTCATCGGTCGAGCCAGCCGGGGAGAAGTGTCCAAGGTGCTGACCAGCTCGGCGATCGCGATCATCGGCCTCGCGTTCATCGCGGGCGCGGTGTCGCTCTTCTTCGTCGGGGACTACCTGATCAACTTGGCATTCAAGTAGGCAACACATGCGCTTGCGCACGGACGACGACATCTATCGGGCCCGTCTGGTCTACCTGGGTCCCCCCGGATACACGTTGCCGTTCCAGCTGCCGTACGCCCAGTACGGGCTGTTCGTGCTCCTGGTGCCTCTGTTCATGTTCGTGCACTATCTGTTCACGCTGCACTTCGACTTGTTTCCGGCCTGGGAGATCGCGCTGGCCATGGTGGCCACGTCATACATTTTCCGGCATGTCGATCCGGATCGACCGGCGCGAATGGTTATCCGTACCGCGCTGACCGACTGGCGTAGCACTCGTGAGCCGTCTGTGGAACGGCGCGACGCGCGGCTCGTCGCGTCCCGGGTACGTATCAGCGAATCCATCACTGGTAGGGACGCGCCATGACCACCGAAGAGCGGCCGCTCGACCGCGACACCCCGCCCGCCACCCCGGGGCCGCTTGACCGCGGCCGCGTGACCCACATCCCGCACGCCCGCCGCCCCGAGGAGGCTGCCCTGCCACCCCGGCTCGACGTCGAGCACGAGGCGCCGGACGTGCAGATGGTGCCGCGCGGTTCGGTCGCGGTATTCCAGCCGCCCCGGGCCGTCCGGCAGCAGCCCCGGCCGCCGGCCCCGGCGGACCCGGCCGACCCGCCGGCCTCGGCGGGCGGCAACGGCGCCCGGCCGCCGGCCCGGCCGGACATCGAGTCGCCGTTCCTCGAACTGTTCGGCGCGAACGCCCGGCGAGCCGTCCGCACCACCGTCGACGGCACCCTGGTGCAGCCGGAGCCGGTGCGGCCCGACGACCGGCCGGTCGGGCCGGCGACGTCGGCGGCCAACGGCCACCCGGACGATCCGCGCCCGGACCCGAACCCGCCGGCCGTACCACCGGAGGCGAATGGGCACCGGCCCGCCACTCTGACGGAACCCCGGCGGGCGTTCGGGGCGCCACCGGCCGTCCGGCAGCCCGCCACCGCCGAACCGGCGGTACGGCAGCCGACCACGGCGGAGCCGGCGGTACGGCAGCCGAAGACCACCGACCCCGCCGTCCGGCAGCCCGGCCCGACCCCACCCGCCGTCCGGCGGCAGTCCGGCAGGCAGCCGGCCCGGCAATCCACCGACAAGCGGCCCGCGAAGCGGGAGCCGGCCCGGCCCGAGAAGCCGGTACGGCGGCCGGCGCAGCCCAAGCACAAGGACCGCGGCCCGGCTCAGGAACTGGCCATCAGCGAGGTCGCCGGGCACCTCACGTTCACCCCGAACAGCGTCACCGCCTGGTATTCACTGCCCGAGGTGCGCTGGGCGTTCCGGCCGGACGGCGAGCGCGAGGCGCTGCTGTCAGCGATCGCCGAACAGTTCGCCGGCCTGGCCGGATTCCGGCTGCACCTGCGCCGTACCACCCGGCCGTTCCCGGCCGACGAGTGGGCACGGACCGTCGACCTGAACACCCCGCGGCCGCTGCCCTCCGTCCCCGGCGCGCCCTCCTGGTCCGACCACCTGGTGGCCGCGCAGCACCACCTGCTCGCGGTCAACCACGCCGAGGGCCAGACGTTCCTCGGCGTCACGTTCACCAGGCGCTCGCTCGGCGACACCTTCACCGAACGCGTCCGGCGAGTGTTCGGTCGCGGCGTGGGCGACGGCGAACGGCGCCGGATGGCCCGCACCGTCGAACAGTTCGACGAGGTACTCGGTGCGTTCGGCATGCGCGGCCGCCGGGTCACCTCGACCGAGCTGGAATGGTTGCTGTTCCGGTCGGTCGCCCTGTGCATGTCCCCGCCCGCCGCGCTGTCGCCGGTGTCGTCCGGCGAATGGCACCAGTGCGACCTGCTGGCCATGACCGAGCAGATCGAGCGGTACCGGACTCCGTACGGCTCGACGGTGAAGCTGGTCAACCGGCTGACCGGCGAGGAACGGCACGTCGCCGTGCTCGCCGTCGGCCGGATGGAGCCACTGGAGATCCCCGAGCGGCACGAGCCGTGGCTGCACTTCCATGAGCGGCTCCCCTGGCCGATGGAGCTGTCGTCCAGAGTGGACGTTCTCGGGCCGAACGACTCGTTCCGCAACCTGGAGCACCGGCTGCGGATGATCCGCTCGCAGCAGGCCGACTACGCCGAACACGGCATGGACGCGCCGCCCGAGCTGGAGCGGCTCGCCCAGCGGGCGTTGCACATCGGCGACGACATGACGACCGGGCTGCCGACCGACGCCTCCCGCGTCCACGGCTGGCACCGGATCGCGGTGTCCGGCCGATCCCGGGAGGAGTGCCTGGAACGGGCGCGCCGGCTCATCCAGATGTACGCCCGGGAGCTTCGGGTGTCGCTGCAGCACCCGAAGCAGCAGGAGTGGCTGGCCCGCGAGTTCATTCCCGGCGAGCCGATCGCGAACACCGGGTACCTGCGCAGGATGCCGGTCAAGCTGCTCGCCGCGGCGCTGCCCCAGGCGGCCTCGACGGTGGGCGACCGCCGGGGCGACCTGATCGGCCGTACCGCCGGCACGTCGCGCCGGCCCGTCTTCCTCGACCTGCACTTCCCGATGGAGATCCGGGAGCGCTCCGGTCTCGCGGTGTTCGTCGCCGAGCCCGGCGGTGGCAAGTCGACGCTGATGGGCGCGCTCGGCTATCTGGCCGCCCGGCGCGGGGTACGGGTCACCCTGCTCGACCCGTCCGGTCCGCTGGCCAGGCTCGCCGCGATGCCGGAGCTGGCGCCGTACTCGCGGGTACTCAACCTGACCGGATCGGAACAGGGCACCCTCGCCCCGTACGCGCTGATCCCGACCCCGGAACGGGCGCACTTCACCGACGGCCCGGCCGGGGAACGCGAGTACGAGATCGCTGTGTCCAACGCGCGTGCGGAGCGCCGGATGCTGGTACAGGACATCTGCGCGATGCTGGTGCCGCCGCAGGTCGCCCGGGAGGCGTCCACCGCGACTCTGCTGCGGCACGCGGTCCGCGAGGTTCCGGCCGAGGAGGCGTCCACCCTGGACGATGTGGTCGCCTGCCTGTCGTCGCTGGGCAATCCGGAGGCCAGCGAACTCGCCCATCTGCTGATGGACACCGCCGAAATGCCGCTGGCGTTGCTGTTCTTCGGCTCGCCACCGGCGTCGCTGCTCGGCGCCGACGCGGCGCTCACCATCATCACGATGGCCGGGCTCCGGCTGCCGGACCTGAAGATCGAGCGGGAGTACTGGTCGGCCGAGGAGGCGCTGGCGCTGCCGATGCTGCACACCGCGCACCGGCTCGCGGTACGCCGCTGCTACGGCGGCTCGATGTCCAGCCGGAAGCTGGTGGGCCTGGACGAGGCGCACTTCATGGAGGGCTGGCGCTCTGGCCGCTCGTTCCTGGTGCGCCTGGCGAGGGACTCCCGGAAGTGGAACATCGCCGGCCTGGTGGCGTCCCAGAACCCCAAGGACATCCTCGGCCTGGACGTGCAGAACCTGGTGTCCACGGTCTTCGTCGGTCGCATCGCGGAGGATCCGGAGGTGGCCGCGGAGGCGCTGCGGCTGCTGCGGGTACCGACCGACGTGGGGTACGAGCAGACGCTGGCCACCTTGTCCACTGTGGATACCGCATCGTCGTCACGGCTCGGGTTCCGTGAATTCGTGATGCGCGACGTGGACGGACGGGTTCAGAAGGTACGGGTGGACGTCTCGTACGTACCGGATCTCCTGACGTACCTGGACACGACGCCAGCGGCGGCCCCGGTGGCTCAAACGGACGTTCCCTCTCCGGACTTCCTTACCGAGTCGGAGGCCTGATGCCCACCCCCCGTACCGGGCCGCCCGTGGCCCGGTCGTACGGCCATCGACTGATGGCCGCGATCGCCGCGCTGTTCATCGCTGCGACCGGAGTGCTGTTCTGGCCCTGCGCACCAGCCTCGGCGGCGCCGTCGCTCGGCGACCAGTGCTCGGTTCAGGACTGGCAGAACCCGACGCAGTGGGACACCTGCGTGGGGAAGCTGGCGGACCTGACCGCGGATGAGGCGCAGTGTGTGGAGGCGCCGACGCCGGAGGCGCCGGATTCGGGCATGGCGGGCTGGTTCGCCACCCGCCCGAACTCCGCGCCCAGCGACGCGGACGGGATGTTCAGCAACTACGGCTACGCGGGCTACGACTACTCGACCTACGACACCGGCTGCGTCAACATCGTGCGCAATCCGGACAGCGAGTTCGAGAATACCGTCGCGAACGGCGAGTTCATGTTCGCCACCGGAATCGTCGGTGCCTCGGACGCCCTGCGTGACAAGGCATGGGATCCGCAGAGCCTCTGGGGTTGGGCGGACGCCCTGGTCGACAAGGCCACCAAGTCCGTCTATACCAGCGTGTTCACCGTGTTCGGCGGGATCACGCTCGCGGTGGTCGGCCTGTACCTGCTCTGGCGATCCCGCCAGTCCGACATGAATAACGCGATGACCACGGCGGGCTGGGCGATCCTCGTCATGGTCGCCGTGACGGCGATCGCGCGGTGGCCGGTGAGCTCCGCCCACCTGGCGGACCAGAGCCTGGTCTCTGGCCTGTCGGCGGTGCACTCGGCGGTGGGACCGCCGACTCATGACACCCCCTCTTCCGTGTGCGGGGCGTTGCCGGACACCGAGCAGTGCAAGGACCACCGTCCGCCGTCTCAGCGGGCGAGCGACGTGGCCGTGACGAACCTGCTCTACCGCAACTGGCTGCGCGGGGAGCTCGGTTCGGCCGACAGCACCACTGCGCAGAAGTACGGCTTCGTGCTTTACGACTCCAAGTCGCTGACCTGGGGCGAGGCACAGAGCATTGAAAATGACCCTTCTGGCAAGATCCGCCAGCAGATCATCAGTGACAAGCAGGCACGCTGGGAGAAGGTCGCTAAGCAAATCAAGTCGGAAGATCCCGACGCGTACCAGTACCTGCAGGGCTCGAAGGGGATGGACCGGGTCGGCGCCGGGTTTATCGCGATCCTCTCCGCGGTGTTCTTCGCGATGTTCGACATCGTCGCGTCGATCCTCGTGCTGCTCGGCTTCCTCATCTTCCGGTGGGCAGTGATCGCCGCACCGATCCTCGGCACGGTCGGCATGCTGCGCCCGGCGAGCGCCGGGATCCGCCGGCTGGCCAACGCTGTGGTGGCGGCCATCTTCAACATCATCATCTTCGGAACCGGAGCCGCGATCTACTTGTTCGCGGTCGACCTGATCATGGGTACCGCAACACTGCCCGCATGGCTCCAGGTCGTCCTGGTCTGGCTCTGCGGCATCGTGGGCTGGCTGCTGTTGCGTCCGTACCGGCGGATCACCCAACTCGGCGGCGGCCGGGACGCGGCCGGACAGGTCGCCGCGGCGGGCGGCTGGCACCGCAGCTTCTTCCGGGATCTGCGACAGGCCGCGGCGCTCGGCATTGCGGCTCCCGCTGTGGAGTCGGCGGTGGAGCGGCGGCACCGGGACGTGACGGCGGCGACCAGGCTCCGGCCCGAGGCTCGGCACGACGACCCGGTGGACGCACCCGGCGCGGACACCGAACCGGGCACCCGTCGCGCACCCGGCAGGGAGGCACCCGGCCGGGTCAGCCGGTCGCCACAGTGGAAGGCACCAGACCGGAACGAAGGCGAGCCGAGCTACGCCGTCTACCGGCCGGACAGCGCCGGTCCGCACACGGCCGAGCCGGTGCAGCGGCCCGAGTCCGCACCGATCCGGGGGTGAGCTGTCGTGCGCCACGTCCTGCGGCTTGTCGGCTCCCGGTACGGGGTGGCGTTCTCGCTCGTCGTGCTCATCGCGCTCATCGTCGGCATTGGCAAGGCGGTCGGCGGGAACCGTCCGCCGACCTCCGGCTCAAGTCACGCGGGAATCGCCGCCACCACCGCGACCGCTTCTGAGCGAAGCGACGACGGCGTCGGCTCACCGCCGCCGCCGCCAGCCCCGTCCACCAGCCCGGGCGCGGCCGATCCGCAGGCCGTCGCGCTGACTTTCACCCAGGCGTGGCTTCATCACACCGGGGTGACCTCGCAGGAGTGGCTCGACGGGCTCACGCCGTACTCGACCCCGGCGCTGAGGGCCGAACTCGACGGTGCCGATCCGGGGACGGTACAGGCCAGCGCGGTGCAGGGCAGTCCGTCGGTGGTGAACCGCTCGGAGTCGTTCGTCCAGGTCGTCGTCCCGCTCGACTCCGGCGCCCTGACGCTCGGCCTGTCCGCCGCGGACGGCCGCTGGCTGGTCAACGCCGTCGACTGGTCGCGGCCATGAGACTGCGGCCTCGTCTCGCCGTCCTCATCGCGGTAACCGTGGTGGGCGCGATCGTCTGCTGCGGTGGCAGTGCCGCCGCCTTCTTGCTCGGCGGATTCGGTGTCATGCGTTCGGACACCGCCTCGGCAGCGCTGGCCTGCGGCTCTAACACTTCGGTGGATCCCAGCGGCAAGCTGCCGTCGATCGACTCGCTCAGCGACTCCCAGATCCACAATGCTGCGGTAATCATCAGTGTCGGCCAGCAGATGAATGTGCCGCCGCGCGGATGGGTCATCGCCATCGCGACCGCCCTGCAGGAGTCCGCACTGCACAACCTGCCCAACTTGGGCGCCCGCAACGACCACGACTCACTCGGCCTCTTCCAGCAGCGCCCGAGTACGGGTTGGGGTACGCCGGAACAGATCATGGATCCGGCCTACGCGTCGAAGAAGTTCTACACCAAGTTGATCCAGATTCCGAACTGGCAGCAACTACCGCTGACCGTGGCAGCGCAGAAGGTGCAGCGCAGCGCGTATCCGGACGCGTACGCCAAGCACGAGCCGCTGGCCACGGCGGTGGTCAACAAGCTGGCGAACGACGCCGGGCGCGCGGTCGGCGATTTGACCAGCATGCGGTGCACGCAGCCGGGCGAGATCGCCGCCTCCGGCTGGACCGCACCGGTCAAGGGGCGTATCACGTCCGGGTTTCGGCCCCCCGACCGGCCGACCCACAATGGGGTTGACATCGCCGCTTCGCCCGGCACTGACATCCACGCGGCGGCAGACGGCGTGGTGACCGTCGTGCGCTGCCAGGCGACGCTCGCGGATGGCACCTACTACGGCTGCGCCAAGGACGGCGGGCTGTTCGTGCACGGCTGCGGCTGGTACGTGGAGATCCTGCACGCCGGGAACATCATCACCCGGTACTGCCACCAGCAGCACAAACCGTACGTGGCGGTCGGCCAGCGGGTCACCGCCGGGCAGGTCATCGGGCAGGTCGGTGACACCGGGAACTCCACCGGACCGCACTGCCACTTCGAGGTGCACCTCAACGGCGACAACAGCGCCGCGGGGGCAATCGACCCGGTACCGTTCATGAACGAGCAGGGAGCGCCGCTGGGGGGGTCGGGATGACGGACGACTGGATACCGAGTCCGCCCAGGATCCTCACACCGGTGCCCGCGGTGGGGCGCACCGACCTGCGCGGCAAGCGGGTGCTGGTCGGCCAGCCGGGCCTGGGCTGGCGTGGCGACCTGCGTGCCGACTCGGCCGTGGTGCAGGGCAGCCGCACTTACATACCGGTACTGACCGAGCAGGAGTGGTACCGCGCCGAGGTGGAGCAGGTAGAGACGTTCGCCCCGCTGGTACCGGTGGATCGGGTGTGGGTGGAGATCCTCGGTGAGAGCCAGCCGGAGGACAGCGCTCGCTGGAAGGACCTGTTCAACCGCCTGGTGTCGCTGGACGCACCGGCATCGCGGCAGCCGATTTCGGCGCGGGTCGCGATGTCGCTGACCGGGCGGCGGGTGGTACGCGTGAGCCCGACCGGCGAGCACCGCGACCTCCGGGCGGTGACAGAGCCGTACCAGAACGCGGCGAGCGACATCTGCGTGCGGGTGAGCACGGAATTGGACTGGTACCGGTGGGGCTGGACCGGTCAGGCGCCCAGGTCCATGGAGGTCCCGGTCTACCTGCTCTGGATCGAGTAGCCGTCAGCTCACACGATGTGCGCCGCAGACACGCCAGCCATCCCGGCGTCGCTCCGCGGTGAAATCCCAGTTCTCGACCCGTCGCAACTGCTGACCGTTGTCGTTGGCGAGCAGCACGATCACGACCGCCACGTCCGCGCTGTCGCCGGTACGCGACACTTCCCGGACGGTGTCGAGGTTGATGTAGATCGTGAAGTTGTTGGTCTTCTCTCGAACGTCCAAGTCATTCCGGAAACGCTTGACCTCAACCAAGCCGGTCTGGTCCGGACAGGCGAACCGCGCAGCGCGCTTGTCGTCGTGCTGACCGAGGTAGGCCGATCCATACTGACGTACTGCCAATACAGGGGTGCTGCGGTCCGGGGTGGTCGCCTTGTCGTACCAGACGTAGCCCACCAGCGAACCGCTCGCGCACAGTGCGGCCAGTACGCCCGCCATCACCGCGAAGATGAGGCGCCAGTTCCTCCTGCCACCTGGCCTGCGCCCGCCCGCCGCCGGCAGCGGACCCGGCGGCGCGAGCGGATTCGGCGGGAACGAACCGGGCGGCGCCTCTTCACCCGGCAACGCCGGCGCGGCCGGCCAGCCCGGAACCGGCTGTTCGGGCGCCGCGGGGCCGCCCGGACGTGCCGCCTCGACCGGCCGCTGCACCGGTACCACCTGACCGGTCTCTACGGGATTGTCCCGAGGCGGTGGCGAATCCACCCGTTGAGCGTAGCGGATCGTCCGGTTTGCGGGCGCGGATCAGTGACCCGCTTTCCCGCCGGCCGGTACCCCCGTGTGACTGTGAAGTGCGTGTATCGACGGGACACGCCGCAGGTACCGGGGCGTCGGACAGCCAAGCTGGGATACCTTCATGCCCGAGGAGGTGACCGGCGGTGGCGAGGCTGCGGGCAAGCATCGAGCGCGCCGCCGCTCTGCACCGTCAGGCCGCGGTCGCCGCCGAGGCCGCGGAGCGCGACCTCGACCGGCACCGCCCGGAGAACATCGACCTGGACGCGGTCCAGCGGAGCATCGTCGCGGACCTGGCATCCGCGGCTGGGCGCCTGGTCCCCGGCTGGCTCGGTGCCACCCTCGACGTGGCACCACCGGCCGTACCCGGAGCCGGCGCGCAGCGGCCGACCCACGTGCGGATCGGTGTCGCCCGCCCGCTCGACGATGCCGAGTTCCCGGTGGTCGTGCCGACGAGCGGTCACCTCGCGATTGATGCCGAACCCGGCGACCCCCGGGCGATCGGGTTGCTACGCAGCGTCCTGCTGCGGCTGGTGGCCGGGCATCCGGCCGGGACCGTGCGGGTACGTGCCGTCGACTCGGCGGGTACCGCCCTCGGCGCCTTCCAGGCGCTCATCCCGGCCGGCCTCATGCGCGACCCGGCGATGGGCGACGCCGGGCTGCGGGCCGTGCTGGGCGAGGCGGAGCAGTGGGTACGGCAGCCGAGCCGCCGGTACGCGCTGCTCCTGGTGATCGTGTCCCTTCCCGGTTCGGTCGACGGTTCCGACCTGGCCCGCATCGCCAGCCTGGCCGAACAGGCGCCCGGTACCGGCCTGCAACTGATCGTCGCCGGGTGGCCGGCCGGGACACGGCCGCTGCCGCACAGCACCCTGGTCTCGCTGCGCCGCCGGTACCCGCTGGTCACCGACCCGCCCGGGGGCAGTTTCGGGGCGAGCGGCTCACTCGACGTCCCGGTCGTACCCGACCCGGATCCGCCCGCCCCGATGGTCCGCTCGGTGTGCGAACGGATCGCGGCGCACACCGAGTCGGGTGGCCCGACGCTGGCCGAGTTGCTACCCGACCAGCTCTGGCAGGAGAGTTCCGCCGATGGGCTGGCCGTGATGGTGGGGCGGGCCGGCGGGAACCCGCTCACCCTGCGGCTGTCCGACCTCACTCCACACTGGATGATCGGCGGTCGCGCCGGGTCCGGGAAGTCCGCGTTCATCGTCAATATCCTTTATGGACTGTCCACCCGGTACGGTCCCGACCAGCTCACCGTGTACCTGCTGGACTTCAAAGATGGAGCGAGCTTCGAGGAGTTCACCGCAACCGGTGACGAGCCGAGCTGGATGCCGCACGCGCGGGCGGTCGGCGTCGAGTCCGACCGGGAGTACGGCACGGCGGTGCTGCGCGAACTCGACGCCGAGCTGGCCCACCGGGCCCGCCGGCTTGAGGAGGCCGGCGTGGACCGGTTCGCGGACCTGCGCAAAAGCGCCGAACTGCCCAGGATCGTCTGCGTCATCGACGAGTTCCCGGCGCTGCTGCGGGGCAATGACCGGCTCGCCCGGGAATGCCTCACGCTGCTTGAGTCCCTGGTACGCAAGGGGCGCGCGTACGGCATCCACCTGATCCTGGCCAGCCAGAGCGCACGGACCGTGGAGTCGCTGTACGCCAAGCGAGACTCCGGCGCCGGCCAGTTTCCGGTGCGGATCGCCCTGCCCGGCGGCTCCGATGTCCTCGACGCACTCAACCAGGCGGCCGACCAGTTGGGCCTCGGTGAGGCGATCGTCAACACCGCAGGCGGGCTCGGCGGTCCGGCGGGCGCGTCCCGGGCGCACGAGCGGCGGGTGGAGTTTCCCGACCCGTACGCCGATCCCGACATACCGGCGATCGTGCGGTACAAGCTGTGGGAGAAGCGGCCGGACGATCGGCCGCCGTGGGTGTTCCGCGCCAGCGCGCGCGCGACGCCACCGGCCGCGCTGCCCGCGGGCGACGCCGCCAGGCACGCCTACCTCGGGCGGCGGATCGACGTGCCGCTGTCGCTGGCGGAGTTTCCGCTGGACGGTACGCCCGGCCGGCACCTCGCGGTGCTGGGGCCGAGCGAACTCGCCGCCGACCTGCTCGACGCGGCCGCCCGTTCGCTCGCGGCCCAGCACCGGCCGGGCAGCGCCCACTTCGTCATCGCCCCGCTCGTCGCCGCGGTCGAGCCGGTGACCAGCCGGCTCGCATCCGACTTGGCGGCAGCCGGCCACCGGGTGACCGTCGACCCGTCGCCGCAATGCCCGGAGCACGACGGGTACCTGTTCGGTTTCGGACTGGACAGCGCGCCCGGGGACGCCATCGCGGATCTGCGCGACGTGCTGCGGGAGGGTCCGGCGCGCGGGGTTCACGTGTTCGGCTGGTGGCGCGGGCTGCGCAGGTTCGCCGAGGACACCGGAGATCCCGGAAATGTCGACGGGATCGTGCTGCTCAACGTACCGGTGGCGGACGCCGCGGTGCTGCTCGGCGACCCGGGTCTCGGCTGGCAGCCCCGACCGAACCGGGCTCTGCTGCACGACCGCGACACCGGCCGTACCGAGGTGATCATCCCGTTCGTTGCATCGGGATGGCCGGCATGAGCGACTGGGACGATTACCTGGCGGCGGCGCGGCGGCTGGACACGGTTCGCCGACAGGCCGCGTCCGTGGCGGCCGCCGGTACCGACACGGTACGGGCGGCACGCGAGGAGTTGGCGACCGTCCGGCAGCGTCTCGACCGGCAGCGGAGCCTGCTGCTCGCCCTCGCCGGAGCGCCCGGCCCGGTGCCGCCAACCGGCGCCCCGAACGGGGCCGGACCCGGATCCGAGGCCGGG
>JBDZVD010000234.1:0-4647 GCA_040255525.1 Micromonosporaceae bacterium | reverse complement strand
CCTGACAGTGGCCGCCGCTACCTTCATCGGCAACACCCTCCACACATATCGCACCATCCGGTTCGGTCCCGCCTTCGGGAACCCGCCGCATGAGTCGACGTGACCGCTCACCCGCCCCCCGGGGCCGGTCAGCACCGCGCCGCGCGGCGACCTCAAGGCCGCACCGACACCACCGCACCATCCCGTTCCTGACCCGACCCATGCACCCGGTGGGCCGGTCGTTTCCGCGCGCCCAGACGCGCCCGTGTCGAAGGAGGCAATCACCATGACTGCTACCAATGGCGCCGCTACACCACTGAGTCGTTTCGGCCGCCGCGTACCGATCGTCACCCCCCGCCAGGGCAGGGCCGCTTCGGCCAGCACCAGTGCCGCCAGCACCCCGGCGACCACCTCGGTGGTCACGCCGACGGCGACGATCCGCACGATGATCGTCTGCCTACCCGACGAGCTGCCCCGCGAAGCGCTTACCGCTTCTCAGCTCGACCGGCATTTCGGGGTGTCCGGCACCTTGTCGCCGCGGTTCTGGGCCAGCCAGGCCATGTGGCTGTGGCAGCGCACCCAGCTGTTCGGGTTGCGCAAGGGCCGCCCGGCCTACTGCGCCGGCGGACCGGTCAAGCTGCTCGACCTGCAAGGGATGCGCCACGCCGCCGGCATCGGCGCGGGCATCCGCCACCAGCTGTGGCAACGGGTCGTGCACGGCACCCCGTCAGCGCGGTCGTGGACGGAGTTCCACACCCGTCACCTGGCCGACCCCGCCACGTACCCGTACGAGCGGGCGCGGGCGGACTTCTACAACCAGCCCCGCGTCAACGCGATGCGGATGCACAACGCGGTCAGCTACGGCGCCGCCCACCTGTCGGTGGAGGAGCTGGAGATGCTCCAGGCCGGCGCGATCGCCTACCAGCACTACAGCGCCACCACCGCCGTGTGCGGCGACGCCCTGCTGACCCCGGACGGGCACAAGATCACACCGGCCAGCGACGCCCTCGCCCACCGGGTGACCTACCTCGAGCAGGCCGGCCGGTACCTCGATGCCGTCGAGCCTCATCAGCGGCTGCTCGCCGTCGCCATCTAGGCACCACACCACACCGAACCGGAACCGGTCGGGCCCCGCCACCCATCTCCACTTCCCCGGGGATGGGTGGCGACCCGGCCGGCTCCACCTACCGCTACGCCGGCCCCGCAGGCCCGCGTACCAGAACCCAGTGTTCTGCGTCGGCGCCGTCCGGCGACGCCGATGAATCTTCGTCTCCAGAGAAGGGAGGGCACCTGCGTGCTCTCATCCGCCACGGTCACGGCGTTGACCGCCGCCATGACCGAACTCGAACGGGATGTCGATGCCCGCGGCTGGGGCGCCATGCCCTGGCTGTTCGGCGTCTTCGACCAGCCGCATCTGGGCGACGTCCGGGTGATGCAGCTCGACGAGCTGCCCATCGACGAGGCCTTGTGGCGGCTGCACGACCACGCCCTGCCCGGTGTTTGCGTGCCGTACTGGGTCGGACTGCGTGCCATCACCCGGCACCTCGCCGCCGCGCCGATACCGCCGGAGCTGCGGTATTGGTTACACCACGCCGATCGGAGGCTGATCGGGTGCGGGTTCGTCTGCGAAGCTTTCGCACCGCCGAGCGACCCCGGCGAGGACTGGGTGCTTGGCCCGGACCGGCATGCGGCGGACCTGCGGATCATGACCGCTCAGGATGTCGATGGGCGGATCTACCAGCTCCTGCGTCACCGTGGCCAGGACCCGGTGATCACGGTGACACCGGACCCAGCCGAGGCGATGCGCCGCCGCGTGATCCCCGACTGCCTGGACAGCCTGATCGCCACTTTCCAACGCCCCGCCACCTGACCAGCCCCCGGTTGGTCGCACCGCCGGCGCCCCGGCGCGGGGCGTCACCGGCAAGCCCGGCGGGCACACGGCCGCTGTTTCCCTCTTCCTACCTCTAGGAGGCTCAAAGCCCATGTCCCATCGATTGTGGTTCCGACTCGACGACGTCCTCCCGATCGCCGAACACGCCATGGCCTGCCCCACCCACACCGTCACCGGCGCGCAGGCCCTCGCGAAGGCCCCGACGTGGCCGGCACTGATCTGGACCAGCACCCCCACCCTCGACATCCTGTCCTCCAACGGCGCCCCGGCATGGTTCGGGCCGCGGGGCACCATCCACGCCGCCGAAGCCCACACCTGGCGACACACCCCCACCGGCCGGTACGGCACCGCCTACCAGGACACCTACCACACCGCCTACCTGCCCCTGGACAACCTGACCACCAAACCGGCGGTCATCGACATGCTGCGGCAGGGCAAGGACGACACCTGGGCCTGGGTCAGCGTGGACATCGACCCGGCCGACCGGCACCTCATCCGCCCCGACCGGGTGCGGGTGCTCCCCAACCGGGATGAGCTCATCCCACCCGGCCAGCGGTGGGTACCGGCCGAGGTCACCTGCCCCTCGGTCCCGGACGTCTACCCGGCCCTGGTGCCCGAGCGGTACACCAGCGACGCCGGCGACCAGCTGCCCCGCTTCGACCGGACCACCACCGAACGCATCGTCACCGACCTGGAAGCGGTACACGCCACCCCCGACCGCAACAGTGACCCGATGCCCGGCGAGTACCCGGTCCTGCGATGGTTCGGCGACGTCCTGGTGGTCTTCGAGCGACACGACACCGCCACCGGGATCAGGCTGCATCACGCCGACCAGGTCCATCCCGACCCGGACGGCCGCTACGCCTTGGGCGCGATCGGCTGGCACTGGCAGCGCCACCCCCATGGGTCCGCCGGGACGGTGACCAGCCGTGGGTGCTAACTCATTCGAGACCTACCGCGACGGCGCCAACGCGGAAACCGCGTTCGCTGAGGCGGTCGAGGCAGCCGCCTGGGAACACGGGCACGGCGGCTACACCGGCACGATCGCGGAAAAGGGCGACTTCATCATCATCACCGAGCAGCCGATGAGCTACGACGAGGCCACCCGACTTGCCCGCGACCTGCTGACCCGCAACGACCCACGGGGGGCGGACAAGTGGGGACCGGCCGGGGCGATCCCGGTCAAGCAGACCACCCGCACCGTGCGGCTGGACAACCTGCCCACCCCCGCACTCGGCGGCTCCCCGGATCGGCAACTGGCCTGGGTCAGCCGGATCGCCCGCCATCGCGGACTGATCACCGACACCGAGGTCGCCACCGACGGCTACCGGCTGTTCCCCGAAGGTTTCAGCCTCACCGTCGCGAAAGACCCCGCGGTCGTGGTCGCGCAGACCGAGCCGGACGGCTGGCTGTTCTTCGGCTGGGCCAGCAGCTGACAGAGGCGGAAACATCGCACGCCAGTACCACACCGGGTGATCAACCCGTCGAACAGCGTAGAGACCCAGCCCCGCGCCGCCCGGCAGCGGGGCTATTTCGTATCCCGAAAAGAGAGGACCAAAAGTTCAGTGGCCATTCGATATCTGGTCGCCGACGACCTCGACGGCTCTACCACGGCGGTCGACACCTACCAGTTCTCGGTTGATGGTGTCGACTACCAGATCGATCTGTCCGACGACAACCATCAGCGGCTACTGGCCGCCCTCGCACCGTTCACCGCAGTGGCCCGTCGGATGCCGAAGAACGGCAAGGCACAGACCGGCCGCGGCAACGCCACCAAGCTCCGAGGCGCGACGAGCGCGGACGTGCGCGCCTGGTGGGCCCAGCACTGGCAGGCACACTGCCTGCCCGAGCCCCGCAGCCATGGAATCGTCCCGGCCCAGGTCCGCAAGGCCTACGACGCCGCCCAGGCCAGCAGCACGAACTGACCACACGCCGCCCGGCCGCCCTTGGACAGGACCCGCAGTTCAGGGGCGGCCCGGCCGCCGTAGCCCTCCGCCGCACCGTGTCGGCAACCGACACCGCGACCCGGCGGGCGACCGGGCTACCCGCACGACCGATGCCGAAGACCACTTGATCCGCGCCGCGAACGAAGCGTGGATAGACCACCTCCGCATGACCTTCGACGAGAGGAGCACGACCTTATGACCGACCACCCCGCGCACACCTTGAACAATTCCGGCCTGGCGAAAGTCGTCGCCGCGCTGCACAAGCTCGGTGAAGCCACCGCCGCCGCGGTCGCCGACCACGCCGGCCTGGCCTACTCCACCACCACCCCGAAACTGAGGAAGCTGGCAAACGCCGGGTTAGCCGAACCGTTCCGGACCGACGACCGACGCACCCTGTGGCGGCTGACACCGGCGGGTCACATCATCAGTGCGAACCCGGCTGCTCTGGACCCCGCACCGCCCGCGACAGCCGGCGGCCCGGACCTCGACCAATCGACGACGCCCGCCGCGGAGGCCACAGCCGGCCAGGACCGACCCGTCAACGACGAGCCAACCCGGCAGCCGCAGGTCGGCGTCACCCGGTCGGAGCCGGAGCAGATCGCCGCCAACGACGTCCACGAGCAGACCAGGCCTGATCCGTTGACCACCTCGGAGGAGGACGCCGCAGAGCCCGCGAAACCGGCCGCCGCCACCAGCACACCGACCCGGCACCAACCATTGCAACCAGCCGAGGCGGCAACCCCACCATCAGGCGACGAAGGTGCCGACAAGGCCGACACCGCCGCCACCAGCATCTGCAACCACGAGACCCGCCGGCCCGGAGTCGCCGAC
>JBDZVD010000100.1:0-25731 GCA_040255525.1 Micromonosporaceae bacterium | reverse complement strand
CGGCCCTCTCGACCGGGAGCTGCACTTCCCGTACCACCCGCATGTGACGGTCGCGCACGACATCCCCACGCCGGCCCTGGACGCGGTCTTCGACAAGCTCGCCGGGTTCTCCGCCCAGTTCCGCGTCGACCACTTCACGCTCTACGTGCACGGTGCGGACGGGCGTTGGCGCCCGGTACGGGACTTCCCGCTGGCCGCTGCGTGAATCCGTTCGCCCGCCTGGAGGCGGCCGTCTCGTTCGTGATCAGCCGATCGCGGGCCGGGTCGCCCCGGTTCGACCACTTCTGGAAGGCTCGGGCGCGGTACGGCGAGACGTTCGGTCCCCGGCTGGCGGCGGCCATCGCGTACTACGGCTTCTTCGCCGCCTTCGCGGTCGGCCTGCTGGGCTACTCGGTACTGGGGTTCGTGCTGGGCGGCAACCCGGCGGTGCTGCGTACGGTCGACGGGTACCTGGCGCACAACCTGCCGTTCCTGAGCCCGGCGGCGATCCAGAATGCCCGCAAGACGGTCGCCGTCGTCGGTCTGATCGGCCTGGTGTTCGCCGGAGTCGGCTGGATCGACAGCATGCGGTCGGCCCAGCGCGCGATGTGGGGGCTGAAGCAGCAGCCCGGCAACTTCGTCGTCCGCCGGGTCATCGACCTGGCCATTCTCATCGGGCTCGGGCTGCTGCTCGCCGGGGCACTGTGGCTGTCCTCGGGGATTCGTGACCTGGCCCGGCTCGTGTTCGACTGGATCGCGCCACGGCCGGCCGGGCACTCCGGCGAGGGCCACGGCGTGCTGTACTGGCTCGGCCAGGCGCTGACCGTGCTGGTGAACCTGCTGATGTCGGCCGGCCTGCTGGTCGCGGTGCCCCGGCTGCGGATCTCGCCCCGCCGGATCGTGGGGCCGATCCTCCTGGTCGGGCTCGGCCTGAGCGTGCTGACCACGGCCGGCCGGGTCTACATCACGCACACCGAAGACAACCCGGCCTACGCGGTGGCCGGAACGGCGGTCGGGCTGCTGGTGTTCCTGAACCTGTTCAGCCAGCTGCTGCTGTTCGCGGCGGCACTCGCGGCGACCAGCCGGCACGGTACGGTGACCGACCTGGCACGCGACTCCGACGATCCGGCCGGCACGCCTGCCCGCGACGAGCCCCGGTAGATCCCCGCGCACAGCTTCCTCCGCATGTCGCCGGCGATTGGGCGGCGCGTGGTGCCGTCGGGGGACGAAGATGATGCGCGTGGGAGCCCTAGTGACGCTGGAACTGCCGGCGGATTCGCCGATGCTGTCGATGCCGTGGATCATCACGTTCGGACCGATGTCCGATGAGGAGGAGTGGGAGCCCGTCGTCTGCGGGCCGTACGAGCGCGAGCACGCCCTCGCGCTGGCCGAGGAGATCGTCGGGGACGAGGAGCTGATGGCGGTGGTGGAGCCGCTGCAGCCGCTGGTCGAGGTGGAGCGGATCCGGGAGGAGATCGGGATCGCCCGGGTGCTGGCCGAACAGGAGGCCGACGCCGATCAGGACACCGACCTCGGGATCGACGTCGAGGACCTGGACGAGGAGAGCGACACCGATCTCGGCGGGGGTGCCGAGATCACCGGAGAGCGGTCCGGCCCGCCGACTCCGGACGAGATCCGTGCGGGCTTCGCCCGCATCGCGACGCGCCTGACCGGCGCGCACTAGACACCACGAGATTCCGACCGCCGCCACCCGGGGGAACGCAGCCCCCGGGTGGCGCGACCAACGGGATCAGCGGGGAACGAGCCAGACCGCCGTGTCGCCGGGCAGCTGGCCGTCCGCCAGCGGTCCGCTGGCCAGTATCGGGTCGCCGTACCCCTGGGGAAGCGGCACCGGCTCCTCGCCCGTGTTGACCACGCAGCGCAGCCCACCGCGGCGCTCGAAATCCAGCACCGTCGGCGGCGAGTCGTGCCAGGTCAGCGGCCCGGTCATCGAGTCGGACCGGCGCAGCCGCAGCGCCTGACGGTACAACGACAGCGTGGAGTCCGGGTCGCCGTCCTGCGCCGCGACGGTCAGCCGCCCCCAGGACGCCGGGCTGGGCAGCCACTCGGCGCCGGTGGAGCTGAACCCGTACGGCGGCGTGTCGCCGGACCAGGGGATCGGCACCCGGCAGCCGTCCCGGCCCTTGTCCGCGCCGCCGGAACGGCGGAACACCGGATCCTGGCGGGCCTCGTCCGGCAGGTCGAGGACCTCGGGCAGGCCCAGCTCCTCGCCCTGGTACAGGTAGGCCGAGCCGGGCAGCGCGAGCATCAGCAGGGTTCCGGCCCGGGCCCGGGCGAGGCTGCCGTACCGGGTCACGTGCCGCTTCGTGTCGTGGTTGGACAGCACCCAGGTGGTGGGTGCGCCGACCGCCTCCGCGGCGGCCAGGCAGCTGTCGATCGTGCTCCGCAGCGCGGGGGCCGACCACGGAGCCTGGAGGAAGTCGAAGTTGAACGCCTGGTGCAGCTCGTCGGCCATCACGTACCGGGCCAGCCGGGTCGGCGGGGTCACCCAGGCCTCGGCCACCGCGATCCGGTCGCCCGGGTACGAGTCGAGGATCTTGCGCCAGTCGCGGTACACGTCGTGCACCTCGTCCTGGTCGTAGTAGGGCAGCACGGTCCGGACGCCGCCTGCCGGCGGGGCGCCCAGCGGGGGAAGCCCGACTGCCTTGATCAATCCGTGCGCCACGTCGATCCGGAAGCCGTCCACCCCCCGGTCGAGCCAGAACCGGAGGATCGACTCGAATTCGGCTCGTACCTCCGGATTCCGCCAGTTGAAGTCCGGCTGCGCGACATCGAAAAGGTGCAGATAGTACTGCCCGTCCGGAACGCGCTCCCAGGCGGAGCCGCCGAACATCGACCGCCAGTCGTTGGTCGTGTCGCTGAAGATGTACCGCTCCCGGGCCGGCGAGTTCGGCGGCGAGGCCAGCGCCTCGACGAACCACGGGTGCGCCGAGGACGAGTGGTTGGGCACGACGTCGACGATCACCCGCAGGCCGAGCCCGTGCGCGTCGGCCAGCATGGCGTCGAAGTCCGCGAGGGTGCCGAAGCGCGGATCCACGTCCCGGTAGTCGGCCACGTCGTACCCGCCGTCGGCCAGCGGGGACGGATAGAACGGGGTCAGCCAGATCGCGTCGACGCCGAGTTCGCGCAGGTAGGGCAGCCTGGACCGCAGGCCGGTCAGGTCACCCTCGCCGTCGCCGGTACCGTCGGCGAAGCTGCGCACGTACACCTCGTAGATGACCGCGCCGCGCCACCACTTGTCCACAATGGACTCCTTGATCGCTGATCGGTTCGCCCTTCGGGGCGGCGCCGCCACCGGCCCCGGCGGGTCGCCGGACCTTGACTCCGGTCCGGAAGATCGATCGTCGCACGCGATCCACTGGCCGGCGAACTGGGGGCATTCGACCAGTTCAGGGCAGGCGTGGGTCACACTTGGGTGGGCCGCTCCGATTACGGATAGTAGGTACCGCATACCATTCTCCGGCCTGTGAGGAGCGTCGCGCGGGCCCGCCAAATTTCGCCGACTTGTGTAGGTCGGTCGAATTGGTGGGTAGTGCCCGGCTAGAGACACGACTCCGTCACGGGTGAGTAACGCGAACGAACCACCGACGACGGAATAGTTCACCGCGCGGCGGAACGGCGTACGCTCCCGACCGTTGGGACCGCCGTGACCCGGTGGTGTGATGTGGAAGGAGATCGTCTTGCGCCCAGCGCGTGGGATGAGGTTGGTCAGCGTCCTCGCGGTCGGGGGCCTGGTGCTCGCGGCTGCCGGCTGCGGCAAGCCTCCAGCGAAGAACAACGCCAACGGCGCGCCGAGCGCCAGTGGCAAGCCGACACACGGCTGCATGGTCACTGACACGGGCGGCATCAACGACCGGTCCTTCAACTCGTCCGCGTGGAAGGGCATGCAGGACGCCGCCTCGAAGAACTCGAATATCAAGGTCGACTTCGTGCAGTCCGCCTCGGAGGCGGACTACCAGCCGAACCTGAACGGGTTCGTGAGCCAGAAGTGTGACCTGATCGTCGCGATCGGTGGCCTGATGGGTGACGCGACCAAGGCGTCGGCCCAGGCGAACCCGAACCAGAAGTACGCGATCGTGGACGACAGCCTCCCCCTGGCGAACGTCTTCTCGATCCAGTTCGACACCGCACAGGCCGGCTACCTGGCCGGTTACCTGGCGGCCGGGTACAGCAAGTCGAAGACCGTGGCCACGTACGGCGGCGTCAAGATCCCGCCGGTGACCATCTTCATGGACGGCTTTGTCGACGGGGTCGCGCACTACAACCAGGTCAAGAAGGCCCACGTCAAGGTGCTGGGCTGGGACAAGGCGGCGCAGAACGGGTCGTTCACGAACGATTTCACCGACCAGAACAAGGGCCGGTCACTCTCGGACGCCTTCGTCGCTCAGGGCGCTGACGTGATCATGCCGGTGGCCGGTGGCGCCGGCCTGGGTACCGCCGCGGCGGCCCAGCAGGCCGGCGGCAAGTACAGCGTGATCTGGGTCGACCAGGACGGCTGCGTGAGCGCGGCCCAGTACTGCTCGGTGTTCCTGTCCACCGTGGTCAAGAACGTGGCGGACGCGACCGAGGCGGCCGTCTCCCAGACGGCGGCGGGCACGCTTCAGGGCGGTACCGGCTCGATCGGCACCCTGGCGAACAACGGCGTGCAGCTGGCCCCGTACCACCAGTTCGACAGCAAGGTCCCGGCCGAGCTGAAGTCCGAAATCGACAAGCTGAAGCAGGACATCATCTCCGGTGCCGTCAAGGTCAGCTCGCCGGCTCAGCCGGTACCGCCGGCCGTGGGCTCGGACACCTCTTCGGTGGCCCCGTCGGCGACGGCCGTGCCGAGCGGCTCGGCCGTGCCCGCACCCTCGGCCTCCTGACCCTCCGTGCCGGGCCGCTTGCCAGGCCCGCCCGCATACCGGGCGGGCCTGGCGGCTCGGCTGATGCCGGTCCGGTGCCGCCTCCCCGGTGATGATCGCCGGGGGGCGGCACCGCGTGCCGGCGCCCTTCGACAGGGGTGATCTGAGCTGAAACTCGAACTGCGTGGCATCACCAAGCGATTCGGCGATCTGGTCGCGAACGACCAGATCGACCTCGTGGTGGAGCCCGGCGAGATACATGCCCTGCTCGGTGAGAACGGTGCGGGCAAGTCGACGCTGATGAACGTCCTGTATGGGCTGCTCCAGCCGGACGAGGGCGAGATCGTGGTCAACGGCGAGCCGAAGCGCTTCCGCAGCCCGGGGGACGCGATCGATGCCGGCATCGGGATGGTCCACCAGCACTTCATGCTGGTACCGGTGTTCACGGTCACCGAGAACATCATGCTCGGCGCCGAACGCACCCGCGGCGGCCTGCTCAACCGCGCCAGCGCCCGGGAGCGGGTGCTGGCGGTGTCCCGCCAGTACGGCCTGCCGGTCGATCCGGACGCGACGATCGAGGACCTGCCGGTCGGCGTGCAGCAGCGGGTGGAGATCATCAAGGCACTGGTCCGGAACGTGGACCTGCTGATCCTCGACGAGCCCACCGCCGTGCTCACCCCCCAGGAGACCGACGAGCTGCTGGCCGTCATGCGCTCGCTCAAGGCGGACGGCAAGTCGATCGTCTTCATCACCCACAAGCTCAAAGAGGTCAAGGCCATCGCGGACCGGATCACGGTGGTCCGCCGGGGCCGGACGGTGGGCACCGCGACGCCCGACGCGAGCGAGGACTCGCTGGCCGCCCAGATGGTCGGCCGCACGGTCAAGCTGCGGGTGGACAAGGAACCCGCCCAGCCCGGCGAACCGATCCTGACCGTGGGCGGGCTGACCGTCCTGGACGAGCGCGGCCAGGTCGCGGTGGACGCGATCGACCTGGAGGTACGCGCCGGAGAGGTGCTCGGCATCGCCGGCGTACAGGGCAACGGCCAGACCGAGCTGATCGAGGCGATCATGGGCCTGCGCCCGGTACAGAGCGGGGAGATCACCCTGCACGAGGGGCGGTCCGGCACCGGGCGGGCGGCCGGCGGCCGGCGGGGCGCGGCGCCGGCGAGCCAGTCCCTCGTCGGCCGGCGGACCCGGGAGATCCTGCACGCCGGGGTCGGGTACATCCCCGAGGACCGCAGCGTGGACGGCCTGGTCATGGAGTTCTCGGTGGCGGAGAACCTGGTGCTCGACTGGTACGACGAGCCGCAGTACGCCTCCGGGATCGCACTCTCGCCGAGCGCGATCAACGAGGCGGCGAAGGCCCGGATCACCGAGTTCGACGTCCGGACGCCCTCGCACCTCGCCCCGGTGAGCACCCTGTCCGGCGGCAACCAGCAGAAGGTGATCGTCGCCCGGGAGATGTCCAGCCCGCTCAAGTTGCTGATCGCGGCGCAGCCGACCCGGGGTGTGGACGTCGGCTCGACCGAGTTCATCCACGCCCGGGTGGTCCGGGAACGCGACCAGGGCACCGGGGTGCTGCTGGTCTCCAGCGAACTGGACGAGGTCGTGGCGCTGGCCGACCGGATCGCGGTCATGTACCGGGGCAAGGTGCTGGCCACGCTGCCGGCGGACGCCCCGCGCGAACAGATCGGCCTGCTGATGGCCGGTGTCACGGAAACAGCCGCGCCCGGAACGAGCGGTCCCGGAACGAGCGGTCCCGGAACGAGCGGTCCCGGAACGAGCGGGTCCGGAACGAGCGGGTCCGAAGCCGCGCGCGAGGAAGACGAGTCATGACTGAACCAGGCGGCGGTAGCTCGCCGGACAAGGATGCCGCGGGTGAGGCGGAGCTGACCCGCGACCAGAACCGGACGGACGCTGCGGGGGTACCGGCTCCCGGCGGACCGGCCGGACGGCAGGCGGCCGAGCCGGGGGAGGCGGGGCCGCCCGAGCCGACCGGGTCGGCGACCCAACGCTTCGGCCGCGCGGTGCTGGACTCGATCTACAGCGCGAACACGGTGACCGTGACGATCCTCGCGATCTTCATCGCGCTGGTCGTCGGCGCGATCCTGATCGTGGTGTCGAACCCCACGCTGACCTCGGAGTGGGGGTACTTCTTCGGCGCCCCCGGCACCGTCCTCGCGGACAGCTGGTCGGTGATCGCCGACGCGTACGCCAACCTGTTCAAGGGCGCGGTCTTCGACCCGGCGACGGTCAGCGGTGCGATCAGCGGCACCAACTCGTGGAGCCAGGCGTTCGCCCCGCTGTCCGAGACGCTGACCTACAGCGCCCCGCTGGTGTTCACCGGCCTGGCGGTCGCGCTGGCCTTCCGGGGCGGCCTGTTCAACATCGGTGCGCAGGGCCAGGCGATCATCGGCGTGATCTGCGGTGCCGTGGTCGGCTTCGACGTGCCTTTGCCGTACGGGCTGCACGTGATCGTGGCGCTGCTCGGCGCGGCGGCCGGCGGTGCGCTCTGGGCGTTCATCGCCGGCGCGCTCAAGGCGCGCAGCGGCGCGCACGAGGTGATCGTCACGATCATGCTGAACACCATCGCGTCGCTCTTCCTCACCTGGTTGATCGTGCAGAAGGGCGTGCACAACCCGACCCGTACCGACGCGATCAGCAAGAACGTCGACAAGACCGCCAAGCTGCCGACCATCCCCGGCGTCGATCACAACCTGGTGCGGGTGCACCTCGGCATCGTGCTCGGCGTGCTGGCCGCGCTGGGCGTCGCCTGGCTGCTGCAACGCTCGACGATCGGCTTCCGGCTGCGGGCGGTCGGCGCCAACCCGGCCGCCGCGCGTACCGCCGGAATCAGCGTCGGAGGCGCGTACGTGCTGGTCATGGCGCTGTCCGGGGGGCTGGCCGGGCTCGGCGGCGGCATGCAGGTGCTCGGTACCACGGCGTCGTCGCTGACCGCGCAGGTCACCGCGAACATCGGCTTCGACGGCATCACGGTCGCCCTGCTCGGGCGCGGCAAGCCGTGGGGGGTGGTCGCCTCCGCCCTGCTGTTCGGTGCGCTGCACGCGGGCGGAAACCGCATGCAGTCGTTCTCCCACGTGGCGATCGACCTGGTCTTCCTCGTGCAGGCGGTTATCGTGATCTTCATCGCCGCTCCCGCGCTGGTGAAGGCGATCTTCCGGCTCCGCGCCGCGCGGTCCGGCGGTACCCCGACGACTCTGGCGAAAGGCTGGTAGCCATGGCAACGCTGACCGTGTACAGCGCACCGGGTGCGGCCGTCCCGGCGACCGGGTTCTGGACGCGGGCCCGCAGGACCGGGCTGGCCTTCGCCGTGATCGGGATGCTCGCCGCCGGCATCTTCGGGCTGCTGGCCCGGCAGAACAAGAGCGCCCGGTTCACGTTCACCCAGACGATCACCGGCGCCCACCTGGACATCCCCGCGCAGCCCGGCGCCATCGCCTTCGGGCTGCTGTGCGCGATCGCCGGCGCGATCCTGCTGGCCTGGGGTCGCGCGGCACGGATGCTGGTGCTGCTCACCGCGCTGGCGCTGGTGTTCCTGGTGCTGTCGTTCCTGTGCTGGCAGGTGGCCAGCGGGCGGAACAGCACCGCGCTACCGCTGGGCGACCTGTCCAAGAGCACGGTGGAGGCGGCCCTGCCGCTGGTGTTCGGCGCGCTCGGCGGCGTGCTCTGCGAGCGGTCCGGCGTGATCAACGTCGCCATCGAGGGGCAGTTGCTGACCGGCGCGTTCGCCGGCGCGCTGTTCGGTACGATCTTCGCCTCCAGCTGGGCCGGGCTGATCGCCGCGGCGCTGGGCGGCGTGTTCATCTCGGCGCTGCTGGCCGTGCTGGCCATCCGGTACCTGGTGGACCAGGTGGTGCTCGGCGTCGTGCTGAACCTGTTCGCGCTCGGCTTCACCGGGTTCGTGTTCACCCAGTTGATGGCCCAGCAGCAGGACAAGTACAACTTCGCCCCGGTCTTCCACGCCTGGCAGGTCCCCGGGCTGTCGCGCATCCCCATCCTCGGGCCGGCGTTCTTCCAGGGCAACTTCTTCGTGTACCTGGCGATCGTGCTGGTCGTGGTCGTGCACGTGGGCCTGTTCCACACCAGGTGGGGGCTGCGCACCCGGGCGGTCGGCGAGCACCCGACCGCCGCCGACACGGTGGGCATCAAGGTGTACTGGACCCGGTACCGCAACGTGCTGCTGGCCGGCGTCATCGCGGGTATCGGCGGGGCCTACCTGACCATCGGCGACGTCGGGAACTTCAACGCCAACCAGACCAACGGCAAGGGCTTCATCGCCCTGGCCGCCCTCATCTTCGGCCGGTGGAGCCCGACCGGCGCCACGCTGGCCGCGCTGCTGTTCGGCTTCTCCACCGCGCTCGCGCAGAGGTTGGGCGTGATGGGCAGCCCGATCCCGCAGGAGTTTCTGAGCATGCTGCCCTACGTCGCCACGATCGTCGCGGTGGCCGGGCTGGTCGGGCGGGTACGGGCGCCGGCCGCGGACGGCAAGCCGTACCTCAAGGGCTGATCGCGGATGGACATCGACTGGGACCGGCTGCGGGCGGCTGCCACCGAGGGCATGGAGTCGGCGTACGCGCCGTACTCCAACTTCCCGGTGGGCGCTGCGGGGCTGGTGGACGACGGCCGGATCGTGGTCGGCTGCAACGTGGAGAACGCCTCCTACGGCGTCACCCTGTGCGCGGAGTGCGGCGTGGTCAGCGCGCTGCACGCCTCCGGAGGCGGGCGGCTGGTCGCACTGGCCTGCGTGGACGGTGCCGGGGCGGCGTTGATGCCGTGCGGGCGCTGCCGGCAGCTGATCTGGGAGGCGGGCGGCCCGGACTGCCTGGTCGACGCGGTACCCGAGCCGGTGCCGATGAGGTACCTGCTGGCCGGCGCGTTCGAGGCCGGCGACCTGGCCCGGGCGCGGCCGCCGGTCGGTC
The DNA here is from genome assembly GCA_040255525.1 of Micromonosporaceae bacterium. Taxonomy (GTDB): domain Bacteria; phylum Actinomycetota; class Actinomycetes; order Mycobacteriales; family Micromonosporaceae; genus Rugosimonospora. Next base: position 15,950 of record JBDZVD010000100.1, on the reverse strand, counting down.
GCAAGCTGCCGGCGGTACCGCCGCGCCTGCGCGAGTACGTCGGCCGGGGTACCGCGTTCGTGCACGTCGACTCGGTGAACGGCCAGCTGGTGTGGACCGGGTACTGGGAGCGCTCGTCCGGTACCGGCGGCGAGCCGGCCGGGATCCTGGAGGAGGCGCCGACCTGGCCCGATGCCGTCGACGCGCTGGCCTGGGCGCGGGCGCGTACCCAGCGGGTCGTGGTGGTGGACGCGGACGGCGTCACGCACTGGGCCGGTCGCGGGGATCCGCCGGCGGACCTGCCACGCTGGCCCGAGCAGCCCACCTTCGGTGAGGAAACGACGTGACGCTCAGCGCGGTCGATGTGATCATGGTCAAGCGCGACGGGGGAGTGCTGTCCGGCGCGCAGATCGACTGGATCATGGACGGCTACACCCGGGGCGCGGTCGCCGACGAACAGATGTCGGCGCTGGCCATGGCGATCCTCCTGCGCGGGATGACGCCGCCGGAGATCGCCCGGTGGACGCACGCGATGATCGCCAGTGGCGAGCGGCTGGATCTGTCCGGCGTCGACCGGCCGACCGTGGACAAGCACTCGACCGGCGGGGTCGGCGACAAGATCACGCTGCCGTTGACGCCGCTGGTCGCGGCGTGCGGGGCCGCCGTACCGCAGCTGTCCGGCCGCGGGCTCGGGCACACCGGCGGCACGCTGGACAAGCTGGAGGCGATCCCCGGCTTCCGGGCCACCCTGAGCAACGACGAGTTCCTGGCACAGCTGCGCGACGTCGGCGCGGCCATCTGCGCGGCCGGCTCCGGCCTGGCGCCGGCCGACCGCAAGCTGTACGCGCTGCGGGACGTGACCGCCACGGTCGAGGCCATCCCGCTGATCGCCAGTTCGATCATGAGCAAGAAGATCGCCGAGGGTACCGGGGCGCTCGTGCTCGACGTCAAGGTCGGCAGCGGCGCCTTCATGAAACACGTCGACCAGGCCCGCGAGCTGGCCCGCACGATGGTGGACCTGGGCGGCGCGCACGGGGTGCGGACGGTGGCGCTGCTGACCGGCATGTCGACCCCGCTCGGCCTCGCCGTGGGCAACGCGGTGGAGGTCGCCGAGGCGGTCGAGGTGCTGTCCGGCGGCGGACCGGCGGACGTAGTCGAGCTGACCGTGGCGCTGGCCCGGGAGATGCTCGACCTGGCCGGGCTGCCCGACGCCGACCCGGCCGCGGCGCTGCGCGACGGCCGCGCGATGGACTCGTGGCGGGCGCTGATCCGGGCCCAGGGCGGTGACCCGGACGCGCCGCTGCCGGTGGCGCCGGAGACCGAGGTGGTACGCGCCGACGCCGACGGGTACGTGTCCACGGTGGACGCGTACCGGATCGGTACCGCGGCCTGGCTGCTGGGCGCCGGGCGGGCGCGCAAGGAGGACGGCGTGTCCGCCTCGGCCGGGGTGGTGCTGCACCGCCGCCCGGGGGACGCGGTCCGGGTCGGCGACCCGCTGTACGAGCTGCGCGCCGAGGACGCGAGCCGGATCGCACCGGCGCGGGAAGCCGCCGCGGCCGCCGTCGAGATCCGCGGCACCCCACCGGCCCCGGTACCCCTGGTGATGGAGAGGATCGGCTGATGCCCGAACTGATCGAGAAGGCGGCCCGGATCCCGGTACCGGGCGGCAAGGTGATCGACGAGTACATCGGCCGGGTGAACTCCGGCACCGAGGAGGTGTCGGTCGCGCACATGGTGGCGCCGGCCGGCTGGGAAGAGCCGGCCCAGGCGCCGGAGTTCGACGAGTACACCCTGGTGCTGCGCGGGGGGCTGCGCATCGAGCACGCGGGCGGGGCGACCGAGGTACGCGCCGGGCAGGCCGTGGTGACCCGGGCCGGCGAGCGGATCCGGTACCAGGCACTGGAGGAGGGCGCGGAGTACGTCGCGATCTGCCTGCCGGCGTTCGCGCCGCAGCTGGCGCACCGCGATGAATGAGCCTCGGCTGACGTGAGCGTCGCCGCCCCCGACCCCGGCCAGGTGCGGGTCGAGACCGTCGAGCAGCTCGAACGGCTCGGGCTGCCGGTACCGCCACCGGCCTATCCGCTTGTCTGGGAACCCGGCGACGCGGTGGAACTGCGCCCGCGCGTCGAGTTGGAGGCGCGCTGCGCCATCATCAACGTGGTGCTGGCGCACGCGTTCGGGATGCCGGGCCGGGACGCGCTGGCCTGGCTGGAGCAGGCCGGCCTGACCGACCGGGTCACTCCGCCGGAGTACAGCTTCCTCGCCCACGACGAGGGCGACGTGCGCGCGTTCGCGCTGCACACCGAGGCGCTGGCCGCCCTCGGCTGGCTGCTGTCCCTCGTCCGGCGGCTGGACCCGGCCGCGCCGGGCGCGGAGAACATCGCGCACCTGTTCCCGAACCTGCCGGCCGGCGAGGCGTACCGGGACTGGCAGGCCCGGGTACTCACCGCGCCCCGGGACTCGCGGGTCGCGGCCGCCGCCCTCGACCTCTACTACTGCCTGGACTGGGCGTACCTGAAGGCGGAGGAGTTACAGCTCGCACTGCCCGGGTACGTCGACTCCAACGCGATCGGGCAGCGCAGGTGGGCACTGGAATGGGCCGTGACGTTCCACGGCCCGTTCCATGAGGATCCCCCCGGCTGGGAAGAGGTCGACCTGTCAACGTAGGGCGGGCTCGGGCAGCACCGCCGCCGGGGCCGGCACCGTCTCGTGCAGCCCGACCCGGGCGTGTAGCCGCGAAAGCCACCGCGGTGCCCACCAGTTCCACCGGCCCAGCAGGGTCATCGTCGCCGGTACCAGGACGCACCGCACGATGGTCGCGTCGATCGCCACCGCGGCGGCGAGCCCCAGCCCGATCTCCTGTACGGTGCCCATCCGGCCGGTGACGAAGCAGCTGAACACGACGACCATCAGCAGCGCGGCCGAGGTGATGATGCGGCCGGAGTGCTGCAGGCCGCGGCGCACCGCGATGCTCGTGGGCAGGCCCCGGTCGGCGTACTCCTTGATCCGGCCGAGCAGGAACACCTCGTAGTCCATCGAGAGCCCGAACGCGAAGGCGAACACGGTCACGATGACGAACGGGTCGATGCCGTTCACGGTCAGCGTGTGCAGCGCGCCGGCCAGGAACCCGTGCTCGAACACCGCGTTCATCACGCCGAACGTGGCGCCCAGCGAGACGGCGTTCATCCCGATCGCCTTCAGCGGTACCACGAGCGACCCGGTCATCGCGAACAGCAGCAGCATCATGGCCAGCACGGTGACCCCGACGGCGTACGGCAACCGGTCGTACAACCGGCCGGTCATGTCCTTGAGCACGGCGGCGTCGCCGGTCACCCAGGACTGCGTGCCGGCCGGGCGGTCCGCGCGCACCCGGTCCACCAGGCGCAGTGCCGCGGCACCCTCCGGGTCGCCGGTGGCATCGATGTCCACTGTGGACAAGTTCGGGCCGACCTGCGCGGCCGGGTGCACCCGGACGACCCCCGGGGTACCGGTCCAGCGCCGCGCCCAGGCGTCCAGGGTGGCCGCATCGGTGCGAGCGACCACGGTCACGGCCGGCGCCTGCGCCTGCCCGAACCGGTCGGACAGCACGTCGAGCACCCGTACCGACTCCAGCGACCGGGGCAGGCTGGACGCGTCGTCGATGTGCACCGTCGTGGACAGCAGCGGTAGACCGGCGGCGATCAGGGCGGCTCCGGCGGCCACCGCGGTCACCAGCGGCCGGCGCTGCACGATCCGGGCGACGCGCGCGAAGAAGCCCACCTCGGCGGCGTCGCCGTACCGGGCGGCCCGGCGCGCCGCCCGCTTCGACGGCCGGATCCACCTGCCGGCGATACCGATCACGGCGCCGGTGAAGGTCAGCGCGACCAGCATGGCGACCAGCGCGACCGACACCCCGGCGGCGCCCATCGCGGACAGCGCGGTGACACCGAACAGGAGCAGGCCGGTCAGCGCGGCGGCCACGGTCAGCGCGGAGAACAGGATGGTCCGCCCGGCGGTGGCCCAGGCCCGACCCACGGCCACGTCCCGGGCGTGCCCGGCGGCCAGCTCCTCGCGGTACCGGGCGATCAGCAGCAGGCCGTAGTCGATGGACAGGCCGAGCCCGAGCAGGGTGACCACGGTGACCGCGTTGGAGTCCAGACTGGTGAACCGGGCGAACACGAACAGCCCGGCCATCGCGGTGAACACCGAGATCAGCGCGGCGAGTACCGGAGCCGCGGCCGCGACCAGCCCGCCGAAGACGAAGACCAGGACGACCAGGGTGATCGGCAGGGACAGCTCCTCGGCCTTGGACAGGTCGGACTGCGCCTGCGCGTTGGCCTGCTTGCTGATGACCGGGCCGCCGCCGACCAGGACGGTCGCGCCCGGTTGACCGTCGGTCGCCAGCGCGCGGCTCAGCTCGTGCAGCCGAGCGGAGAGCGCGTCAACCGCGGTGCGCATCGCGTCGTCGGGCAGGTTCGTGAGCCGGGCCTGGATGAGTACGGCGTGCCCGTCGCGCGCGGTCATCGCCGCCACGGCGGCGGCCGGCAGCCCCGGGTCGTACGGGGTCGCCACGCTCCGCACCCCGGACACGCGGGACAGGTCCGCGGCGGCCGCCCGGACGTCGTCCCGTACCGCGGCGGCCCGCGGATCGACCCGGTCGACGACGGCGGTGACCGTACCCCCGTCGTTGCTGTCGGCCGAGAGCACGTCGCCGGCCCGCACGGACTCCAGCGATTGCGGGCCGTTATCGCCGCCCAGCCCGCGAAACACCGGCCCCGATGCCAGGCCACCGAGGACGATGGCGGCCAGCCAGACGGCGACGACCCACCATTTGCGCCGGAAGCACCAGCGACCGACGCGCGCGACGATTCCCTCAGCCATGGCGGCTGCCCCCTTTGGAAGTCCGATCGGCGGACCATCAGCGGCGGTTCGCTCCGGTCCCGGCCCTTGGTTTCGCCACCTCAGCTTCCGGGAAATCCCCGCCGCCCCACCATCCGGAACGCCCCCCAGCTCTCCCTGAGGCTGTCCCTACCCCGATTTTCAGGGTCGGCGCGTCTAGCAGGGCTTTTCGCCGCCGGCCGGCGAGTACCGGCCGATCCGCACCTCGGCGGTCACCCGGACGGGTTCGGGGAGGGCGGCGATGCGTGCCGCGCGCTCGGCCCAGCCGGCGTGCCACGCGCTCGGCCCCATGCCGACCAGCGTCTGGACCTCGGCGCGGCTGAGGGCCAGCCGGCGGTGCGCGACAATGGAGGAGACCGGCGTGAACCAGCGGTCCAGGCTCGCCGACAGTCTGTCCTCTTTGGACGGATCAACGTGCAGCAGCTCCAGCGCGTCCACCAGTTCCCGTAGGTGGCCGGGCCCGGGGGTGACCACCAGCAGGGTGCCGTCCGGCCGGAGCACCCGGGCGAACTCCGCGCCGTTGCGCGGTGCGAAGACGTTGAGCAGGACGCAGGCGCAGTGGTCGGCGACCGGCAGCGAGGCCCACACGTCGCAGCGGGCTGCCGCCGCGCGGGGATGGGCCCGGGCGGCCCGGCGCAGCGCGTACCGGGACACGTCCAGGGCCAGCCCGACGGTGCCGGGGTGCGCGTCGAGGACCGCCGCGAGATGCGCCCCGGTACCGGCGCCGGCATCCATGATCAGCCCCGTACCGCCGGTGACCGGGCGGTCGCGCCCGGCGGCGGTCACGGCGGCGGCCAGTCCGGCCGAGACGAACCGGTAGTGGCCCGCGCCGAGGAACGCCGCCCTCGCCGCCACCATCTCGGCGCTGTCGCCGGCATGCGGCACCGCGCCCGCGGCCAGGTCGACGTAACCCTGGCGGGCCCGGTTGAAGGCGTGCCCCCGCGGGCAGCGCAGCGCGCCGGGCTCGCCGCCGTGGCCCGGCGCAGCGGCGGCCGCGAGTGCCTGACCGCAGACCGGGCAGCGCAGGCAGGCCACCACCTCGGCGAGCATCACACCTCCCCGGACGCGGGCGGATAGGGTTGCACCATGCTGTCACCCGGCTACGAAGAGATCGTCAAGGCCCCGAAGGCTCTCCTGCACGACCACCTCGACGGCGGCCTGCGCCCCGCCACCGTCATCGAGCTCGCCGGTCAGGTGGGTCACGAGCTGCCCACCACCGACGCGACCGCGCTCGGCCGGTGGTTCGTCGAGGCGGCCGACTCGGGTTCGCTGGAGCGGTACCTGGAGACGTTCGCGCACACGGTGGCCGTGATGCAGACCGAGCCCGCGCTGCACCGGGTGGCGTACGAGTGCGCCGTGGACCTGGCGGCCGACGGTGTGGTCTACGCCGAGGTGCGCTTCGCGCCCGAGCAGCACCTGACCCGCGGGCTGACGCTGCACCAGGTGGTCGGGGCGGTACTCGCCGGCTTCCGCGAGGGCTGCGCGGCGGCGGCCGACGCGGGTACGCCGATCCGGATCGGCACGCTGCTGACCGCGATGCGGCACCAGGCCCGTTCGATGGAGATCGCGGAGTTGGCGGTACTGCACCGGGACGAGGGCGTGGTGGGCTTCGACATCGCCGGCGCCGAGGCAGGCTACCCGCCCACCCGGCACCTGGACGCGTTCGAGTACCTCCAGCGTGAGAACTTCCACTTCACCATCCATGCCGGCGAGGCATTCGGGCTGCCGTCGATCTGGCAGGCGATCCAGTGGTGCGGTGCCGACCGGCTCGGGCACGGCGTCCGCATCGTGGATGATATCTCCGGGGATGGTCAGCTCGGCCGGTTGGCCGCGTATGTCAGAGACAAGCGGATTCCATTGGAGTTGTGCCCGTCGTCCAACGTACAGACCGGCGCCGCGGCGTCCATCGCCGAGCACCCCGTCGGGCTGCTGCGCGACCTGCGGTTCCGGGTCACTGTGAACACCGACAACCGGTTGATGAGCGGCACTTCCATGTCCCGGGAGATGGCGCTGCTGGTGGAGGCGTTCGGGTACGGCTGGGCGGAACTCCAGTGGTTCACCGTCAACGCGATGAAGAGTGCCTTCATCCCGTTCGACGAGCGGCTGGTTCTCATCAATGAAGTGATCAAGCCGGCATACTCGAAATTGCTCGCCTGATCTGGCGACCGTTCGCCGGTACGCAGCCCAGCGCGATCTGCCTCGCCAATACCTCACGGTCCGTGTGATACAGCGTGACTCCCCGGCGTATCAGCACGCCAGCAGACTTGCGGTGCTCGCGGAGGTCACGGGTGAGTCTTCGCACAAAGGTGACCAGCCTCGGACGGTGCAGTGCGTAGGCGCTGGCGAGCAAGCCGAGTTCCTGACACCATTGGGCGATCTCCGCGGCGAAGATGCCTTCCGCGATGAAGAGGTGACTGTCACCAATGGTCACGGTACGGTTGCCGATCGCACGGTTGGCGCTGATGGAGTAGGCCGGAATCTCCGCGGTGCCGGTCTTGGCGAGTTCCTCGATAGCGGCCATCGCGGCATCGCCGTCCCAGGCGTCGGGCGAGTCCCAGTCGATCGACGCCCCGCGCCACGGCAGTGACGGATCACCAAAATTCTTGTAAAAATCATCGAGGCAGAGGATGGGGAGTCCGGTTCGCGATGCTATGTATGACTTCCCGGATCCAGAAGGACCGGCAACAAGGACAACTCGGGCGGGGTACTGGCTCACCTGTTGGTACTCCGGAGGAGCGTAGAGCTACGGAACGGTCAATACATGGAATCACAGGCTTGATCGAAACCAGCCTGCTCTTTCTCTTTGCCACGGGACATGGTGGAATCTCGGAGGCCCGACCGGTGTTGGCGGGTCGTCTCAAGGTGCCCGCCGGCCATCGGGGACACCAGCGCGGAGGGCGGGCGAGGTGAGCAAGCGGCCAACGACGGACGGCGACACGGTTCGATCGCGGATGAGCGGCCTTGCCGGTTACTTCCGTGACCGGCCGATCTGGGTGAAGCTCGGCCTCATCATGATGGTGCCGACCATCGCCACCGTCTTCGTCGGCGCCAGCGCCCTGCTCGGCAAGATCGGGCAGGCGAACGACGCCAACCGGGCGCGCACGCTGGCAACGCTGACCAGTGACGCCGGCCAGCTGGCGCACGACCTGCAGAACGAGCGCGCCGCCGCGACGATCCTGCTGGACGCCAAGTCCGGCGACCCGCAGAAGAGCGCGCTGGCCCAGTACCAGAGCCTGTTCAACGGCACCGGCCAGGCGGCGCGGGCCTACACGCAGCACCGCAACGCCCTGTCCGGCGTGCCGACCACCTTCCAGAGCCAGCTGCGCACCATCGACATCCAGCTGGGCGCGCTGGACAGCCTTCACCGGCAAGTCACCAGCATCACCGACGTCACGCTGAGCGCGGTCATCCAGCGGTACCAGGCGATGATCAAGAGCCTCGTCGACCTCCGCGACGCGGCCTCGCAGCTCGCCGGCGACACCAGCCTCAGCTACGACATGCGGGCCGGTGCGGCGATCGCCAACGCCAAGGAGCAACTGTCCCAGGAGCGCGTGATCGTGCTCCAGATCCTGAACCGGGGGAGCCTGACGCCCGAGGCGCAGCGGGAATTCCTCACCGCGCTGGCCGGTCAGCAGCTCGCGCTCGCTCCGTACTACACCGTCGCCACGCCGGCCCAGCAGGACCTGCTCAGCAAGATCGTCACCGGCCCGAACCTGCGTGAAGCGCGGCTGTTCGAGAACACGATCGCCAGCCAGAACCCGGGCCCGCTGACCGCGGAGATTTTCGACACCGCGCAGTGGGACTCCGCGATGGCCGGCCGCGCCGACCTGATGCGCCAGGTAGAGCAGGCGATCGACGCCCAGACCGTGGCCGACGCCGGTGCGCTGCACGCCCGCGTGCAGCGGCAGGTGCTCGTCGATGCCATCCTGCTGATCATCCTGGTCCTGGTCGCCGTACTGATCGCGTGGTTCGTCGCCCGCGCGATGAACCGTTCGCTGCGCGAGCTGCGCCAGGGCGCGCTCGCCGTCGCCCAGTACGGCCTGCCGCAGGCGGTCGCCCGGCTGCGCGACCCGGCGCTGTCCAACCAGATGTCGCCGCAGCAGCTGGCGGTCCAGATCGCCGAACCGCTGCCGGTCCGCAGCAAGGACGAGTTCGGCCAGGTGACCGAGGCGTTCAACGCCGTCCACCTGGAGGCGGTGCGCACCGCGGCCGAACAGGCGGCGCTGCGGTCCTCGGTGTCCACCATGTTCGTCAACCTGGCCCGCCGGTCACAGATCCTGGTCGACCGGCTCATCGGTCACCTCGATCGGCTGGAGCGCGGCGAGGAGGACCCGGACCGGCTGGCCGAGCTGTTCCAGCTGGACCACCTGGCCACCCGGATGCGCCGCAACGACGAGAACCTGCTGGTGCTCGCCGGCGCCGACTCCACCCGCGTGCAGCGTGAACCGGCCGCCCTGATCGACGTGCTCCGGGCCGCGCAGTCCGAGGTCGAGCACTACACCCGGATCGAGTTCGGCGTGATCGACCGGGACATCGAGATCGGCGCCCACGCGGTGAACGACCTCGTGCACCTCGTCGCCGAGCTGTTCGACAACGCGACCGCCTTCTCACCGCCCGACTCCACGGTGGTCGTCGAGGCCCGGCGGGTCGGTGACCGTGCGGCTCTGTTCGTCGAGGACCGCGGCATCGGCATCTCCGCCGATCAGCTCGCCGAGCTGAACGAGCGGCTCGCCACGCCGCCCATGGTCGATGTCGCCGTCTCCCGGATGATGGGCCTCGTCGTGGTCGCCCGGCTGGCGGCCCGGCACGGGGTGAAGGTCGAACTCCGTCCGGCCAACGAGCGCGGCACGATCGCCGACGTGCTGCTGCCGACCTCCGCCCTGGTACCCCGGGCGCTGGCCGGCCGCGGACCCAACGCGGGCCCGCCGCAGATCAGCCGGGAGACCCCGCGCACCGGGCCGTCGAGTACACCACCGCCGTCCCCGTCCACTCCGCCGCCGTCCCGTTCGCCGTTCGCCACTCCGCTGGCGCTGGAGGGCGGCATGGGCGATCCGCGTACCCGGGCCGGAGCCGGCTCCGGTCTTGCCAGCCCGAGTACGGGCGGCTTCGGCGGGTCCGGACGGTTCGGCGCCGGGCCGCGCAACGGCAACCAGCCGGGCGCCTCCCCGACCTCCGGCGCGCCGACGTCCGGCGGTGGTGGCGGATCGCCGCTGCCGGCCTGGTCCGACCTGACCGGCGCGGGTTCGGTGAAGGGTTCCAGCGGCACGGGCCTGAACGGCAGCGACCCGTACCCGCCGATCCCGCGGCCGAGCGAGAACCGGCCCACCAACGGCGCCCCGAACGGGACGCCCCCCGGCGGCATCATGAACTCCGGTGACCCGCTGCCGCAGCGCCGCGCGACCGAGCCCCGTCCGGTCGACGGCGACCTGGCCGACCAGCCTCCCGCGCCGCGCATCCCGCGCCAGATCCCGTCCTCGCCGGAGGCGTGGGCCACCGGGCCGGCCGCCCCGCAGGCCAGCCCACCGCCCGACCTGGTGATCGACGCGATCGAGGCGGACGTGGTGGAGGAGCGCACCGTCGCGACTCCGACCGTTCCGGCGCCGCAGTCCGTTCCGGCGCCGCAGTCCGGGCCGGCACCGCAGTCCGGGCCGGCACAGGCGCCGGGCACCCCGCCGCCGGTCTGGCCCCCGGTTCCCGCGTACTCCGGTGGAGATCCGGACGACGAGCAGGGCAGTGCCCCCGCGGTACCGGAGGAGTTCGCCGCCGCCCTGGACATCACGTCCGAGCTGCCCAGAGTCCGAGTGGACGAGGAGTCCGGCCGGACGCAGCCGGACTGGAACGCTCAGAGCGGCTCGACCCGGATCGTGTCCAGCCCGACCGGTAACCAACCGGCGGTGCCGGCCGGGTACGCGCCGCCGGCCGTCCAGACGCCCCCGAGCGCGCCGGCACCGGTACGGCCGGCGAGCCGCCCGGACGAGACGATGGAACTGCCCATCTTCCGCGAGTTGGAGTCCGCCTGGTTCCGCAGCCGGAACGTCGACGGTAACGCGTCCGACGATCCCTTCGGTGGCCCGGGATCCGGCACGCCGGCGATGGCACAGAGCCCCAATTCCAAGGCACAGGAACAGCCGGCGGTGCCGTCGGCGCCGGTCAACGGCGCACCTGGCGTATCCGGTCCGGCGCGCACGTCGGAGAATGGCAACATGGGAAGTCCTGCGACACCGGCCGGGCAGGGGGCGGAGTCCGAGCAGCCGTGGCGTTCAGCCGCCGATGAAGGCTGGCGGGCGGCTTCCGCAGCGGCCGAACCGGCGGTCACCGCGTTGACTGACGCGGGTCTGCCGAAGCGGGTACCCATGGCGCAACTGGTACCGGGTGGGGTGGAAAAGAGCACGGCGAATGCCAATCGGCGTTCGCCAGAGCAGGTACGAGGGCTTCTCTCGGCTTATCACCGCGGCGTCCAACGGGGTCGCACCCGTGGCGGCGACGACAAGACCCCGGAGTCGAGCACGACGGCCGGGAATTCCTCGCAGGCTGGCAGGGAGCAGGAAGCATGACAACTACGCAGGATCTCGGCTGGTTGCTCGCCAACTTCGCCGATCGGGTACCCGGCGTCGCCCACGCGATCGCCGTCTCGGCTGACGGTCTGCTCCTGGCTGCGTCGCGTGACCTACCAAGGGACCGAGCCGATCAACTTTCGGCTATCGCCTCAGGTCTGGTCAGCCTGACTCAGGGCGCGTCCCGCTGCTTTGAGGGTGGTGCGGTTCTCCAGACGGTCGTCGAGATGGACAATGGCTTCCTGTTCCTGATGTCCATCTCGGACGGGTCGTCGTTCGCCGTACTCGCCGCGCGCAGTTGCGACGTCGGTCAGGTTGGCTATGAGATGGCACTGCTGGTCGACCGGGTCGGTGACGCGCTGACCCCGCTGCCCCGGGCAGCAGCCGGCATGCTCGGCTGACCCGACCGGGTCAACGACGGAACGCTTTTTTTGCGGTTGAGGAACAGAGAGAGAGGGGGTGACGGCAGTGGTGGCCGAACGCGACGAGCCAACCGGGGCTCTGGTGCGACCGTATGCCGTCACTCGCGGGCGCACCCGGCCACGGCTGGACATCGCGCTCGAAGCGCTCGTTGAGACCACCGTCCGGGGACGTGACGCGGCCGCGCGCGACGGCACCGGGCAAGGGCGCGAGCAGCAGTACATCGCCTCGTTGTGTGATGGTCGGCTGCAGTCGCTCGCTGAGATCGCCGCACGGATGCAGCTGCCGCTCGGGGTGGCCCGGGTTCTAATCGCCGACATGGCCGCGGACGGCCTGGTCGCCGTGTATGAGCCCACCTCCTTCGACAGCAACGACTCGGTGGGCACAGAACTGCTGGAGAGGGTGCTGAGTGGACTTCGCAGGCTCTGACATGGCGCACCGCCCGACCGCGGGCCGGGTGACGTCGGCGAAGATTGTCATCGCCGGTGGATTCGGTGTGGGCAAGACCACGCTCGTAGGCTCTGTCTCGGAGATCACGCCGCTGACCACCGAGGCAATCATGACGTCCGCGGGCGAAGGCGTCGACGACACCCGGCAGGTGCCGGGGAAGGTGACCACCACGGTCGCGATGGACTTCGGTCGTATCTCGATCGACCGAGATCTCATCTTGTACCTGTTCGGTACGCCGGGGCAGACGCGTTTCTGGTTCATGTGGGATGAACTGGTCCGCGGCGCCATCGGCGCGGTGGTCATGGTCGACACCAGGCGGCTGGCCGACTGCTTCGCCGCCATCGACTTCTTCGAGCACCGGCGGCTGCCGTACCTCGTAGCGATCAACTGCTTCGACGGCATGCAGTACCACTCGGCTCAGGACGTCCGCGACGCGCTCGCGGTCGCACCGGAAGTGCCGGTCGTGTCCTGCGATGCGCGGAGCCGGGAATCGACGAAGCAGGTGCTCATCTCCCTGGTCGAGTACGTGCTGACCATGCGGCGCCAGCGGGCGGGTGCGCCCGCCTGAGCGGGCCTACGACACGGGACCTGGCGGGTCTGTCTCCAAGCACATGGAGGCAGACCCGCCGGCGTTCTGGCCCCGGTGGGCAGGGAGCCGGCGACGGGCTTCGCGGTGGTGGCGGTCTTCTCGCGTACCCGGCTCGACCGGGTCGGGTGGGCTGAGCGGGCTCAGCTGAGCTGGACCCAACCGTCCTGCGCGATCTGGAAGAGTTCGAGCGCGTCTGCCTGAAGGCCGCCGTGCTGGATGGTCTGGAACTTGTACTCGCCGGCCAACCCGTCGAATGGAATGGACTCCAGTCCGTTACGGATCTTCAGGTGGTTGCTGCTCCCCGCGCGGCTTGTCGCGGCGACGAGTACGTTCAGCGCGTCCGCGCCGTAGATGGACAGGCCGGAGAACGCGCCGAAGAGGCGGGTGTACTGCTCGAAGTAGTTCTGCTGAGCCACCGCGTCGGGCGTGGTGACACCGAGCGTCACACCACCGAGGATCGACGGGGACACCAGGATCCCGTTCAGGGTCGCTCCCCGGTTGGCCGCGGACAGCGTGTCCTCGGAGGCCGCGCCGGCGTCGAAGAACAGCCGGCCGTGGTAGCCGGCCTGGGCGAGCGCCCGGGCGGCCAGGCCGGAGGCCGGTGCCACGGCCCAGATGACGACGGCGTCCGGAGACGCCGCGACGACCTGGCGGGCCTGAGCCGAATAATCCGCGACACCGACCGGCAGCCGCACGGCGGCGACCGTGGACAGGCCCGCGTGCGCACTGTCTGTCGCCGTGCGCACCGCCGTCAGGCCGGAATCGCCGTGGTCGTCCGTCGTCGCGAGGATCGCGATCCGCTTGGCGGGCGTGGTCACGAGGTTGCCGATCAGCATCGCCGCGACGTCGGACGCGTTCGGACCGAGTTTGAAGACGAAGCGCCGCTGGAGCACCGGCGTGACGATGTCGTCGGCGAACCCGGTCGCCATCATCGGTACCCCGGCCTTCTCGGCCACCGGTGCGACGGCGCTCGTGGTCGCGGCGGCGCCACCGGTGATCAGGCCGATCGCCTGATCTCCGCTGATCATCTGCTTGGCCGTGGCGACCGCTGTACCGGCATCGCTTCCGGTGTCCTTGAGCAGCAACTTGACCCTTCGCGTGGTGTTGCCGACCACGACGCCGTCCTGGTTGATGCGGTCGAGCGCGATCTGCAGGCCCCGCTGTTGGGCAGCGCCGACCGTGGCGCCGCTGCCTGTGAGGTCGAGGCAGGCCCCGACGACCAGGTCGGCACCGCGTGGCAGCGGGGCCGCGTCCGCCACCATGCTGCTCCCGCGACCGCCACAGGCGGCGACCGCGGCGGCGGTACCGAACATTCCGGCGGCGAGCAGTGACCGGCGGGTCAACTCTCCGGTACCGGGCCGCGTGTTTCCAGCCATGACCTCGCCACCCTTTCCTCGGGCACGATCTTTTCTTGGGCAACGATGCGCCGATGAGTTTCTGTCCATGCGCAGCGCTGATCGCTTCGCAGCGGTGGCGCGGTGGTACTCGGCCCGAGGGAACGAGCACGCGACCGTCCTCGCCTGACGGCTCAGCGGTTGGACGCCGAACGGTACGTGTAGTCGCGATCGTCGTCCTGCTCGGCCTCCCAGCCGTCCCGGCTGAAGTCCCAGCCCCCCGCCGCCTCGCGACCGGGCCGGCCGCCCACGGCGAAGCCGCGGACCTCCTCGCCCCGTCGAGAGCCACGGAAGTATCCGGTGGTGTGCGCGGCCATCGCCGCCGGGTCCCGCACGATGTGCAGCGCCCGGTCGGTGGCCGGGGGCAGCGGCGAACCCGGAACCAGGTTGGCCTGCGGCACCCGTCGGGGAAGCCCGACGTCGGTCTCCTCGCCGCGTACCGGCTCGGCTGCCCGCTGAGCGGCCTGCCAACCCAGGTCGGCGGAGTTGGTCCAGTCGGGCGCGCTGTCCTCGGACTCCAGATGACCGGTGAACCAGGCCGACCTCGCCTGCGCGAAGATCAGCAGATCGCCGTCCGGCTCGTCGCTCACCGGCGGAGCCGAGATCGGTTCGGCGGACCGGCGAGTGCGCCCGCCCCGCGCGTCGTCGCTCTCGACCAGACGCAGCGGAGTGCCGTTGGTGCCCTCGCCTTGCGGCTCACGGTTGAACGCCGAGGCGCCGCCCAGCCGGCGCTCCCCACTGAACGCGGCGGCCGCGCCCAGCGTCCGGTCGCCGGGGCGTACGTGCGTGCTGAATTCGCCGGTCGAGCCGGCAGGCGCGTCGCCGGTGCGGCCCTGGGCGCTGAGGCCGCCGGTCGAACCGCCCGCGGCACGCTCGCCGCTGCCGAGGATCTCCCGGTCGCGGTCCCGGTCGCGCATGCCCGACCGGTCGTCGCGCAGGGCGCGATCGGCCAGCGGTGCGGGTTCGACCAGGCGCAGCGCCGGAGGCTCGGCCGGCAGGTCGCTGTCTTGCCACGGCGGGGTCACCCGGCCGTCGCGCTGCCGCGGGATGGTCGGGCGCCGCTCCGTGGCCGGTTCGCCGCCTCGGCGTTCCAGCACGGTCGGCGGCAGCGTGGTGGCCGGGAACGAGGTCGGGTCCAGCGGGTTCGGCGTCGCCCGCCCGAGCGGCGACTGATCCGCGCCGTCGTGCGGTGCCAGACCCGCCGGGCCAGACCGGTCGGAGGCGACCGTGGGCAGACCTGTCCCGCTGGTGTTCAGCGGCCAGTCCGAACGGGAGCCGGGCGGGCCCACCTCGGGCGCGGGGCGGGGTGCCGGCACCGGGATGGTGGCGTTCCCCGGCGTGGCTGCGGGCGCGGGGGCCTGGTGGCCCTGCGGGTACCCGTACGCGCCGGACGGGTACGGGTCGCCCGGCGCGGGTGCGCCCCGCGACGGTGGCGCGGAGGCCACCGGCGGAGTCGAGTACGCGGGCGGCCCCGACATCGGAACCGGCGGAGCGCTGGCTGGCCGGCCGGCCGGCGGGTTGACCTGCTCCGGGGCGGCGTGCGACACCGGCGACGGCGTGCCATGCGAGGCGGCCGGTGCCACGGGCGGCGGGTTCATCGGCGACGGCGTGCGCGGCTGGCCCCCGCGGGGCTGCGGTGCCGGCGGCGGGGCCGCGTGCGACGGCGCCGGGTACGCCGGCGACGGC
>JBDZVD010000233.1:0-4688 GCA_040255525.1 Micromonosporaceae bacterium | reverse complement strand
CCCCGGCAACAACAGCCAGGCCGTCTGGACCGACAACGGCCCCTGCTGACCCCGCAGCGGACACCGGGCCGGGCGCGGGACGCCCGGCCCGGTGCCGTGGTGCGGCGGCTAGTGAAGCACCGGGCTCAGCGCCGAGATCAGCGCGTGCGAGTCCGAGTCCTGGCTGATTTCCCAGGCCATCGCGCCGCGCAGGCCGAGCGTCCTGATCAGGAGCGTGCGCTCGGCGACCGACCGCGGGTCGGAGTAGACGATGGTGGTCGGCACGGTCACCGGCCCGGCGGCCAGGTTGTGAACCGCGGCCGCGTTGGTCAGGTACGGCTCGCCGGCGAACCAGTCCCAGTTGCGGGTGTACCCGTTGTTCCCGACGATGTTCGCCACGTCCACCAGGTCGTGGTAGGTCGGCTGGGGCATCTGGTCGGGCTGGAGGCTGTTCGGGTCCAGGCCGGCGTTGTCGAACGGCTGGTACAGCCCGTCGCTGCGGATGTACTGGTTGCCGTAGAACGGGACACCGACGACAATCTTGTCGCGCGGTACCCCGGCCGCCAGGTACCACGCGACGGTACCGGTGGTGTTCCAGGTCCAGTCGCCGGCATGGGGATCGCGCGGGTCACCGGTGAACAGCGTGTCCGGCCCGGACACGGTGCCGCCCGGCACGTTGAAGTCGTACGCCATCACGTTGGCCCAGTCGAGCGACTTCACGTACTGGCTCAGCTCGTAGTACCGGGTGGAGTTCTTCGCCGCCGGCATGGCCGCGGTGAGCAGGTAGTGCGTGTGGTCGCGGGCACCGAGCCGGTCGAGTTGCCGGCGGAACTCGGCCGCCAGCAGGGTCGCGTTGTGCCGGTCCTCGGGCCCGACGTTGACGTTGCCCCCGCCGACCGAGGTCGGGTACTCCCAGTCCAGGTCGATCCCGTCGAACAGGCCGGCCGCGGCGCCCGGCCCGCCGGCACCGGCCGGCCAGCCCCCGCCGGGCAGGTCGCCCTTGATGAACGTGTCGACGCAGGCGGAGACGAACGCCCGGCGCAGCGCGGCGGTCTTGGACACCGTCGAGAAGTAGGTGGACTTCGTCCAGCCGCCGAGCGAGATCTCGATCTTCAGTCCGGGGTGCTCCGCCTTGAGCTTGCGGAGCTGGTTGAAGCTGCCGTACAGGTGCTGATCCGGGTCGGCCGGGTCGTCGGCCACCCCGTCGACCGCGATGTCGGCGGTGTACGGCTGCTGGTAGTCCGCCCACGGGTCGAGGACGCCGCAGCCCGGCGTGCCGGTGGCTGAGTCGTACGTGGGCACGCCGAACGCGTACTGGATGACGTTGATCTTGTCGGCCGGAATGTCCTTCACGTAGTACGTGCGGCCGTATACATCCCAGTCGGCGAAGTAGGCAGAGACCACCTTCCCCGGCGCCGCACCGCCGGCACCGTGTGCCGACACGGCGCCGGCCGGGGCGGCCACCGCCAGCCCGGCACCGAGCAGCACTGCCGTGGCGACCGCGAGCCGGCGCCTGCGCGGCCGGCCCTGCTTCGGGTACATACACACTCCTCTCTGAAGCTGACGCGCTCACCCTCGCCCGGCCAGGGTTATCTGTCAATAGTCCTAACTATTTAGCCGGTACCCGGTCGCCCGCCGGACGGCCGTCGATCGGAGGCGCGCCCAGCGGGACCGCGCCCGGCATGAGATCGTGGCTGGGTGACGGATCTGGTGTACGTCGGTTCCTACGGCTCGGGCATCTCGATCTACGGACGGGAGGACGGGCGGCTGACGCTGATCGACCGGCTCGACACGCCCGACCCGTCGTTCCTGGTGGCGGACACCGGGCGCGGCGCGCTGTTCGCCTGCAACGAACTGACCGCGAACACGGTCAGCTCGTACGCGCTGGGGCCGGACGGCCGGCTGAGCCACATCAACACCCAGCCCACCGGCGGCACCCTGCCCTGTCACCTGCTGCTGCACCCGGCCGGCTACCTGATCACCGCGAACTACGGCAGCGGGAGCGTGTCGGTGCACCCGGTGCTGCCGGACGGCACGCTGGCCGAGCGCGTCGACCTGGTCGAGCACCACGGCCGGGGTGCCGACCCGCAGCGGCAGGCCGGACCGCACGCGCACGAGGTCAAGGTGGTCAGCGGTGAGGTGGTCGTGGTCGACCTGGGGCTGGACCGGCTCGTCGGGTACCGGCTCGACGCGGGCACCGGCCGCCTGGCCCGGGCCGTGGACCCGTTCGCGCGCAGCCGGCCCGGAGCCGGCCCCCGCCACGCGGTCGCCCACCCGTCCGGCCGCTGGTATGTGGCCAACGAGCTGGACTCCACGATCTCGATCTTCGAACCCGACTTCGAGCTGCGGGAACTGCACCTGACCGACACGGTGCGCGCGACGCTGTCCGAGCCCGCCGAAGGCAACCAACCGGCCGGCATCGCGCTGTCCGCCGACGGCAGGCACCTCTACCTGTCCAACCGGGGCGCGAACACCATCGCGACGTTCGGCGTCGACGACGCCGGTGCGCTGCACGGCCTCGACGAGGTGTCCTGCGACGGGATCTGGCCCCGGCACTTCGCCATCGTCGACGACGTGATGATGGTCGCCAACGAGCGGTCCGGCTCGGTGACCGGGTTCCGGCTGGACCCGGCGACCGGCGTACCGCAGCCACTGGGCGTACTGGCCGAGACGGGTACGCCGACCTGCGTGCTGCCGCTGTCCCTGTCCTGAGGGCTCGGGCGGGAAGCCCCGATCGACGGGTGGTGCCGGACTGGACCTGACGCCCCGGGGCTGCCGGGGCGGCCACCCGGCATACGGCCGGCCGCCGATCCCGGCCTGCCGCCGGGCGCCGACGGCACGCCGCGGTTAGCGGCGGGCGCTTGCCGGGTACTGGACGGTGTGATCGTGGTGGGTACGTCGGGCTGGCAGTACCGCGACTGGCGCGGCCGGTTCTACCCGGAGGGTGTGCCGCAGCGCCGGTGGTTGGAGCACTACGCCGGGGCGTTCGCCACGGTCGAGGTCAACAACGCGTTCTACCGGCTTCCCGAGCGGGACACCTTCGTGCAGTGGAGGCGGCGCACGCCGGAGGACTTCTGCGTCGCGGTGAAGATGAGCCGCTACCTGACCCACATCAAGCGGCTGAGCGACCCGGCCGAACCGGTGACGCGGTTGGTGTCCCGGGCCGAGGGACTGGGCGACCAGCTCGGTCCGGTACTGCTCCAGTTGCCGCCCACGCTGGTCGCCGACCCACCGGTACTGGACGCGGCGCTCGCCCGGTTTCCGGCCCGAGTACGGGTGGCGGTGGAGCCGCGACACGCGTCCTGGTGGACATCCCAGGTGCGCGACGTACTGGAGCGGCACGGCGCGGCGCTGGTCTGGGCGGACCGGCGGGGGCGCCCGGTGACGCCGCTGTGGCGCACGGCCGGCTGGGGGTACCTGCGGCTGCACGAGGGGCGCGCGGAGCCCCGGCCACGGTACGGTCGGTCGGCGCTGGCCTCGTGGCTCGACCGGCTGAGCGGCGCGTACGCCCTCGATCGCGAGCCGGTGTACGTGTACTTCAACAACGACCCGAAAGGCGCCGCGATCCGGGACGCGTCGGGACTGGCCGCGCAGGCGGCCCAGCGCGGCCTGCCGGTGACGCGGCACCCGGATCCGGCCTCGCTGGCCTGGTGACGCCGCTCGGTCCGGCCACACCCGCCCTCGCATGGGGCGCCTCCGCAAACGGCGGCCGGCGCCCCGCGGCTCCGGCCGCGCCGGGGTTCGGCCGCGCTCGGGTTCAGCTTGCGGTCGGGTTCAGCTTGCGGTCGGGTTCGGCCGCGGTCGGGTTCAGCTTGCGGTCGGGTTCCGCCGCGCTCGGGTTCAGCTTGCGGTCGGGTTCCGCGCGCTCGGGTTCAGCCGCGCTCATGGGCGGGGTTCGGGGTGTGCGGCAACTTGCCCAGCTGGCGCCAGTTGTTCTCGACCATGTCGACGCCGAAGTGCTTCGCGGCCGCCTTGATGTTGGCGAACGCCTGGTCACGCTCGCCGTCGGTGACCCCCTGCACCTGGTCGAAGCGGGCCAGCGCGTTCTGCACGTGCCTGGCATCCGTCAGCGGCTCCTTGCGCTTGCCCGGAAAGGCGTACACGGAGTCGGGCAGGTCGCGCTTTTCCTTGCTGGACAGCGTGCCGTGTTCGGTATGCGGCTTCCAGGTGACCTTCATGTCCGATCCGGTACCCGGCCTCCGGTGCGGCCAAACGGAGGGTCGGCGCAGGTCAGCCGGGTTGCGTCGAGCCGGCCCGCTGCCGGGCCTCGATCGCCTCGCGGGCCGCCCGCTGGTTGTCCTTCCAGGCGCGGGTCATGCTCCGCTCGGCGAAGAAGGCACCGAACGGCACGGTACCCGCCAGCAACACCAGCACCAGCTTCACCAGGGGTATCCGCAGCCGCACGGTCAACTCGAACGCGCACACCAGGTAGACCATGTAGGCGAAGCCGTGGATCTGCCCCACGATCGCCTCCAGCCGGTTGTCGTGCCCCCAGATCTGGATCGGGACGGCGACGAACACGAGCACGAGCAGGAAGAACGCCGTGAAGTAGGCCATGAACCGGTACCGGAACAGCACGCCGCGGCTGACCGGCGAGCGTACCGGCGCGCCGGGCGTGGCCTGGGAAGACGACATTCCCCGAGAGTAGCCGCCGCGGCCGCCGGACCGACCGCCGGTCCGGGCACCGGTGACCCGGCCCCGGGCCCGCC
>JBDZVD010000099.1:0-25872 GCA_040255525.1 Micromonosporaceae bacterium | reverse complement strand
CCGCAGCGCGCCGTTCGCCCGCTGGATGAGCCGGCCGTTGAGCGTGAAACTGGTCGGTGTCGGGTTGCTGCCGGTCCAGGAGCCGTTGAACCCGAACCCGACGCTGGCCCTGGTGGCGATGGTGGCGTCGTAGCTCAGGTTCCGGGCGGTCACCTGGCCGCCGTTCTGCGTCACCGCCGCGTTCCACGCCTCGGTGACCCGCTGTCCGGCGGTGTACGACCAGGTCAGCGTCCAGCCGTTGACCGGGTCGCCGAGGTTGGTGATGGACACGTTCGTACCGAACCCGCCGGGCCACTGTGACGTGACGGTGTACGTCACCGAGCAGCCGGCGGTGGCGGCGTGTGCGGCGATCGTGATGGCCGTGCCGGCCAAGACGGTACCGGCGACGGCGGCCGCGGCGAGGGCGAGACGAGTTCGAGGACGGGTGAAGGCATGCATGTGCCGGAGTCCTTTCGATGCACGGGAAGTCAGCAGGTTGACCGGCCGGCGGAGGAGTCGTCTCGAACGCCGCCCGTGCGGGCCCCAGGCATCGACAGCAACCACAATTGTGAGGCAGTTCGATCCGAGCCACAAGACCACCGGGGTGACCGCGCGCCGGAGCCGCCCCGCATCGGGCTCGCCCCGGGGCCGCACGGCATCCGTAAGCTGCGCTGATGCTCGTCACGCTGGTCGGATTCGTGCTGCCGCTGGGCCTCGACTCGTTCGCCGTGGCCGCGGCGGTCGGCGCGGCCGGGATGCTCACTCGCTCGGCGCGGTGGCGGATCTCCGCCCTGTTCGTGGTCTTCGAGGCCGGGATGCCGCTGATCGGGCTCGCGCTGGGCGCGCCGCTGGCCCGCGCGGTGGGCGGTGTCGCGGACTACCTCGCGGCCGCCGCGGTCGTCGCGACAGGCGCGTGGATGCTGATCGACGGCGACAGCGGTGAGGAGGTGGACAAAGCCGGCCGCCTGGCGGGCGCGCACGGCGTCGCGCTGCTCGGCCTGGGGCTCAGCATCAGTCTTGACGAGCTGGCCATCGGTTTCGGCGTCGGCCTGGCCCGTCTGCCCGCCGTCCCGGTCATCGTGGCCATCGGCGTCCAGGCGTTCGTTGCCGCGCAGCTCGGGGTGCGGCTGGGCGCCCGGGTGGGCGAGCGGTGGCGGGAGGCCGCCGAACGCGTCGCCGGCGCCGCACTGATCGCCCTCGGCCTGTGCCTTATCGCCGAACGGCTGTTCGGCTAGCGCGACTCGGGCCGGGTCACCGGGCCGTGCCGGGCCCGGCGGCCCGCCTCGGCCGGCTCGGTGAACGTCCAGCGTCGCCGGCAGAACGCCAGGCAGACGTTCCGGTGGAACCGGCCGCCCGACCGGCCAACCTCACAGCGCTCTCACAGTGTCCTGCCAGGCGTTTCGCGCCTTACACCGGGTAGGACGTTGATGGCACGCGACAGCGATGGATGGGCTGATGAGGAGGCCGGCATGGGGTTGCGAGTCGTCGGAGCGGGACTTCCCCGTACCGGGACCACGTCGCTCAAGAACGCTCTCGAACGGCTGCTCAAAGCGCCCTGCTACCACATGAGCGAGTTGTTCGCCCACCTCGACCACGCTGAGCTGTGGCGCGACGCGGCGGCCGGCGCCCCGGACTGGGACGGCCTGTTCGCCGGGTACTCGGCGGGGGTCGACTGGCCCGTCTCGTGGCACTGGCGCGAGCTGTCCGCCGCGTACCCCGACGCGATCGTTCTGCTGTCGTCGAGGGAGAGCCCCGATCGCTGGTACGACAGCATGAGCCGCACGGTGCTGAGTTTCGCGCGCCGCCTGCGCGACGGCATCCCGGACACCCGGTCCGATCCTCCCCGGCCGGCGCCTGCCGGGGCTCCCGACGACCGGCGGCGGGTCATGCGGGATCTCGTGTGTCGCGTGTCCCGGGCCTTCCCCGACCCGGACGACCGGACGGCCGTCATGGGCGTCTACGAGCGGCATCTGGCCGAGGTCCGGTCGACGGTCCCGGCCGGCCGGTTGGTGGAGTGGCAACCGAGCTCCGGCTGGACACCCTTGTGCGCGGCGCTCGGCGTCGCCGTGCCCGACGAACCGTTCCCGCACGAGAACACGTCGGCGGACATGGTCGCCCGTGGGTCCGCTGCCCGGCACGGCAACTGAGGCGTCTCGGGTTCGTCGGATCTGCCGCGTTCGGGACCCACTCTGGTGAGATCCGCGGCCTCGGGGACGCGACTGGAGGGGCGCGTCATTGATATCCTTCTATCTTGGCGCCGGCCGATTCCCGTCGGCACGGCATAGCAGACGGATCCGTCCACGAAGGGATGACGCGATGTACGCCCGCCTACTGACCGCGCTCACCGCCGCCGCACTGGCCACCCTCGCCTTTCCCGGAACCGCCCAGGCGGCCACCGTGACCCAGCCATTCGCGGCCGACTCCGGGGACGCCTGCCGCTACGGCGCGACCGGCGGCACTCTCAGCTGGCAGTACGGGGGTGTCTCGCCCCTTCCGGCCGTCGGCATCGACGTCAAGGGCCAGCTCGCCGACCGCCCGCTGCCCGCCGATCCGGGCGTCGTCTGCGGGGACGACGGCTACTACAGCACCGCGATCTTCACCGCGTACAGCGGAAGCACCGCCGTCGACCAGCAGACCCGCTCGGTCAACAACGGCAAGGTCGCCCTGGAGTTCATCCTCGCGGGCAACGCGGCCACCAGGAGCCTGGACCGCGTCGTGGTCCAGGTCTGCCGCAGCCCGCTTGTCACCCTCCCGCCCAGCTACTGCGGCAAGGCCGTCACGTACCTCGCTCCGCCCCTCGCGTGAGCCACCGGGATGCGGATGCGCCGCTTCCGGCGCCCCGCTGAGGAGGGCGGTCGAGCGGCTACGGCCGGCCGCGGCCGCTCGTGTAGCTGAACACGCCGCCGGGCGCCGGCGGTCGGTCCGCTGCTGCGCGGGATCGTCGACCGCAGGCCGCGCGGGTCGGTCATGGCGCGGTCCTGCGACCGTTGCGACCTGGTGGCCTGCGAGGCGGCCGGCGTGCCCGGCACCCGGCTGCTCATCGCCGCGATCCTGGCTGCGCCGCGGCCTCGCCCTGGCCGCCCACCGGCCCGCAGCCGGCTCGCGCGTGGGGGCGGTGTGCCCGCGCGAGCGGGTGCGGCGCCGGGATGCGGCGGCCGCTCGTCCAATACCTCCTGCGCCGCCTGCCCTGACCGGCAAAACATCAGGGCCTTGTGTGACCGGCCGGAGTGGCTGGTGCCTGCTCGTGCCCCAGTAAGACACCTGCGTACGCGGTTCTGACAACACAGGCTCTGCGCAGGTGGCAGGCGTGCTGACGGGCCGCGCCGCGATTCGGACAGCGGCCGGTCTTCCTTACGGGTACCCGCCCATCCACAGTGATGACTGTCCAGGATCGGTGGCCCGCCGGCCAAGCCGCCGACTCCACGACTGCCAGCCTATTTCACCTGTCGCGGCGACCGTGCCACGGAAACCGCGCGCGATCGCACGTGTCCAGAAAGGACAGCCGGACAGTATTCGACGAGAAAAGAAGGAGTACAAGGGATGAAGACGCTCCACCGCATCCTCACGGGTGCGGCGACCATGCTGGCACTGGCCACCACCATCCTGGCCGTTGCCCAGCCGGCCAGCGCGGCCACCGCGGTCGCGCGTGACGGCGTGTGCGGCAGCGGGGAGTTCTGCTACTACTACAACAGCGACGAGCAGGGTTCGGTGTCGGACTTCACCAGTTCGGTCAGTGACTACGGCACGACGGAGCCGAGTTGTTATGACTTCAAGGGTCCGGGCAACGGGCAGGGTACCTGTATCAAGAACAATGCCGCGTCGGTGTGGAACCGCAGCAGTCAGACGGTGCGGGTGTACTTCAACACCGGATACGCCGGGTCGTATCAGGACTTCGCGGCCGGGGCGAAGGGCAATCTCAACTCGACGCTGAAGAACAACGACGCCTCGCACCAGTTCCTGACCGGTACGCCGTCCGGATGCACGACCGACGGCACGGAGAGCAAGTTGCCCACGTCCATCCTCGTGTACCGGGTCTCGCTGGGCAGGGTCGACCGGGTCGACTTCAAGACGTACGTCAAGAACGTCCTGCCCAACGAGTGGATCGCGAGCTGGCCGGCGGAGTCGCTCAAGGCCGGGGCGATGGCGGTCAAGAGCTTCGGTTGGTACTGGGCCCTGCATTCGACCCGCAAGACCTCGGGCGGGGCGTGCTTCGACGTCTACGACACCACGTCGAGTCAGGTTTACGTGCCGGGTTCGGCCACGTCCGCGACCAGCGCGGCGGTCGACGCGACGTGGGGTACCCGCATGACGCGCGGTGGCGCCATCCTGCAGGCGCACTACTGCTCCACGACCACCGCCTGCGGCGGCTGGGTCACCGGCGACTGGATGTCCCAGTACGGCTCCCGTGACCTGGCCAACGCCGGCGACAGCTACTCGACGATCCTGCACTACTACTACGACGGAATCTCCCTGACATCGTGACCTGAACGATCGGAGGCGCCTGAGGCCGGCCGGCCGTACCGCACCGCCGGCGGCCCTCAGGCGCTCCAGCACATCCACCCTCGACGATCAACCTCTACCTTGCTCACCGCATGCGCGGTAACCTCACTCGCAAGCTGTTCAGGCTGCGGCGCAACGACGAGTGGCAGGAGCAGGGTGTGATCGACCGTGTGGCGGCACCGCGCGCGGAGGCGATTGAGCAGTTCGCAGCTGTGCTTCGCGCCCTGCGCGCCTCGGCTGGCTCACCCTCATTCCGGACGATGTCCGGTCGATCGCACGCCATTTCGCACACGACACTCCACGACGCCGTGCAGGGCCACCGCCTGCCGAGTTGGGCGACCACCGCGGAGTTCGTCAAGGCATGCCGCGCCGACCCGGCCGATTTCCGCCAGCGCTGGGAGCAGGCGAACCAGATAGTGCGGTCTTCGGCCCCGCAGCCGGGCCCGCCTGAGACTTCGGCCCCGCAGCCGGGCCCGCCTGTGACTTCGGCCCCGCCTCCGGCCCCACCGGAGTCTTCGGGCCCGCCTGAGTCCTCGGCCCTGTCGCCGGACGCGCCCGAATGTCGAGGTGGCTTTGACGAAGCGCCCGAGGCCGACGCGGAAGGTGCCCCGCCGGCCGCCCCCGTACCGGCCCCTCGGCGCTGGTTGCGCCACGTCGTCCTGGCGACGGCGCTCGCCGGCGCGCTGGTGGCCGGCTCGGTGGTCGTCGGGGTGGCGGCATCCAGAGGGGACGACCCGCCGTACCGGCAGGCGTCCTCCACGGCCGCCCGGCCGTTGACCGCGGCCGACTGTCCGGTGCAGCAGTCCAACCCGCCGGTCGCCTCGCCGCCGAACCGCGGTGACGCTGGCGCCTTCATCGGCGACATCACGCTGCCGGACTGCACGCACGTCCCGCGTGGCAGCACGTCCACGAAGATCTGGCGGTTCAAGGACGTCGGCACGGTGCCGTGGCATGGATACGTCCTGCACCGCATCGACCTTCCGCAGCAGCGCGACCAGTGCCAGACCATCACGGACGTACCGATCGACGACACGGAGCCGGGCCAGATCGTCGACATCAAAGTCATGATCACCGCCCCGACCCGTCCCGGCTTCTGCTTCGTCCGGTTCAAGATGGAAGACGCGTCCGGGCGCATCGCGTTCCCCGGCAACCGTCCGGTGAACTTCCAACTCGTCGTGGACTGACTGGCGGTTCAGGACGCCCTGTCCGCCGGACCGAAGGTGCCCGGACGACCGTCCGGCAGCGCGGCGGGGGGCCGGCGCCGGTCCCCTGCGAAACCACCCCTGACCTGCGGATGCGATGCGGGTCACATGGGTCGGCCTTGTCGTTGTCCCCACCGCCGTGGATAGTTGTATCAGTCAAGTAGTTGGCTGATACAAGCAAATGGAGGGACGCCCGGTGGCCGACCACGCGCGAGCGATCACGGAATCAGGCTCGGCCGCGTCGCTGGTGAGCGCCCGGTCGAAACGGACAGACGACGCAAGCGTGGCCGGTGTGGCCGACTCGGTGGTAGACCTCCTGCGGACGGTCCGCCGGGCCAAGGCCCGGCTGCTGGCCGCGCAGGGTAGCGACGTCGAGTCGGTGACGCAGGTCCTGCTGCGCACGGTGGCGGCCGAGGGCCCGATGCGGGCCAGCGCGCTGGCCGCCAGCATGCATTCGGACCTGTCCACGGTCAGCCGGCAGACGACGGCGCTGGTGGCCGACGGGCTGCTGGAGCGCCGCGCCGACCCGGTCGACGGGCGCGCCAGCCTGCTGGCGGTGACCGAGGCCGGTCAGGCGGTCCTCGCCGAGCACGCGCGGGCCAGGGCGGCGTTCTTCGCTCAGGTACTGGCCGGCTGGGACCCGCGGGAGCTGGAGCAGTTCGCCGGCCTGCTGCGGCGGTTCACCGCCGCCTACGACGAGACCCACACCGCTTGGCTGAGCGGACGCGTCCCGCGCCAATCGCCTCGTTCCACAGATACGGAAGGCACCGCTGTATGACCACCGCCGCACACCGCCATGCCGGTATGCACTCTGACGGTGCCCTCACGCACCGCCAGATCCTGACGATCCTGTCCGGTCTGGTGATGGGCATGTTCCTCGCCGCCCTGGATCAGACGATCGTGTCCACCGCGATCAAGACGATCGGCAACGACCTGCACGACCTGTCGGCGCAGGCCTGGGTGACGACCGCGTTCCTGATCACCTCGACGATCGCCGCGCCGCTGTTCGGCAAGCTGTCGGACATCTACGGCCGCAAGCGGCTGTTCATGATCGCCATCGTGATCTTCGTGGCCGGCTCCGCCCTGTGCGGCCTGGCGAACTCCATGTACGAGCTGGCCGGGTTCCGCGCGTTCCAGGGCATCGGCGCCGGTGGCATCATGCCGCTGGCGCTGGCGATCATCGGTGACATCATCCCGCCCCGGCAGCGCGCCCGCTACCAGGGCTACATGATGGCGGTCTTCGCCAGTGCCTCGGTTCTCGGCCCGGTCCTGGGTGGGCTGCTGTCGGGCACCGACAGTTTCCTCGGCACCACCGGCTGGCGCTGGATCTTCTACATCAACGTGCCGATCGCCGCGGTCGCGCTCGTGGTGATCGCCCGGGTGCTGCGCATCGACCATGTGCGCCGGGAGCGCCGTATCGACTGGTACGGCTCGGCCACCCTGGCCATCGGCCTGGTGCCGCTGCTGCTGATCGCCGAGCAGGGCCAGGCGTGGGGCTGGGCCTCGGCCCGCGCGTTCGCCTGCTATCTGGTCGGCGCCGCCGGGCTGGCCTCGTTCGTCCGGATCCAGCAGCGGATGGGCGACGACGCGCTGCTGCCGCTCCGGCTGTTCCGCAGCCGCACCTTCTCCGTCGCCTCGGCACAGGTCGCGGTCATCGGTATGGCCATGTTCGGCGGCCTGTCGGTGATCCCGCTGTACCTGCAGATCGTCAAGGGCGCCTCGCCGACCAGGTCCGGTCTGCTGGTGCTGCCGCTGGTCGCCGGCATGATGACCTCGTCGCTCGGCGCCGGCCGTCTGATCGCCCGTACCGGTCGATACAAGATCTTCCCGGTGGTCGGTTCGGTTCTCATGCTCATCGGCATGGCCCTGATGACCCGGGTCGGTGCCGACACGGTCCTGTGGCAGACGGACATCTACATGGTCATCTTCGGGGTCGGTCTCGGCCTGAACATGCAGAGCCTCGTGCTGGCCATGCAGAATGCGGTACCCGCGAAGGACATGGGCGTGGCCTCGGCCGCCTCCTCGTTCTTCCGGTCGGTCGGCGGCACGCTGGGAACCGCCGTCTTCCTGTCCATCCTGTTCTCCGCGGCGGGCACCAGGATCGGCCGGAACTACACGGCCGCGGCACACGATCCGGGCTTCCGGGCCGCCGCCGCGGCGCACCCCGACCAGCTGGCGTCCCTGCACCAGCACCTGCGCGGCGGACTGGACGACACCTCGTTCCTGACCGGACTGGCCAGGCCGCTGAGCCATCCGTTCCTCGCGGGGTTCTCCGCCGCCGGGGACCTCGTCTTCGGCGTGGTCGCGCTGCTGCTGATCGCCGCGATCATCCTGTCCGCCTGCCTCAAGGAGGTTCCGCTGCGGATGGTCTCCGGCAACCAGGCGCGTGCCCAGGCGGAGGCCGCGCTGGGCGGGACCGAGCCGGCGCAGCGCCCCGCCGAGGCCCCGGCGCTGCGCGGGTGAGACCGGACCGCGCCCCGGTGAGGCCCGTAAGGGCGTCACCGGGGCGCGCGCGTTCCAGGGCGCGGCGAGTGCGCGGCGCCGTGGCGTGGTTTCGCCGCGCCCTGATTTCGCCTGAAGATCAGGCGAGGTCGAACCTGTCGAGGTTCATGACCTTGTCCCAGGCCGCCACGAAGTCGCGCACGAACTTCTCCTTCGCGTCGCGGCTCGCGTACACCTCGGAGATGGCCCGCAACTGCGAGTTCGCGCCGAAGACGAGGTCGACGGCGGTAGCCGTCCACCTGACCTCGCCGCTGGCACGATCACGGCCCTCGTACACGTTCTCGGCCGAGGCGGATGCCCTCCACTCCGTACCCATGCTGATCAGGTTCACGAAGAAGTCGTTGGTCAACGTGCCGGGCCGGTCGGTGAACACCCCGTGCCGGGAGTGGTCGGCGTTCGCGTCCAGGACGCGCATGCCGCCGACCAGGACCGCCATCTCCGGGGCGCTGAGGTTGAGCAGGTACGCCCGGTCGACCAGCAGGGTCTCCGGGGACAGCTTCTCCCCGGCCCGCAGGTAGTTGCGGAACCCGTCCGCCCGCGGCTCGAGCACCGCGAACGACTCCACGTCCGTCTGCTCCTGGGAGGCGTCCGTGCGCCCGGGAGCGAACGGGACGGTGATGTCGTACCCCGCGTTCTTCGCCGCGTGCTCGACCGCGGCGCCACCGGCCAGGACGATCAGGTCCGCCAGCGAGATCCGCTTGCCGCCGGTCTGCCCGGCGTTGAAGTCGTCCTGGACCTGCTCAAGCTTACCCAGCACGGTAGCCAGTTCGGCCGGGTTGTTGGCCTCCCAGTCCTTCTGCGGCGCGAGGCGGATGCGGGCGCCGTTGGCGCCGCCGCGCTTGTCGGTACCGCGGAAGCTCGCCGCCGCCGCCCACGCGGTCGACACCAGCTGGGAAACCGACAGCCCCGAGTCGAGCACCTTGGCCTTGAGCGCGGCCACGTCCTCGGCGTCGACCAGCTCGTGGTCGACCGCCGGCACCGGGTCCTGCCACAGCTGAGGCTCCGGAACCCAGGGGCCGAGGTAGCGACAGACCGGTCCCATGTCCCGGTGCAGCAGCTTGTACCAGGCCCGCGCGAACGCGTCGGCGAACTCCTCCGGGTGCTCGTAGAAACGCCGGGA
This sequence comes from Micromonosporaceae bacterium, assembly GCA_040255525.1. GTDB lineage: Bacteria > Actinomycetota > Actinomycetes > Mycobacteriales > Micromonosporaceae > Rugosimonospora. The sequence goes on along the minus strand of JBDZVD010000099.1, from coordinate 16,569 downwards.
GACCTTCCCGTACGCGGGATCGAACCGCAGCGCCAGGTCGGTCGTGAGCATCGTCGGCCGCCGCGCCGGCTCGCCGGTCACCGGGTCGGGGATGGTGTTGACGGAGTCCTTGGCCTGCCACTGCTTCGCGCCGGCCGGGCTCTCGGTCAGTTCCCACTCGTAGCGGAAGAGGTTCTCGAAGAAACCGTTGCTCCACCGGGTCGGCGTTGAGGTCCAGGTGACCTCGAGGCCGCTGGTGATCGTGTCCTTGCCCGTGCCGCTGCCGAACGCGCTCTTCCAGCCGAGCCCCTGGTCCTCCAGCGGCGCCGCCTCGGGTTCCGGGCCGACCAGGGAGGCGTCGCCGGCACCGTGGGTCTTGCCGAACGAGTGGCCACCGGCGATCAGCGCCACGGTCTCCTCGTCGTTCATCGCCATGCGGCGGAACGTCTCCCGGATGTCCCGGGCCGCGGCGAGCGGGTCCGGGTTGCCGTTCGGGCCCTCCGGGTTGACGTAGATGAGGCCCATCTGGACGGCGCCCAGCGGGCCGGCGAGCTGCCGGTCGCCGCTGTACCGCTCGTCGCCGAGCCAGGTGTCCTCGGGGCCCCAGAAGATCTCCTCGGGCTGCCAGATGTCCTCCCGCCCGAAGCCGAAGCCGAAGGTCTTGAACCCCATGGACTCCAGCGCGCAGTTGCCGGCGAAGACCAGCAGATCGGCCCAGGAGATCTTCCGACCATACTTCTCCTTGATCGGCCAGAGCAGCCGGCGGGCCTTGTCCAGGTTGGCATTGTCGGGCCAGCTGTTGAGCGGGGCGAAGCGCTGGGCGCCGCTGCCGGCGCCGCCGCGGCCGTCTTCGATGCGGTACGTGCCGGCCGAGTGCCAGCTCATCCGGAGGAAGAGCCCGCCGTAGTGGCCGAAGTCGGCCGGCCACCAGTCCTGCGGGATCTGCATCAGCTCGACGATGTCGCGCTTGAGCTCCTCGACGTCGAGGGTCTTGAACTCTTCGGCGTAGTCGAAGTCCGCACCCATCGGGTTGGCCCGGGGCGAGTGCTGGTGCAGAACCGACAGGTCTATCTGGTTCGGCCACCAGTCCCGGTTGGTCCGGGGACGCGTCGGCTTCGCGGCCGGCGCGGGAATTGCTGGGTTTTCACTTTCACTGACGCTGCGGGTGGCGTCCTTCTTGTCGGACACGTCGGTCCTTCTCCCGTCTGCCGTTTCTTCTGCTGACCGGCCGATCAAGCCGTGGTTGTCGCGCCTGCTGCCCATACTCGGCGCATCGGCCCCAGTAGATGACCTCGGTCTCGTCGATCTGGTAGCCCGAGCTGTCGGGGCGGGCCTGGCCGGAGACCCTACCGAGGTGCTCGCGCGCGACGTCGATGATCGTCTCGGTGTCGGCGTGCGGGTGGTCGTGCACCGCGGACAGCACAGCCACCCGGGGCCGCGTCACGCGCAGTGCGGCCCCGCGAAGCATGCGCTCGAAGTCCGGCCTTCCCGGCACACCCCGCAGTTTCGCTCATTTTCTGGAATCAATCAACTCTTGAGGCGGGTCAACTCGCTAAAGATCATGATTTCGGAGTTTCCGCTGGTAGCGGCCTTGGCGGCCCGGTCCAACCCGGTGGGATTCCCGCTGATCCACGGCTCGCCCGCAGTCGGAAACCTCGCGACCGAGCCGCGTCGGCACGCCCTCGGCGCCGCCGGGAACAGCCGCCCGCTCCCAGGGGGTCGCCGGTGTCACCCGGACGGCGATCGGTCAATCGAGGTCCATGGCGCGGCTGAGCTTCTCCCACCGGCTCAGGTCGGCACGAAGCAGGTCGTGGTGGACGGCGATGTGATCCACAGCGTCGTTGCCGAGCGCCAGCCGCAGTGGCGGCTCGGGGTGATCAAGGACCTCCAGGATCGCCTGGGCCGCCTTGCGCGGGTCGCCCGGTTGCGTGCCGTCCATGGCATCGACGGCGGCGCGGGTTGGGCCGCTCGTGGACGCATAGGCGTCGATGACACGCGAGCGGTGCATCCGGTGACCGCCGAACTCCGTACGGAATGCCCCCGGCTCGACGATGAGCACCCGGATGCCGAACGGCCGCACTTCCGCCGCAAGCGCTTCGGACATGCCTTCGAGGGCGAACTTGGCCGCGCAGTAGGCGCCGAAACCGGGCATGCTCAGTTGTCCGCCCATCGAGCTGATCTGCACGATGGCCCCGCTGCCTCGCGAGCGCAGGTGTGGGAGCACGGCTTGGGTCACCGCGACGGCGCCGAAGAACATCACATCCATCAGCGCCCGCAGGTCGGCAAGCTCGAGCTCCTCCACGGCGCCCACGCTGCCGTGGCCGGCGTTGTTCACGACTACGTCGATCCGGCCGAACTCCGCCAAGGTCCGCTCGACGGTGGCGGCGACCTGCCGCTCATTCGTGACATCCAGCGCGGCAGTGTGCACGCGGCTTCCGCCGGCCGCCACCAGGTCGCCTAGCCGCCGCGGCTGGCGCGCCGTGGCCATCACCCGGTCGCCTGCCGCCGCCGCGGCCAACGCCAGCTCACGGCCGAAACCGGCCGAACATCCCGTGATCAACCACACCCGGCCGGTCTGCGTCATCGTTTTCCCCTTGCCCATCGGAATGGCTGTGCTCGCGGGTGCCAAGCCTGACGTCAGGGACACGCCCCTGGCCAACACAATCCTCACCGGATGGCTACAGTCTGATCCTGTGAGCGTGGAGCTGCGACATCTGCGGTACTTCGTGGCCGTCGCGGAGCGCTTGAACTTCAGCCATGCCGCCGCTGGTATGCACATCACCCAGCAGTCGCTGTCCCAGCAGATCGGCACCCTGGAGCGCCGCCTCGGGATCCGCCTGTTCGACCGCGACACCCGTGGCACCCGTCTGACCCGTGCGGGGGAGGTGTTCCTGCCCGAAGCTCGCGCCGTTCTCGCTCGTGCCGAGATGGCTCTGGCCGTCGCGCACCGGGCCGCCCGCGGCGAGGCCGGCCGCCTTGACCTGGCCTTCCTGTCTTCCACAGCCAACTACATGCTGCCACCCATCGTTCGTGCCCTACGCCACCGGCTGCCGCACGTTGAGCTCGCCACCCACGATCTGCCCATCGGCGAGTTGGTCACCGGTTTGCGAGAAGGCCGATTCGACGCGGCATTCAGCAGGCCGCCGCTCGTCGCCGACCTCGCCACCCAGACGCTGACCGCCGAGCCGGTGTGCGCGGTCCTGCCCGCCGGCCATCCACTCGCCGTCCGCCCACACCTGCACCTGGCCGACCTCGCCGGCGAAGACTGGGTTCTGACCCCCCGCGAGTCATGGCCACCCTGGCACGAGAAATACGACCGCGACTTCGCCGCCGCCGGATTCCAACCCCGGGTCGTACAACGAGCCAGCGGCGTGGCGAACCTGCTCGGACTCGTCGCCGCCGGGGTGGGCGTGACCCGGCTGGCTCAGTCAGCCATCAGCATCCGCCGCACCGGCGTCGCCTTCATACCACTCGTCGGAGATCACGCCGAAACCGTTCTCGCGTGGCTGCCCCCACGCGACGACCCGATCCACCGGCAGCTCCGCGCCATTGCCGTCGACCTGGCCGCGACGAGCGACCTCACGAGCTGGGGCTGACGACGCACAGCCACCTGCCCGCTTCGAGGAGGTCGGTTCGCTCACCGGTGGCGTGTCGGTGAGCGTCAGACGGGCGCGGCTGCGGCGGCACCGTTGCCAGCAGATCTGTGCGTGGCCCTCACCGGTCCGGTGGGCGCCGGCCGCCGGTCCGCCGGGATCGGCTCGCCGGGGGCCGACCGGGTACTGTGTCCCACGTCTCCGTCCTCGCGTTGTGGGCCGGGGCCGCCGAGGACTCCCTGCCAGCAGAAAGCGATGCGTAGTGAGCGACGACCAGACGGTGGGTACGGAAGCGGAACCGGCGGAATCGACTGCCGAGCCGGCCGGGGAGTCGACCGCCGAGGCGGCGTCGGCGGACCGGGGCGCCTCCGAGAGCGCCCGGCAGGTGCTGACCGATCGGACCCGGCGCGACGCGGTGAAGCTGGTCAGGTCCGCCAACCGGGACGCCGAGGCCATGCGCCGCCGGATGCAGTCGCTCGCCGGTGGGCTGGCCGGGCTCGCCGCCGTCATCCTGGTCGTCGTCGGGTACGTGGTACTCAACGGTTCCGCCAACACCGACGGCCCCACCGGTACCGGCGGCCAGGCGGCGGCCACGGCGGGCGCCGACCAGGGCGCCGCGGGCGCACCGTCGCTGCCGCCGGGTGCCGATCCCGCGCTGGGTCAGGAGCCGGCGGTCAGCGCCGGCTCCGGCGACCTCACCAAGCTCGTCGTCAAGACGCTGATCCAGGGCACCGGACCGGCGGTCAAGGCGGGGCAGAACATCACCGTGAACTACATCGGAGTCACCTACAAGGACGGGCAGAAGTTCGACGCGTCCTGGGACCGGGGGCAGCCGGCCACCTTCCCGATCGGTGTGGGCAAGGTGATTCCGGGCTGGGACCAGGGTCTGGTCGGGGTCAAGGTGGGTAGCCGGGTCCAGCTGGACATCCCGGCGAACCTCGCGTACGGCGACAACCCGGCGAACGGCGCGCCGGGCGGCCCGCTGCGCTTCGTGGTGGACCTGCTCGCCGCGCAGTGACGGCGGCTCGGCGGCACCGTCGTGAGTGGAACGATCGGAAGCCGGCTGCGGTGAAACCGGCACCATCCTCGGGGGAATGACCACCCACCAGCTGAGCCGCGAGCAGGCACGCCGGATCGCGGTACGGGCACAGTGGCTGCACCGGGACCAGCCGCCCGGACTGGAGCTGGTGTGGCAGTTGCCCCTGCTCCAGGTGGACCTGACGCCGGCCGTCGCGCCCAGCGCGGATCTGGTCGCCTGGAGCCGGCTCGGCGCGGCCTGCCGACCGCGCCGGCGCGCCGAGGCCGCCGTCCCGCGCCCGCCCGGTGGTGCGCTCGAACCGGGTGCCTTCACCCGGGCGGGCACGAGTCCGTGGATCGCCTGCGCGCCGGCCCACGCCACGACTAGCGTCCGGTCGTGTACGGGCCGGGCGACTGCGTGCCGGTCTCGTCCCGCAGCCGGTCCGGCGCCACAGGAATCCTCTGCCCGTGGACACCCGGCCCCGACCGCCCACAGGAGAGCCATGTCCAACCATTTCAGCGCCGACAACCTCGGGTTCCCGGGCGACGACCGTCGCCTGGAACTGACCGACCTGTTCGTCTTCAGCTCACCCGAGGACCCCGGCAGGACCGTCCTGATCATGGACTCGAACCCGACCGTCGCGCCGCCGCCGATCCCGCCGAGCACCACCGGTCCGGAGTTCTACCCGGGGGCGGTCCACCGGATCAATATCGACACTGACGGCGACGCGAAGGCGGACATCGCGTTTACATTCACCTTCTCGGAGTACGACAACGGCAGCCAGACCGCGACCGCCTGGTACGCCACCGGCCCGGACGCCCAGCAGGCCGAACCGGCGGGTCAGGTGATCGCCGAGTCGATCGCGATCAGCTTCGACGGCGGCGACACCGGTACGACGCTCGCGGAGCCGGCACAGATCCGGTTGTTCGCCGGGTTGCGCAGCGACCCGTTCTTCGCCGATGTCGAGGGCGCGCTGCACGGGATGAAGTGGACCGGGCACGACGACTTCGCCGGCAACAACGTGGACGCCATCGTGCTGGAGGTGCCCACCGAACTGCTCGGCGCCGGTCCGGTGATCGGCGTGTGGACCTCGATCAGCCGGCGCCGGGACGGCGTCCTGGAGCAACTGGACCGGGGCGGGAACCCGACCATCAACCCGTTCATCAATCCGGACGGGCAGAAGAACCTGTACAACTCGCGGCAGCCTGTCGACGATGTGGACAACTACCTGGGACCGTGGTCCCAGTTGCTGGAGAAGGGCGGCTACTCACCGGAGGAAGCCAGGCAGGCGGCCATGGCCGTCCTGCCCGACCTGCTGCGCTTCGACCGCACCAAGCCGGTCGCCTACCCCAACGGCCGGAAGCTCATCGACGATGTGTTCAGCTACCGCTTCGCCTGGCTGACCCACGGAAAGGCGTCCCCGAGCGGCCTCAAGCCCCACGACGACCTGTTGTGGCGCTTCCCCTACCTCGGTCCACCCAACCCGTCGCCCAACCCGTAGCCCCGGCCGCGTCTGCGTGCCGGCTGGGCGTGCCGGCCGGGCCTGCCGGCCGGGCGTGCCGGCCGCGTGTTCCGGCTTCCGGAGGCCGGCATATCCTGCGGTGACCCGCCGTTGTGCCTGCGAAGGGAGCGGGCAGCGTGAGGATTGTCGTTGTCGGCGCGACCGGTCATGTCGGTGGTTACCTCGTACCGCGGCTCGTGGCGGCCGGACATGACGTCGTCGCGGTCAGTCGCGGCGTCCAGACGCCCTACCGCGAGCACTCCGCGTGGGAGAAGGTGACCCGCGTGCTCCTGGACCGCGACCGGGAGGCGGAGGCGGGACGTTTCGGGGAGCGGATCGCCGACCTGACCCCGGACGTCGTCGTGGACATGGTGTGCTTCACCCGCGCCTCGGCCGAGCACCTCGTCGACGCCCTCCGCGGTCGGGCCCGGCTGCTGGTCAGTTGCAGCACCATCTGGGTTCACGGAACGTTGAGCGCGGTCCCGGCCGGTGAGGAGGCCGACCTCCAGCCGTGGGGCCGGTACGGTCTGGGCAAGCTCGCCATGGAGCGGTACCTGCTCGACCAGTCCGCGCGCCCGGGCGGGCTGCCCACCGCCGTCCTGCGCCCGGGGCACATCAGCGGCCCCGGGTGGGCCGCCATCAACCCCGTGGGCAACCTCGACGTCGAGGTGTGGGAGCGGCTTGCCACCGGTCGGCGGCTCGTCGTGCCGAACCTGGGCCTGGAGACGCTGCACCACGTTCACGCGGACGACGTGGCGCAGGCGTTCGAACTGGCCATCGCGCGCCAGGCCGACGCCGCCGGCGAGGCGTTCCACGTCACGTCGGAGCGCGCCCTCACCCTCCGCGGCTTCGCGGCGGCGGTCGCCGGCTGGTTCGGTCGGCAGGCGGAGCTGGAGTTCGTGCCGCTGGCCGAGTTCATGAAGGCGTCGGACGCGGAGCAGGCGATGATCAGCAGCGATCACGTGACGCGGAGCCACTCGGTGAGCATCGCGAAGGCGCAGCGGGTCCTCGGGTACCGCCCCCGGTACACGTCGTTGCAGGCCGTCGCCGAGTCCGTCAGGTCCCTCGCCGAGGCCGGGCGCGTGCGCCTGGACGACGCCACCCTGGCCAGACTGACCGGCGCCTGACCGCCAGAGCGTTGTCCGGTCGGCGCCGAACCGGTGCGGTACGGCGGCGGCGGCGACCGGCGCGGCCGGTCAGGCGACGGTGGTGCTTTCCCGTACCACCAGCCGGAAGTCCGCGTACCCCTCCTGCGGCTGGGCGGAGTCGCCGTCGGTGATCCGGCGCTCCAGCAGGCCCAGGGCGAGCCGGGCGATCTGTCCTTTGTCGGGCGCGACCGTGCTCAACGTCGGGGTGCTGAACCGGGCCTCCTCGATGTCGTCGAACCCGATGACGGCGATCTGCTCCGGTACCCGCAGCCCGCGCGCGTGCAGGGTGCGGATCGCGCCCAGCGCCATGAGGTCGTTGAGGCAGAACACCGCGTCCGGCGGATCGTCGAGGTCGAGCAGGGTCGCCATCGCCTGCGCCCCGTCCGAGCGGTGGTAGTGCGCGGCGGGCACGACCAGCATGGGATCGTAGGGCAGCCGGGCGCTGCGCAGCGCCTGCCGGTACCCCTTGAGCCGGAGCGCGGCCGTGCCGCCGGAGACGTGCGGCTGACTGCCGATGGCGGCGATGCGCCGGCGGCCCAGCTGTGCCAGGTGCGCGACGGCGGCCTGGGCTCCGGCGACGTTGTCGATGCTGACGTGGTCGACCGGCGCATGTACCAGCCGCTCGCCGAGCAGCACCAGCGGGGTGCGGTCCCGGCGGGTCTGGACGTCCCTGGCCCGCAGCGCGAGGGGGCTGACGATCAGACCATCCACGAGGTGGGACTTCAGCCCCTCGGAGACCAGCCGCTCGTTGTCCAGGATGCCCTGAGTCTCGTCGATGAGCACGGTCCAGCCGTGGTCCTTCGCGATGTGGACGACCTGGGCGGCCAGTTCGGCGAAGTACGGCATCCTGATCTCGGGTACGGCCAGGGCGATCAGTCCAGTGCGCCCGCCGCGGAGCAGCCGCGCCGACAGGTTGGGCCGGTAGTCCAGTTCGTCGAGGGCCTTCTGCACCTTCGCCCGGGTCTGTGGCGCGACGAACTGATAGCCATTGACCACGTTCGACACGGTCTTCACCGAGACCCCGGCCCGCTCGGCGACGTCCTTGATGCTGGCTCCCATTCGTGCTCCACCTTCCCGCCGTGCCCGCCGGGTGCTCCGTGCCCGCGAATCCGGCCGGCACGCCGCCGGCAGAGTCGATGGTAGCGGCAGGAACGCGGGACGTCGGGGTCTTTACAACGATGTACACAACGTTGTAAAACAATGGTCAACCTAGCCCACGGAGGTCACCTCGTGCAGACGGCCCAGCTGACCCTCGACCCCGCCTTCCGCATCGGCGCGGTCGACCGTCGCGTATTCGGATCCTTCGTCGAGCACATGGGACGGTGCGTCTACACCGGCATCTACGAGCCGGGTCATCCCCGCGCCGACGACCTGGGGTTGCGCCAGGATGTCGGGGAGCTGACCCGGGAGATGGGCGTGCGGCTGGTGCGCTACCCCGGCGGGAACTTCGTGTCCAACTACCGTTGGGAGGACGGTGTCGGCCCGCGCGAGACCCGGCCCACCCGTCGGGACCTCGCCTGGCGCTCGATCGAGACGAACGAGTTCGGGCTGAGCGAGTTCATGGCCTGGTCTCGGCAGGTCGGGGTGGAACCGATGCTCGCGGTGAACCTCGGCACGCGCGGGCTGGTCGAGGCCGTCGACCTGCTGGAGTACTGCAACCATCCGGGCGGTACCCAGCTGTCCGACCAGCGCATCAAGAACGGCGACGCGGAGCCGTACGGGGTCCGGCTCTGGTGCCTGGGCAACGAGATGGACGGACCCTGGCAGATCGGGCACCTGACCGCGACCGAGTACGGGCGTCGGGCGGCGCAGACGGCTCTGGCCATGCGCCGAGCCGACCCCTCCATCGAGCTGGTCGCCTGCGGCAGCTCCGGCCGGCACATGCCCACCTTCGGAAGCTGGGAGGTGCAGGTCCTCGAGCAGTGCTACGACCTGGTCGACTACGTCTCGATGCACGCCTACTACGAGGAGCATGACGAAGACCTGGACAGCTTTCTGGCGTCCGCGCTGGACATGGACGCGTTCATCGAGGAGGTGACCGCGACCGCCGACCACGTCAAGGCGAAGCTGCGCAGCCGCAAGACCCTGCGCATCTCCTTCGACGAGTGGAACGTCTGGTACCAGCGACGCTGGGGTGGCGAGGAATCGCTGGACTGGCAGCGCGCGCCGCGGCTGATCGAGGACGAGTACAGTCTCGCCGACGCGGTGGTGGTCGGGTCGTACCTGATCTCGCTGCTCTCTCACGCCGATCGGGTCGCGGTGGCCTGCCAGGCCCAGCTCGTCAATGTCATCGCACCGATCCGGACCGAGCCGGGCGGCCCGGCGTGGCGCCAGACCATCTTCCACCCGTTCGCCCAGACCGCCAGGTTTGCCCGCGGCGACGCCCTGCGGGTCGAGCCGGTCGCTTCGCGGATCGAGACCAAGGCGTACGGCGCCGTGCCCGCCCTGCACGCCACCGCGACCTACGACGAGGACACCGGCCAGGTCAGCCTGTTCGCGGTCAACCGGGACCGCGAGCAACCGCTGCGGGTCAGCGCCGACCTGCGCGCCTTCGGGCCGCTGTCGGTCGCCCACCACCTGACCCTGGCCGGCCCGGACGCCAGAGTCACCAACAGTCAGGCCGACCCCGACCGGGTGGTGCCGCAGACGGTAACCGGAACACGCGTCAGTGACGGCAGGCTCGAGGTGGTGCTTCCGCCGCTGTCCTGGAGCGTCATCAACCTCACCACCACCACCGCCGCCGCCGGCTGATTCGCGGTCGCGGACCTCAACCCACACCCCAAGGAGTCAAGGATGTCCGGCAACCACCCCAGTCGCTCCCCGATGTCCCGACGAGGTTTCCTCGCCCTGTCCGGCGGGATCGGCTCCGCCATGGCGCTGGCCGCCTGTGGCGGCACCAAGACCCCGCCGTCGGCCCCGGCCGGCGGCAACGGCGGTGCCACATACACCGGCCCGAAGGTGACCATCTCGTTCTGGAACGGCTTCACCGGCAGCGACGGCGCCACCGCGAAGAAGATGATCGACCAGTTCAACGCGGCCACACCGAACATTCACGTGGACATGAACGTGTACCAGTGGGCCGACCTGTTCCAGAAGCTGCCCGCGGCGGTCCAGAGCGGCAACGGCCCGGACGTGGCGGCGATGCACCTGGACGACATGCCCACCCAGGCCGCGCAGCAGGTGATCGTGCCACTGGACGACGTGGCCGCCGCACTGGGGCTCAAGGAGTCGGACTTCTCCCCGGCGGTGTGGCAGGGCGGGCTGTACAAGGGCAAGCGGTACGGCATACCGATCGACGTGCACAACCTCGGCCTGTACTACAACAAGACCGTCATGCAGCAGGCCGGGCTCGACCCGGACAAGCCGCCGCAGACCAAGGACGACTACATGGCCGCACTGGATGCCTTGAAAGGCAAGGGTATCCAGGGCAGCTGGGTCAGCCCCTTCCAGTTCACCGGCGGGTTCATGTTCGAATCGCTGCTGTGGCAGTTCGGCGGCGACATCTTCGACTCCGGCGTCACCAAGGCGACCTGGGACTCCGACGCCGGGGTGCAGGCGTTGACCTGGATGGTCGACCTGGTCAAGAACGGCTACAGCCCCCACAACGTCGGGCAGGACGCCGACTACATCGCGTTGAAGAACGGTAAGAACGTCTTCAACTGGCAGGGTATCTGGCAGGTCAATGATGTCAGCACGCTGAAGACATTCGAGATCGGGACGGCGCAGCTGCCGAAGATCGGTGGCAACGGTGGGGTGTGGGGCAACTCCCACCAGTTCGTCCTGCCCCGCAAGACCAGCACCGACGCGAACAAGAGCGACGCCAGCCGGTACTTCATCAACTGGTTCACCAAGAACGCCATCACCTGGGCGCAGAGCGCAAAGGTACCGGCGCGCAAGGACCTGGCCGACAGCCCCGAGTTCGCCGCGATGACCGCGCTGAAGTCCTTCGGCGAGGACGTGCAGTACGTGCACTTCCCGCCGTCGGTGCCGGGCATCGACGACGCGTTGACCGAGCTGTACAACGGAGTCAACAGTGCCGTGCTGCTGAAGCAGGAGCCGGCCGCCGCGCTCTCGGCAGCGGCCAGCCGGGCGTCCAAGATCATCCAGGACAACAGCAAGAAGTACGGGGCCTGACCGGTGTCGGTCGACGCCCGGGCGGCCCGCACACGGGTGCGCGCGCCGGATGCTCCCGCTTCCCGCGGGCGCATCCGGCGCGCCGGACCCGTGACCCCGTACCTGTTCCTGCTGCCGTACCTGATGCTGTTCGTGGGTTTCGTGCTGGCGCCGGCCGTCTTCGGCTTCTGGATCAGCCTCCACGACTACAACTACCTCCTGCCGGGCAAGCCCTGGGTGGGGTTCGCCAACTACCTGGACCTGTTCACCCCGGGCTCGCGCGACAGTGGCGACTTCTGGCACAGCATGCTGGCCACCGGCATCTTCACCGTGTTCAGCGTGCCGCTGCTGCTGGCCTGCCCGCTGGGCGTGGCGCTGCTGCTGCACCGGTCGTTTCCCGGCCGTACGTTCTTCCGTGCGGTCTTCTTCGCCCCGTACGTGCTGGGCGTGGCGGTGGTCGGTGTGCTGTTCCGGTTCGTCCTCGACCCGAACATCGGCCTGCTCAACTCCTACCTCGGGCACTCGTTCCCGTGGACGACCGACGTGCCCTGGGTCTGGGTGTCGCTGGTCGGCATGACCGTGTGGTGGACGCTCGGCTTCAACGCGGTCATCTACCTGGCCGGGCTGCAGGAGATCCCGGCGGAGCTGTACGAGGCGTCGCGGGTGGACGGCGCCTCCCGATGGCAACAGTTCCGCCACGTCACGCTGCCAGGTCTGCGGCCGGTCCTGATGTTCGTGCTGACGGTCACGATCCTCGCCTCGGCGAACATGTTCGGCCAGTCCTTCCTGGTGACCAAGGGCGCCCCGGGCACCGCCACGCGCACCGCGGTCATGTACATCGCGCAGACCGGGTTGGGCAGCAACAGGCAGGGAGTGGCCGCCGCGATGAGCTATGTCCTGGCACTGATCCTGATGGCGGTCAGCGTGCTGAACGTGCGGCTGCTGCAACGGCGGGAGGTGTCATGACCCAGGCGACCACACACCGGCGCCCGATCGTCGGCCGGATCGCGTTCGGAGCGGTTCTGCTCGCGCTGACCGTCGTGTTCCTCGCACCGTTGCTGTGGATGCTGAGCACGTCGTTCAAGACGAACAACGACTCGACCGCGTTGCCGCTGTCCTGGCTACCCCGGCCGTTCACCACGCAGGCGTACCACACCGTCCTGTCCACCGACTCGCAGACACCGGTGCTGCGCTGGTTCCTCAACAGCCTGGTGGCCGGCGCCGCCAACGCGGCCCTGATCGTCGCGGTGGACGCGCTGGCCGCCTACGCGCTGGCCCGGTTGGCCTTCCGTGGCCGCCGCGCGCTGTTCGGCACGGTGATCGCCACGCTGTTCGTCCCGCCGTTCGTGTTCCTGATCCCCAATTTCCTCATCGTCAGCCAGCTCGGATGGCTCGACTCCCTGTGGGCGATCGTGGTGCCCAGCGCCGGCGGTGCCTTCGGGGTGTTCTTCCTGCACCAGTTCTTCCGGTCGCTGCCTCTGGAGATGGAGGAGGCGGCGCTGCTGGACGGGGCCAACCAGTGGCACATCTTCACCCGGGTCGTCCTGCCGCTGTCCCGCCCCGCCCTGGCCACGCTGACCGTGCTGTCGTTCCTGACCAACTGGAACGACTTCGTCTGGCCGGTGTACGTGCTGTTCAACCCGGCACACGAGACGCTGCCGGCCGGCCTGTCCACCCTGCAGAACGCCGCCACCACCAACTACCCGATCACCATGGCCGGCGCGGTGGTGGCCAGCGTGCCGGTGCTGCTGCTGTTCGTCCTGGCGCAGCGACACATCATCCAGAGTGTCACCCGCAGCGGGCTGAAGGGGTGAGTGACGCCCGCCGGGCAACGCGAGCGGGCAGTCCCGCACCGCGCGGCCCGGCGGGTGGCCGTCGCCGATGAACCCCGCCCACAGAGGAGGTTGAACCGTGTTGCGTATCCGCACCGCGCTCGCCGTGGCGGCCCTGAGCCTGACCGCGCCCTTGGCGGCGTCGCCGGTGTCCGCGGCCGCCGCCGGCCCCCGGCCGGCGCCCCACACCTACGTCAATCCGGTCTCCAGCACGTTCGCCGACACCTTCGCCGACCCCACGGTCATCCGCGGACAGGACGGGTACTGGTACGCCTACGCCACCTCCGACCCGCTGCGCACCGGGGAGGGCCAGCCGCACCGGATCCCGATGGCACGCTCGGCCGACCTGACGAACTGGACGTTCGTGGGGGACGCGTTGAGCGACGCCACCCGGCCGGGCTACGTCGCGGCGGGCAGCTCGTACTGGGCTCCCGACGTCCGGTACCTGAACGGCCGGTACGTCATGTACTACGCGGTCACCGACACCACCACGTCCCCGGACGGTTCGGACTTCGCCATCGGCGCGGCCACCGCGCCCACGCCGACCGGGCCGTGGACCCAGTCCGGCACACCGGTCGTCGCGGCCCGCCCCGGCGGGGGCGGCGGTTACCTGAGCACCATCGACCCGGCCGAGTTCACCGACGTCGACGGATCCAGGTACCTCTACTACGGCAGCTACTATGGGGGCATCTGGGTCACCCCGCTGTCCGCCGGCGGCCTGCACGCCACCGGTACCGCCACGATGGTGGCGCTGGACAACAAGTACGAGGGCTCGTACGTGGTGCACCACGGCGGCTACTACTACCTGTTCGCCTCGTCGGCCAACTGCTGCGCCGGCCCCACGACCGGGTACGCGGTCTCCGTCGGCCGGGCGACCAGTCCACGCGGACCCTTCGTCGACGCGAACGGCGTCTCCCTGACCGCCTCGCGGGTCGGTGGCACACCGGTGCTCACGCAGAACGGCAACCGCTGGATCGGCACCGGCCACAATGGACTGTTGACCGACCTGTCCGGCCAGGACTACCTGGTGTACCACGCGATCGACCGCAACAGCCCGTACCTGGACCAGGCCGGCGGGATCAACCGCAGGGCGATGCTTCTGGACCGCCTGGACTGGATCGGCGGCTGGCCGGTGGTGCGCGCCGGAGCCGGCGCGTCGGACACGCCTCAGGCCGCCCCGGTGACCACCGGCATCGTGGACGAGCGGTTCGACAGCCGCCCGGGCTGGCTGCCGGCGAGCTGGCGCACCGGGGACGGGTACGCCAGCGGTGCCGGCACGGCGCTGGCGCCCCGGCGGCTGCGCGGGGACCTGCGGGTGGAGGCGGACGTGAGGGTGCGCGCGGGCGCGGCCGGTGGCCTCGTGATCGGCGGCGTCACCGTCTGGCTCGACCGGGCGGCCGGTCAACTGGTCGCCGACGCCGGCCACGGCCGGCGCGCGGCCGCCGCGTTGCCGTCCGGACTGGACTACGCGACCTGGCACAACCTCGCGGTCGAGGTGCGCGGCGGCCGCCTCGACGCGGCGCTGACCGAGAACCGGCAGAGCGGCCCGATCGTGTCCGTGGCGCTGGCGTTGCCGGCCGGTACCGCCGACGGCAGGGTCGGCGTCGCCGGGCGCGGCGGTGTCGACGCGGACAACCTGAGCGCCGCCCGGCTGTACCGCCCGGTGACGCGCCCGGTCCCGGTACCCGTGCCGGGTCGGCTGCTGTACTCCGACGAGTTCACCGGCAACGCACTCGACACCGGTTGGTCCTGGGTCCGCCCGGACGGCGCGGTGACCGTCGCGGACGGTCAGCTCAACTGGCCGGTCCAGGACGGCGACATCACCGGCACCGGCAACTCGGCCAGCGTGCTGCTGCGCGACGCACCGCGGGGCGACTACACGGTGGAGACCAAGGTGACGCTCGACCTCGGCGAGGACACCGTCCGCAACTACCAGCAGGCGGGCCTGGTCGCCTACGTCAACGACGACGACTTCGCCCGGCTGGCCCAGGTGGCCATCTGGAACACCCGGCAGGTCGAGTACGGGCGCGAGTTGCCGTACGCGGGCACGCTGTCCTACGGCGGCACGACGGTCGGCACCCCGGCCCCGACGACCTGGCTGCGACTGGTCGCGCGCACCGACCGCGCCACGGGTGAGCTGCGGCTGCGGGCAGCGTCCAGCACCGACGGCCAGCATTGGACCTACAGCGGCGTGTGGACGTTCCCCGCCGGCAGTACGCCACGTCTCGGGCTGATCGCCCTGGGCGGCGCCACGCCGGCGGTCACCGCCCACTTCGACTACGTCCGCATCTACCGTCCATGAGGCGTCGCATGGTGGTGGCGGCGCTCGGCGCGTCGCTCGCCCTCACCGGCTGCGCCGATCCGTCCGCCGGCCGCGCGCGGCCTTCCGGAGGTGTATCAGCTGGCATGTTCACCAACCCCGTCTACCGGTCGAACTTCCCCGACCCGGGCGTGATCCGGGTCGACGGGACCTACTACGCGTACGGCACCAACGGTCCGGCGGGCAACGTGCCGGTGATGACCTCGATCGACCTGGTGCACTGGGTCGAGCGGGGCGACGCGTTGCCCACCGTCGGCGCGTGGGCGCAACCCGGCAACACCTGGGCACCGGAGGTGTTGCACACGGCGGCCGGCGGGTACGTGCTGTACTACACCGCCCGCTCCACCGCCACCGGTCGGCAGTGCGTCGGCCGGGCCACCGCCCAGCACCCGGAAGGCCCGTTCGTCGACGAGTCCGGCGGGCCCCTGGTGTGCCAGGCCGAGCAGGGCGGATCGATCGACGCCAGTCCGTTCGCCGACGTCGACGGGAACCTGTATCTCTACTGGAAGAACGACGGCAACGCCATCGGCCAGCCGACGCACCTGTACGCCCAACGCCTCGACCCGTCCGGGCTGGCCCTGGTCGGTGCGCCGGCGGTGCTGCTGACCAACGGCCAGCCGTGGCACGGGCACGTCATCGAGGCGCCCCAGATGGTCCGCCACGACGGCCGGTACTACCTGTTCTACTCCGCCAACGCCTTCGACTCCGACGCCTACGCGGCCGGGTACGCCGCCTGCGACACACCGCTCGGGCCCTGCCACGACGCGCCGGAGAACCCGATCCTGCGGACCACGGCGCAGGCCCGCGGCCCGGGCCACACCTACGTGATCGAGGGGCCGGACGGCAACACCTGGATCCTGTACCACGCCTGGCCGCCCGGTGCGGTCGGCTCGGAGGTGCCGGGCCGCAACCTCTGGGTCGACCGCCTCGACTGGGTGGACGGGCGGCCGGTGGTGCACGGACCCACGGCCGTCCCGCAGCCGACACCGTGAGCTCAGGAGCCCTGATCCAGCGGGTTGACCATGTCCGGGTGGTTGGTCGCGAAGTCTTGTAGCTTGTCTTCGC
>JBDZVD010000011.1:0-98510 GCA_040255525.1 Micromonosporaceae bacterium | reverse complement strand
CGCCGAACACCGCGTCCAGCGCGGCGACCACGGCGATCGGCAGGTACGGCTGGAGGGCCAGGGGTACCGACGGCTCGAAGACCACGCCGAGCGCCACCCCGGCGACCAGGGCGAGCACCGCGAACATCATCGACCTCCCGAGGGTGACGTCTTCGGTGTCCCAAAGAAGCGGGACCCCGGACTTGACGGGGTGGCGCTGGGCAGCACCGTGGCGTAGTGCAGCTGGGGGTCGGCCGCCGCCGCGACGGTCAGGTTGCCCTGTGACTTCACCGACACCTGCATGTGGTAGTCGGTCACCAGCTCCCGGAACAGCTCACCGGTCGACGAGTCGTCGAACCGCTTGTTCAGGTCGCCCGGTCCGATCGCGACCACCTGGTACGGCGAGGTGATCGGCCGGAAGTCGACCAGGATGGTCTCCCCGGCGAGCCGGATCGTGGATGTCGCGGTCAACCGCTCCCCGTTGATCGCGATCGCCTCCGCGCCGTCGTGCCACAGCTCGTTGCAGACCGCCTGCAGGTCACGGTCC
The DNA here is from genome assembly GCA_040255525.1 of Micromonosporaceae bacterium. GTDB lineage: Bacteria > Actinomycetota > Actinomycetes > Mycobacteriales > Micromonosporaceae > Rugosimonospora. Next base: position 97,984 of record JBDZVD010000011.1, on the reverse strand, counting down.
TGCACCTTGCCCAGGTTCCGGGTGGCCTTGCCGGTCACCGGGTCCACCTGGGTCGGCGCGTCGGTCAGCCGGACCACCGCGCCGCCACCACGCACCTTGACCACGCCGGTCCGGGCCTCCAGCGCCCGCAGCGCGTCGGTGTCGCTGCCGGACAGCGCCGCGTCGCGCAGCCGGCTGAGCTCGTCGCGCAACTGGTCGGCCTGGCGTTGCATGGTGTCGGTCTCGGCCTGGCGGCTGCGCACGTCGTTGACCAGGTTCGTCCGAATCTTGCTGCTCTCCGGGGTCGCGGCGACCGTCTGGTGGTACGCGATCGCCAGCAGCATCCCGGCCAGCACCAGCACGACGGTACGGGCCAGCCGACCACCGAGCCGCTGGCCGCCGGACGGGGCACCGCGCTGCGCGCGGCGGCGGGCCGCCTCGGCGTACCCGGGATCCAGCGGGTTGCGGAACATCTCGGTGATGAAGTCCGGGGCGAACCGCCGCTCGGCACCGGAGCGTCCGGCGTCGCCGCCGGATGCCGGGTCCGCTCCGGCCGGTGCTCCGGGGCCGCCCCGCACGCTCACCCGACCGCCGTCCGGCGCGTCCGCGCCGCCCGGACCAGGCTGGTGGCCTGGATGACGTAGAACGCCCCGGCCGCGTAGTACAGCACCAGGCCCCACCAGGCCAGCGCCCACCCGGCCGGCCAGGCGACGTGTGCCGCACCGGCGCTCGCGTCGGCCAGCAGCAGCACCGGGAACGCGAAGAGCAGGATGAACGTGGCGGTCTTGCCCAGGTAGTGCACCGGCAGCGGCTCGTACCCGTGGCGCCGCAGCACGAGCAGGCAGACCAGCAGCACCAGCTCGCGCAGCAGCAGCGCGGCGGTGAACCACCAGGGGACCACGCCGCGGGCGGTCAGCGCGAGCAGCGTGGCCAGGATGTAGAGCCGGTCGGCGAGCGGGTCCAGCAGCTCGCCGAGGCGGCTGACCTGGCCCAGGCGGCGCGCCAGATACCCGTCCACCCAGTCGCTGCTGCCGCCGACCGCGAGGATCACCACCGCGGTGACCTCGTGGTGCCCGACCAGGAAGAGGTAGAGGAACAACGGTACGCCCAGCAGGCGCGCGAAGCTGATGAGGTTGGGGACGGTCCAGACCCGCCAGGTCGGCTCAGCGGCCATCACCGAAGCACGCCCTCCCCCCGGCCTACTCGCGATGACGCTTCCGGTGCCGGCCACTATATATGCGGCCCGTTCCGGCGTTCCGGTCAGGGGCGTTCCGTTCCGGCCAGGGGCTCGGCCGGCGGCATTGCCCCCCGGGAGTGATGGTTACGTTACGTACTGGTGTGACTACGTAGTGCCAAAGCCGGGCGGGTGCGTCGGAGCGCCGTGCCCGATCGCCGGTGACGGGGGCCGGCGGGCCGGGCGCCAGCGCCGGCGGGCGTCAGGACCGGCGTCAGGCCTGGCCGGCCGCGGCGTCCACCGCCTCGATCAGCTCGTCCAGCGCGTACCCGCCGTCGTGGCGCTGTCCGTTGATGAAGAACGTCGGAGTGCCGTTGACCCCGCTGCGCACCCCGCCGGCGAAGTCGCGCTGGACCCGGTCCAGGTACAGGTGCTCGTTGACCTCGCGGGCGACCGTGTCGCCGGGCAGGCCGATCTGGTCCACGGCCGTGGTCACGAAGGCCGGCTGGAACTGTTCCTGGTGCCCGTACAGCCAGGTGTGCATCTGCCAGAAGCGGTCACGCACCCCGGCGGCCTCCGCGGTCTCCGCCGCCACCTCGGAGTACGGGTGGACGTTGGTGAGCGGGAAGTGCCGGAACACGAACCGGACGGTGTCCGGGCGCTGCTCCAGCAGGGCGCCCACGATCGGGTGGGCCGCCGCGCAGAACGGGCACTGGTAGTCGCCGTACTCGACCAGGGTCACCGGCGCCCGGACCGGCCCGCGGACATGGTCGTAGTCCTGCACGGGGACTGTCAGGTGCGCGCTGACCTGCAGCGGGGTGTTCATCGAGCGGTCCCCTCTCCCGCGACGGAGGTCTGCGGGCATGACGGAGCGGTGGTCTCGGCCCATCGTCCGCGCCGCCGGGGTGAGCGGGTATCACCTCGGCGGAGTGAGCCTGGACGTTCGGCGAGGTTGCCAGGCATCGAACAACGTGCTCGAATGCCGACCATGAGGCGCGCACTGATCGCCAGCATCGTCCTCGCCGGATCCGTGCTCGTGGCGGCTCACCCCGCCGCCGCGGCGGCACCGACCGGCCCCGGCGACCTGTCCCGGTTCGACCTGGCCCGCAAGGACTGCCTGGGCACCGCGGCCGACCGCACCTCCAAGGTCTGGTACACGGTGGCCGGCGGCGTGCTGTCCGACGTGTACAGCCCCACCATCGACAACACCAACGTGCAGACCATGCAGTTCGTGGTCACCGATGGCGCCACGTTCACCGACCTGCAGTCCCGCGACACCGGCTACACCGTCCGGTCGCTGGACCCCACCGGCATGGCGTGCGAGGTCACCAGTACCGCGCACAGCGGGAAGTACCGGCTGGTCACCGACTACGTCACCGATCCGGACCGGGACGCCGTGGTGATCCGGGTACGCCTGGTGCCGTTGCACGGCGCCGGCCCGCTGAAGCTGTATGTCCGGCTCGACCCGAGCGTGAACGGCAACGGCGGCGGGGGCACGGCCAACGGCGGCGCCGACGACGCCGGCCTGGATCCGGCCACCACGGCGCTTGTGGCCAGCGACCCGAACACGGTGACCAACGCGACCAACCGGGACTACGCGGTGCCCACCGCCCTGGCGCTGCGCGCCGACCGGCCGTTCCCCACCGCCACCATCGGCTTCGCCGGCACGGGCGGCGACGGGCTGGTGCAACTCGACGCCGACCACCGGCTGACCGCCCACGACACCCGCGCGGTCCACGGCAACGTGGTGGACACCGCGCAGCTCGACCTCCGGTCCGGGTACGCGACGCTCGCGCTGGGCTTCGGCCGCGACACCGGCGCCGCGATCGACACCGCCGGCGCGGCGCTGCACCGGCCGTTCGCGGCCACGTACGCGAAGTACCGGGCCGGCTGGCACGCCTACGACGCCGGCCTGCGCCGCCCGTCCGGCCCCGCCACCGGCGCCTACTGGCTGTCGGCCAACGTGCTCAAGGCCAGCGAGGACAAGACGTTCCCGGGCGCGGTCGTGGCGTCGCTTTCCAGCCCGTGGGGCCAGGCGGTCAGCGCCGGGGACACCCCGAACGGCGCCGCGGTGTACTTCGGCTCCTACCGCGAGGTGTTCTCCCGCGACCTGTACGAAGCGTTCACCGGCCTGCTCGCCGACGGCGACCTGGCCACGGCCCGGGACACGGTGCGCTTCCTGTTCGGGCACCAGCAACTGGCCGACGGCCGCTTCCCGCGCAACTCGCTGCTCAACGGGCGGACCGCGCCGGACACCGGCGGCGACCAGCTGGACGAGTCCTCGTACCCGATCCTGATGGCCTGGCAGGCCGGGCTGGCCGGCGACGCGACGCTGTGGCCGGGCATCCGGCGGGCGGCGGACTTCGTGGTCGCGCACGGGCCGTCGTTCGGCAGTGAGCGATGGGAGGAGCAGAGCGGCTATTCGCCCTCGACGATCGCCGCCGAGATCGCCGGCCTCGTCGCGGCGGGCGCCATCGCCGACGCGCACCACGACCCCGCCGCCGCCCGGGTGTACCGGTCGACCGCCGACGCGTTCACCCGCTCCGTCAAGGACTGGACGGTGACCACGACCGGCCCGTACGGCGACGGCCGGTACTTCATCCGGCTGTCCAAGACCGGCGACCCGGACGCCGCGGTCGAGTACAACCTCGGCAACGGCAGCGTGACGGCCGATCAGCGCTCGGTCGTCGACGCCGGCTTCCTGGAGCTGACCCGGCTGGGCATCCTGCCCGCCGACGACCCGGACGTGCTGCGCTCGCTGCCGGTCGTCGATCAGGTGATCGGCCGGCCGCAGGGCGAGTACCGGTACGGCACGGCCAGCGCCGGCAGCGAGGACGGGTACGGCGACTGCTTCACCCCGGACCCGACCAGCTGCCCGGTCGACGGCCAGCCCTGGCCGACCGCCAACGCCGGGTCCGGGCACCTGTGGCCGGTGCTGTCCGGCGAGCGCGGTGAGCAGCAGGTGCAGCAGGGCGACCGGGCCGGCGCGCGGGCCCAGCTGGACCGGATGATCGCCGGCTCGTCCGGGATCGGCCTGGTACCGGAGCAGGTCTGGGAGGATCCCGACCTGGCCGCCGCGCCGTACGGCACCGATCCGGCGACCGCGTCGATCGGCTTCGCCACCGGGCACGCCGCCGGCTCGGCCTCCCCGCTGACCTGGGCGCAGGCGCAGGAGCTGCGGCTGATCCTGGCGCTGTCCGGCGACCGGTCGGGATCGTCGCGCGGCAAGGGCACCCTGCCGGTGGAGCAGCCGGGTGTGGTCCGCGACCGGTACGTGACGCACCGGCCGCCGGCCGCCCTGCCGCTGGCCGTCAGCTCGCCCGGGGACGGCACGTCCACCGGCGCCGGCACGGTGACCGTGACCGGGCGTACCGCCCCGGGCGCGCGGGTCTCCGTCGCCGCCTCCCCGACCGATGTCGGCACCGCCACCACGGTCGCCTCGGCGACCGCGGGCGGCCAGGGCGAGTTTTCCGTGACGGTGCCGGTCGGCTTCGGTACCAACGTGCTGACCGCGGCCGCGTCGCTGGGCGGGGCGACCGGGTACGCCCGCACGACCGTGGTCTCCACGGCGCTTCCGGGTGCCGCCGTGCTGTCGGCCGACGACCCGTCCGGCGACGACCACGGGCCGGGCAGCTACGCGTACCCGACGGCGGCCGACTTCCACGACGGCGCGTTCGACCTCCAGCAGTTCCAGGTGATCGACGCCGGCTCCACCGTCTACCTGCGCGCCCAACTGCGCGATCTGACCCCGACGTTCGGCTCACCGCTGGGCGCCCAACTGCTGGACGTCTACGTGCGCGACCCCGCCGCGGCAAGCTTCTCGACGGCGGCGCCGTACCCGTCGCGCAACTACGGGATCGCGGCGGGATCGGCTTGGTCCAGCCGGATCGAGGTGCAGGGCTTCGCCGACCCGGTGTTCGTGGACGCGGCCGGGCACAGCCTCGGCACCGTCGCCGTCTCCGCCAACCAGGCCACCCGCTCGATCCTGATCGCGGTACCCGCCGCGGCCCTGGGCCACCCCGCCGCCGGCTGGGTGTTCACCGTCGCGCTGCACGGGCAGGACGGGTTCAGCGCCGACCAGGCGCGCGGCTTCGCGGCAACCCCGCAGCCGTACCTGTTCGGGCTGTGCGCGCCCGGGAGCACTTCGCCGGTCTGCGGCATCGACCCGGCCTCCGCGCCCAAGGTGACCGACACCGTCACGCCGGCCGGCGTGGACCAGGCCGCCGAGCTGGACCCGACCGCCGGGACGCCGGTCCTGCACGGAGTGACCGTGCCCTGATGAATGGCCGTGCCCTGATCACCGGGTCCGCTCGCCGCTGACCACCGGGGCGGGCGTTGCCCCGGAGCCGGCGGGTAGCGTTCACCACCGGCCCCGGCCCGACGGGCCGGTGGTGAACGCTCGGAGGATCTGGATCATGGTCGATCTCGCGGAGGTGGAGGCCGCCGCGCGGCGGATTGACGGACGGATCCGCCGCACCCCGGTGCTGGCCGTCGAGGGCGGCGCGTTCGGCGGCGTCACCGCCCCGACCTGGCTGAAGCTGGAGTACCTCCAGCACACCGGATCGTTCAAGACCCGCGGCGCGATGAACCGGCTGCTGTCCGCCGCCGGGGCCGGCGAGCTGGGCGGTGGCGTGGTGGCCGCGTCCGGGGGCAATGCCGGGCTCGCCGTCGCGTACGCGGCCGCGACGCTCGGCGTACCGGCCGAGGTGTACGTGCCGCTGACCGCCCCCGAGGTCAAGGTCAGGAAGCTCAAGGCGCTGGGCGCCGAGGTACGGCAGGTCGGGGTCGAGTACGCCGAGGCGAACGCGGCGGCCGTGGACCGGGCGGCGCAGACCGGGGCGCTGTTCTGCCACGCGTACGACCAGCCCGAGATCTGCGCCGGCCAGGGCACCCTGGCGCTGGAGCTGCTCGACCAGGTCGACGGCCTGGACACGGTGATCCTCGCGGTGGGCGGCGGCGGGCTGCTGGCCGGCGTCGCCGCCGCGCTGCGCGACCGGGTCAGGGTCGTCGGCGTCGAGCCGGAGACGATCCCGACGCTGCACGCCGCGCTGGCCGCCGGGCACCCGGTCGACGTCGAGGTGTCCGGCATCGCCGCCGACTCGCTGGGTGCCCGGCGCCTCGGCGACATCGCCTACCGGGTCGCGGTCGACGCCCGGGTGGGCAGCCTGCTGGTCTCCGACCAGGACCTGGTCGAGGCCCGCCGGCTGCTGTGGGAGCGGTGCCGGATCGTGATGGAGCACGGTACCGCCGCGGCTCTGGCCGCGCTGGTCACCGGCGCGTACCGGCCGGGACCCGGCGAGCGGGTGGGAATCGTGATCTGCGGAGCGAACACCGACCCCGCCGACCTCGCGCACTGACCGCCGGCCGCCGTCACCGGGCAACGAAATGGGACCGGCGGCGCGGACGCCGGCGTAGCCGGCCGCGCCGGCATAACCGCGCGCCAATCCGCGCATTTCATCGGCGTGATTCGGAGGGCGGATCCGAATGGTGGGCGGGATCCGCGGCGCTCGCCGCGAACCGGCGCGAGACTAACGCCCCGCCTCGGCCTCGTACTGTTCGGTGATCGCCCGCGGAATGCGTCCCCGCTCGGACAGCGCCATTCCCCTGCGCCTCGCCCAATCGCGGATCGCCTGGTTCTGCACGCGGTCGGAGCGCGCCGGAACACCGGTCCGGGCCCGGCCGGTGCTCGCCACGTGACCGCGCCCCACCCGCCGGGCCGACTGCACGTACTTCTCCAGGGACCTGCGCAGCTTATCGGCATGCCGCGCGGAGAGATCGATCTCGTAATTGGTGCCGTCCAGCGCGAACTTCAGCGTTTCATCGGCCTGCGCGCCATCGATGTCGTCCAGCAGGTGAACGTGAACCTTGCGGGCCACAGCTACCTCCGGTAGGTCGCGGGAACTGCTCATTCAATCATCGCATAACGATGTGCGACGGGAACGGAACACAGCCGATCCGGCGCTTTTCCGCCCGCCGTAACGAGTCGCCGAGCACCTGGCCGGGCCGGCGCAGGCATTGGCAGCGTTCTTTTGGGTGAACGATCGGCGACACGCGGAAGAAAGGGGAACGCCCAGAATTCATTGCCGAATATGACCGGTCTCCTGCTGGATCACGTCGATCAACTCGCACAGTTTGCCGGCGATCCGGGCGCCCGGCGGCGTCAGGCTGTACTCCACCCTGGGCGGGATCGTGGTGCGGACCTCCCGGCGTACCAGTCCGTCCCGTTCCAGCGCGTGAAGGGTCTGGGCCAGCATCTTCTCGCTGACCCCGTCCACCCGGCGGCGCAGCGCGTTGAACCGGTAGGCCCCGTCGGCGAGCGCGGCGAGTGTGAGCACTGCCCACTTTCCGGCGACGTGCTCCAGCCGGTGCCGGGACGGGCACGCCCGGGCGAACACGTCCGGTGACGACCGGTGCTGCGCGGTCATGCCCGAGGCTAACCCCGGCCGGGTGACGCTTTCCGGCGGTTAGCGCTTTCGCATAGGCAGCGGATGTTCGGGTAAGGACACTGTCGGCAACCAGAACCAGAGCCAGGGGGATCGAGTGATCATCGCCATCACCGGGGCTGCCGGGCTGCTCGGCCGGCTCGTCATCGACGAGCTGCTCGGCCGCGGCGTGGCCGCCTCGGACATCATCGCCGCGGTACGGGAGCCGCAGAAGGCAGCCGACCTCGCCGAGCGTGGGATGCAGGTACGGGAGGCGGACTACGACCGGCCCGACACGCTGAACCGGGCGTTCCTCGGTGCCGACCGGCTCCTGCTGATCTCCTCCAGCGAGGCCGGGCACCGGATCGAACATCACCGCAACGTGATCGAGGCCGCCCTGTCGCACGACATCCGGCAGATCGCCTACACCAGCATCCTGCACGCGGACACCAGCAGCGTCCCGCTGGCCGCCGAGCACAAGGCCACCGAGGCGATGATCCGGGAGAGCCGGATCCCGTTCGCGTTCCTGCGCAACAGCTGGTACCTGGAGAACTACACCTCGCGGCTGGCTCAGATCGTGGACAGCGGAGTGATCCTCGGGGCCGCCGGGGACGGCCGGGTGGCCGCCGCCGCCCGGGCCGACTACGCCGCCGCCGCGGCGTCGGTGCTGGCCGGCAGCGGTACCGGGGACGCGACCTACGAACTGGGCGGCGACGCGCCGTTCACCCTCTCCGAACTGGCCGCCGAGATCTCCCGGCAGACCGGTACCGAGGTCGTGTACCGCGACATGTCCCCCGACGAGTACGCCAAGGCACTGATCGACACCGGCGTACCCGACACCTACGCGGCGGCGATGGCCGGTGCGGACGTCGGGTTGTCGAAGGGCGAGCTGACCACCGACAGTGGCGACCTGCACCGGCTGGCGGGCCGGCCGACGACCTCCCTCGCCGAGGCGGTGTCGGTCGGAGTGCGGGCCTGACGGACGCGGACCGAGTGCGCTGACCGCCTGCTGACCGCGGGCCCGTAGACGGCGGGTCGCCGGGCGGTGGACTCGCCGCGCCGCCGCCCCTATATTGGCGGGCGTGCCCGAGGCCGTTGTCGCCGACTCGGTAGCGGCCGAGGAGCGCGAACCCCGTCCCGCTGCCGAGACCGCACCGCGCGGCTGGCGCGACTCGTTCCTCGCCGGGCTGTGGGCCTGGCTGGCCGGGTTGCTCGCCTGCGTCCTGGTCACCGCCGTCGCCTGGCTGCCGTTCGAGCAGATCCGCGACGCCCCCCGCACCCTCGGCCAGGTGCTGGACAACTGGCACCGGTGGGACACCACCTGGTACGTCATCATCGCCCAGTCCGGCTATCGGTACGACACCCGCTCCGCGGCGTTCTTCCCGCTGTACCCGCTGCTGGTACGCGGCGTCGATCCGGTCGTACCCGGCGATGCGTTCGTCGCCGCGCTGGCCGTGTCGATCCTGACCTGCTACGCCGCGCTGGTCGTGATCCACCGGCTCACCGCCGGCGTCCTGGGCGAGGAGACCGGCCGCCGTACCCTCTTCTACCTGCTCGCGTTCCCGACCGGGTTCTTCCTGATCGCCGCGTACAACGAGTCGCTGTTCCTGGCGCTTTCGGCCGGCTCGATGTACTGCATGCGCCGCCGGATCTGGTGGCTCGCCGCGCTGCTCGCCGGCCTCGCCAGCGGTACCCGGCTGGCCGGCGTCCTGCTCGCCGTCGTGTTCGTGTACGAGTACCTGCGCCAGCGCGGCTTCGACCCGCGCCGGATCCGGCCCGACCTGCTCTGGGTGGCCCTCACCCCGACCGGCCTGCTCGGGTACGCCGCATACTGCGCTCACGCGTTCGGTGACCCGCTGTACTTCGTCAAGGCGCAGGCGGTCTGGTCCCGGGGCGGGTTGCGCGCACCCTGGACCACGGTCGCGGACGTGCTCGGGCTGATCGTCCACCAACCGGTGCTGCTGTCGCCCACCGAGATCCGCAACGTCATCAACCTGGGTACCGCGCTGGGCGTGCTCGTCCTGCTCTACTTCGCCCTCGACGGCCGGTGGCGGCTGGGCCGCGAGCAGTCGTACCTGGTGCTGTTCGCCGCGATGGACATCGCGCTCCCGCTGCTCAGCCCGCTGCACACCGACTATCCGCTCAGCTCGGTGTGGCGGTTCGCGCTGGAGTGCCTGCCGGTGTTCATGGTGCTGGCCCGGATGGGCGCCAACCGGACCTTCGACCGGCTGTACCTGATGGCCGCCCTGCCGGTTCAGGGCGTGATGATCCTGACCTTCGTCCAGAACCAGTTCGTCGCGTAGGTCGCGCGTCGCGTGCCGGCCGGGCCGGGGTGAATCGACCGGGATGCCCGGATTCCCCGCCACGGACACCGGCCGGACCGGACTGATCCAAACCCTTCCTTGTCGATAGGGTCAGGACATGAGTTGGCCCGCCGGTTCCCCCCGGTACGACCCCGACGCGACCGTTCAGCTGCCGGTCGTACCGGCGGACGCCACCGTCGTCCTGCCCGTGTACCAGCCCGACGGCTCGGCGCCTCCCGGCGGTGGACAGGGTCAGCCGGCCATTCCGGACCGCGGTCCCGAGCCCGACGAGGACAGCCGGTCGGTCGCGCGCAACAGCGCCGTCATGGCCGTGGGCAGCATCGTCAGCCGGCTCACCGGCTTCCTGCGCACGGCGGTGCTGGCGGCCGCGCTGGGCGCGGTGGCCGTCTCCAACGACTACAACCTGGCCAACACCGTCCCCAACCAGATCTACGAACTGCTGCTCGGTGGCGTCCTGGACAGCTCGTTCGTGCCCCTGCTGGTCCGCGCCCGCCGCCGTGACCCGGACGGCGGCGAGGCTTACGCGCAGCGGCTGCTCACCCTCGCCACGGTCTTCCTGGGTGTGGCGACCGTGCTCGCCGTGCTCGCCGCCCCGCTGATCGGCCTGCTGTTCTCCAACAAGGACACGACGCCGGCCAGCCACCATCTCACCACGGTGTTCAGCTACCTGCTGCTGCCCGAGATCTTCTTCTACGGGATGGCCGCGCTGATCGCGGCGGTCCTCAACACCCGGGGGCACTTCGCCGCGCCCATGTTCACTCCGATCCTCAACAACCTCGTGGTGATCGCCACGGGCGTGCTGTTCATCCTGATGCCGACGGTGACCCACCCACCGACGCCGAACAACATCAGCACGCCGCAGATCCTCGTGCTCGGGATCGGTACCACGCTCGGCATCGCACTGCAGGCGATCGGGCTGCTGCCCGCGCTGCGCAAGGTCGGCTTCCGGTGGCGGCCCCGCTGGGACTGGCGCAAGCTCCACCTGCGCGAACTGGGCCGGATCAGCAGCTGGATGCTGGTCTACGTGGTGGTCAGCCAGGTCGCGCTGGTGATCGTACTGTGGATCTCCAACCGTGCCGGCTCCCAGCGGGTACACGGCCGGCTCGCCCCCGGGCCGACGATCTTCAACAACGGGTACATCCTCTTCATGATGGCCAACGGCATCGTGGCCGTCTCGATCATGGTGGCGCTGCTGCCCCGGATGTCCGCCGCCGCCGCCGAGCACCGCTGGAACGACCTGGTCCGGGACCTCTCGCTGGGCGCCAGGCTCTCCTCGGTGATCCTGATCCCGACCAGCGTCGCCTACATCGTGCTCGGCCGGCAGCTCGGCGTGACCCTGTTCGGCTGGCACAACTACGCCGGCCGGCCGGCGATCGAGACCGGGTGGGTGATCGCGGCGGCCGGACTGTGCCTGGTGCCGTTCGCGATCAGCCAGCTACAGCTGTTCGCGTTCTACGCGATGCCGGATACCAAGACGCCGGCGCTGCTGAACCTCCCGGTGGCCGGCGTCCGGATCGCGGTCGACCTGATCCTGCTGGTCGCACTGCCGCTGGTGTGGGTCAACGCCGGCCTGATGGTCGGCAACGCGGTGTCCTTCGTGCTCTCCGCCATCGCCGGATACTGGCTGCTGCGCCGGCGCATCGGTTCGCTGAACATGCGCGACGTGGGGGTGACGCTGGGCAAGCTGGCCGCCGCCGCGGTGATCGCGGCGGTACCGACCCTGCTGGTCGCCCTGATCCTCGAGCACTACCTGGGACTGGGCAAGGTCGGCAGCATCGTCGGCCTGGTGGCCGGCGGCCTGGTGCTGATCGTGGTGTACCTCGCCGCCGCGGTCGCGTTGCGGGTACGCGAGGTCAACGACGTGTGGACGATGGTGCGGGCCAGGCTCGGCCGCTGACGCGGCGTCAGCCGCGCCAGGCCCGCCAGCCGGAGACCGACACCTTGATCACCGGCCCGCCGATCTCGACCTCGGCGTACTGGCGGTACTTCGCGCGCAGCAACTCCACCGCCCGCGCGACGGCCGCCGGGGCGTCGGTGACCTCCGCCGAACCGTCGGCGCGCGCCCACCACAGGCGCGCCCAGTCCTCGTCCCACTCCTGGGCGAGCAGGCTCACCGCGGGCCGCCGCCGGATGTTCTCGTGCCGCCGCAGGCTGCCCGCGCGCTTGGGCTTGGCGTCCACCGCCGTCCAGACTGTGTCGCCGTCGACCGCGAACGCCACCGGTACCAGATGAGGCGCGCCGGCCGCGGTCAGCGAGCCGAGGGTGGCCACCCGGGCACCGACGAACAGCCGCCGGGCATCCTCCCCGGTCATCGCGCGCAGCCCCGGTTCCGCATGATCCCAGCGTAGGACGGGCACCTAGCAGGCCGTATTGCCCGCCATCCAATAACCGTGGCGTCACCCATCGCGTTTGACCTCCCGAGCGCCGGAGAGGAGGTCCCCCATGCCGCTACCCGATTTCCTGGTCATCGGCGTACCCAAGGCGGGTACGACCGCGCTGTACGCCGCGCTGGTCCGGCATCCGCAACTGTTCCTGCCGGAGATCAAGGAGCCCAAGTTCTTCCTCTCGGACGGGCCCCCCATTCGGGACCGGGGCGGCCCCGGCGACCGGCAGACCTACCGCGAGCACGTGTGGCGCCGGTCCTCCTACGAGGCGCTGTTCGCGCAGGCCCGGCCGGGTACCCGCCTCGGCGAGGCCACCCCGTTCTACCTGTACGACCTGCGGGCGCAGGAGCGGATCCGCGAACTGGTGCCGCACGCCAGGCTGATCGCGATGCTGCGCGACCCGGTCGACCGGGCGCACTCGAACTGGGCCCACCTGTGGGCCGCCGGCCTGGAGCCGGAATCGGACTTCGTGGCCGCCTGCCACGCCGAGCCCCGGCGGCGGGCCTCCGGCTGGGCGCACTTCTGGCACTACATCGGGCTGGGCCGCTACGGCGAGCAGCTCGCCCACCTGTACCGCCTGTTCCCCCGCGAGCAGGTCCTCGTGCTGCGGTACCGCGACCTGCGCGACCGCCCGGCCGGCACGCTGGACCAGGTGTGCGCGTTCCTGGGGGTACGAACCGGCCTGATCGACGAGGTGCCGGCCGAGAACGTCCGCCCGTACCCGGCCCAGACGCCGATCAACGACGCGCTGCGCGGCGCGCTGCGGCTGGGCGGCCGGATCGGGCACCGTTTCCCGGGGCCCGTGCGGCGCGCGTTCCGCGACCCCCTGCTCGCCCTCCTGCACCGCAACAACGGCCGCCGGCCCAAACTCACCCGGTCCCAGCGCGCGGCCATTCTGCCCTATTTTGTCGATGACATCGCGATGCTGGAGCGAGTGACGGGAAACTCATATTCGGACTGGCTTTCCGCAGGTCACAATACATTGGTACCCGACTGAAGGCCCGGTCCGCGGACCGGGCCTGACATGTCCCCGTCCATGCCTGAGGAGCCCCCGGTGTCCCGCCCACTTCATACCCTGCCCACCCCTCGATGGGAACGATCCACCGTGGCCGTCCCGCCCCCCGAGGCCGGGCCGGGCGCGTGGGCCGGCGCCCCGAGCGCGGTACTGGTCGACGGGGTGATCTATCTCGCGTACCGGCTGCGCCTGCGGATCGGGCAGGGCCGCGGGTACGGCAACATGATCGCGCGCTCTTTCGACGGGGTGAACTTCGAGCCGCTCGGGTTGATCGAGAAGTTCCGGTTCGGGGCGGAGTCGCTGGAGCGCCCGGCACTGACCGTGACGCCGGACGGGGTCTGGCGGGTGTACATCAGCGCCGCCACGCCCGGTACCAAGCACTGGCGGGTGGATCTGCTGGAGGCCGAGGCGCCGGAGAAGCTGGTTGACGCCGAACCCCGCACCGTGCTGCCGGGCGACGCCACGATCGGGGTGAAGGACCCGGTCCTGCTGCACGACGGCGGCCGGTGGCACCTGTGGGCGTCGGTCCACCCGCTGGAGTCCGACGAGCACGCCGACCGGATGACCACCCGGTACGCGACCAGCCCCGACGGGGTCGACTGGACCTGGCAGGACACGGTCCTGCGCGGCCGGCCCGGGCAGTGGGACGCGCGCGGAACGCGGCTGACCTCCGTCCTGCCCACCGGGGACGGGCTGCTGGCCAGCTACGACGGGCGGGCGACCGCGGCGGAGAACTGGGAAGAGCGCACCGGCACCGCCCACGGTGACCGGCTGCCCGGCGGCCTGTTCGGGCCGCTCGCCGCGGACGGCGTACCGCCGGTCGGGTCGCCGTACCCGCCCAACGGCCTGCGGTACCTGACCGTGCTGGCACTGCCCGGCGGCGGGTACCGGCTCTACTACGAGGCGACCCGACCGGACGGGGCGCACGAGCTGCGCACCGAGCTGCTGCTCTGAGCCGCTGCCCCGAAACGCTGCCCCGAGCCACTGCCGCCTCGCCGTGCGAGCACCGGGTACGGCGCGCCGCGCTGGCTCGCCGAAATCCAGCCGGGATCATGGTCCGGTGCTCCGTCTTCACAGCTTCGGCCCGCCCGAGAGCCGGCCGGTCCTGGCGCTGCACGGCCTCAAGGGCCACGGCCGCCGGTTCCGCCAGCTCGCCACCGAGCAGCTGCCGCACCTGCGGGTCCACGCTCCTGACCTGCGCGGCCACGGTGGTTCGCCGGTCGATCCGCCGTGGACCCTCGAACGGCACGTCGCGGACATCGTCGCGACGCTAGACACGCTCGGGGTGGACCGGCTCGCGGTGATCGGACACTCGCTCGGCGCGACCGTCGCGGTCTACCTGGCGCGGCGGGTGCCGCACCGGGTCAGCCGGCTGGTGCTGCTCGAACCGGGCATCGGGTACCCCGTCGGGGTGGCCCGCGCGAAGGCCGAGGACGCCCTGGACGCCCCGGCGTTCGACGATCCCCGGGACGCGGCCCGGGCGCGCGCGGCGTTCTGGCCGGCGACCGCCGCCCACCTGGTACTCGACGAGATCGCCGACCACCTGGCGCGGGGGCCGGACGGGCGGTGGCGCTGGCGGTACCTGCCCGAGATGGCCGCGGCCGCCTACGACGAGCTGGTCCGGCCCGCGCTCACCCCGCCGCCGGGCACCCCGACGCTGCTGGTCGTGGCGTCTCGCGGGGTCGTGCCGCCCGGGTACGTCGCCGCGTGCCGCGCCGCGCTCGGCGCCGGGCTGACCCTGATCGAGCTGGACTGCGGCCACCACGTGCACCTCGAACGACCGGCCTGGACCGGCGCCCTGGTCCGCGACTTCCTGGCCTGAGGCCGGCCGCCCGGCGTCCCACGCCGCCCCACTCGCCGGACCTAGCGGCCAGCCGCCTCACCCGGATCCCGGTCGTCCAGCGCCCGGTCCAGCTCGGCCAGCAGGCCGGCGATCGGCGTACCCGTGCGCCGGGACGCCGCCAGCAGGTCCTCGTACTCCGGCTGCCGGGTCACCAGCCGATCTCCGAGGAAGCCGCGCTTGACGTGCACCACCCCGTCGCCCACCGGGACCTCGATCTGGTCGCGACGCAGCGACCGCCGGCTCACCCGGCCGACCCGGATCCCCAGCGTGGTGGTCTGCTCGAACACGATCCGGCACAGCAGGTCGACCCGGTCGGCCTCGGCCAGCACGGTGAGTACCTGACCGGGCCGGCCCTTGCGCATCAGCACCGCGGCGCACCAGGCGTCGGCAGCGCCGGCCGTGCGCAGCCGGTCGAGCAGGTCGGGCCAGATCCGCGGATCGAGGTCGTCGACCGTCGTTTCCAGCTGGTACAGCGTGCCCTCCTGCCAGTCCGGGGCCGCCGCACGGGCGTGGCCGACCAGTACCCGCAGCACGTTCGGGTGGCTGGCCGGATCGGCCCGGCCGGCACCCACGCCGACCGCCCGCGGTACGCAGTCCGGGACCGGGCCCCAGCCGGTGGCCAGGGTGGCGAGCAGTGCCGCGCCGGTCGGCGTGCACAGCTCGAACTCGGCCGGGTGGGCGCGCACCGGCGCCCCGGCCGCGGTGAGCAGCTCCAGTACGGCCGGCGCCGGTACCGGCAGCGCACCGTGGGCGGAGCGCACCGTACCCGAACCGACGGCCACCGGGGACACCACCCGTACCGGCGCGTCGAGCAGCCCGAGCTGGTGCAGGGCCAGCGCGCAGCCGACCACGTCGGCGATCGCGTCCAGCGCGCCGACCTCGTGGAAGTGCACCCGCTCCGGGCCGATGCCGTGCACCCGCCCCTCGGCGGCCGCGAGCCGGTCGAACGTGGCCAGCGCGAACGCCCGCGCGGGCTGCGGGATCCGGGCGCCGGAGACGATCCGTACGAGGTCGGACAGGTGCCGCTCGGTGGAGCTGTCGCCTACCCGTACCGACAGCGCGGCGGCCCGCAGCCCGTGCCGGCGTACCGGCTCCAGCGCCAGCTCGATCGGCTCGACCGGCAGGGTGGACAGGCCGGCCCGTACGGTGTCGAGGCCCGCACCGGCGTCCAGCAGCGCGGCGAGCAGCATGTCCCCGGCGGCGCCGTTGCCCGCGTCGACCCACAGGACGCCGGGCGACGGGGCGGCCGGGTCAGCGTTCACGGCGGCGTGTTCTCCGGGTGCGCCACGCTCCGGCGTGTCCTGCGCCGCAGCGGTCCCCGATGATCTCCGGTACGGTTGCGCCATGCACTCCCCCAGCCGTCATGTGGGCCCGCTCGCCGACCGGCTGGTGGCCGAATTCGCCGGCTACGGCCGGACCCTGGTCGCCTTCTCCGGCGGCGTGGACTCCAGTGTGGTGCTGGCCGCCGCCGTCCGTGCCCTGGGTGCCGCGGATGTCGCCGCGCTCACCTCGGTGTCCGACGCGCTGCCGGGCGCCGAGCGCGACGCCGCCGCCGAGTTCTGCGCCCGGCTCGGCGTCGCCCAGGTCGCGGTCGCCACCGACGAGATGAACAATCCCGGCTACCGGGAGAACGGCCCGCGCCGCTGCTACTTCTGCAAGAGCACGCTGCTGGACGCCGCGCGGGAGCACGCCGCCGCACACGGGTTCGACACCGTGGTGACCGGCACCAACGCCTCCGACCTGGCGGCCGGCTTCCGGCCGGGCATCCGGGCGGCGGCCGAACGCGGGGCGCGCACGCCGCTCGCCGACGCCGGTCTGGACAAGGCGGCGGTGCGCGGCATTGCGCGGCTGTGGAACCTGCCGACCTGGGACAAGCCCGCGGCCGCCTGCCTGTCCAGCCGGATCGCCTACGGCGTGACCATCAGCCCGGCCCGGTTGGCCAGGGTGGACCGGGCCGAGGCGGCCGTACGGCGGGTGCTCGCCGGCCGCCACGCGGTACGGGACCTGCGGGTACGGGACCTGGGCAGCGCCGTACGGGTGGAGTTGGACGCGGAGCTGGTCGAGCCGGTACGCGACGATCCCGCACTGGCCGAGGCCATCGCCGAGGCCGGGTTCGGCGGAGTCCCGCTGAGCGTGGCCGCCTTCCGCTCGGGCTCGATGAACGAACTGCTGCCCGACCCGGCACGCTGGCGCGAGGGGTAGCGGCGCGAGGGGTAGCGGCCGCCGCGCGCAGTGGGGCGCGTGCCGCCCACCGGGCGGGCGGCACGCCACAGCCCCCAGCGCCACAGCCCTCGATGTCGCGAGGCCCGGCGCCGCGGGGCTTGACGCCACTGCCGGTCAGGCGCCGTTGCGCCAGGCCGGGGCCGGGCCCGGGCGGCTGACCGGCCGGGTCGACTCCCACATCCGCCGCCACTGCGCGGCCTGCGGCCCGGACGGCAGGGCCAGCTCGCCGCCCGCCTGGGCGCGCAGCGACGCGTACCAGCCCATGTCCTCCTCCGCCCACAGCCGGGCGACGGTCTGGCTGAGCCGGACGTTGAACAGGCGGGCGCTCTCCCCCTGCTCCGGCTTGAGGGGGGCGCCGTAGCGCACCACGACCCGGGGCCGGCCGCGCATCGGCCAGTTGCGCCCGCGGGGCATGGCCGCGTACGTGCCGCGCAGCACCACCGGTACCGCGGCCACGCGCTGAGTGACGCACAGCTGCGCGGCGCCCATCCGCAGCGGCGACATCCAGCCGTCCTCGCTGCGGGTGCCCTCCGGGAACAGCAGCAGGCTCCACCCCCGGGCCAGCAGTTGCGGCGCGAGGCTGCGCAGCCGGCGGGACCGGTACCGCTCGACCGGGAACGCGTTGAACACCAGCGCGGTGATCGCGGCGCGCCAGCGGGCGTCGAAGAAGTAGTCCGCCGCCGCGCCGACCGCGGTGCGCCGGGCGATGTGCTCGGGCAGCGAGCCCAGGATCAGCGGGGTGTCCAGGTGGCTCGCGTGGTTGGCGACCAGCACCACCGGCCCGCTCACGCTCTGCAGGCCCTCCAGCCCGACCACCTCGGGCCGGGTCTGGCTCCAGGTCAGCGGCGTGAGCACACCGCGCTGCAGGCCCCGGCGGGCCACCCGGGCGGCCGGGGTGCGGGCCCAGCCGGTGGGGAACTCCCGCGGCTCGTCCGGCGGCTGGTGGCCGGCCGCCGAGCGGGGCGTACGCGAGCGGCCCCGCCAGTCACGACCGGCGGTGAGTACCCGGGCTTCGCGGAACAGTCCCATCGCCGTTTCCTACCTCACGTCTGCCATGGACAGCGGCGGGGTGTGCTGGTAAGTGATGGTCGGGCTGCCGCCCACCTTCTCCTTCGCCATCTCCAGCGCGTCGCCTAGCGTGGACGCCGCCCGGAAGCCCATCCGCTCGCAGGTGCGCCGGTCGCCGCCGACGACGATGACCTGTCCCACGTGCTCCAGCGCGTGGGCGCCCCAATACCACATGTACAGCGGGTGCACGCCGTGGTAGGCGTAGCTGTTGCGGTACAGGTGGATGTACCAGGGGTCGTTGGCGAACTGCTCCTCGTACTTGGTCTCGATGGCCACCGGGTCGGTGGTCTCGGCCAGTACCTCTTCGTAGAAGTCGATGTAGCTCGGGTGGTGTACCGGGTGGAACTCGTTGCGCACCGGGTGGTAGTAGATCGCCACGCCGCCGGGCCGGACCAGGGGCTGGCCCCGGTACAGGTTGAAGAAGTACCCGAGACCCAGGCTCATCATCAGGATCGGGTTCATGATCGAGTTGACGTTGTACGGGCAGATGTACGGCAGGCCCCAGATCGCGATGTCCGATGCCCCGTTGACCTCGGTGAGCTGCTGGCGCAGCACGTGGCTCATGGTCACCTCGTGCACCGGCCCGGGAGCGCCGGCGGTCACCGACGTGATGCCGTACGGCGCGGCCGTGCGGTGCCAGATCTGCCGGCGCTGCTTGATCGGCATGAGGTCGTTGGCCCGCTTGACCGCCAGGTACGCGGCCTGGTCCTTGAGCGACCACTCCCACTCGCGCTTGTTGAGGAAGCCGAGCTGGGTCGGGAACGTGTCGTTGTTGACCGTCGTCTCGATCTGGAAGATCTTGACGTGATCGTCGAGCACGCCCGCCATCCGGTTGTACGAGTGGTGCATGGCGGAGTTCGGCGGGTCGTTGAACGAGCGGGAGTGCCGCAGCGTGTGCACGTTGTGGTGGTGCTTGAGGCTGCGGTACGAGGCCAGGCCGACCGACACCGACTTCGGGCCGCCACTCATCGCGGTGAGCGTCACGTTGACGTACACGATCAGGTCGCTGGTCGCCGCCCGCTTGTTGATCTCCACGACCTCGCCGTGCTTGGTCGTGCCGACCTCGGTCAGGTTGGCCCGGTCCTCCGCGTCGTGGTTGCGCAGGTGGTGCGGGAAGAACGAACGGAACACCCGCTCGCCGACCGTGCGCTTCAACTCGGCCGGGGTCATCCGGCGGTGCAGCGCGTTGCCGGCGATCAGCTCGACGTCGTCGACCCCGGCCGCCGCGGCCATCTCCAGGACCTGCTCGATGATCCGCCGCCGGATGTCCGGGGTACGCATCTGCGGCAGCGGGATCGACAGGTCGTCGAAGACGATCGTCAGCCGCATGCCGGCGTGCAGCAGCTCGGGCAGCGGCTCGCAGCCCAGCGGGTGCAGCAGCGCCTCACGGATGTGGGCGTCCACGTCGCGCAGGCCGGGCAGCGACTCCGGCGGATACACCACCCGGCTGCCCAGCGGCAGCTTCTCCAGCCGGAAGCCCTCGCCCTCGTGCATCAGCAGGGCGGGCGTGCGCTCGTCCACCTCCAGGACGAATCCGGGCCGGCTCATGCCGCCACCCCTCCCAGCTCGCTCATGCCAGATCCTCGCTTCGCTGCGGTCCGGCATGAGGCACAAGCGCGCTGGAACCTCTGATTCCCTCGCTCGCGCTCGCTCATGCCAGATCCTCGCTTCGCTGCGGTCCGGCATGAGGCACAAGCGCGCTGGAACCTCTGATTCCCTCGCTCGCGCTCGCTCATGGATATCCTCTCCCTCAATCCCGGGTGGGGTCGAACACGACCTTGACGGTGCCCAACCGGCCCGCGGCCGCCGCGTGACCGATCGCGTCCCGCCAACGTGACAGCGGGTAGATAGCGTCGACGTACCCCTTCAGCGGCGCCTGGCCGGCCAGCTCCAGCGCTTGCGGGAAGTCCCGGCCTCCCGAGGCGTACGCGCCGACCAGGTTCAGCTCGCGGAACCACACCGGGGTCAGATCCACCGACGCGTTGGGCATCCCGGACAGCAGCACCGTACCGCCGGCCCGGGTCAGCCGCAGCGCGGTGTCGAGCCCGGAGCCGCCCGTGCACTCGAACGCGGCGTCGACGCCGCCGAGGAGGAACTCCTCACCCCGGTCGGGGTGGGCCAGGAAGCCGCCGGTCGCCCGGCGCAGCGCACGGGCCGCCCGGTTGGCCGACAGCACCTCGGTGGCGCCCAGCTCACGGGCCCGTTCCCGCTGGTGGCCGTGCTTGGCGATGACGTAGATCGGGCCGGCCCCGGTGCATTCGCGCAGGGCCAGTACGGTGAGCAGCCCGACCGTACCGGCGCCGATGACCACCACGCTCGCACCCTGCGGGATCGGCACCCGGCGTACCGAGTGGATCGCGCAGGCCAGCGGCTCCACGAGCACGGCCTGCTCGGTGTCCAGCGAGTCCGGTACCGGGTGCAGCTGGCTGCCGTGCGCGACCAGCATGCGGCTCCAGCCGCCGCCGGTGTCCGCGCAGAAGCCGGTCTGCAGGCCGGCGGAGACCGTACCGGCGGTGATGTGGTCGCAGCGGCTGTGCTCGTCGGCGGCGCACGACGGGCAGGGGCGCACCGACCTCGGCTCGCAGCCCAGCACCGGGTCGAGCACGACCCGGCTGCCCTTGGGCAGGCCGTCCAGCTCGTCCAGGGTCTCCCCAACCACCTCGTGGCCGGGGGTGAACGGCATCGACACCATGGCCGACAGGTACGGCGAGTTGCGCCCGGTGAGCAGGCCGAGGTCGGAGCCGCAGATGCCGGACAGCAGCGGGCGTACCCGGGTCCAGCCCGGGCCGGGCCGCTCCGGATCGGGCCGGTTGATCAGCCGCAGCGGAGACAGGTTGGCCGCCAACACGCCGGCCGCCCGACCACCCGCCCGGGTCGAGGTCACGCCCCGCCCGGCCAGGTACCGGGTCGGCGAGCGGTAGTACTCCAGAGTGATGATCATGCCAGGGTCTCCACCAGAGCGTCGCCGGCCGGCAGCGTGTGGGCGGTCCACTGGGCGACCGGCCACTGCCGGGATCTCGCGTGCCGGTACAGCTGCGGGTCGGGGTTGACCGCGACCGGGTGCCCGACGGCCTCCAGGAGCGGCCGGTCGGAGTAGCTGTCGCCGTACGCGAACGAGCGGCTCAGATCCACCCCGGCGGTGCCCGCGTACCGGCGCAGCCAGGCCGCCCGCGCCTCGCCGGTCAGCGGCGGCGTCTCCAGGAACCCCGAATACACCCCGTCGCGGGTGTGCAACCGGCTCGCCACCACCTCGTCGAACAGCACGGACAGCGGCTGGACGAGCACGTCGACGGTACCGGTGATCAGCACGGTGCGGTGCCCGGCCGCCCGGTGCTTGCGGATCTGCCGGATCGCCTCCGGTCGGGCGCGGCGCAGCAGCGCGTCGCCGATCCGCTCCTGCACCAGGCGGGTCAGTGCCGCCTCGTCCGCCCCCGCGTACCGCCGGACGAACCGGCGCAGGAACTCGGCGCGGTCGCGGCGCTCGGCCGACAGGTACCGGGGCAGCCGGCGGGCCAGGTCGACCAGCTCGGCGGCCCACTCCCCCCGGGGCAGGTCGGCCAGCCTCGCCCACAGGTACGTCTCGATCACGTTGGACGCGACGATCGTGCCCTCGAGGTCGAACACCGCCACCAGCTGGCCGTCCGTCGACTCGGTCACCGCCGGCAGCGCGTGCGCGGCCGAACGGCGGCCGGAGGTGGCCCGGCGCATCGTCGCGGTGATCGCCGGACAGTGCACCTCCTGCAGGTAGTGCGGCCAGTCGATGACCGCCGGGTCGAAGCCGAACTCGTCCCGGCGCTCCGGCGGCAGCGAGCGGTGCAGCGCCAGCAGCCGGTTGTCGGTGTAGATCACCTCGGCCTCGGTGTAGACGCCGTACAGCTCGGCGTACTTGCGCAGGAAGTCCAGCCGGTCCTGCTCGCGCTTGAGGTCGTCCTGCCAGCGGCGGGTGCGCGAGTTGGCCGGCGCGACCTGCAGGGCGCGCTGGGCCACCGACAGCGCCCGCTCGCCGGTGCGCAGCATCCGCTCGACCCGGCGCGCTCCCGGGAAGTCCCACGCCGGTACCTTGATCTGGCCCCGGCCACCGTCCGGCATCGGGTGGTCGGTGAAGTACTCGCGGATGTTCTCGTGCATCGCGCGGAAGGTCAGCGGGTTCCGGGCGCCGGAGCCGACGTGGTAATAGGCCGGCGCGTCGACCGGCGGCGGCGCGTCGGCCGCGGCCAGGATCGCGTTGACCACGATGTCGACCGGGATGACGTCCAGCACGCCGTCCGGCAGGCCGGGGAACTCCGGCAGGATGCCGCGGCCGTACGCGATGATCAGCGGATCGGCCATCTTGAACCCGTCGATCCACCCCGGGTACGGGTGGCGCAGCGCGCTCTCCACGATCGCCGGCCGGACCACCGACAGGGGCAGCAGCCCGGTCAGCTCCTCCTCGGCGACCCGCTCCCCCAGCGCCTTGGTCAGCGTGTACACGTCCGGCCAGCCCAGGCTCTGGGCGCGCAGCCGGCCGTAGTCGACCAGTTGCTTGTCCACCCATTCGGCGCGGGACCGCTCGGCCGCCTGGGCCACCGACTGCGGCCCGGACTTGCCGTGCTCCGCGCGTGCCGTCTCCAGCGCCCGGCGCAGCGCGGCCGGTCGCCGCGAATCCTGCTCCACCTGCTCGCGCGAGCGCTGGGCCGAGGCCAGTTCGGTGCGCCAGTCGGCGTCGTGGTCCAGCGACGTCTCCGGCACGGTGCCCTTGCGCGCACCCGCCACGTACGCCGTGGACACGTGCACCACGTGCGGCGTCGAACCCGAGCCGCGGACCGCCTCGTAGAGGTCCTTCACGCCGCGCACGTTGGTGTTGAACGCCTCGTCGATCGGCTCGTCGAACGAGACCGTGGACGCGCCGTGGATGACCACCGTCAGGTCGTCCGGCAGGACGACGTCGGAGCTGCCCAGCCGGGCGTCCACGACGCTCACCCGCTGCCGCACCGCCTCGGCGAACGCGTCGTTGCCCATCGCCTTGCGCAGCGCGGCGAAGACCGGCTTGCGCAGCAGACCGGTCAGCCGGTCGGCGCCCGTGGAGCTGCCCCGACCGCGGATCAGCAGGCTGACCCGGGTGTCCGGCCAGTCGCGCAGCAGCCGTTCCAGCACCGCCTGTCCCAGGAAACCGGTCGCCCCGGTCAGCAGCACATGGCCGCCGCCGAGGGGGCCCTGTTGCCCGCCTGGCGTCACCGTCACCCCTTCCCGGTCCGGCGCCCATCGCGCCGCCGGCCCCGAACCACCGCAGTCAGTGCGAGCACCGTAGCCCACACCGGGGGTTACCGGCGAGGGTGGTGGGCACCAACCCGGCGGAGGTGACCTGTGCCACGACACCGGTACCCGCCGCCACCCGGGCGGCTCGGTGTGATCACCACAGGGCCGCCACAGCGGCCCAGGTCGGAGCGCCTGTTCCGGGTTCCCGGGCGGCCGTCGGGGCCAGGTACGCGATGATGACCATACGTAGTCGGCGCGGGGCGGAGAGTGCGGCGTGATCGGAGACGCAGGGTGAGATCACCCGGCTGACCCGGCGCCTGTAGCCGGCGACAGGTGTCGCCACAGGAACTCCAGCACCAGTGCCCACTTGAACGCCAGCTGCGCGTTGTCCGCCGCGCCGCCGTGGCCGCCCTCGACGTTCTCGTAGTACCCGACGTCGTGCCCGTACTCGTCCATCCGGGCCACCATCTTGCGCGCGTGCCCGGGGTGTACCCGGTCGTCGCGGGTGGACGTCACGAACAGCACCGGCGGGTACCGCCGGTCCTGGCGCACGTTGTGGTACGGCGAGAAGCCGCTCAGGTACGCCCAGTCCGCCGGATCGTCAGGGTCGCCGTACTCGGCCATCCACGAGGCCCCGGCCAGCAGCAGGTGGTACCGGCGCATGTCCAGCAGCGGCACCTGGCTGACGATCGCGCCGAACAGCTCCGGGTACCGGGTGAGCATCACGCCCATGAGCAGCCCGCCGTTGCTGGCGCCCTCGATGCCCAACTGGTCCCGGGTGGTGATCCCGCGCCCCACCAAGTCGACCGCGACGGCGGCGAAGTCCTCGTACGCGCGGGGGCGCCGCTCCCGCATCGCGGCGTGGTGCCAGGCCGGCCCGTACTCGCCGCCGCCCCGGATGTTGGCGACCACGTACCGGCCGCCCCGCGCAAGCCAGCCGCGCCCGATGACTGCGCTGTACCGGGGCGTGTTGGACAGCTCGAACCCGCCGTACCCGGTCAGCAGCGCCGGCCCGCACCCTTCGGGACCGACGACGAAGTACGGCACCCGGGTGCCGTCGGCGGAGACCGCGAAGAACTGGCGCACCGACATGCCCCGGGTGTCGAAGAACCCCGGCTCCTCCTTGAGGATCTCCAGATCTCCGCCGCCGACGACTCCGTACCGTAGCGTGGCCGGACGGGTGTACCCGCTGGTGGCCAGCAGGAAATCGTCGCTGTGATCCGGATTGGTGTCCGCGACGTCGGTATGCCCGTCGAGGAGCCCGGCGGCGGGGACACCGGCGGCGGCACCGATGGGCAGCCCGGAGTCGCCGGCCGGCCCCACCAGCGGGCTCAGGGTCCAGCCGTCCGGGCCCGGCGTGGCCAGCACCTGCCGGCTGCGCACGTCGGCGAGCACCGTCATGATCAGGTGATTGCGGGTCCACGAGTGGCTGCTGAGCGTGGTGTCCGGCCGGGGCTCGAACAGGACGGTCAGCTCGCCCCGCCCGGCGACGAACTCGTCCAGTCGCGTGGCCAGCAGGCAGCCGGGTGGGTAGCGCACTCCGTCCCGTTCCCACGCAGTGCGCGGGCGGATCACCAGCCACTCGCGGTGCAGGTCGACGACCGCGTCGTCCGGCACCGGAATCCGCACCAGCCGCGCCTGGCCGCCGGGCGGGCCGGGCAGCCGCAGGTACCGCTCGCCGTGGAAGAAGTCCCGCCACCGGCTGACCAGGTCGCGCTCGAATCCCGGGGTCGGGTCGTGCTCAGCCGACACCGCCACGTCGTCGATCCCGCCCTCGAAGACCAGCGTCGCCTCGGACAGCGCCGTGCCCCGGTGCCAGAGCTTGACCCTCCTCGGGTACCCGGAGGAGGTCAGCGAGCCGGGTCCGAAGTCGGTGCCGACGAACACCCGGTCCCGGTCGATCCACGCCACGTCGCTCTTGGCCTCGGGCAGGCAGAACCCGTCGGGTACGAACGCCAGGGCGGTCAGGTCGAATTCGCGGACCACGGACGCGTCGGCCCCGCCGCGGGACAGGCTGACCAGGGCCAGGTCGTGCCCAGGGCGCAGCACGGCCGCCCCCTGCCAGACCCAGTTCTCGCCCTCCCGCTCGGCCAGCCGGTCCACGTCCAGCAGGACCTGCCAGCGCGGCTGGTGGCGGCGGTACTCGTCGAGCGTGGTGCGTCGCCACAGCCCGCGCGGGTGCTCCCGGTCCTTCCACAGGTTGTACAGGTGCTCGCCGCGCCAGGTCGTGTACGGGATCCGGTCCTCCGCGTCCAGCACCTCCCGGATCCGGTCGCGCAGCCCGGCGAATTCGGGGGTGCCGGTCAGCCCACCGACGGTCGCCTCGCTGCGCCGCCGCACCCAGTCCAGGGCCTCACGGCCGTCGATGTCCTCCAGCCAGCGGTACGGGTCCTGTTCGGTCACGCCGGTCATTCTCGTCGATGGACGGGCACTGGCAACCGGGGCCGGACGTGCCGATGATGATGGCCGCACGGCCGGAGCGCGACCGCCGAGCCCGCCGGCCCGGCTCAGCGCAGCTCGAACCCGAGGGTCTGGGCCACGACGACCGCCTGCTGGGGCGTGATGACCGCGCCGTCCAGCGCGGCGTCGCGGGGGTCCAGCGCGGTCAGGTCGCTGCCCCGCAGATCGCACCGGGTGAACCGGACGCCCTTCAGGATGCCGCCGGACAGATCGACATCGGTGAGCGTGCCGCCCTCGCAGTCGGCGCGGCTGAGGTCCGCTTCCCGCATCCGGACCCGCTGGAAGCTGACACCGCGCAGGTCGGCGCCGGTCAGCGTGACGAACGACCAGTCCCCGCCGTCCACCGTCAGCGGCCGCAGGTCGCAGTCGCGGAACGCGCTGCCCATCAGCTTGCAGCCGACCAACCGCGCTTCGAACAGGTTGCACCGGGTGAACGTGCAGCCGACGAACGCGGAGGCGGTGTGCCGCGAGGCGTTGAGCTTCACGTGGGTCAGCACGCAGTCGGTGAACGTGGCGCCGGCGCTGGTCGCCTCGGTGAGGTCGATGTCGACGAACTCGCAGCCGATGTACCGGCGGTCGCCGAGATCCTCGCCGTACCAGTCCTCGCCACGGAATTGTCCGCCCTCGATGGAGTCCGTCACGCCACCGAGCCTACCGATCCGGCGCGCACCCCTCCTCGCCCCGTTGTTCCTGGCGAGCGCGGGCTTCCCGCAGGATCCCGGCGGGGTCTGCACCGCCGGCCCGAACCGGCGCCTCACCGCCGGCACCGGCGGCCTCCGGCTCACCCTGCCGGCCGTGCGCGAGGTCGACCACGAGCGCGGCTGCGCGCACGCGCAGCAGCCATCACCCGGGCAGGACACCGTTGACACGGATCGGGGCGCCCGCAGCGGAGGCCGGCTACGCCGTCCGGCGATGCGGTAGGTTTTCCGACAGGGGGGTCAGATGGCGATAGTCACGCGGGGGTTCACCGGTCGCGGCCGACGCGACGTCGACCTGCCGCCGGGCCAGTACCTCACCGACGACTTCCCGGTGCTGTCCGCGGGGCCCACTCCCCGGCTCAATCTGGACAACTGGCAGTTCACCGTGACCAGCGAGTCCGGGCAGCGCGTCAGCTGGACCTGGTCGCAGCTGCGCGCGCTGCCGTCCGAGACCGTCACCGTCGACCTGCACTGCGTGACCCGGTGGTCGAAGCTCGGCACGCGGTGGGAAGGCGTGCCGGTGTCCACCCTGCTGGCCGACGTGGACACCGCCGCCGACTTCGCGCTGGTCCACTCGTACGGCGGGTACACCACCAACCTGCCGCTGGAAGACCTGCTCGACGGGCAGGCCTGGGTGGCGTACCGGTATGACGGGCAGGAGCTGGCGCCGCAGCACGGCGGCCCGGCCCGGTTGCTGGTTCCCCACCTGTACCTGTGGAAGAGCGCCAAGTGGGTGCGCGGGATCGAGCTGATGCACGAGGACTCGCCGGGCTTCTGGGAGGGCGCCGGCTACCACAACTACGGTGACCCATGGCGCGAGCAGCGGTACAGCGGCGACTGACCTGGCAGCCGGCCACCGTGGCGCAGGTCCGCACCGAGACCTCCAGCGCCCGGTCGATCGTGCTCGACGTGCCCGGGTGGCCTGGCCACCTGGCCGGCCAGCACGTCGACGTCCGGCTGACCGCCGAGGACGGGTACTCGGCACAGCGCAGCTACTCGATCGCCTCGGCCCCGGAGCTGGACCGGCTGGAGCTGACCGTGCAGCGGGTACCCGGCGGTGAGGTCTCGCCGTACCTGACGGACATCGCGGAGGCGGGCGACCGGATCGAGATCCGTGGACCGGTCGGCGGCTACTTCGCCTGGCGGCCGGAGTCCGTGGAGCCCGTGCTGCTGGTGGCCGGCGGCTCGGGCATCGTGCCGCTCATGTCGATGATTCGCGGCCGGGCGGCGGCGAACAGCCGGGTGCCGTTCCGGCTGGCGTACTCGGCCCGGACGCCGGACGACGTGATCTACGCGCAGGAGCTGTCCCGCCGGGTACGCGACGATCGCGGCGTGGACGTGGCGTTCGCGTACACCCGCGGCACACCCCCCGGCTGGCCGCGCCCTCCGGGCCGGTTGGACGCGGCCCTGCTGGCCGAGGTGGGCTGGCCGGCGGACTTCATTCCGGCCGTGTTCGTGTGCGGCCCGACCGGCTTCGTGGAGGCGGCGGCGAACCTGCTGGTCGCGCAGGGCCACGAGCCGCAACGGATCAGGACGGAACGGTTCGGGCCGACGGGAGACCGGGAGGCGGCGGCATGACGACCGACGAGCGCGAGGCGGCGCAGGATTTCCAGGCACCGCGGCCCGGCGACGGCTGGGTCGACGGCAACGAGGCGGCGGGGATCCTCCAGGAGATCTTCACCATGGACATCACCACCGCGCGCGGCCGGTGCGCGGGCTGCGGGCGGGTCGCCCCGATGGCCGAGACCCGGGTGTACGACCACGCCGCCGGGCTGGTCGTCCGGTGCCCGGACTGCGACGCGGTGCTGCTCACCGTGATCCGCGCGCCGGACCGAGCGTTCCTGGCGGCCACCGGCCTGACCTTCCTCGAGGTGACCCTGCCGGAGACCGCGGGGTCCGGCTTCACCGGCGCGTGACGCCGCCTCCCCGGCAACCACTTTTGTCGAGCTGGCTAAAAGTTCGTCCGGAGGACGCAGAAAGTCTTTACCTGCCGGGGGATTTTGCCTAAAGTCCCGGGCGTGGTCCAGAGCCCTGGAGCGCCCGATGGTCCCCCGACGCCACCGCCGCACGGCGCGCACCGGCCGGTCCACGGTCAACACAGCGGCAGGGGGTGGCAGACGTGTCCACGGCGGACAAGGCGCAACTGCGCGTCGGCATGGTCGGGTACGCGTTCATGGGTGCCGCGCACTCGCAGGCGTGGCGCACCGTGAACCGGGTCTTCGATCTTCCCGCCCGGGCCACGATGGTGGCCGTCGCCGGGCGTGACCGGGCGAAGGTGACCGAGGCAGCCGGCCGGCTGGGCTGGGCCGAGGCCGTGACCGACTGGCACGACCTGGTGTCCCGGGACGACATCGACCTCGTCGATATCTGCACCCCGGGCGACAGCCACCAGGCGATCGCGCTGGCCGCGCTGGCCGCGGGCAAGCACGTACTGTGCGAGAAACCGCTGGCCAACACCGTGGCGGAGGCCCGCGCGATGGCACAGGCCGCGGCCGACGCGCGTGCCCTCGGAGTACGGGCGATGTGCGGCTTCAACTACCGGCGGGTGCCGGCGGTGGCCCTGCTGCGGCAGCTCGTCGAGGAGGGCCGGCTCGGCGACATCCGGCACGTCCGCGCCACCTACCTCCAGGACTGGATCACCGATCCCCAGTTTCCGCTGGTCTGGCGCCTGCGGAAGGACCTGGCCGGATCGGGCGCGCTGGGCGACATCGGCGCGCACATCATCGACCTCACGCAGTACGTCACCGGCCAGCGCATCGCCGGGGTCAGCGCGCTGACCGAGACGTTCGTGAAGCGCCGGCCCCTCCCCGGCGCCTCGGCCGGCCTGTCCGCGTCGGCCGCCGGTGACCCGACCGGGGGGCAGGCCGCGACCGGCGACGTGACCGTGGACGACGCGGCGCTGTTCCTGGCGCGGTTGGACGGCGGGGCGATCGCCACCTACGAGGCGACCCGGTTCGCCACCGGGCGGAAGAACGGCCTGCGCGTGGAGATCAACGGATCGCTCGGCTCCGCCGTCTTCGACCTGGAACGCCTCAACGAGCTGGAGTTCTACGATGCGACCGCGCCGTCGGCGCGGCAGGGGTTCACCCGGGTCCTGGTGACCGAGCCCGACCACCCGTACCTGTCGGCGTGGTGGCCGCCGGGCCACATCATCGGGTACGAGCACAGCTTCACCCATCAGATGCGCGACCTCATCGAGGCGGTGGCCGGCGGCACCGATCCCCGGCCGTCCTTCGACGACGCCCTGCAGGTCCAGCTCGTTCTCGACGCCGTCGAGCGCAGTGCGGCCGCCGGCTCGGCCTGGACCCCCGTCGACCCGGCGTAGTGCCGCGGCCCGCTACCCGTTGGAGGAGACGATGACTCGACCGATCACGCTGTTCACGGGCCAGTGGGCCGACCTGCCGTTCGAGCAGGTGTGCCGGCTGGCCTCGGACTGGGGGTACGACGGCTTGGAGATCGCCTGCTGGGGCGACCACTTCGAGGTCGACAAGGCGCTGACGGATCCCGGGTACGTGGACGCCAAGCGCGCGATGCTGGCGAAGTACCACCTGGGCGTGTGGGCGATCTCCAACCACCTCGTCGGGCAGGCCGTCTGCGACCATCCGATCGACCAGCGGCACCAGGGCATCCTGCCGGCCCGGATCTGGGGCGACGGGGAGCCCGAGGGGGTACGGCAGCGGGCCGCCCAGGAGATGAAGGACACCGCGCGGGCGGCCGCCAAACTGGGCGTACGCACCGTCGTCGGGTTCACCGGATCCTCGATCTGGCACACCGTGGCCATGTTCCCGCCGGTCCCCGAGTCGATGATCGAGGACGGGTACCGCGACTTCGCCGACCGGTGGAACCCGATCCTTGACGTGTTCGACGAGGCGGGCGTGCGATTCGCCCACGAGGTGCACCCCAGCGAGATCGCGTACGACTACTGGACGGCCCGGCGCGCCCTGGACGCGATCGGCCACCGGCCGGCCTTCGGCCTCAACTGGGACCCGTCGCACTTCGTCTGGCAGGAGCTCGACCCGGTCAACTTCATCCTGGAGTTCGCCGACCGCATCTACCACGTCGACTGCAAGGACGCGAAGGTGCGCACCGGCGATGGCCGCCGCGGCCGGCTCGCGTCCCACCTGCCGTGGGCCGACCTGCGCCGGGGCTGGGACTTCATCTCCACTGGGCACGGCGACGTGCCGTGGGAGGACTGCTTCCGGGCGCTCAACTCGATCGGGTACGACGGGCCGCTGTCGATCGAGTGGGAGGACGCCGGCATGGACCGGCTGGTCGGCGCCCCGGAGGCGCTGGAGTTCGTCCGGCGGTTCGCGTTCGACCAGCCGGAGGCCGCGTTCGACGCGGCGTTCAGCAGCCAGTCGTAGCCGCGCGCAGCCGCGGGCCGGGCGGCGCGACGACACCCGTCCGGCCGCCCGGCCCGTTCAGTCGCGAGCGGTCAGCAGGCCGGTGATGCGCTCCGGCGAACCCGGCAGGCCGAGGTGCCAGCCCTGGCCGACATCGCAGCCGAGCTCGGCCAGCGCCTGCGCCTGCTCCGCCGTCTCGACGCCCTCGGCGGTCACGGTCAACCCCAGCGTGTGGGCCAGCGACACCATGGTGGACAGGATCGCCTCGCCGGTCGGGTCCGTGCCCGGCTGCTTGAGCGACCGGACGAACGCACCATCGATCTTCAGCGCGTGTACCGGCAGGGTGCGCAGGTACGCCAGGTTCGCGTACCCGGTGCCGAAGTCGTCGATCGCCAGCCGGACCCCGAGGTTCGCCAGGTCGTACAGGGTGCCGATGGTCCCGTCGTCGGTGCCGATCACCGCACTCTCGGTGATCTCCAGCTGGAGCCGCTCGGCGGCCAGGCCGGTCTCGTCCAGCACGGTACGGATCTCCTCCAGCAGGCCCGGGTGGCGCAGCTGCGGTACCGCCAGGTTGACGCTCACGAACGGCGCGTGCGGGCTGAGCCGGTGCCAGTCGGCCGCCTGCGCGCATGCCTGCTCCAGCAGCCGCAACCCGAGCGGCACGATGAGCCCGGTGTCCTCGGCCAGATCGATGAACCCGTCCGGCGCGATCACCCCGTGCACCGGATGCCGCCACCGGGCCAGCGCCTCGGCGCCCCGGGTCTCGCCGTCGACCAGGTCGACCAGCGGCTGGTAGACCAGCGCGAACTCGCCCCGCGACAGCGCGCCGGGCATCTCGGCGGACAGCGTGTACCGGGCCACGTAGCGGGCGCTGCGGTGCGGGTCGTACAGCACCCACCGGCCCTTGCCGTCCAGCTTGGCCCAGTGCAGGCTCATCCGGGCCGCCCGGGCGACCTCGGTGGGGTCGGTGTCGGCGACCGCCTCCTCGACGATGCCGACGCTCGCCGTGACCGTCAGCCGGTGCCCGTCCAGCTGGATCGGCTCGGCGAGGGCGGCCAGGATCCCGTCCGCGATCGCGGCCGCGTCCGTCGTGCCGCCGGTGTCCTCGGCGATGAGGCCGAACTCGTCGCCACCGAGCCGCGCCAGCCGGTACCCGTTGGCCCGGGCCAGGCGGCCCAGGCGCCGCGCCGCGGCGACCAGCAGGTCGTCGCCGGTCTGCTGCCCGAGGCTGTCGTTGAGCAGGTCGAAGCGGTCCAGATTGACCGCGCACACCGCCAGCCGGCCGGTGGGTGACGAGGTGGCGAACAACCCCGCCAGCCACTCCATGAACAGTGCCCGGTTGGGCAGGCCGGTGAGCGGGTCGTGCTGGCTGGCGTAGCGGCGCTGGTCCTCGCTGGCACGCAGCCGGGCCTCCGCCCGCGACCGGGCCACCAGGGCCGCCCGGCGGATCGCCTCCTGCTCGTCGAGGGTACGGTCGCGCAGCGCCCGCGCGTACCCGGTGGCCAGCGCCTGCACCAGCCGGTCCAGCTGCCGCCGGTGCGGCACCTCCGGCAGGTCCAGGCATTCCAGCAGCCGCTCGTTGAGGATCGCGAGGGTGCGACCCAGCGCCTCCGGTGCGGCGAAGTTCGCCCCGACGAGTTCGGCCCCGACCTGGTACGCCCGCTCCTCCCCGGCCGCCTCACCACGCGCATCGCCGCCCAGCGCGTCCGCCAGGCGCACGGTCAGCCGGTGCAGCAGCGCCTCGATCTCCTCCCGGGTCAGCGGTACGTAGCTGGTACCCGCGATCGCGCCGGCCCAGGCGCGCGCGAAGTCACGCGCGCCGGGCCAGACCGGCCGGCCGCACTGCTGGCCGGTCGCCGCCTCGGCACTCACCCGGCCTCCGCCACGGTCCGGCTCCCGGCGGGCGCCGCGGAAGCCAGACGGCAAGCGGAGGGTCGCTCGACGCCGGCGCCGGACGGCACCCGGGTGGAACATTCGATCATGGCAGCCGCCGTCTCGGGGTGGGGGTGTCCACGGACACCCTATTGCCTCGGCCGTGCTGGAATCGATATTCGAAGGACGGATTCGACCGGATCGGACGTCCGGATGCCGCGACACCGGCCGGTACCGGCCGGATCCGGGCCGGCCGGCGCTCCGGGCGTGCCCGGCGCACCCGCCAACCACCCTGGTAGACCGGGGTGGGCGGCGCCCACGGGCGGATCGGCCGGCTAGCCCTGCCGGCGCCGGGCGCGGCGCGGCGCCGCCGGGGACGGACCATCTCCGGCGATTCCGGTCTCTTCGACCAGCTGGCACGGGTTGGCCGCCGGGTCCTGCGTCGTCGCGTGCATGGCCAGGCGCCGCAACAGCTCGCGGAAGGTGTCCCGGTCGGCATCGCCGAGGGCCGACAGCACGTGCTCCTCGGTCTCGTCCAGCCGCCGGTCGAGGTCGGTCAGCAGCTTCCTGCCCCGATCGGTGACCGCCACACGGCGCACCCGGCGGTCGGAGGGGTCCGGCCGGCGCTCGATGAGGCCGGTGCGCTCCAGGTCGTCGAGCAGGTAGGTCATCACGGTCCGGTCGACTCCGAGCTGGTTGGCGAGTGCCAACTGCGTGCCGAGGTTGTCGCTCGCGGCGGCGGCCAATACCTGGTACCCGCGGGGGCCGCCGGGCAGGTCAGCGACCGCGACGGTGGCCGACTTCACGTAGGAGCGGAACACCGTGCCGAGTGCCCAGCCGAGGTCCGTGTCGAGCGCGCCGCAGGCGGGTGCGGTCCCGGAGTGCTGGACCGCCGATCCCCGTGACGCTGCCATGACCGCCATGGTACCTGCCCGGATACCACCGCCCGGGGAAAGTTGTCGACGAGATACTCTCTGCAACAGACTATTTTCTGTCCAGGTCGTTGACCCGATCAGGATTTGCGGTCCGGGTCGTCGTCCCGGCAAGGGACGGCGGCTACGGCCGGGGACGGCGGCCACGGCCGGGCACGCCGCGCGCCGACCAGATCAGTCGGGCGCGGCGGTCCCGCCCCCGTCACGGGACCGGGCGGCCCGGCGGCGGTCGCGGTCAGCCGCGATCCCGGCCGGCCGTGCGCGCCAGCAGCGGAATGAGCACCGCCCCCGCGGCAAGGTGCAGGCACACCAGCGAGACGGTCGCCGCCGTACTCGCACCGCCCAGCGGTCCGGCCAGCGACAGCACGAGCACCGCCAGCGCGATGCCGGTCCAGAGGCCGCGGGCCCGCCGGGTCATCCGCTCCAGCACGGCGAGCAGCCCCCAGGCAGCGAGCGCGACCACCAGGCTCACGACGGCCACCGCGGCCGGGCCGACGATCCGGGTGGTGTCGCCGGAGCGGACCGCCAACCGGACCCCGGCGAGCGGACCGGCCACCGCCCACCCGGCGAGAGTCACGGCCACCGTCGCGGCCACCGCCAGCGCCCGGGGGCGACGGGTGGCAGCGGGTCGCGTACCGGCCCGAACGGTGATGGTGGACATGGCAACCTCCGATGCGGTGGCGGATCACGTTGAGCCGTACGGTAGGCGTGCGGACGGGGCCGGCGGATCGGTCCGCGTGCCGGTCTCCGGCTCGGCCCCCGGGCCGACCCGGCGCGCGGCCCGCTACGCCTCGCGACCGGTCCCGGGACGGCGCGCGGTACGCCACGCGGTGGGCCGGGCATCCTTCCCGCGGATGAGCGCCGGCGCAGGGTCGTTCTTCGGACCGATGGCCACCGCCGCGAGCCCGTCTATGCTGCGCGTGTGCCCGCCAGACCTGCCTGTAGGACCGGGAACCTCCCGTTCGCCGCGGCGATGGCCTCGGCACTGGCGGCCATGATCTTGTTCATTTCCGGCGGGCCGCACGACACCACCGCCACCGCCCTCGCCCTCGCGCTGGTGCAGTCCAGCTGCCTGCTGTGGATGCGCCGGTACCCGGTACGGGCGATGGCCGTGGTCATCGCGTCCGGGATCGGGCTGCAGCTGCTCTGCCCGCAGGTGGGCTGGCTCGGCCTGGCCGCCGCCCCGCTGACCATGTTCAGCACCCTGCGGCCGCCCCGGGTCTCGTTGTGGGCGCTGGGCGCCCTGGTGGTCGCGACGCCGTGGAAGCTGGCCGAGGGGGGCGGCTGGCGCGACGTCCTGCTCGCCGGCGCGGGTCCGGCCCTGGCCTGGTCGCTGGGCGAGCTGATCCGCACCTATCGGCTGCGCCGCGAGGCGGAGCGCCGGCACATCCTCGCCGAGGAACGGACCCGCATCGCCCGGGAACTGCACGATGTCGTGGCGCACACGGTGTCGGTCATCGTGGTGCAGGCGGCGGCCGCCGAGGACGTGTTCGACGCCCGGCCGGAACGGGCGCGGCAGGCCCTGGGCGGGATCCAGACCGCCGCCCGCACCGCGCTGGCCGAGTTGCGTACCCTGTTGCAGACCATGCGCCCCGAAGACCTGACCGAACCGAACGAGCCCCAGCCCGGCCTCGACCAGCTGGCGCCCCTGGCCGCGTCGCTGCGCGCGGCCGGGCTCGAGGTCGTGCTGCGCACCGAGGGCAGCGCCGAGCCGATCCCGGCCGGCGTCGACCTGTCCGCGTACCGGATCGTCCAGGAGTCGCTCACGAACACGCTGCGCCACGCGCACGCCACCCGGGCCGACGTCACCGTCCGGTACGCGCCGCGGGCTCTCCAGTTGGAGATCGTGGACGACGGTACGGCGCGGGCACCGGGAGCCGCGGTGACCTCGGGTACCCGGCACGGCATCGTCGGCATGCGCGAACGCGCCCGGCTGCTGGGCGGCACGCTCGACGCCGGCCCGCTGCCGCAGGGTGGCTTCCAGGTACGCGCGCACCTGCCGCTTCTGGCCGCCCGATGACCATCCGGGTACTGATCGCCGACGACCAGGACCTGGTCCGGGCGGGCCTGTCGATGATCATTGACGCGCGTGAGGACCTCTCGGTCGTCGGCGAGGCCGGCGACGGGCTGGAGGCGGTCGTGCTCGCGGAGCGGCTGCGGCCGGACGTGATCCTGATGGACGTGCGGATGGCGCGACTGGACGGCATCGAAGCCACCCGCCGCCTGGTCAGTGCCGGCAACCCCGCCCGGGTCATCATGCTCACCACGTTCGACCTGGACGAGCCGGTGTTCGCCGCGCTGCGCGCGGGCGCCAGCGGCTTCCTTCTCAAGGACACCCGCCCGGCCGACCTCGCCGAGGCGGTGCGGGTGGTGGCCCGCGGTGAGGCGCTGCTCGCGCCGACCGTGACGCGACGGCTGCTGGACCGGTTCGCCGACCAGCTGCCCGGCGTGGAGAAGCCCGCGCGGCTGGACCTGCTCACCGACCGGGAAGTCGAGGTGCTGAAGCTGGTCGCCCGCGCGATGTCCAACGCCGAGATCGCGCAGCGACTCGTCCTCAGCCAGGCGACCGTGAAGACGCACCTGTCGGCGATCCTCAGCAAACTCGACCTGCGCGACCGGGTTCAGGCGGCGGTGCTCGCCTATGAGGTGGGGCTGGTGCGACCGGGCTCCGCGTCGTAGCGGTTCGTCGCCGGATGCCATCGAAGCGATCGGAGCCGTTCGGCAGTGGGCGTGACGGTATCGTCACGCCTACGCTTCGATCCTGAAGACAGCGTTGTCGATGGGAGGCGCTCGTGACGACGAGCATCGGTGTGGTGAAGGAGTCCGAGCCCGGCGAGCAGCGCGTCGCCGTGGTGCCCGCGGTGGTCGCGCGACTGCGGCAGCTGGGCTGTGACGTGCTCGTCGAGCATGACGCCGGTACCGGCGCGTTCCTGCCCGACAGCGCGTACACGCAGGTGGGCGCGGTACCGGTCGACGCGGCCGAGCTGTTCGCACGGGCCGGCGTGCTGGTGTGCGTACGGCCGCCCGCCGCCGACCGGGTGGAGCGGATGCGCGAGGGGCAGGTACTGGTCGGCCTGCTGGAGCCGTCGGCCGACCCGGACCGGGTACCGGCCCTGGCCCGGCGGGGGGTGGACGCGGTGAGCCTCGACCTGTTGCCCCGCACGCTGAGCCGGGCGCAGTCGATGGACGCGCTGACCTCGCAGGCGAGCATCGCCGGGTACAAGGCGGCCCTGGTGGCCGCGGACGCGTACGGCCGGTACTTCCCGATGCTGATGACCGCCGCCGGTACCGCGAAACCGGCGCAGGTGCTGGTGTTGGGCGTCGGCGTGGCCGGCTTGTCCGCGATCGGCACCGCGAAGCGGCTCGGCGCGCAGGTGACCGGGTACGACATCCGGCCCGAGACCCGCGACGAGGTGCACTCGATGGGTGCCCGGTTCCTGGACCTGACCGGGGTCACCGTCGGCAACGGCGAGGGCGGCTACGCCAGGGCCCTGTCGGACGCCGAGCGCGAGGCACAGCAGGAGGCGCTGCAACAACGGATCGGAGAGTTCGACGTGGTGATAACGACGGCGCTGGTACCGGGCCGCAAACCGCCGCTGCTGGTGACCCAGGACGCGCTCAAGGGCATGCGGCCCGGGTCGGTCGTGGTGGACCTCGCCGCCGGGCCGTACGGCGGCAACGTGGCGGGCTCCCAGCCGGAGAGTAGCGTGCTGGTCGCCGACGGCGTACGGCTCATCGGTGCCGGGAACCTGCCGTCCGCGATGGCACCCGGCGCGTCGGCCGCGTACGCCCGGAACATCACCGCCCTGCTGGCACACCTGATCCGCGACGGGGTGCCGCGGATCGACCTGGACGACGAGATCCTCGCCGCCACGGTGGTCAGCCATGCCGGCCAGGCGCGGCACGGTGGTGGTGCGCGATGAGCACCGACCTGATGTTCGACCTCACCGTGTTCGTCCTCAGCCTGCTGGTCGGATTCGAGGTGATCAGCAAGGTACCGGCGACCCTGCACACCCCGCTGATGTCCGGGGCCAACTCCATCCACGGCATCGTCCTGGTCGGCGCGATGCTCATCGCGAGCACCGCGCGCGGGCCGGCCGGGTACCTGCTGGCGTTCGTCGCGATGGCCTTCGCCACCGCCAACGTCGTCGGCGGGTACGTGGTCACCGACCGGATGCTCGGCATGTTCCGCGCCCGCGCCCCCCAGCCCCGCGACGGCGGCCAGCGATGAGCGGCTTCGACACGGCGACCCACCTGGTGTACCTGGCCGCCGCGGCCGGCTTCGTGCTCGGCCTGCACCTGATGAACTCCCCCGCCACCGCCCGGCGCGGCAACCAGCTCTCCGCGACCGCGATGGCCGCCGCGGTACTCGTCACCGGCGCCGTCCTGATCCGCGACCACAGCATCACCACCACCGGCGTCGTCGTCCTGCTCGCCGGCGCGGCACTCGGCGGGGCTGTCGGGCTCTACGCCGCGCGTGGTGTCGCGATGACGGCCATGCCGCAGCTGGTCAGCCTGTTCAACGCGGTCGGCGGCGGGGCCGCCGCGCTGCTCGCGGTCAACGACCTGTCCAGCGGCCCGTCCGTGTCGGCGTCGGTCGCGGTGACCGCCGCGCTGGACATCCTCATCGGTACGGTCACCTTCACCGGTTCGCTGGTCGCGGCCGGCAAGCTGCAGGGCTGGATCCCCAGCCAGCCGTTGGTGTTTGCGGGCGCCCGGGTGCTGACCGGGGTGCTCGCCGCCGGGTTCGTGGCCAGCGGCTGCTGGCTGGTCGCCGCCCCGGCGCACCGGGCGCCGCTCATCGTGCTCCTGGTGGCCGGGCTGGGCTTCGGCGTGACCATGGTGCTGCCCATCGGCGGCGCCGACATGCCGGTCGTCATCTCGCTGCTCAACGCGTTCACCGGTACCGCCGTGGCGATGGCCGGCTTCGTGCTCGCCAACCCGGTGCTCATCATCGCCGGAGCCCTGGTCGGCGCGTCCGGCACGATCCTCACCAAGCTCATGGCCGACGCGATGAACCGCTCGATCCCCAGCATCATCGTGGGCGGCTTCGGCACCGGGGACAGCGCGCCGGCCGGCGGCGCCCGGGAAGCGCACGTCCGGGAGGTGTCGGCGGACGACGTGGCGATCCAGCTCGCCTACGCGAGCAAGGTGATGTTCGTGCCGGGGTACGGGCTGGCCGCCGCGCAGGCCCAGCACCAGCTCGCCGAGCTGGCGCAGGTGCTGGAGCAGCGGGGCATCGAGGTCAGCTACGCCATCCACCCGGTGGCCGGGCGGATGCCCGGACACATGAACGTGCTGCTCGCCGAGGCGAACGTGCCCTACCCGCAATTGCAGGAGATGGACGAGGCCAATCCGGAGTTCGCCCGTACCGACGTGGCCCTGGTCGTCGGCGCCAACGACGTCACCAACCCGGCCGCCCGCCGGCCGGGCAACCCCATCTCCGGCATGCCGATCCTGGACGTCGACCAGGCCCGGACGGTGGTCGTGATCAAGCGCTCGATGGGGCACGGGTACGCGGGCATCGACAACGATCTGTACTCCGACCCGAAGACCGGCATGCTGTTCGCCGACGCCCGCAAGGGCATCACGGACCTCACCGCGGCGGTGAAGACTCTGGTCGGTTAGGCGCCCGGCCCGGCACCTCCGCGCGAGGTACCGGGCCAGGTTCTGTTCGTACGCGGGCTCAGCCGGCAGCCACGCCCCAGTACGGGCCGACGCCGTACTGGGCCAGCACCATGTCGGTGGCCTGCTTCTCCCACTGGGCGTACCGGTCGCCGAACGCGGACACCTGCACGTCCTGTGCCGCCACGGTCAGCGGCAGGTTCTGCCAGCCCGGCACCTGGACCAGCGCGTGGTAGAACGCGCTCGCCGCGTAGTGCGGGTCGGTCAGCTCGTCGGGCGTACCCCAGCCGGACGACGGGCGCTGCTGGAACAGGCCCAGCGAGTCGTGGTCGTTGGCGCCGCCGAGGTTGCCGTAGTTGATGAGCTTGGTCTCCTGCAGCGAGGTGGCCACCGCGATCACCCATGCCCGCGGCGGCAGGTTCAGCTGCTGCCCGGTCTGGATGATGGCGCGCGCATTGCCCATCTGGACGGTGGTCGGGATGAACGTCGACTGGCCGGTCGGCATGCCCTCCGGCATCAGCTGGGCCGGGGTCGGCAACGCTGACGGGCTCTTCGCGGCCGGGGCGGACGCGGAACCCGGCGTAGCCGGGGCAGCCGGCGTGGCGGGCGTGGCCGGGGCAGCCGGCGTCGCGGGCGTGGCCGGGGCAGCCGGCGTCGCGGTACCCGGTGCCGGCACCACGGGCGCCTTCGTGG
Source organism: Micromonosporaceae bacterium (assembly GCA_040255525.1). Lineage (GTDB taxonomy): Bacteria > Actinomycetota > Actinomycetes > Mycobacteriales > Micromonosporaceae > Rugosimonospora. The sequence goes on along the minus strand of JBDZVD010000011.1, from coordinate 57,694 downwards.
GCTGCGAGGCTCCTTCGCTCACCGAGTGGAACGCCGCTGGCCAGGCCAGCTGCGCGACCAGGAGCAGGCCGAGGACGCCACGCCGGGGGATGCCGGGCATCCAGTGCTGGAAGCGGTCGACGCGGGCCAGCACCCACCGCCCGGCAACGGCCAGGCGGTTGGCCGGCCCGTCCAGGCGGGCGAGGACCGGGCGGCTGCGCACCGCGACCCAGTGCCGGGGCCGCTCGGTGCGGCTCATGATCCAAATTATGCCGGCGATCAGCCAGCTTGCGATTCCGATCAGCCACGGACGGGCACGGTCAAGGTTGACCAGTACTCCGTGCGCGATGGCGGACGGCCAGCGCCGGGATCGGTCCAAGTTGACCAGCACGATGGTTCCTTCGGGGTCGGGGGATGATGGACCCCAGCTACAACCAGCCCTCCGGCAATGCGCATTCCAGCGTTATGGGCGTCAACCCGGATGCATCGAATTAATGCCGCGAAAGCATGAGCTGATCCGTATCTATCTTGCCTGGTCGGATCGCGGGTTTCCGGGCTACGGAGGCTGCTCCGCTGGCTGGACGGTGAGGCGGCTCACCACCAGCGGCAGCGTTCCTGACCAGGCACTTCTGGGCGCTTCCTGCCCCGCTGTTCGCGGCTTTCGGGTATCGCACCGATACGCGGATCATTCGATCCTGGACGCGTCGGCGCGCGTACCGCCAGCCACTCCCGTTCGTCCCCTGCGTGCCGGTTACACCCCGGATCGCCGGCCCCGGAGAGCGCGAGTTCCAATTGGCATTTATGAATGCCCTGAGCCTGTAGGACTCGGCGGCAACACCGTCTCGATACGGCTGTAGGAGCGGCACGGCTACGCCGTCGCGGGCCGGTTCGTCGACGATGTGAACGTGGCCAAACGATCTCGGCCTAGTCGCGGGACCGCACTACAGTAGTACGGCAGTCGCCATTTGCTGGTTGGCCAGGGCGTACTCGCGGCCGAGCCGGGCGCGCTGATGGAACCACCGTAAGCGTGCTTGGTGACGGCGGCGCCAGGTTGTCCAGCGGTGGGCGTGGCCGGGTGGTCTCGACTGGTAAAGACTGTTCGGCGCAGGCCAGGGGACGCCGCGAGCAGGCGGTCACTAGCCGGTACACCACAACAGTTGTGACCATTCTCGCGAAGCGGTCAGCTCGCTGAGCGGCCGGTGTTTCCGTGTGATTATTCCAGCCGGCGTGGTAGCGCGGGCGTGGTCCATGCGCGCACCTGCTCGGCCAGGGCAGTGACATGCTCCGGGGGCGTGGTCTTGACGATGCCGTGTCCCAAGTTGAACACGAACGGCCCCCCGCTCAGGGCGCGCAGGATGCGCTCTGTCTCGGCGTAGAGCGCAGGGCCGCCAGCGACTAAGAGCTGGGGGTCGAGGTTGCCCTGCACGCAGCGGCCCAGGCCGCGCTGTAATTTCTGCGCGGCCCATTCGAGGGGAACCGTGGCATCCAGGCCGATGCAGTCCGCGCCGGTTGCCTCGGCGAAGCCGTCGTAGGCGAGCCCGGCGCCCCGGGGAAAGGCGATGACGGGAACCTCTGGGTGCTGCGTCTTCAGCGCCGCGATGATGGTGGCGACCGGATTGACGCACCAGCGTTCGAAGAGGGCGTCCGGAAGTATCCCGGCCCAGGTGTCGAACAACTGAACTACTTCCGCGCCCGCCTCGATCTGGCGGCCGAGGAACTGGATGATTGCGGTCGTGAGCACGTCGATCAGGGGCTGGAATCCATCGGGGTCGCTCAGCGCCCACTGCTTGACGACGGAGTGCTCCGACGTGCCGCCGCCGCGTCCTTCGACCATGTAGGTGGCGATGGTCCACGGTGCGCCGGCGTAGCCGATCAAGGCCGTCTCGGCTGGCAGGATGCGGGTCAGCTGCCTGACCGTCTCATAGACCGGGGCCAGTTCCTCGTGAAGGCGGGAGACGCTCAGGAAGTCGGCTATGTCCGCTGCCGAGCGGACAGGGGGCGTCAGCACCGGCCCGTCGCCGGCCCGGTAGTCCAGGGTCTGGCCCAGTGCGGCGGCGACCTGCGGAAGGTCCGCGAAGAGGATGGCGGCGTCGAGCGGGAAGCGGCGGATCGGCTGCAGGGTGACCTCGACAGCGTGCTCGGGCGAATTGCAGAGCCCCACCATGCCCCCGGCAGCCTCACGGACCTGGTGATACTCGGGCAGGTACCGCCCCGCCTGCCGCATCAGCCATATCGGCGGCCGCTCGGTCCGCTCTCCCGCGAGCGCGCGCAGGAGCAGCTTCTTAGACTGGACGCTGCCGGACACCGGCTTCGGACTGACTTCTTCCCGGGTACCGATGTCCACGCTGTTCCATCCTGTTGAATTGCCCCGGGTATCGACGGGACTGAAGTAGCAGACTCCAGCCCCTGTAAGGGGACGTCGTTATCGTAGCCGCGCCCAGTCTGGGTGGCCCGGCAGGCGCCAGAGCCGAGCGGCGTCCCGGTACTCGTTGCCCTCCGGGTCCTCCAGCACCGTCCACGTGCCGCCTGCCTGGATGCTGGAGCGACGCGCTCCCAGGGCCAGCAACCGTTCCAGCTCCTCGTCGGGATCGCGGTCGGTCGGGCAGACGTCGAAGTGCAGCCGGTTCTTGACCGCCTTGGGCTCCGGGAGCGCTTCGCACCAGAACCGGGCAAGCAGCGGTGGATCCGCGCAGTCGACGACGACGTCACCGATTCGGCTGGTCACCGGCCGCGGGTACCGGATCTGCTCCGGCCAGCCCGCCCATCGACGGGTCGTGCGGCTGTACCGGAATCGCCGGCGCGGGAATCGCCGGCACGGCCGGCGCCACCACCCGTACGGAGTCCGGCAGCCCGTCGACGCTGACCCGGCCGGTGCCGTCCAGCGTCACGTCCACCGGCCGCCCGCCGATCCGCAGGCCGCGCGCCGTGATCGCGCCCAGCGGCGCGCCCACCATCGGCCGCAGCCGCAGCTCGCCGGCCGGTACGTCCGGCTCCAGGCCAAGCGCCGCGGCGAGGATGGCGACGCTGGCCGCGGCCGACCATGCCTGGGGCCGGCAGGCGGCCGGGTACGGGACCGGGCGGCCGAGCGTCACGCGGTCGTCGCCGCCGTACAACTCCGGCAGCCGGTACCCGAACGCCTCCGCGGCGGCCAGGACGCCCTCGACCAGGACGGCCGCCTCGGCGCCGTACCCGGCGCGGGCCAGGCCGGTCACGGCGATCGCGGTGTCGTGCGGCCACACCGAGCCGCAGTGGTACGACAGCGGATTGAACCCGGCATCCGTGGTGGACATCGTGCGCAGGCCGTAGCCGCCGGAGAGGGCCGGGCCGGCGAGCGCGCGGGCCACCTGGTCCGACTCGGCGCCGTCGAGCAGCCCGGTGCCCAGCAGGTGCCCGATGTTGCTGGTGAGCGAGTCGACCGGCCGGCCGTCGCGGTCCAGGGCCAGGGCCGGGTACCGGCCGTCCGGCCCGTCGACCCAGAACCGCTCGCGGAACCGTCGGGCCAACTCGACCGCGTACTCCCGCCACCGCTGCTCGCCCGGCAGCCCGAAGGCGGACAGCAGGTCGGCGCCCTGCACCGCGGCCTGGTAGGCGTAGCCCTGCACCTCGCACAGCGCGATCGGCCCGGCGGCGATCCGCCCGTCCCGGAACCGCACCGCGTCGCCCGAGTCCTTCCAGCCCTGGTTCGCCAGCCCCCGACCGCTGCGGTCGAGGTACCGGACGAACCCGTCGCCGTCCGGGTCGCCGTACCGCGCCAGCCAGTCCAGCGCCGAGCGCAGGTTCGGCAGCAGCGCGGCGACCTCGGCCTCGGGCATCCCCCACCGCCACGCGTCATGCAGCAGGCTGATCCACAGCGCGGTCGCGTCGACGGTGCCGTAGTAGGTGGCCGGACCGTCGCCGGCCCGTACGCCGAACAGGCCGCCGTACCGCAGCTCGTGCATGATCTTGCCGGGCTCCTCGCCCGAGGACACGTCGACCCGCCGTCCCTGGCGGCGGGCGAGCGTGCGCAGCGTACCGGCGGCCAGCGCCGTGCCCACCGGCAGCAGCATGCGGGCGGCCCAGATGCTGTCCCGGCCGAACAGCGTGAGGTACCACGGCACGCCCGCGCCCAGGAAGGTGTCGCCGGTACCGTCGGGTTCGCTCAGCCGGAGTGCCGCCAGATCGTCCAGCGACCGGCGCAGCAGCCGGACCAGCCGGCGGTCGTCGGCCACGACGCCGGGGCGTTCCCACTCGACCGGCACCCGGGCGGGAGCGACGGCCGCCGCCGTGGTGGTCACGCCGAGCTGCCAGCGCAGCGTCACGGTCTGGCCCGGGTGCACCTCGATCGGCCAGGCCAGCCGGGCCGGGGCGACCGGGACCGGGACCGGGCGAGGTTCTCCGGGCCGCACCGGGGCGGCGAGGCCCGGACCGCTGTCCCCGGTGATCGCCGCCGCACGCGTACCCGGCACCGCGGCGCCGGGTCCCGCACCCGGGTCGATCATGGCGCCGTCCGCCGTGACGTACACCGACGTGGTGGGCGTGGACCAGGCCAGGCCGGCGCCCTCCCGGCGGGCTGGCTGGTCCAGCCCGGACCCGCCGCGGCGCACCTCGGCCATCGGCGCCAGGTCGCAGCCGAGGTCGACAGTCACCGTGGCGCGTACCGGCTCCGGCGCGGTCGACGTCACGCGGATCTCCTCCACCAGCCCGTCGGGCGCCACGCGCCGGACCCGGTCGACCCGTACGGTCGGGTCGGCGCCGGCCGGCGCCCCGGACCGGTCGCCGCCCAGCGTGCGGACCAGCGCGACGAACCACGCCGCGTGCGGGCCGTCCAGCGTGTGCATGACTGGCTCGGGCTCCTCGCCGTCGACCATCAGCACCGCCCGGGACAGGGCCCGGCAGTCCGCGTAGAAGACACCCTGCACACCGTCGCCGCGAATCTGGCCGTCCCGGCCGGACAGGGCGCTGACCGGAGCGCTCACGGTCACCGCGAGGTCGTGCAGCAACGGCTGGAGGCGTTGCCGGTGCGGGCTGACGGCCACTCGCGCTCTCCTCTTGACAGCGTGCCTGCCGCCCGGGAAGGTGCCAGGCATCCGGTACTTGAACGATCCAATCGTGCCTCATCGAGTTTGGAGCGTTCAACCCCCTGAAAGGGGCAAAATGGCGGGCAGGGTGACCATCGCTACGGTGGCGCAGCGTGCCCGGGTTTCCCGGCAGACCGTGTCGAACGTGATCAACGCGCCGCACCTGGTGCGGCCGGAGACCCGTGACCGTGTCCGGGCTGCCATCGAGGCGCTCGGGTACCGGGTCAGCCAGGCCGCCCGGCAGATGCGGACGGGGCGTTCGCGGCTGATCGCCGTGCGCATCGGACCGGCGGGCGACGGGATCAACGGTTCGGTACTGGACCGGTTCCTGCACGGGCTCACCGAGGCGGCCGCTCCCGCCGGGTACCGGATCGTGCTGTACAGCGCCGCCGGCGACGACGCGGAGATCGCCGCGTACGACGAGTTGCTCGGCGCTCACGATCTCGACGGCTTTGTCCTGACCGGGACGCACCCCGCAGACGCGCGTACCGAGTGGCTGGCCCGGCGCGGCGTACCGTTCGTCACGTTCGGCCGGCCATGGGCGGCGCAGCCGGAGCCGGTCTTTGGCGGAGGCCAGCACACCCCCGCACCACACAGCCCGGCGCAGCCGGAGCCGGCCTTTAGCGGAGGCCAGCACACCCCCGCACCACACACAGCCCGGCGCAGCCGGAGCCGGCCTTTAGCGAAGGCCAGCACACCCCCGCACCACACAGCCCGGCGCAGCCGGAGCCGGCCTTTGGCGAAGGCCAGCACACCCGTTTCGGCGGGCATCCGTGGGTCGACGTCGACGGCGCGTCCGGCACCCGCGACGCCACCCGGCGCCTGCTCGCGGCCGGTCACCGCCGGATCGGGTTCATCGGCTGGCCACCCGGGTCCGCCGTGGGCGACGACCGGCGGGAAGGCTGGGCCGCCGCTGTCCGGGAGGCCGGCGGGGACCCCACCGGTCTGGAGCGCCGGGTTCCCGACGGGGTCGCCGAGGGCGAGCGTGCGGCCGCCGACCTGCTCGCCGAGGCCGGCCCGACCGCGCTCGTGTGCGCCAGCGACTCGCTCGCGCTCGGCGCCCTGCGCGCGGCCGCCGCTCAAGGCACCGCCAACGCGGTCGGCACGCGGGACACCGCCAGTGCGGCCGCCGCTCAACACGCCACCAACGGGGTCGGCGCCCGGGACGCCGCCGACGCGGCCGCCGCCCGCGAAACCGCCGACGCGGTCGGCGCCGGAGGGACGGCCGCACCTGGCGGGGCGGCGCCGCGGCGGATCGCGGTCATCGGTTTCGACGACACCCCGGTGGCCCAGGCGGTCGGCCTGACCAGCGTGAGCCAGCCGCTGGCCGAGGCTGCCGCCGGGTGCGTCGCCCTGCTGACCCGGCTGCTCGACGGCCGGGGCGGTGACGGCACCTTGGGGCACCTGCTGCTGCAACCCCGGCTGGTCGTCCGCGACTCCGGCTGACCGGCCGGCCCGGTACCGCCGTCAGGAGGGATCCGCGCCGAAGACGAGCCGGGCGGCGTCGCGGGGTACCCGCTGGTCCGGCGGTACCGGGACCACCCGGCGACGCGCGGGCGAGGGTTGGCCGGGGTCGTCGCCGCTGGGTTCCAGCAGCACGAGATCGTGCGGCAGCCGCCAGAGGCTGCCGGACTCGTCGGTGGCGAGCCGCTGCGCCGGTACCTGGCCGAGCAGCCAGTCGTACCCCATCCGGTCGGCGATGGCCGCGCGTACCCGTTCGTCCGGCTCGCGCTCCCAGTCCCGGCCGGTCACCTCGCCGCCGATCACCTGGCGGGACACCGCGACACCATGCCACCCGTACCCTGCGAAGCCGTCCCGGTACTCGATCGCCGGCCCCTGCACGCTGTGCGGCCGCAGGCCCCCACTGCTCGGCTCCACCGCCAGCCGGGTCGGCCGCTCGGAGACCACGCACACCGCCGGGTGCGGCCACCACCGGCCGGCGGAGCGCAGGATGTCCGCGACCAGGTCCAGCCGCAGTTGCGCGTTCGGGTGGTACTCCACCACGCCGAGCCGCCGGTACATGTCGTACCGGGCGATCCAGCCAATCTCGTCCAGGCCGCCCCGGTGCCCGGTGGCGGACGCGCGCAGCGACCGGGCCAGCGACCGGCGCAGTGGATCGGCCTCCCAGTCGGACGGCTCGCCGAGGCCGGTCAGCAGCACGTCGCGCAGCGCCTGGCGCTGCAGGCGCAGCACCGGCTCGAGGTCGCCGGGAGCCCACGACTGCTCGATCGCCTGGCGCAGCGACGCGTGGAGCCCCCGGTCGACGGTGCGGCGCAGCGCCTCGCCCAGCGACACGTCGCGCAGCCGCTGGCGCCGGACCGGCTCGGGCATCCGCCGGACGTTGCGGAACAGGGTGGCCCACTCCCACCAGGACGGGTACCCGCCGAGCAGGTCCAGCCCGAACAGTCCGGTCGTCGATTCGGCGAACGACCGGTACGGGTCGCGCAGCAGGTCGTGCATCCGGCCGGCCCGGGGCAGCAGATCCTCGACCGAGTCGGTCAGCGACGCGGACACGGACCCGCGCAGCCGGTCGCCGAGCGCGTCCCAGAGCGGATCGGACAGCGCCTCCCGCAGCGTGCCGACCAGCGGCGTGCCCTCTTCGGTGGTGACCCCGGACAGCAGCCACAGGGCCAGGCTGCCGGTGGCCGGCGAGTCCGCCCACACGAACCGCGGCGGCCCGAGTCCCCGCAGTTCGTACAGGGCGGCGATGGCGGTCTCGGCGGCGGTGCGGTCGGCGGGTTGGGTCGACAGAGCGTGCCCGATCCACTCGGCACGTAGCTGATCGACGAGGTGCCACTGCTCCCCGGTCAGGCTACGTACCTGCGAATTCGCCATCCGGATGCTCGCTTCCGCCGCAGAGCGGGCTGTTGACAGAGTGCGAAAGAGCCGTGATGTCCCAGCTGCCGGCGAAAGCACCTACGTGAACCATCGTTACCTGAATTATGCCCTGATCACCTCAGTCAAGCGATCCCAGGACGCGCGCACTGGTAGGACGTCGACTCCATCAATGAGTGAGTCTACGTAGCGTGCCCACCATGCGCGCGTACCAGGTGTCCGTCGGGGCCGTCCGGTCAGGTCGGGGCCGTCACGCCACGACCGGCGGGGCATCCTCCCCACGGACCGGGCCGGAGCCGATGCCGCGGTCGGGGTGCGAGGCACGGGCGCGGTGGCAGTCGGCGCACAACGCGGTCTGCGGCAGGGTACGCAGGCGCTGCATGTCGATCGGTGCCCGGCACTCCAGGCACGTGCCGTACTCGCCGTTGTTGATCCGGTACAGGGCGGTGTCGATGTCGGTCAGCGCCTGCCGGGCACCGGCCAGCAGGGCTGCGGTGACTTGGCTGTGCGCGGGGTCGGCGGCCCGTTCCGGACCGGCCGGTGACCGTTCGGGATCGCCGCCGGCCAGCGTGGCGATCTGTTCGACGCGGAACTGGCGCTGCTCCTCCAGCCGCGCTCGCAGCACGGGGAGGCTGAGCAGCAGGTCGGGCCGGGGTCGATCGGGAGTGGAGGTGAGTGTGCCAGACATGCTGGTTCTCCTGGAGCGGATGTCTGCTATGGATGGTTCGGCCGGGTTGCGGCCGAAGGTGCGGCGGCGCCGATGGTCTCGGGGCGCGCGGCGATCGGGACGACAGTGGGTGGCGCGGCTGCGGGGGCCTACGCGGCGGCTCGATCACGCGCGACGGCCGGGGGCGCCCGCACGCCGGGTAGCCGCGCCACCACGCAGGACAGCGCATCCCGGCGCGCCAGGGCGAGACCGAACAGCATCGCGAGCACGATGGCCAGGACACGCGACGCGGCAGTGCCGGTCAGGTTGCGGTGTGTGGCGGCGACCGTGGCCGATCTGGTGTGCCCGAGCCGGGCGGTGGCACGTTGCGTGACATGCTGCGCCGATGGCTGCGCGACCACGATCTCGACGCCGGCGTGGACGGTCCTGGCCACCGGGCCGATCTCCGTCGCGGCGGCGATCCCCAGCCAGGCCAGGGCGCAGGCCAGAGCGGCGGCGAGGAGGAGCCTCGTCGAATGCCGTCGGTGCGCGTGGCCGGACATCTCCGGCCCAGGGTACACAATCGTGTCCCGCGGTCGGCAGCTCGCCGGACGGGCCGAGCGCGACCGCGCGCAGCCCGCGGAGGAAGCCTGCGGAGGAAGCGCGGTGGGAGCCGGACGGGCCGCGCGGGCGAGAGCGGGCGGGACGGAACGTGAACGCGCCCCGGCCGTAACGCGCCGGCCTCAGCGGGTGAGCAGCCGGGCCTGGCGCGGGATGTCGCCGAAGCGGCCGGCATGGAAGTCGGCGAACGCCTGCTGGATCTGCGCCTTGCTGTTCATCACGAACGGGCCGCCCGCGACGACCGGTTCGCACAGCGGCCGTCCCGCGTACACCATCAGCCGGGTACGCTCGTCGCCGGCAGGCGTGACCAGCGTGAGCGAGGTGGTGCCGTCGCCAACGGCGACCGGGTCCGACCAGGCGATCTGGCCAGCTTCCAGGCGCCGGCCCGCGACGCTCACCCGGCCGGACAGCAGGTAGCAGAAGGCGCGGTGGTCGGCCGGCAACAACTGCGCGTACCGGGTGGCCGGTTCGAGGGTGAGCAGCAGGCCGAGGATCGGCCAGTGATTCGCCGCCGGGCCGGTGACGCCCTCGGACCGTCCCGAGATCACCGCGGCGCTCACCCCGGCGGCGGCGTACCGGGCATGCCTGCCGGCTCGCAGATCCTGGTACCGCGTCGGTACGAGCTTGCGGTCGGCCGGCAGGTTCACCCACAGCTGCAGGGTGTGCGCGTACTCGTCGCGGAAGGCGAGCTCACGGTGGATGATGCCGCTGCCCGCGGTCATCCACTGCACGTCCCCCGGTTCCAGAGCCCCCGCGTTGCCGAGGCTGTCGCCGTGTTCCAGCACACCGTCGAGGACCAGCGTGACCGTCTCCACGCCGCGGTGCGGGTGCCACTGGAACCCGGGCGTCGAGAACCTGTCCTCGCTGAACACCAGGAACGGGTCGGTGAGCGCGGGATTGTCCGGCGGGATGATGATGGCCTTCGCGTCCACCTGGGCGTCCGGCCCGAGGACGGTCTTCGTGCGCACCCGGTCCACGCGGCGCGGCCGAGGGGCGTTCGAGTCGGTCAAGGATGGACCTCCCTGGTCCCGTGCGCGCCAGCGGTCGGCGGCACGTCCACTATGCCCGACTGCCGCCACCGGCACCTCGCCCGGACGCCCGGCGTGACGGGGCAACGGGTGACGGCGAACCGGCCATCGGGTCGGGACCGGTACGGTGTCTCATGACTTCTCGCTTCACTGGACGGGTGGCGCTGGTGACCGGCGCCAGCCGGGGCATCGGCCTGGCCATCGCGCGGCGGATCATCGCGGAGGGCGGCCGGGTCTGCCTGACCGCCCGCAAGGAGGACGGCCTGCGCGAGGCGGTGGCGTCGCTGCGCCCGGAACACGCGATCGGCGTCGCCGGGCGGTCCGACGACGAGGACCACCGGTCGGCGGCGGTGGCTCGGGTGCTGGACGAGTACGGACGCCTCGACGTGCTGGTCAACAACGCGGGCATCAACCCGGCCTACGGTCCGCTGCTCGACCTGGACCTCGGTGCCGCCCGCAAGACGTTGGAGGTCAACCTCGTCGCCGCGCTCGGTTGGGTACGGGAGGCCTACCGCGGGTGGCTGGGCGTGCATGGCGGTGCGGTGGTCAACGTCGCCTCGGTCGCGGGGCTGCGCCCGGCCGGCGGCATCGGGCTCTACGGCGTCAGCAAGGCGGCGCTGATCCAGCTCACCGCGCAGCTCGCGGCGGAACTGGGACCGGCGGTACGGGTGAACGCGGTGGCGCCCGCGGTGGTCAAGACCCGGTTCGCGACCGCGCTGTACGAGGGCCGGGAGGAGGAGGTCGCCCGGGCGTACCCGCTGCGGCGCCTCGGCGTACCGGCGGATGTCGCGTCCGCCGTCGCGTACCTGGCGTCCGACGACGCCGGCTGGGTCACCGGGCAGACGCTCGCGGTCGACGGGGGCATCACGCTGACCGGCGGGGTGTGACCCGGCGGCGTGAGCGGTCGTGAGCGGGCACGGCGGAGATGAATAGTCACGTTCTGTATTCACCGATCGACACTCCGTTATTCTGATGCTCCGGGGGGCCGGCCTATCGGCGGTGACAGATGTACGGCTCAGATTTCCTACCGGTCCTCTCAGACACCAAGCCCGAACCGATCCCCCGCCGTCACATGCTGTACGGCTGGGTGGTGCGCATCGACGAGGCGTACGGGCGGGACGTGCGGGTCAGCCCGCACCTCGTGGCCGGCGTCGTGGGCGCCACGGCGGTCGCCCGAACCGCGAGCCGGCTGCTGGCCGCCGTGGTCCGGGCTCCGGTCAAGCGGGGTCCCGTCCGCACGTGGAAGGACCTGCGCAAGGGGCCGGAGTTCCAGGTCATCCAGGTCTGGCTGACCGACGCCGACGGGATCATCGAGCCGTTCGAGATCCACGGGCACGTGTCCCAGGGCGCGCTCGTGCCGCGCGACCGGGTACGGGTGGCCGTGCGCCGGCAACGCGACCCGTACCAGCCGCCCCGCGCCGTGGAGATCGAGAACCTGTCCACCGGCCGTACGCTGCGGCCGCGCGGCGCGACGGTGTGGAGTCACCTCGGTCCCAGCCTGATCCTCCAGGCGCTGGTCGGCCTCGCCGTGCTCGCCGTGGTGCTGGCCGGCGTCGTCGGCGCGCACCGCTGAGGCGTCAGGACTCCGGAACGGCGGGTGCGGGAAAGTCCTCGTCCCGGTACTCGCCGTCCGGGCGCGCATCCGGGTCGGCGTGCTTGACCGTCTCGCCGGCCCGCAGCTCCACCCGCCGGATCTTCCCGGAGATCGTCTTCGGCAGCTCGGCGAACTCCAGGCGCCGTACCCGCTTGAACGGCGCCAGGTTCGCCCGGGAGTGCGCGAAGATCACGGCGGCCGTCTGCTCCGACGGTTCCCAGCCGGCGGCCAGCACCACGTACGCCTTGGGCACGGCCAGCCGCACCGGGTCCGGCGAAGGCACCACCGCCGCCTCGGCCACCGCCTCGTGCTCGATCAGCACGCTCTCCAGCTCGAACGGTGAGATCCGGTAGTCCGACGCCTTGAACACGTCGTCGGCGCGGCCGACGTAGGTCAGATACCCCTCCGTGTCCCGGGACGCCATGTCGCCGGTGTGGTAGAAGCCGTCGGCCATCGCCTCGGCGGTGCGCGCCGGGTCGCCGTGGTAACCCGCCATCAGCCCGAGCGGGCGGTCCGACAGGTCCAGGCAGATCTCGCCCTCGTCGGTCACCTCGCCGGTGGCCGGGTCGACCAGGGCCACCCGGTACCCGGGAGTGGCCCGGCCCATCGACCCCGGCTTGACCGCCTGCCCGGGCGTGTTGGCCACCTGCACGGTCGTCTCGGTCTGCCCGAAGCCGTCCCGGATGGTCACGCCCCAGGCCTTGCGGACCTGGTCGATGACCTCGGGGTTCAACGGCTCACCGGCACCGACGACCTTCTCCGGCGGGGTGCGCAACTGGCCGAGGTCGGCCTGGATAAGCATGCGCCACACGGTCGGCGGGGCGCAGAAGCTGGTCACCCGGCAGCGGTCCATCTCGCGCATCAGCCGGGCCGCGTCGAAGCGCGTGTAGTTGACGATGAACACGCACGCCTGCGCGTTCCACGGCGCGAACACGTTGCTCCAGGCGTGCTTCGCCCAGCCCGGCGACGAGATGTTCAGGTGGACATCGCCGGGGCGCAGTCCGATCCAGTACATGGTCGACAGGTGTCCGACCGGGTACGACGCGTGCGTGTGCTCGACCAGTTTCGGCAGCGCCGTCGTACCGGACGTGAAGTACAGCAGCAGCGTGTCGGAGGCGCGGGTCGGGCCGTCCGGGGTGAACGCGTCCGGTGCGCCGTACGCGTCGGTGTAGTCCGACCACCCCGGGACCGGGGAGCCGACCACGGTACGGGTGTAGTCGCCGGGTACCTCGTCGAACTTGGCGGCGTCGGCCGAGCCGACCACCACGTGCCGCGCGCCGCCGCGCTGCACCCGGTCGCGCAGGTCGGCCGGGCCGAGCAGCGGGGTGGCCGGGATCAGCACCGCGCCGAGCTTCATCGTGGCGAGGATCGTCTCCCACAGCTCCACCTGGTTGCCCAGCATCAGCACCAGCCGGTCGCCGCGCCGCACGCCCTGGCCGCGCAGCCAGTTCGCCACCTGGTTAGACCGGCGGGACATCTGGTCGAAGGACAGCTTCACCTCGCTGCCGTCCTGCTCGACGATCCACAGGGCCGGCTGGTCGTTGCCCTCGGCCATCACGTCGAACCAGTCGAGCGCCCAGTTGAACTCGGTCAGCTGCGGCCAGTCGAACTCGCGGTACGCCGTCTCGTAGTCCTCCGCGTGGGCGAGCAGGAAGTCGCGCGCCGCGCGAAACGTCGCGGTACCAGCGGATTGCGTCATGCCGCCTCCCGGTGCCCGATCGGCCGGATCCCGACGATCTCTGGAAACAATAGGGCGCGACCGGGACCGGAGGCTAGCCGGCGGGGTCGGCTACTTCACCGCGCCGGTCACCAGATCGATGCGCCAGTACCGTTGCAGCGACAGGAACAGCGCGATCACCGGGATGACCGACAGCAGCGTTCCGGCGATCACCAGCGAGTACAGCGACGCCTGGTTCGCGCCGTGGCGCAGCAGGCTGTACAGGCCGACGGTCAGCGGGAACTTGTCGTCGCTTTCCACCATGACGAACGGCAGCAGGAAGTTGTTCCAGATGACGATGAACTGCAGCAGGAACACAGTGATCAGGCCCGGCGCCATGAGGCGGAGCCCGACCGACCGGAACAGCCGGAACTCACCGGCGCCGTCGATGCGCCCGGCCTCCAGCATCGAGTCGGGCACCGAGGCGGCCGCGTAGATGCGGCACAGGTAGATGCCGTACGGGTTGAACAGCTGGGGCAACAGGACGCCGAGGTAGTTGTCGGTCAGGCCGACTTTGGACAGCAGCAGGTACTGCGGGATCGCGAGCACGATCTGGGGCAGCAGTACGCCGGCCAGGATCGTGTTGAACAGCGCCGTCCGGCCGCGGAAGGCGTACTTGGCCAGGGCGTACCCGGCGGCCGCGGACACGGTCGAGGCGAGTACCGCGCCGACGAACGCGTACCCGAAACTGTTGAGCATCCACCGCCAGAAGATGCCGCCCTCGTAGCTGGACAGGTCGCCGATGTTGCGCACGATCCCGGAGCCGAGGCTGGGTACGTAGGTGTCGGTGGAGAACAGTTCGGTACGCGACTTGGTGGCCGCGATCAGGATCCAGAGGGCCGGCACGACGCAGTAGATCGCACCGAGGATCAGGGCGGCGGTGGGCAGCAGCGCGATGCGCCGGTGGCTGGTCACTTACTCCCCCTCGGATACCCGCGACTGCACGATCCGCGCCGCGACGAACGACAGGATCAGCGCCGCGAGGGCGAACAGGACCGAGGTAGCCGCGGCCCGGTAGATGTCAGAGTTCACGAAGGCGTCGGTGTAGATCTTCATCAGCGGCGTCCAGTCGGAGGAGATCGCGTTGGACAGCGGCCGGAGGGTGTTGGGCTCGTTGAACAGTTGCAGCGCGGCCAGCACGGTGAACAGCGTGCACATCGCGACGGCGGGGAGCACCAGCGGCGTCTTGACCCGCAGCGCGATCTTCCACTCCGACGCGCCGTCGAGGCGGGCGGCCTCGTAGATCTCCGGCGGAAGGGCGCGCAGGGCGGTGTAGATGACCACCATGTTGAACCCGACCGCGCCCCAGACCGCGACGTTCGCGACCGAGAAGAACACGGTGACCGAGCCGAAGTAGTTGACGTGGTTGCCGCCGATCGGGCTGGTGGCCGGCAGGTACAGGAAGCCCCACAGCAGCGTCGCGATGACGCCGGGCACCGCGTACGGCAGGAAGATCGTCAGCCGGGAGAATCGGGTCAGCCGGGCCCGCGGATGGTCCAGCAGCAGTGCGAAGATCAGAGCCATTCCCACGATGACCGGGATGGTGATCACGCCTACCAGCAGCATCCGCAGGACGCTGGACCACAGGGCGGAGTCGGCGAGCGTGGCCCGGTAGTTGCTGAGCCCGACGAACACCACCTTGCTGCCCGCGCCGAGCAGCCCTCCGGTGACCCTGCGGGCCTGGAAGCTCAGCAGCAGCGCGTAGACGCCCGGCGCGAGAATGAACAGCACGAACAGCAGCACCGCCGGCAGGACGAGGAAGTACGGCAGGCCGGAGCGCCGCGCGCCGCCGCGCCGCCCGTGGCCGGACCGCGCGCCGCGACCGCCCCCGGAGGGCATGACCGGGGCGGCGGGGCCCGGCGGGTCGGGCAGGACTCGCGGGGAGTCCGGATCGGTGAGTGTCATGAGACCTTCTCCGCTCGGCGCCGCCCGTGCATGGCCGGGCGGCGGGGCGCCCCGGGGCCCGGCGGTGCGGGCCCCGGGGCGGTTGCCTAGTTGAGGGTGAAGCCGAGTTTCTTCATGTCGGCGGTGGTCGCCGACTGCATCGTGTCCAGCGCCGAGTCGAACGAGCCGCCGGACTGGAGCGCCTTGGAGAAGGCGTCGGTGTAGCTGCTGAACGTGACCGTCACGTTCGGGCCCCACATCGGGAAGCTCTTCGCCGACGGTGCGACCTGCTTGACGATGCTGTAGAAGTTCTGCTGGTTCGGGAAGAACGCCGGCGCGTTGTTCAGGATCGGCAGCGAGCGCCCGCTGGTCGCGGCCGGGTAGATGTTGATCTGCTGGATCTGCGCGTTGAGCGCGTCGGCGCTGGTGTTGAGCCAGGTGATGAACTGCGCGGCCTGGGCCGGATGCTTCGAGTCCGTGGTCACCGTGGTGGCCGAACCGCCCCAGATGCCGGTGCTCGGGTCACCCGCGGTCCACGCGGGCAGCGCGGCGACGGCCCAGTCGCCCTTGGTCGCCGGTGCGATGCCGCCGATCTGGGCCGGCGCCCACGCTCCCGAGATCCAGGTCGCCAGGGCGCCCGTGTTCATCTGCTTGTTCCACTGCGGGGAGAACGACGGGTTCTTCTGCACGACGCCGCTGGTGACCAGGTTCTGCCAGTACTCGGCGACCTTCTTCGACGCGGCGCCGTTGATGTCCACGTGCCAACTGGTGCCGCTGGTGGTCCACCATGCCGCACCGGCCTGCTGCACCAGTCCGGTGAACCAGCCGGGGTCGGCGGCGTCGAAGTTGGTCATGTACACGTCCGGGGCCTTCTGGTGCAGGGTCGCCGCCTCCTGCGCGTACTGTTCCCAGGTGGCCGGTACGGCCAGGTGGTACTTCGCGAAGACGTCGGTGCGGTAGTACAGCATCAGCGGCGCGAAGTCCTGCGGCAGCCCGTACACCTTGCCCTCGAACTTCGTCGAGGCGAGCGTGGCCGCGTCGTACTCCTTGACCGCGTCCCGGGTGTAGCTCGTGATGTCGCGGACCACGCCACCGGACACCAGCGACGGCAGCGACTGGTACTCGACCTTCGCGATGTCGGGACCGTTCTTCGCCTGGTGCGCGGTGATCATCTTGCTGACCAGTTGGTCGCCGCCCGCCGGGTTGCTCAGCGTCACGTGGATATCCGGATGTGCGCTGTTCCAGATGGCCACGACCTTGTCCATGTTCGGGTCCCAGTCCCAGAACGTCAGGTTCACTTTGCCGCCCGACGCGCCGCCGGAGGCACTCGAGTCGCCGCCCTTGCCACATCCGGTCGCGACCAGGGCGGCGGCGAGCACCACGCCCGCCACGCCTGCCCATCGCACGTGACGTTTCCTCATCGATCCGTTCCTCGCTCTGTGTTTGGTAGTGGTCGGCCTGGTGGCCAGCAAGGCGCCTGCATGGCCCTCGGCGATTCATAATCGCGGGCTCGACGTGCTTTGTCTACGACTTAAGGAAAGTCGTTAGAAACAACTGGGCAACGATCTGAGTCCGCCGGCGGTGCGCCCGGCACCGGTACGTCCGGGCGCAGCAGGCCCCGTTCGCGCAGCTCCGCCCACAGCGGGGACGGGATCGGACGGGTGGCGTGACCCAGGTTCTCCTCGACCTCGCCGGCGGAACGCGCGCCGACCAGGACCGACGCGACCGCGGGATGCGCCCGCGCGAACTGCAACGCGGCGGCGGGCAGCGGTACGCCGTGGCGCCGGCACACCGCCGCGATGGCGGCCACCCGTTCCCGCACGCGCGGCGGCGCCGGCAGGTAGTCGTACCGGGCGCCGTCGACCGCGCCGGTGGCCAGGATGCCGCTGTTGAACACACCGCCGAGCACCACCGCGACGCCACGCTCGTGGCACTCGGCCAGCAGCGGGCCGGCCGCCTCCTGCTCCAGCAACGTGTACCGGTTGGCCAGCAGTACCACGTCCATCGTGGTCTCCCGGACGAACCGGGACAGCATCGCGACCTGGTTCATCCCGGCGCCGACCGCGCCGATCACACCCTCGTCGCGCAGCCGCGCCAGTACCGGCCAGGTCTGGTCGATCGCCTCGGCCCAGTGCTCGTCCGGATCGTGGATGTACACGATGTCCAGCCGGTCGCGGCCGAGCAGGCGCATGCTGTCCTCCAGCTCGCGCAGCACGGCGTCCCGGCCGAAGTCGAACACGGTCGTCGCTGGCCGGGTCGCGGTCCCGGGTATCACCCGCCGCCCGACCTTGCTGGACAGCACGAGCCCGGGCCACACCCCGCCGGCCAGGAAGGCACCGAGGCGCCGCTCGGCCAGGCCGGCGCCGTAGAACGGGGCGGTGTCGAAGTACCGCAGGCCCCGTGCGTACGCGTGCTCCAGGCACCGCTGTGCGGCGCCGTCGTCGACCAGGTCGGGGAAGATGCCCAGCGGGGCGGTACCGAGCCCGAACCGGCCCAGGCTCGCCGTGTCGACGCTCATGCGGTGATCCTCGCCGCTCATGCGGTGATCGCCAGCGTCGCGGGGTCGACCGGGTGGCGCAGCGGCTCACCGGACGCGACCCGCGCCACCTCGTCCACGGCCATGGCACCCAGCCGGTACAGCTCGTTGCCGAGCGCCCCGGCGACGTGCGGGGTCAGGATCACGTTCGGCAACTCCCACAGCGGCAAGTCCGCCGGCGTGATCTCCGGTTCCGTCACGTCCAGTACCGCCTTGATGCGTCCGGTGCGCAGCTGCTCGACCAGGGCGTCCTGGTCGACCAGACGGCCGCGGGCGGTGTTGATGAGCGTGGCGCCGGTGCGCATCGCGGCGAGCAGGGCGGCATCGATCATGCCCCGCGTGGCCGGCACGGCCGGGGCGTGCAGCGACACCACGTCGCTGCCGGCGAACAGCTCGTCGAGACCGACCAGGCGCGCCCCCAGCTCCCGGGCCGCGGCGGCGTCCAGGTACGGGTCGCTGACCAGCAGGTCGAAATCGAACGGGGCGAGCAGCTCGATGACCCGGCGGCCGATGCGCGAGGCGCCGACCAGCCCGACCGTACGGCCGTAGTTGCCCACGCCCGGGTACTCGCCGACCAGATCGATGCGCTCGCGCCTGGTCCGGTACGCGCGCGCCATCTCCGGTACCGCCTTGTTCGCCAGGAGGATCATCGCCACGGTGTACTCGGCGACCGGCACCGCGTTGGCGTCCGCGGCCGAACTGACCGGGATCCCGCGGGCGAGCACCTCCGGTGCGACGTGAGGCTTGACCGTGCCTGCCGCGTGCACCACGCACCGCAGCCGGGGGGCGATGCTCAGCGCCCGTGCGTCGAGCATCGGCGCACCCCAGCCGGTGAGCAGGAGGTCGGCGGCGGCCAGCCGGGCGCGGGCGGCCGCCGAGCCGTACTCGGTCAGCGGCGGTCCCGGGTCCACGTCGGCGACCGCCGCCAGCCGCTCGGCCAGCGCCGGCCCGAACAGCTTCGCCGGCAGGTCCGGGGACATCGCCAGCACGACGCGCGGCCCGCCCGGGCCGGGGAAGCCGGTGCCGGCGGTGCCTCCCGCGGCACCGGCGGTGCCCCCGATCATCGCAGCGCCGGCCGTGCGGCCCAGTCCGGCAGCGCCAGCGGGGTGCGCTGCACCCCGATCCACTGCCGCTTGGTGAAGCCGGGCATCTGGTTCTCCGCGCCGTGCCGGGCGTGCGCGTCGTTGACGTGGACCTCGCCGGCCTGCAACTGCTCGGCCACCCGCATGCCGCGCATCAGGTCCGCGGTGAATACCGAATTCATCAGCATTGGGTACCCGTTGACCAGTTCGATCGCCTCCTGCTCAGTGTTGACCACGGTGACCGGAATGACCGGGCCGAAGATTTCCTCGGTGAACGCCGGCATGTCCGGCGTGACCCCGGTCAGCACGGTCGGCTGATAGAACAGGCCGTCGAACGTGCCGCCCGCGACCACCGTGGCTCCCTTCGCGACGGAGGCTTCCACGATGCCGCGGTGCACCCGGTCACGCTGCGCCTCACTGATCAGCGGTCCGAGGTCGGTCCCCGCCTGGGTCGGGTCGCCGACCCGCAGCGCCCGGACCCGTCGCACCAGCGCGTCCAGGTAGGCGTCGGCGACATCGCGGAGCACGAGGTGCCGGCTGGCGCTGATGCAGGTCTGGCCCTGGAACTCCAGGGAGGCGATCATCGCACAGGACGCCGCCAGCTCGACGTCGGCGTCCTCGAGAACCACGAAGGCGTTGTCCCCACCCAGTTCCAGGCGGATCGGGCGCAGGTCGCGCGCCGCCTCGGCGGCGATGCCCAGGCCCACCTCCCGGGATCCGGTGAAGTCGAGCAGGTCCAGGCCCGGGTGCTCGGCCAGCGCCGCGCCGGCCGCCGGACCGTCGCCGGTGACCACGTTGAACACCCCCGCGGGCAGGCCGGCGTGGTCGGCCGCGGCCGCGAGCACCTGACCGCCGATGATCGGGGTCAGCTCGGCGGGCTTGAGCACGACGGTGTTGCCGAACCCGAGCGCCGGCGCGACCGCGCGCATGGCGAGGTTCATCGGGTAGTTCCACGGCGTGATGATGCCGATCACGCCGAGCGGTACCGCGCGGGACAGCGACAGCTTGCCCGCCTTGTACGGGGCCAGGATGTCGCCGGCGCTCTCGGTTGCCTGCACGGCCGAGATGTCCAACTGGCGGATGCTCGTGGACACCTCGTCCTCGGCCTTCGCCCGCACTCCCCCGGTCTCCCGCATGCTCTGGCGCACCAGGTCCTCGTAGTGTTCGCGCAGGTAGCCTGCGAACCGGCGGAGGAACTCCGCCCGCCGCGGAGCGGACAGCGCCGCCCATGCCGGCTGAGCGGCCCGCGCGGCCGCCACCGCGCGAGCCACGTCAGCCGCGTCCCCGAGCGCGTAGGTGCCGAGCCGGGCACCGGTGGCCTTCTCCTCGACCACCCCGGTGCCCCCGCGATCGGCGGGCTGGAAGGTCGCGTCGATGTAGAGCTGGCCATCACCGGGGTGGAATGTCATCTGTGCTCCGTAGGGCAGGGCGGTGCCGGCGCCGGACCGTTGTGCGGGCACGGCGCGGCAGCAGCCGATCGCGGACTTCGTCTACGACTTAAGATAAGTGCCTAGATGCGGCATGGTCAAATGACCGTACGGCAGCGGGATGGCGGCGGGGTTCAGCCGGCGCGCGGTACCGGCCGGCCGCCGGTCGAGAGCACCTGCAGCACCGGCAGCGTGGCGGCGCCCAACGCGACCGCCTCCGCGCCGAGCTGGCCCAGCTCGATGGTGGTCTCGCTGGACATGTAGGACAGCGCGTGGCGGCGCACCGCGTCCCGGACCGCCGGCATGATGGCCGGCGCCAGCGTGGCGCTCGCCCAGCCGGACAGCACCACGCGGTCCGGACTGAGTAGATTGACCAGGTTCGCGATGCCGATGCCGACGTACTCCCCGGTCGCGGCGAGGACCTGTGCCGCCGCGGCCGACGTGTCCGCGCGGGCGACGAGTTCGGCCAGGCGCGACTCGGTGTCCGCCGCGGTGAGCGGCTCGCTTCCGGCGGTGCCCCGGTAGCTCTCCAGGATCGCCTCGGCCCCGACGTACGCCTCCAGGCAGCCGCGGGACCCGCACCGGCAAGGCCGGCCACCCATCTGGATGACGGTGTGCCCCCACTCGCTGACCGCGCTGCTGACTCCGGGCAGCGAGGCGGTACCGGACGCGAGCGCGGCACCCACGCCGACCGCGAGCAGCGCGACGATCGCCTGCCGCGCACCCCGCCCGGCCCCGCGCCACATCTCGGCCTGCCCGAGCGTACGGGCGCAGTTGTCGACGAACAGCGGCACCGGCACCTCCCGGCGCAGCATGTCCGCCAGCGGTACGGCCGACCAGCCGAGCGTCGGGGCGTGCACCAGGCCGCGCGGCTGGGAACGGACCGCCCCGGGCACCCCGATGCCGACGCCGAGCAGGCTGGCCGGATCGACGCCCACGGCGGCGGCGACCTTCTCGATGCCGGTGAGCACGAGCCGCGCGACCGGCTCGGGCTCCAGGCCGGTCGCCGCGATCGGGTACGTCGCGGTCGCCGCCGTGTCCAGGACGCCGTCGAAGAGCCCGACCTGGATGTGGGTCTCGCCGATGTCGACTCCGGCAAAGTACCCAAAGTCCGGCCTGACCCGCAGCAGCGTGCGCGGCCGACCGCCGTCGGAGTCCACCGACCCGGCCTCGGCCACCACACCGTCATGGATGAGGTCCGACACCACGTTGCTCACCGTGGCGGAGCTGAGCCCCGAGGCGTGCATGAGCTCCAGGCGGCTGGCCGGACCGTGCAGGTAGATGTGGGACAGCAGCGTGGCACGGTTGTGCCGACGCAGGTCACGCGTCGTCTGCTGTACCGCCCTCGTCACCCCTCAGATAATGCCAGACGGCGGCGCCGTGGTTACCGGGCGTGTGGTGTAGCGGGCCCGGTCGAAGTCCGCGTACACTCCGTCCCCACCCAGATCCTGCACCCAGAGGCCGACGAAGGCACCGGTGAAGCCCCACGCCTCCGGCTCGCCGGGGACGATCTGCGCGGCGTGCTCGTCGGACAGGACGGTCGCGTCCAATTCGACCGGCAGGTCCCGCCATCCGTCGCCGCCGTCGTACCCGAACCGGACCACCGGACCGTCGAACTCCACCCGGAGCCCGAGCCGGTCGACGCCGGTGACATCGACCCGGGCCTGGCCGTGCGCGACCCGGCGCCCGCCGTCGCGGCTGAGCAGCTCCAGCACCCGCCGGCCGTCATCGTCCACGCTGACGTAGGCGTAGTACCAGTTGCGGGTGTTGTAGTACGCGGTGACGCCGGCCAGCTGCCGGAAGTTCTCCGGACGGAACTCCATGACCGTCTCCAGGGCGCACTCCGGCGCGGTCACCCGCCGGGCCACCAGGCTCGGCGCGACCCGGCCGACCGGCGACTGGCCGCCGTGGATGCGCAGGTAGCCCGGCCGGGCGTCCAGGGACAGCCAGTCCTCGCCGGCCGGCCGGCGCAGGGTGCTCCAGTCGACGCCGAGCCGGGGTGCGTCGAAGTCGTCGACCTCCGGCTCCTCCGGCCAGGGATGCGGCGGCAGGTCGGGGCCGGCCACCTGGACGGCCGGTATGCCTCCGGCCACCCGGGGCCAGCCCTGCGGGGTCCACTCGACCCGCTGGATCGCGGTCTCCCGTCCCAGCACGCAGTTGCCGAGCGGGGCGTACGGCCGGCCGACCAGGTGGGCCAGATACCACTCCCCGGCCGGCGTGACGATCAGCGAACCGTGGCCGGCCTTCTGCAGCTCAAGATCGGGCCGGCCGGTGGAGGTCAGCAGCGGCCCGTCCGGGTCGGCCTCGTACGGGCCGGTCATGGTCCTGGACCGGGCGACCGTGACCTGATGCTCCCAGCTCGTGCCGCCCTCCGCGGTCACCAGGTAGTACCAGCCGTGCCGCCGGTAGAGCCGCGGCCCCTCGGTCATCCCCGCCTCGGTGCCCGAGAACAGCGTGTGGACCGGACCGACCGCGCGCATGGTGTCCCGGTCGAATCGCTGCGCCTCGATGCCGGCGAACGGCTCCCGGCCCGGGCGCCAGTCGGCGCTCATCGACAGCAGCCAGCTGGTGCCGTCCTCGTCGTGGAACAGGGACGGGTCGAACCCGCGCCCGTGCAGCGGCACCGGGTCCGACCACGGCCCGTCGATCTCCGGCGCGCTGACCACGTAGTTGCGCGGATCCCAGTACCCGCTCTCGAAGCTGGCCACGTCGGTGAAGATGAGGTAGAAGCGTCCATCCACATGGGACAGGTCGGGTGCCCAGACCCCGCACGAATCCCCCGCGCCACGCAGGTCGAGCAGGCGCCGTTCGGTCAGGATGCCGCCGAGCGCCCGCCAGTGCACCAGATCCCGCGAGTGGTGCAGCCGCACCCCCGGATACCACTCGAAGGTCGACGTGGCCAGGTAGTAGTCGTCGCCCACCCGCAGCATCGACGGGTCCGGGTGGAAGCCCGGCAGCACCGGATTGCGGATGAGCGGGACGGCGGCGGCCACGCCGGCGACGACCCGACCGCCGGGGGTGGCGAGGTCCGGAGGGCCGTCGTCAACCGGCCGTTCCCTCGCGGTCGTCCGACCGCCAGCGACGTCCGAGGGGCCGCGGTCAAGCGGACGCTCTGCGGTCATGGCATCCCTTCAATTCGCACGCGCCGCACCAATCTCGCGCGTCCGACCGGCCCGGCTCGGCACGGCTTCGCCGCACCACGATCCAGACCGGTCAAGCCGGTGGCCGGCGAACCGACCTTTCGATGACCCTTCCGATAAGTTTCGGTTGCCGGACCATAATTCGGCCAACGATTCCCCGTCAATAGCCACTGGCGTTGCCGGAGACATTAGGGCTTACGAATGCCGAAAGTTTCGGCGTAAACTCCGCCCATGTCACGGAACCGGACCACCATGTCCGAGATCGCGGCAGCGGCCGGCGTGTCCGTTCCCACAGTGTCCAAAGTGGTCAACGGCCGTCCGGACGTCGCCGCCGGCACCCGGGACAAGGTGGAGGCGCTGCTGCGCGAGCGCGGTTACCAGCCGCGCAGAGCCCGGCCCGACCACCGGGTGGGACTGATCGACCTCGTTTTCGTCGATCTCGGCAGCCCGTGGGCGATGGAGATCCTGGCCGGCGTCGAGGAGGTCACCCACCGGGCCGGCACCGGCGTCGTCGTCTCGGCGGTGCACGGCCGGCACCGCACCCGACCCGACCGGCGCTGGCTGGAAAACCTCGCCGCCCGCCGGTCCGACGGTGTGCTACTGATCCTGTCCCAGCTCTCTCCCGGCCAGCAGGCGCAGCTCGACGACCTGGGCATCCCGGTGGTGGTCGTCGACCCGGCCGGGCAGCCGGCCCCGAGGGTGCCCTCGGTCGGCGCGACCAACTGGGCCGGCGGCCTCACCGCCACTCAGCACCTGATCAGCCTCGGCCACGAGCGCGTCGCCGTCATCGGCGGCCCGCCCGACGTGCTGTGCAGCCGGGCCCGGATGGACGGGTACCGGGCCGCGATGAGCGGGGCCGGGCTCAAGGTACGCCCCGGCTACGTGCGCTCCGGCGACTTCCTCAGCCCGGCCGGGTACCAGCAGACCGTCGCGCTGCTCGACCTGCCGATCCCGCCGACCGCGCTGTTCGTCTGCGCCGACCAGATGGCACTGGGCGCCTACGAGGCGCTCTACGAGCGTGGCCTGCGGGTCCCCGACGACATGAGCGTGGTCGGGTTCGACGATCTCGAAGAGGCGCGCTGGGCGATCCCGCCGCTGACCACGGTCCGGCAACCGCTGACCGAGATGGCAGGCATGGGGGCGCGGATGCTGCTGAGCCTGATCGACGGCGAAGAGCTGGAGACGCCCCGGGTGGAGCTGGCCACGCCGCTGGTGGTCCGGGCGAGCACGGGACCGCCGGCCGCCGGGCACTGACCGCGGGCCGACCGCGCAGCCCGCGGCGCGGCGGTCAGCGCCGCTTGCTGCGGCGGATCTCCTGGACGCCGACCGTCACCGCGAGCAGGGCCGCGCCCGACGGGCCGGCGACCCACATCGGCCACGGGTAGATCGCGTGGCCGGTACCGACCATGACCAGCAGCCAGACCACCAGGTTGATGGCCACCGCCCCGCCCCAGATCGTCCACAGCACCATGAGCGCCGTCGGCATCCGCTTGTACGGCTTGTCGGAGGCGGCGGACTGTGCCGGCGACGACGCCGGCTCGGGGCTGTGCTGCGGGGCGGGCGCCACGGCGGAGGCCGCCGCCGCGGCGGGCGACGGCAGGTCATCCAGCAGCGCGTTGAGTTCGGCGTAGGTCGTCGCGGCGTAGGCCAGGCGCAGCCGGTCATCGTACTCCGCAAGCCGCAGCCGGCCCTGGTCCAGCGCGATGCGCAGCCGGTCGGCGACCCACTGGCGGTCCTCGTCCGCCGCCCGCAGCCGGTCCTCGTCGCGTGTGCGTTGGGTTTCGCGTTCCTCGCCCTGCGCGGTCATCTCAGTTCCCCCGGTCGTGCCACTGGTCTGGGTCGTCGCGCGACGTCGGACGCGCCGAGCCAGACTGCTTGCTGCGCTGCCGCGCCTGGATGCTACCCAGTGCGCCGCGACGGCGCGGCCGCGCACGCATGTTACTCAGGATGGCGCCTGCCGGTGTCTCGTTCAAGCGGCCCTGCTTCGCCGCCCGGCCGGCGTAGCCGCGGTGCGTACCGGCGGGTAGCCTTTGCCCGTGGCCAACGTCAAGTCACTCGCGGTCGGGGACCAGGCTCCGGACTTCACGCTCCCGGCCCAGTCCGGAGGACAGGTGTCGCTGCACGACCTCCTCCAGCAGAAGGTCGTCGTACTCTACTTCTACCCGAAAGACGACAGTTTCGGCTGCACCCGGGAGGCGTGCGCGTTCCGGGACGCCTACGAGGTGTTCGCCGATGCCGGCGCGCAGGTGGTCGGCGTCAGCTCCGACTCGGTCGACTCGCACGGCCGGTTCGCCCGCAAGCACGACCTGCCGTTCGTCCTCGCCGCGGACTCCGGCGGCGAGGTCCGCCGCCGGTACGGGGTGCCGTCGACCCTGGGTTTGCTGCCCGGCCGGGTCACCTACGTCATCGACCGGCAGGGGATCATCCGGCACGTGTTCTCCTCGCAGATCCAGTTCAACTCTCACGTGCAGGGCGCCCTGGCGGTGGTCCGGCAGTTGACCGCTACGCCGGCCTGATCCGCAGCCGAGGAGAGCGATGAGCCGCACCGCACTGATCGCCGGGGGTGCCGGAGGCCTGGGGACCGCCGTCACCAGCACGCTGCTGGCCGCCGGCTGGCGCGTCGTGGTGCCCCGGCGCGGCCGCCCGGGGCCCGACCGGCTTCCGGCGCACGAGGCGCTGACGCCGGTGGAGGCCGACCTGTTCGACCCCGACGCGGTACGGCGGTGCGTGGACATCGCCGCCGGGGACGCCGGGCGGCCGCTGCGCGCGGTCGTCAACCTGGTCGGCGGGTTCGCCATGGGTGGTCGGGTGCACGAGACGCCGATCGAGGACTTCGAGGCGCAACTGCGCCTGAACCTGCGCCCTGCGTACCTGGTCTGCCACGCCGCGCTGCCGCACCTGGTGGCGGCCGGCGGCGGGGCGGTCATCTGCGTGTCCAGCCAGGCGACGCGTAGCCCGTTCCCCGGCGCGGCCGGCTACCTGACCGCGAAGACCGCGGTGCTCGGGCTGGTGGGCGCGCTGCACGCCGAGTACGCCCGGGACGGGGTACGGGTCAACGCCATCCTGCCCGGTGTGATCGACACTCCCGGGAACCGTGCCAGCCAGCCGGACGCCGACCGGCGCTCGTGGACTCCCGCGCAGGATGTCGCGGACACGGTCGCGTTCCTGTGCGGAGACCGGTCCTCGGCGGTACGGGGCGCGCACATCCGGGTGTGAGCGCCGGCCCGGGCGGCACGGGACAGTCCGAAGGAGGCGGTTGATGAGCAGGCCGGCCGGCCAGACCGGCGAGCCGTACGAGTTCCCGGTCGAGCGCGGGAAGGTCCGCGAGTTCGCCCGGGCGACCCGGGCGCGTCGGGACAGCTACTTCTCCGACCCGCGGCCGGTCACTCCGCCGACCTTCCTCATGTCCTCCTCGTTCTGGGCCGGCCCCGGCGCCTTTCCGTTCCGCGACGAGCCCCGCGACTGGTCCCGGGTCCTGCACGGCGAACAGGAGTTCGTGTTCCCCGCCGGGCCGCCCCGCGCCGGTACCACCCTGACGGCCACCCACCGGGTCGAGGAGGTCTACCGGAAGCAGGGCCGGCGGGGCGGCACGATGGAGTTCACCGTGCTGGTGACCGAGTACCGGGACGAGGCCGGCACGCTGGTCGCCCAGGCACGCAGCACGGTCATCGAGACCGGCCGGGCACCGGGCGCGGGTACGGCGTCGTGACCGCGCCGGCCGAGCTGACCTGGGAGGCGCTCGCCGTCGCCGGCACCCTGCCCGAGTACGTGGACGAGCCGCTGACCCGTACCGACATCGTCCGGTACCAGGGGGCCTCCGGCGACATGAACCCGATCCACCACGACGAGGAGTACGCCCGCGCGGCCGGGTTCCCCGGCGTGTTCGCGGTCGGCATGCTGCCCGCCGGGATCCTGGGCACCTACCTGGCGGACCTGTTCGGGCCAGAGTCCCTCCGGCGGTTCCGCGTCCAGTTCCGCGAGCAGGCGTGGCCCGGCGACGTGCTCACCTACCGCGGCGTGGTCACCGGGCGCGAGGAGCGCGACGGGGAGCGCCTGGTCACGCTGGAACTCGAGGTGGTACGCCAGACCGGCGGCGTGCACGCCAAGGGCTGGGCCACGGTCGCGCTCGCGGCCGGCGAGCACCGGGGTCGAGGAGCCGGCGAGCAGTGCGACGGCGAGCAGTGCCACGGTGAGGCCGGCGACGGTGAGGCCGGATGACCGGGCCGCTCGCCGGGGTACGGGTGGTGGAGTTCGCCGGAATCGGACCCGGCCCGTTCGCCGCCATGCTGCTGGCTGACATGGGTGCCGATGTGATCCGCGTCGACCGGCCGGAACAGGTGCGCCCGGAGCGCTTCGGCTCGCCGCACCCGGACGTGCTGAACCGGGGCCGGCGTTCGATCGCGGTGGACCTCAAGCATCCGGCCGGCCGGGAGGTCGTCCTCGATCTCGTCCGCCACGCCGACGCGCTCGTCGAAGGATTCCGGCCGGGCGTCACCGAGCGGCTGGGGCTCGGCCCGGACGACTGCCTCGCGGTCAACCCGCGGCTGGTCTACGGCAGGATGACCGGTTGGGGCCAGGACGGGCCCAACGCGCCGTACGCCGGCCACGACATCGACTACCTGGCGCTGACCGGCGCGCTGTACGGCATCGGCCGGCCGGACACCCCGCCGGTACCGCCGCTGAACCTGGTCGGCGACTTCGGCGGCGGCGGGATGCTGCTGGCCTTCGGCGTGGTGTGCGCGCTGCTGTCGGTTCGGACCGGCGGGTCGGGGCAGGTGATCGACGCGGCCATGGTGGACGGCGTGTCCCTGCTGTCGACCGCGATCCACGGGCTGCGCGGGCTGGGCATGTGGCGCGACGAGCGGGGCGCCAACCTGCTCGACGGCGGTGCTCCGTTCTACGACACGTACGAGTGCGCGGACGGCCGGTACCTGGCGGTCGGCGCTCTGGAGCCGCGGTTCTACGCCGAACTGGTGCGGCTGACCGGCTTCGAGATGCCCGGCGACGCCGATGACGGCACCCCGGACCGCGGTGATGACGGCACCACGGCGGGCGACCGGTTCGATCCGGCCGGGTGGCCCGCCGCCCGCCGGGCGTGGGCGCGGCTGTTCCGGTCCCGTACCCGGGATGAATGGGCCGCGCTGCTGGAGCACACCGACGCGTGCGTGGCCCCGGTGCTCGACTGGCGGGAGGCGCCCTCGCACCCGCACCTGGCGGCCCGCCGCACGTTCGTCGAACATGCCGGCGTGACCCAGCCGGCTCCGGCGCCCCGGTTCAGCGCCACGCCCGGCGCCATCCGCCGTCCGCCGCCGCACCCCGGCGAGCACACCGACGAGGTCCTGCGCGAGCTGGGCCGCGAACCCGCGCCGCTGCGGGCGCGGCGGGCGGTGGCCTGAGCGGCCCGACCGGCGGTGACCCGACGGGCCCGACCGCGCGGCCCGACCGGGTCGTGACCCGAGCGGCCCGACCGCGCGGTGGCCCGAGGGGCCCGACCCGGGCGGTGGCCCGGGCGATCGACCCATTCGCGGGCGCCGATGGGCAGGGTGATCTGCGTCCAGTTTTCCGCCGCACCGCGCCGCGATCCTTAAACTAACAGCGTCAGCTTTTGTACCAGCGGAAGGTCGCGATGATCGTGGCGAGACCGCGGCAACCCGTGCTGAGCCGGCAGCGCATCGTCGAGGTCGCCACCACGATCCTCGACAAGGAGGGGCTGGACGCGCTGTCCACCCGCAGGCTCGCACGCGAGCTCGGGGTGCGCGCACCCTCGCTGTACAACCACTTCGCCACCAAGGACGAGATCCTCGACGCGGTCGCCGACGCGATCATCGCCCAGGTGGACCTGCGCATGTTCGGCAAGGGCGAGTGGGCCACCGCGCTGACCGAGTGGGCGCGCACCTACCGCCGGGCGCTGGCGGCGCATCCGAACGCGGTGCCGTTCCTGGCGCACGGTCCCGCGCTGCGCCCGGCGGCGCTGGCACTCGCCGACGCGGTGTACGGCGCCCTGGTCGAGGCCGGCTGGCCGCCCAGCTACGCCACCCGGATCGGCGCGGCGATGCGGTACTTCGTCGCCGGCTCCTCGCTCGGCTCGTTCGCTCTCGGTTTCCTCGACGATCCCTCGGTCTACGCGCAGCGCTACCCGCACCTGCGCGACGCGCACCGGCTGCGCGAGCACCGCCAGCAGGTCGACGACGGCGCGTTCGACCTGGGGCTGACCACGCTGGTACGCGGCTTCGAGACGCTGTACGCGCAGGTCGTCGCGCAGCGGTGAGCGGGGCCGGGGTGGTGGCACCCCGGCCCCGCCGCACCGGTCTCAGGACGGGATGCCGTCGGCCGGTGGTGCAGGCTGCGCGTAATCGGTCTCGGTGACCGGCCCCGACCCGTCGTCGGTCGTGTAGAGCGGCCCGAACACCATCTGCTTACCGCCCTCGACCTTGCCCATCTTCAGGCCGCCGAACCCGGAGTGGTCGGTGGCCGAGAAGCGCAGCGCGGACAGGCCGGGCCCGGAGAACCCGTTCTTCTCCACGGCCTTGACGATGCCCTGCCGGGTCAGGTCCTTGCCGGCCGCCTTCAGCGCCTCGACGAACAGGTACCCGACGGCGAAGCCGTACTCGACGTTGCCGTCGAACGCGGTGTTGTTGTTGTACTGCTGGTTCAGCTTCAAAAACAGCGACACCCACGGATTGGTGGTGTCCATCGCCGCCGGCAGGTACGCCGTGCTCAGCACACCCTCCAGCAGCGGCCCGGTGGCGTCCTTGAGCAGACCGCCCAGCGTCGCGTAGTCGGCGCCGACGTTGGAGATCATCCACTGGGTACGGAAGCCGAGCTGTGCCGCCGCGCCCAGGGCCAGCGCGGTGAACCCGGGCACGGTGAACGCGATGGTGACCTGGCAGCCCGCCGCCTTCAAGGCGCCGATGGCCGGCCCGACGTTGGTGTTGGTCACGTCGTACGTCTCGCTGTGCGCGACACCGGACGCGCCCAGTACCGCCCGCACGCCCTTGAGGCCGTCGGCGCCGAAGTCGTCGTTCTGGCCGAAGCTGCACACCTTCTTGCCGGCGAAGTTGGCCTTGATGTAGTTGGCGAAGATCTTCCCCTCGATGGTGTAGTCCGGGTTGTACCCGAACGTGTACGGGTACTTCTTCGGCTGGTTCCAGCTCAGGCTCCCGGACGCGACGAACAGGTCGGGAACCTTGTTGGTGTTGAGGAAGTCGAGTACGCCGGTGTGCGTCGGGGTGCCCAGGCCGGACAGGATCGCGAACACCTTGTCCTGCAGGACCAGCTGGCGCACGACCTGCTGGGTGGTGGCCGGGTTGTACGCGTCATCCATGACCTTGAAGGTGATCTTCCGGCCGTTCACACCCCCCTTGCTGTTGACGTAGTCGAAGTACGCCTTGGTGGCGGCCGATATCTTGCTGTAGCCGGCGGCGGCCGGCCCGGTCAGCGGGGTGTGGGTACCGACGAGGATCTCGGTGGACGTGACGCCCGGAGTGGACGCGCCGGACGTGCCCGAACTGCCACTGCACGCGGCCGCGGCGCCCACCACGATCATCGCGGTCAACACCGACACACCGCGTCGCACGATGTGGTACATGCTCCGGCCCCCTTCAGGGGTTGGGGATCGAGGTGCGCGAGGCCGCGGGAGCGTGCGGCTGCGCATCGGGGGCGGATGGCTCCGCCCGGTACGCGGCTCGGCCGTCACGCCGCCCGCGCACCCGTCGGCCCGCCCGGTTCAGCAGACCCTGTATGCCGCCTGGGGCGGCGATCATCACTATGACGAGCAGAAGCCCGAATATTGCCAGGGGCAGGTTTCCGGCCAGGCGCTGCTGCGCGGCCGGCGAGTGGATGAACGAGCTGGTCAGGTCGTCGGCCAGCCAGGGCAACAGGACCAGCAGGACGCTTCCCCAGACCGCGCCGGTCAGGCTGCCCAGGCCGCCGACCACGACGGCCAGCAGCAGGTTGAGCGACAGGGTGAAGGCGTAGGCGCCCGGGGACACGCTCTGCGCCAGGACCGCGAGCATCCCGCCGCCCAGCCCGGCGCAGGCCGCGCTGACCACGAACGCCCTCACCTGGGTACCGGCGACGTTGATGCCGGCGAGCGACGCGGCGATCTCGTCGTCGCGCACGGCCCGCATCGTGCGGCCGAACCGACCGCTTCCCAGGTTGGACAGCGCCAGCATGGTGAGCAGCGCGGCGACCAGGGCGAGCCATGCCTGCCAGCGTTCGAGCGGGAACGCCTCGCCGAGCGAGGCCGGCGCCGGCAGCAGGTACACCGACAGGCCCTGGTCGCCGTGCAGCAGCGAGTGCCAGAGGGTACCGATGGACGGGACGGCCACCGCGACGACCAGGGTGAGCCCGGCCAGGTACGGGCCGCGCAGCCGGGCCGCCGCGACACCGATGACCGCGCCCGCCACCGCGGCCACGCAGACCGCCGCGGCCAGCGAGCCGAGCAGCGCCCACTGCGTGGTCACGTCGTGCGCGCCGAACTGGTTCTGCACCAGCGCGACCGTGTACCCGCCGATCGCCATCAGCGCGCCCTGCCCGAGGGACAGCTGGCCGCTCTGGCCGGCCAGCAGGGTCAGCCCGGCCGTGGCGCACAGGTACGCGGCCGCGGTGGCCAGCTGGTAGTTGCGGAACGGGTCCAGCGCGTACGTCAGGCCGAGCAGCAGCACGGCACAGACCAGCGTGATGGCCAGGTGCCGGAGCAGGGTCGATCGGCTCATACCCGCCTCGCCGCACTGCCGGAGAACAGCCCGCCCGGCCGGGCCAGAAGGACCACGACCAGCAGCGCCAGCACGGCCAGGGGCGTGCTGGCGCTGCCCAGATAACCGCCCACATAGGACAGCACCAGGCCGACCACGAGGCCGCCGACCACCGCCCCGACCGGGCTGTCCAGGCCGCCCACCACGGCGGCGGTGAACGACGAGACGAACACCAGGTCCATCGCGGTCGGGTGCAGCCCCAGCCCGGTCGGGATGATCAGCATGCCGGCCACCGCGCCGACCACCGCCGCCAGCGCCCAGCCCAGGGTGAGCATCCGGCCGACGTTGACGCCGAGCAGCCGGGACACCTGCGGGGCAAACGCGGCGGCGCGCATCCGCAGGCCGGTCGCGGTACGGGTGAACAGCGCCGCGAGGGCGAGCATGAGGACCAGGACGGTACCGAACACGAACAGGTCGTACCGGGTCACCAGGGGTATCCCGCCGACGGTCATGGCGACCGTGCTGAACGGCGCCGGAAACGCCCGGTACTGGTTGCCGTAGATCATGCCGAGTACGCCCTGGGTCATCAGCACCAGGCCGAGCGCGACGATGACCGCGTTGAGCGGCGGTGCGTGCTCGACCCGGCGCATCACCACCCGCTCGACGACCGCTCCGAGCACCAGCCCGCTGACCAGTGCGGTCCCGAACCCGAGCCAGTACGATCCGGTCGCGCCGGACACGCTGTACGCCAGGTACGCGGACACCACCGCGAGCACGCCCTGGGCGAAGTTCACGACCCGGGTGGCGCGGAAGATCAGCACGAGGGCCAGCGCGAACGCGGCATAGATCGCGCCACGCGAGAGCCCGTAGACGGTGAGGAACACGAAGCGATCCACTCGCGACCCCCTGGAGGTCTAGAAGCCTAGGTACGCATGCCGTAACGCGTCATCGCCGGCCAACGCGCCCGCGCCGCCGGCGGCCACCACCCTCCCCTGCGCCATCACCAGGGCCGAGTCGGCCACCGACAGCGCGCTGCGCACGTTCTGCTCGACGAGCAGGACGGTCAGCCCCCGCTCGTCGCGCAGACGGCGCAGCAGAGCCATGATCTGCGCCACCACGAGGGGTGCCAGCCCGAGCGACGGCTCGTCGAGCAGCATCAGCCGGGGCTTCGCGACCAGGGCCCGGGCAAGCGCGAGCATCTGCCGCTCGCCCCCGGACAGCTGGTGCCCGGCGTGGCGGCGGCGGGCCGCCAGCGCCGGGAACAGCTCGTACGCGTCGCCGACCGGGCCGCGCAGCGCGCGCCGGTCCGCGCGGAACAGCCCGCCGAGCCAGAGGTTCTCCTCGACGGTGAGCTCGTCGATCACGCCCCGGCCCTCCGGCACGTGCGCCAGCCCGCGCCGGATCAGCTGCTCGACCGGCAGCCCGCGCAGGTCCGAGCCGTCGAACAGGATCCGCCCGCGATCCGGGCGCACCATGCCGGACAGCGCGCGCAGCAGGGTCGTCTTCCCCGCGCCGTTCGCGCCGAGCACCGCGCAGATCGTGCCCGCCGGTACCGTCAGGTCGATGTCGTGGAGCACCGGCACCCCGCTGTAGCCCGCGGTCAGGCCCTCGACCCGCAGCAGCCCGGTCATGACGGCACCGGAGTGTCGGGGGCCGGGCCGCCCTCGGCCGCGGTGGAGCCCAGGTACGCCTCGGCGACCGCCGGGTCGTCCTTGATCTGCTCCGGCGTGCCGGTCGCGATGACCCGGCCGAAGTCGAGCACCACGACCTGCTGGCAGACCTCCATCACCAGGTCCATGTGGTGCTCCACCAACATCACGGTGGCACCGCCGCCGCGCCTGCGGGGCAGCGAGCGGATCAACGCGGCGAGTTCCTCGATGTCCTCGCCGCCCAGGCCGCCGGCCGGCTCGTCGAGCAGCAGCAGCCGGGGCTGCGCGATCAACGCGCGGGCCAGTGCGACCTTCTTGCGTACCGGGTAGGGCAGGTCGTCCGGCCGCCGATCGGCGTACTCCGCGATCTTGAACTCGTCGAGCCGGGCCATCGCGGTGCCGCGCAGTTCCCGCTCGGCCCGGTCGGAGCGGGGCAGCGCGATCAGGGACGATCCGAAGCCGATCTTCTTGCGCTCGCCGGCCCCGGCCATGACGTTCTCCAGGACGGTCAGCCCCGGGAACAGCCCGACTCCCTGGAGGGTGCGGGCGATGCCGAGCCGTACCAGCCGGTGCGGGCGGGGCCGGAGGTCCCGGCCCTCCCAGCTGATCGTGCCGGCGTCCGGCCGGACAAAACCGCAGATGACGTTGAAGAGCGTCGTCTTCCCGGCACCGTTGGGGCCGATGATCCCGACCGTGCCACCCTCGGGCACCTGCAACGACACGTCGTCGAGCGCGGTCAGGCCACCGAAGCGCACGCTGATCCCGCGCAGGGACAGCGCGGGATCGGGCGCCGGTGCCGGCGGCTGCGCGCCCTGTGCCTGAGCCATATCCACATCGGCCTCGATCCGGCGGTGAAGCACGGTTGGCGGTATTGACCGACAAAGTAGCGGTGTTGACCCACAAACTAACAGTGGTAGTTAAGGGGCGCCAGACCCCCGCCGCGCCGCGCGCCGACCACTGCCGCGGGCTCGCCCGGTGCCGTGGCGGACCGGGCGGACCGGGAGAAGCAGCCGACCGGGGCGGAGATCGCCCTCCAGTGAACTCGCCGACCTTTCCCAGGCATCGCAAAGCAAACTCCCAGACGGCCGAGGTCTACTAGAGGAAATCAGAAAGCGGCAACGACGCACCTGCGCCTTTCGAGAAGGAGTTACGCGATGAGCGCGGCTAGCGAGCCCACACCTGGCGATCGGCCGCCGGCCGACGACACGACCGAGGGTCTGCGGCCACCGGCCGCCCCGTACGGTCAGCCGGGCGGCTACCCGCCGCCAGCGCCGTATTCCCACCCGGCCGGCCAGGCCGGACCTCCCGGATACCCGGCACCCCCTCAGGGCGAGACCTGGTACCAGGGCCAGCCCCTCTACCAGCCCGGGTACGCCTTTGCGGGCACCGCCCACAACCAGCCCACGATGTGGGGGTGGCCGCAGCAGGCCGGCCCCTGGGGACCGCCGCCACTCCCACCGCAACCGCGCCCGATCAGCCACCGGATGCCCGTTCTCGTGGCGCTCGGCTGCCTGCTGATCGTGGTCGCGATGGTGGCCGGGCTGCTCGTCGGCCGAGCGGTCTGGCGGCCGAGCGATTCGGACACCAGCGCCGGATCCCCCGGAAGCGGGACATTCCCCGGTTTCAACCAGCCGGTCGGCCCGGGAGGCCAGGGCGGCCAGGGCCAGCCGGGCAACCCGGGTGGCCCGGCGAACGCCGCGGACATCGCGGCCGCCGTGGACCCGGGCCTGGTGGACATCGTCACGCAGCTCGGATTCCAGGGCGGCGAGGCCGCCGGTACCGGGATGGTGCTGTCCGCAGGCGGCGTCGTGCTCACCAACAACCACGTGATCCAGGGCGCGACCGCGATCAGCGTGACCGACATCGGCAACGGGAAGACGTACGACGCGACCGTGGTCGGGTACGACCGCTCGGAGGACATCGCGGTGATCCAGATGACCAACGCCTCCGGGTTGAAGACGGTGGCCACCGCCGACTCCTCGAAAGTCAAGGTCAACGATCCGGTCCTGGCGATCGGCAACGCCGGCGGCACCGGCGGTACGCCGAGCGTGGCCGGCGGTACGGTGACCGCGCTCAACCAGGCGATCACCGCCAGCGACGAGTCCGGCGGCGGCTCCGAGCAGCTCACCGGCCTGATCCAGCTCAACGCCGACGTTCAGCCGGGCGACTCCGGCGGCCCGCTGGTCAACGCGGACGCCAAGGTGATCGGCATGGACACCGCGGCCTCGGCCGGATTCCAGTTCCAGGACCAGGGCAACCAGGGCTTCGCCATCCCGATCAACCGGGCGCTGTCGATCGCGAAGCAGATCCGGGCCAACCAGTCCTCGGCCACCGTGCACATCGGGCCCAGCGCGTTCCTCGGGGTCGAGGTGTCCTCGGCTCCGCAGAACGGACAGGGCCGCCGGGGCGGCTTCGGCCAGGGCGGCAACGGCGGTAACAGCAACGCGCCGGTCGTGGCCGGCGTGGTGAACGGCTCCCCCGCCGAGCAGGCCGGACTGGAGCAGGGCGACGTGATCACGTCACTGGGCGGCAAGACCGTCGACAGCGCGACCACCCTGACCACCCTGATGACCCAGCACCACCCGGGCGACAAGGTCACCCTCGGCTGGACCGACCAGGAGGGGCAGTCGCACTCGGCGACCGTCCAGCTGGCCACCGGTCCGGCGCTCTGACCGGACGTACCGCGCGACGGCGCAGTGGGCGCCCATCAGGCTCCGGCCGGTGGGCGCCTCCGTCGTGTCACGGGCGCGTCGGGCACCGACTCACGCCGGCCGCCGCGGCGCCGGGATATGCGTGCTGCCCGGTGCCGGGCGTACCCAGACGTTCGTACTCTCGGCCAGCTTCAGCGCCTCGCTCTGGCCACGGGTCAGCTGCGCCCAGCGTCATCGCACCGGCCCCGGTGGCGGGCGCGGCCGTCTGGCTGTCACGTGCTGTCGCACCGGCCGCCGAGGCCGTAGGGTGGCAAGACCACGCCGACGAGAGGGGGGACCGTGACCTTCGTGACCGCCGCCAGCCGACCGGCGGGCGGCGAGGAGGTGACGCCGGAGTTGTTGCAGACCGCGGCCGGCATGTTCGGCATGCTCGCCGCCACCGTCCGGCTCCACATCGTGTGGTTGCTCGCGCACGGCGAACGGGACGTCGGCTCGCTGGCCGAGGAGGTCGGCACGACCGCGCAGGTGGTCAGCCAACACCTGGCGAAGCTGCGGCTCGCCGGGCTCGTGCACGCCCGCCGCGAGGGCCGCCGGCAGGTCTACCTGGTCGATGACCGGCATCTGGTGATGATGGTCCGGGAGATGGTGGCGCACCTGCAGGGCGATCCGCTGCCGGGAGGGGCACGTGGCGTCAGCGCCTGACCTGGCGCCGACGACCGTCCCGCCGGCGGCGGATCCGCCGACCGAACCGATGAATCCGCTGCCCGCCGTACCGGCACGGCTCCACCGGTTCGCGGCCATGTCGCCGCTGCAAGTCCTGCGCCTGGTCGACTCCTCCCTGTCCGGCCTCGACGAGCCCCAGGCGCAACTGCGGGCCCAACGCGACGGCGAGAACGGACCGGCCGCGCAGCCGCGCCACGGCTGGCCGCAGCGGCTGCGGCGGGCCGTGGTCAACCCGTTCGTGCTCATCCTGTTCTGCCTGGCCGCCGTGTCGACCGCCACCGAGGACCTGCCCGCGGCCGCCGTCATCATCACGCTCGCCGCGATCAGCTGCGTGCTGCAGGTACGCCAGGAGCAGCGGGCCGACCAGGCGGTGGCGGCGCTGCGCGCGATGGCGGCGCGTACCGCCACGGTGGTGCGCCGCGCCCGGCCGGGCGGCCGGTCGGTGGCCCGCGAGGTGCCCACCGATCACCTGGTGCCCGGCGACGTCGTCCGGCTCGCGCCGGGTGAACTGGTCCCGGCGGACATCCGGCTGCTGCGCTCCGGTGATCTGATGGTCAACCAGGCGCTGCTGACCGGCGAGTCGCTGCCCGCGTTCAAACACGCCGCTCTGGACGGTCTGGAGGTGCGCGACGCCGCCGTGCACCCGCGCCGGCCGGCGACGCCGTTCGACGATCCCCGGCTGTGCCTGCTGGGCAGCATGGTCATCGGTGGTTCCGGTACCGGGGTGGTCGTGGCGACCGGTACCGACACGTACGTCGGCGCCGCCCGGCAGAGCCTGCCCCCGCGCGGCGAGACCGCCTTCGACCGGGGTGTCCGCGGGGTGTCCCGCACCCTCATCCGGGTCATGCTGGCCGCCGTGCCCGCGGTGCTGGCGGTCAACGCGCTGGCCCGGGAGAACTGGCCGCAGGCGTTCCTGTTCGCGGTGTCGGTCGCGGTCGGGCTCACCCCGGAGATGCTGCCCGTGGTCACCACGACCGTACTGGCCCGCGCCGCGGCTCTGCTGCGCGCACGCGGCCTGATCGTCAAGCGGTTGCCGGCGATCCACAA
Source organism: Micromonosporaceae bacterium (assembly GCA_040255525.1). Lineage (GTDB taxonomy): Bacteria > Actinomycetota > Actinomycetes > Mycobacteriales > Micromonosporaceae > Rugosimonospora. The sequence goes on along the minus strand of JBDZVD010000011.1, from coordinate 19,382 downwards.
CCTGGGTGCGATGGACGTGCTGTGCACGGACAAGACCGGGACGCTGACCCGAAACAGCACGACGGTCGCGTGCTGCCTCGACCCGGCCGGCACATCCGACCGTACGGTGCTCCGCTGGGCCGCGCTCAACAGCCAGATCAACGCCGATCGGCTCGGGCCGCTATTCTGCGACCCGCTCGACGACGCGCTGATGCGCCGCGCGGCCGAACTGGGCCTGCGCATCGACGACGGGGTGTCGCCGGTGGAGGCGTTCGGCTTCGACGTGGCGCGCCGGAGGGCCACCGTCGTGGTGCGCCGGCCGGGGACGCCGGGCCCGGACACCGTGGTCACCAAGGGCGCGGTCGAGGCGGTGCTCGACTGCTGCACCTGGGTACGCGCCAGCGGGGTCGACCGGCCGATGTCGGCGGGCGAACGGCTGCGCCTCGACGAGCTGGCCTCCTCGCTGTACGACGCCGGTGTCCGGGTGCTCGCCGTCGCGATCGGTGCCCGACGCGGCCGGCGCGGCACGCTCGGCGAGCGGGACCTGACCCTGATCGGGTTCATCGGGCTGCGTGACGAGCTGCGTCGCGGGGCGCCGTCGGCGCTGGCCGCCCTGGCCGGCCAGGCAGTCAGCGTCAAGCTGATCACCGGCGACCATCCCCAGGTCGCGGCGCGGATCTGCCGGGAGGCCGGGCTGCCGCCGGGCGAGCCGGTGCGCGGCAGCGAACTGGACTCGCTCGACGACGCCGCGCTCGCCGCCCTCGCCGAGCGCACCACGGTCTTCGCCCGGGTCGATCCACACCAGAAGGCACGCATCGTCACCGCGCTGCGCAGCCGCGGGCACACCGTCGGGTACCTCGGCGACGGGCTCAACGACGCCTCCGCGCTGTGCGCCGCCGACGTCGGGGTGTGCGTGGAGCACGCCGCCCCGGTCGCCCGCGCGTCCGCGGACGTGATCCTGGCCGGCAAGGACCTCGCGACGCTCAGCGAGGCGATCGGGCTGTCCCGGCGGGCGTTCGTCAACATCATGAAGCACATCAAGATCACGATGTCGTCGAACGTCGGCAACGTCACCGCGGTGGTGGCCGCCGCGGCGCTGCTGCCGTTCCTGCCGATGCTGCCGTTGCAGATCCTGGTGCAGAACCTGCTGTTCGACGTCTCCCAGCTCTGTCTCGCGTTCGACCGCACGGACGACGGCGGGAACGCCGGGCCACGCACCTTCGACAGCAGGGACCTGCTGCGGTTCGTGGTCTGCTTCGGCATCCTCAACGCGCTCGCCGACCTGGCCACGTTCGCGGCCCTGCGGCACGTGCTCGGCGCCCACCTGAGCCCGTCCGCCCAGGTGCTGTTCCACACCGGCTGGTTCGTGGAGAACCTGCTCACCCAGATCCTCGCGGTACACCTGCTGCGCAGCGGAACCGGCCTGCGCCGCTGGTCCTGGGCGAGCCGCCCGGTGCTCGTCGCCTCCGCGGCGATCGCCGCGGCCAGCATCGCGTTCACCGTCGGGCCGGTCGCCGCAGTCCTCGGATTCCGGGCGCTGCCGCCGGCGTACTTCGGCTGGCTGGCCGTGGTACTGGCCGCGTTCTGCGTGACCACGCTCGCCGGCAAGTTCGCCTACCAGCGGGCGGTACGCGGCTGGCTGTGAGCGGCCGGCCGAAGTGGCCGGTTGATCCCGGCCAGGGTCGAAGCCTCCGGAGCGCGCCGTGCCCCGCCGCGACAACGGGTCCGCGGACCCGGGCTGAGTTCGCCAGGCGCGGATGGCGGTGCCTGCATGCCCGGCTCGGGCGGCCGGTCGCGGCGGCCCGGACGGCCGTTGGCCACCGGGGAGCCCGGTGGCCAACGCGCGGTCCGCGGTCAGGAGTTCGGGTCGGCCGAGGAGATCTCGGACAGCGCCGACGTCTCGTCCCGGTCGATCGCGATCTCGCCGAGCGACAGCACCCCCACGAGCTTGCCGTCGTCGACCACCGGAAGTCGGCGCACCGCCGCCTTGCGCATCAGCGTCGTGGCCTGCTTCACCTCGTCCTCGGGCCGCACCGTCACCAGCTCGGTGCTGCAGATCTGACCGGCCGTCATGTTGCCGGCCTGGGCGGTCTCGGCGACCGCCCGGACGACGATGTCCCGGTCGGTCACGATGCCGACCGGCTTCATGGCCTCTACCACGATCACGTCGCCGATGTCAGCATCCCGCATCAGTCTCGCGGTCTCGGACAGTGTGGCGTCGGAATCCACCGTCACCGCCGACTCCACCATGATTTCCCGTACCAGCTGTGCCATGGCTACCCCCCTTGTGGTGTCACCCGGAGGCGTACCCACGGCACCTACCCACAAACGGATCATGGCCGATCCCGCGCCCGCTACCGGCCCTCCCGCTCCGGCTGTCCCGAACGCCCGGGCAGCTCCCACACCGAGGTCCGCCTGACCCGCACGCCCTCCAGCACCCGGGGCACCGGCACCTCGTACGCCGCGGCGAGCCGGAACAGCTCACGACGCAGGAACGTGCGCTCCGGGTCGCCGGCGAGCACGTGGGCGCCGTGCCTGGCCACGCGCTTCAGGAAGCCGGTCATCCGGTCGGACATCGCCTGGCTGTAGAAGGCGTCCCCGGCGAGGACGACGTCGAAGCCCACCACGTCCGTCGACGGTTCCGGCTCGGCCGGCCCGGCGCCGGGGCACGACGCGGACCACTCGGCGTCCAGCACGTCGGCCACGACGCCCTCGACGCTCACGCCGTTCGCCTGCGCGTTGCACCCCACGGCGGCAACCGCCAGCGGATCGATGTCGACGGCACGGACGTGGGCCGCTCCGGCCCGCGCCGCGGCGACGGCCACCAGCCCGGACCCGGTCGCCACGTCCAGCACCCGTCGCCCGGCCACCGTCTCGGGGTGGTCGAGCAGGTACCGGGCCAGCGCCTGCCCGCCGGCCCAGGCGAACGCCCAGAACGGCGGCGGCTGGTCGCTGTGGTACTCGCCCTCGGACAGCTCCCAGAGCCCGATCGGCTCCTCGGCCTGGCGCAGCCGGATCTCCGGGACGAACGCGACCGGGGCAAGCTCGGTGTTGTCCGTGACGAAGGCGATCTGATCGGCGTGCACGGTCCGGATTCTCCTGCCTCGCCCGGCCCCGGTCGCGGCGGGGTCGGCCCTCGGGTGGGTCGCGCTCGGACGTTCCCGCTCGCCGGGGCGGCGCGAGGCGGGGCCGCGCGAGACGGGGCCGCGCGAGACGGCGCCGCGCGAGACGGCGCCGCGCGCCCGTCGACCAGTCCCCGTCTGCGGGTCTGCGGCCGGCTCCCCCGCGGCGTCCCGGCCGGCCTGTGGCGGACGGATCGCCGGGGGACCGCCCAGGGCGCCGCCGGCCGACCGGCGACCGCAGGGAGCGCGGTTTACCCGGCTGCCGGTTTCCGGCGGGCGCGCATAATCCGGCCGGCGGGGGTAACCCGGACAGGGAGGGCGTCCCGTTTGTCGGCCGACCGCCCGACGGGCGTGGTAGCGCCGGGAAAGGAGCGGACGTGGTCGCTGCCCCTGGTGCCGGGTTCCGCCGGAGGCACCCGGCCGCCGCCGCGCTCGCGGCCATGCTGGCGCTGGCGCTGGCCGTACCGGGCTGCGGCACCGGCCGGCGCGCCCAGCCCAGGACGGCCGGGGCGCCGCAGGACATCCGCAGCACTCTGGTCCGCACGGCCGCCACCGAGCTGTGTACCGCCGAGAACGCCCAGGAGATGGGGGTCAACCGGCTGGGGCAGCTGTACGACGCCCGGCCGGCCGAGTTCCTGGCGGTGCAGCGGGCCGAGTCGGCCGCGCGGCACAAGCTGCGGGACGCGCTCGCCGCGCTCGCCGCCACCGGGGCCGACCGGACCACCCTCGGCACCCTGCTCGACGACGAGGACGCCGTACTGGAAGCCCGGGCGCGCCTGCTGGACGTCGTCGGCAAGCAGCCGGCCGCCGGCAAGCTGGCGCCGATGGCCGGACCGCCCAGCGTCGTGCGGGCGTACCGGGACGTGGTCGCCGCGTACGTCGGCGCCGGCCGCGACTTCCTCACCGCCGGCCTGCCCGCCTGCGCCACTCCGATGATCACCGTGCTGGCCGGGCCGGGGCAGGACGAGGCGTCGGCCGCCACGGTCGAGTTCCGGATCGCCGCGGCATGCCGCACGGTGGGGTACACCGCCCGCGCGGCGCGCCCGGCCGAATCGTTCCCGGGCACCGCGAGACTGGGTACCGTCGTGCAGCCCGGTACGCACAAGCCGAACGACGCCTACGACGGTTCCAGCGGCCCGGTCTCGCCACCGCCCGGAGCCGACGAGGCGGTCGTGCTGACCAGCTCCCACTACCCCGTCGACTCGGCCACCTGCGCGCCGCCGGAGCCGTCCCCGGCGCCGAGGGCGAGCTGAGGACCGCGAGCTGGGGCCGTGCTGCGCGGGGTGACCGTCTCGACGGCCGCGGCACCGCATGAGAGCCTGGCCCGATGCGGATCCTGCGTACCCCTGACGAGCGCTTCGCCGCACTGCCCGGCTTCACCGCCACCGCCCGCTACGCGGATCTCGCCGGGCTGCGGATGGCCTACGTCGAGGCCGGCCCCGCCGACGGCCCGCCGGTTCTGCTGCTGCACGGCGAGCCGAGCTGGTCGTTTCTCTACCGCCGGGTCATCGACGTGCTCGCCGGCGCCGGACTGCGGGCGATCGCACCGGACCTCATCGGGTTCGGCCGCTCCGACAAGCCCGCCGACGCCGCCGAGCACAGTTACGCCCGGCACGTGGAGTGGGTACGGGCGTTCGCGTTCGACGCCCTGGACCTGCGCGAGGTGACCCTGGTCGGCCAGGACTGGGGCGGCCTGATCGGACTGCGGCTGGTGGCCGAGCACCCCGACCGGTTCGCCCGGGTGGTGGCGGCCAACACCGGCCTGCCCACCGGCGACCAGGAACTGCCACCGGTCTGGTGGCGGTTCCGCGAGGCGGTCACCACCGCGCCCGCGCTCAGCGTGGCGCGACTGGTCCAGGCCGGCTGCCGGACACCGCTGCCCGAGGCCGTGCTGGCCGCGTACGATGCGCCGTTTCCGGACGAGAGCTACCTGGCGGCGGTACGGGCGATGCCCCTGCTGGTACCGACCTCGCCGGACGACCCGGCGACGCCGGCCAACCGGGCCGCCTGGCAGCGCTTGTCCACGATAGACATTCCGTTCCTGGTCGCGTTCAGCGACGGGGATCCGATCACCGGCGGGATGGCACCGGTCCTCAAGCGCGCGATGCCGGGCGCGGCCGGCCTGGCCCACCCGACGATCCAGGGAGCGGGCCACTTTCTCCAGGAGGACGCCGGGGACCGGTTCGGCCAGGTCATCGCGGTGTTTGTGACCGGGTAGCGGAGGGCGCCGGGGTTCTCGCCGGTTCGTGACGGATACGATACGGACGATCATTGACCCGACCGTGCGACGAGTTGTGAGGAATCCCTGTGACGGACTCGCCGGCCAGCGAGACCGGTCCGGTGCCGCTGGCCGCGCCGCTGAGGTTGAGACTGTTGGCCGCCCTGCTCGACTACGGTATGGTAGTCGGCTGGCTCGCCGTCCTCGCCGCCGTGTTCGTCCCGCTGTACGCGGCGGACCTCGTCGGCTGGCGAGGGCACATCGACCTGGTCTCGTTCGCCGGGTCGGTGGTGCCGGTCTGGCTCTACCTCACCGTCACCGAGGCGAGTGCGGCACACGCGACCTGGGGCAAGCGCCGCTTCGGCCTCGCCGTCCGGACGCGCCTCGGCGGCGCCGCCGGGCCGGCGCGGGTCGCGGTGCGCAACGCGGTCAAGCTGCTGCCGTGGGCGTGTGCCCACCTGGGCATCGCGCCGCTGTGGGCGGGGCCCGGCGCCGGTACCGTGGTCGGCCCCGCGCTGGCCTGGGTACCCATCGGCGCGGCGTACCTGCTCGTCGGCGCGACCGTGGCGTCGGTCCTCGTCCGCGGGGACCGCGCGGCGCTGCACGACCTGATCGCCGGTACCCGGGTCGGCCAGAACCGGACCGCCCGCGGTCACGACGCTGCGTGACCGCGGGCGCTACCCCTGTCCGGTTAGGCCAGCCCGGCCCTGTCGTACGCCTGGCGCAGCAGCGACACGGCCTGGTCGGGCCGTCCGACCAGCACGGCGTGCTCCGCGTTCGCCGTCAGCGACGCGGTCAGCGGCATCGCCGCCGGGCCGCCGTCCGCGATCCTCGCCTGGGCCACGTCCCGGGCCACCGACACCACGGCGTCGTCCTGGTCGAACGTGTCCTTGCGGGACCGGTTCAGCGCGTCCGCCGCGTCCTGCAGCGCGCCGAGCACGTGCCGGGCGTCGCGGACGGTGCCGTCCCTGTTCCACCAGCCCGGCGTCAGCGCCCGGTCCAGCGCGCGCACCGCGGCCGCGATGTCCCGGTCCCCGTGCACGCCGGCCAGCTGGTCGCGGACCGTGTCGAGCCGGCTGTGCCCGTTGTCGGTACGCAGCCCCCAGCCGTACGCGTAGAGCGGGTCGTAGGTCGCGTCGCCCACGTTGATGGGTAGCTGGCTCTCCGCCTCCGCCCAGGTCTCCGGGAGCCGGCCGGTGAACGGCTTGTTGCCGAACAGCACGTCCGCCACGCCCTCGCCCTCGGTGCCGGGCAGCCACGACGCGACCACGCCGGCCGCCTCCGGAACGATGCCGGTGATGTCCAGCGGCCGCCCGGACACCGTCATGACCACGCACTTCATCGCGCCGCACACCTTGTCCACGGCAGCCCGGTCGGCCACCGACAACTGCAGCGTGTGCCCGTTGCCCACGTCGCCAACGCCCTCCGCGTACGGCGTCTCCCCGACGACCACCACACCGGCGCTGTAGCCGGCCATCGGCGCCGAGGCGTCCTTGCTGTAGGTGATGGTCGCGTGCGGGGCGACCTGCTTCATGCCGGCCAGGATCGTGGTACCCACCTCACCCGGGCCGGACTGGCCCTGCCAGCTCAGCGTCCAGCCGCCGGTCTGGTTGCCGAGGTCGTCGGCGTTGGAGCCGGCGACGTACACCTTCGCGGTCTTGGACAGTGGCAGGACGCCACCGGCGTTCTTCAGCAGCACCTGCGACTCGGCCGCGGCCTGCCGCGCGACCTGCCGGTGCGCCGCGTCGCCGATGGTCGGCAGGTTGGCGCGGTCGGTGTACGGGTGCTCGAACAGCCCGAGCTTGAACTTCTGGGTGAGGATGCGCGACACCGCGTCGTCGATCCGGGCCGTCGTCACGTCGCCGCTGCCGACCAGCGCGGTGAGGTCCGTGGTGAAGTCCTTGATGTTGTACGGGACCATCACCATGTCGATGCCGGCGTTGATACCGATCTTGACGTCGTTCTTGTAGTCCGGGCTGATCTGGTCGATCCCGGACCAGTCGGTGATGACGAAGCCCTTGAATCCGAGCTGGTTTTTGAGCACACCGGTGATCATGTCGGTCCGGGCGTGCATCTTCACCGGCGCGGAGTCCTTGCCGAGGATCTGGAGGCTGGAGAACGACGGCATGACCGAACCCACGCCCTTGTCCACGGCCGTCTGGTACGGCGGCAGGTACAGCGCGTCGACCTGCTGCTGGGTCGCGTACGTCACGCCCTGGTCGATCGTGTACGTGCCGTTGGTCGAGGAGCCGTACCGGGTGCCGCCGTCGCCGAGGTAGTGCTTGGCGGTCGCCAGTACCGCTGTCGGGTCGGCCAGGTTGCCGTGGTTCTGCAGGCCGTCGATCACGGTCTCCATCAGCTGCACCAGCGCCGGGTCCTCACCGAACGCCTCGTACGAGCGGCCCCACCGCTCGTCCCGGGTCACGCACACGCACGGCGCGAACGCCCACTGCACGCCGGTCGCCCGGGTCTCGATCGCGGTGATCCGTCCCTCCTGCTCAGCCAGGCCCTGGTCGCGGGTGGCGCCCATGCCGATGTTGTGCGGGAAGACGGTCGCGCCCTGGAGGTTGTTGTCCCCGTGGACCGAGTCCTCGCCGTAGATGATCGGGATCTGCAGCGGGGTGGCCTGCGCGTGCAGCTGGAAGTTGTCGACCATGTCGGCCCACGCCTGCGGGGTATTCGGCGTCGGTACCGACCCGCCACCGGAGAGGATCGAGCCGAGCCGGTACGTGGCGATGTCCCCGCCATTGCCGACCGCTGCTCGCTCGGCCTGGGTCATCTGGCCGACCTTGTCCTGCAGCGACATCCGGCTCATCAGGTCGGCGACCCGCTGCGCGACCGGCAGCGCCGGGTTCTGGTACGGCAGGCCGTGGGCGTTGATGACCACCGTGGCGGCGGAGCCGCTCAGGGTGGCGCCGGTGGCGGTGAGCTTGACCGGGATCGTCTTCGCGACCGACGCCGGGTGGCCGCCGCTGGTCTGCACGGCGATCGTCTTGACCGTGCCGGACGGCGTACCGGCCGGGAACGTCAGCGTGCCGCTGCCGGCGGTGAAGTCGGTGCCGGCGACGGCGGTACCGCCGCCCAGCGTGTACCCGACCGAGACGGCGTCGCTCAGCGGCCCGCCGCCGGGCTGGTTCGCGACCACGCCGACGGACACCGAGCCGCCCTGGTCGGTGACGTACACGTCGTTGGCCGGTGCGACGGCGGGCTGGGCGGTGCCGTACAGCACGACGTCGTCGAAGATCAGGTCGCCGGCGGAGGAGCCGGCCAGGTTGATCGCGTACCCCCACATCGATGTGAGGTTCAGGCTGCCGTCCGACGGAGCGCCCGAGGGCTGGTAGTCGGTGCGCTTGACGAAGTCGCCGAACGGCACCTTGATCTGCTGCCAGCCGGTCGCGGAATCGGTGAAGAAGGACTGCCACAGTTCGGCGTGCTCGCCGTCGCTGCCGCCATCCTTGATCTCGAACTCGATGCGCTGGCCGGTCGCGGTTTCCTTGACCCAGAAGCTGAAGCCGCCGTACGCACTCCAGTTCTGCGCGGTCGACAGGTTGTCACTGAAGCCGCCGTACGAGCCCACGTGGTAGGTGACGTCGAGGCCGTGGTTGTCGGAGGCGCCGCCGGGCCGGTCGGCGACCGCGACCTGGGTCAGGGCCGGCGTGCTGGCCGCGTCGCTGCCGAACGGGAAGATTCCCGGGCTCGCGGTGGTGATGGGCAGGGCGCCCTCGAAGTTCTCCACGACCGGCAGGCCGGTCGAGCCGAACGCGGTCTCGGCGGGCAGCCAGGAGACCAGCGTGGCCAGCAGTACGCCGACACCGAGCGCCGAGGCGCCGGTGCGTGCCCGGCGCCGGGCGGCCTGGGGTAACGGTACGAACATGGCAGTCCTCCGCGTCGGCCCGGCGGTCGAGGATCGGGCCGCACAGTTGTCGTCTCGGGTTGGGGTCGTCGCGGGCCGCGGAATGTCCTGGTACGGCTGCCTCGACACCGCCGGCCAGGCGTCGTCGGACCGGCAGCGCCACGGGCCACGGCGCCCGCCGCGCTGTCGCGAAGATTGCTCCGCCGCGTACGCCTCGGCGCGCAGGCGGCCTGGTGCTCGATCCGGGTTGCTCGTCGGGACGATCGGGAGAGCGTTCTCCAAGAGATTAGGAGCGGCCATCCTCTATGTCAACGTCGGTCTATGGAACCCGTGAAAGCGCTCTCCCGACTGGGAACGGCACCGCTGGCCGGCTGCCGGCGCGGCCACGCCCCACTCGCACCTCCCGCTCCGGACGCCCCAATCACCACGACCGCCGCTGCGGCACCCCCAGACCCCTGCGCACCGAGTGTGCCACGGCCCGGGCGCGGTGCCACACCGGCCGAATGCCTGGCGTCGCAGCGGGCATACCGGCAGGAGCGCGCGGGGCGCGCCGTCGGCCGCCGCGGGCGAGTACCGGTTCCCGAACGCCGAGCCACGTGGGAGAGGTGTCCATGCTCATCGTTCCCGGCACGCCGCTGAGCCGCCAGCGGCTGGACGCGATCGACGGGTACTGGCGCGCCGCGAACTACCTGTCGGTCGGTCAGATCTACCTGCTCGGCAACCCGCTGATGCGCGAACCGCTGGCCCCGGAGGACGTGAAGCCGAGGCTGCTCGGCCACTGGGGCACCACCCCCGGCCTGAACCTGCTCTACGCCCACCTGTCCCGGATCGTCGCCGAGCGCGGCCAGGACATGATCTACGTGACCGGACCGGGCCACGGCGGCCCCGGCATGGTGGCGAACGCGTGGCTGGACGGCACCTACAGCGAGCTCTACCCGGCGGTGTCCCGCGACGAACGCGGCATGGCCCGACTGTTCAAGCAGTTCTCGTTCCCGGGAGGCATACCGTCGCACGCCGCGCCGGAGACTCCCGGGTCGATCAACGAGGGCGGCGAACTCGGGTACTCGCTGTCGCATGCGTACGGCGCCGCGCTGGACAACCCCGACCTCGTGGTCGCCTGTGTCATCGGTGACGGGGAGGCCGAGACCGGGCCACTGGCCGCGTCCTGGCACTCGAACAAGTTCCTCGACCCGGTGACAGACGGGGCGGTGCTGCCGATCCTGCACCTGAACGGGTACAAGATAGCCAACCCGACGATACTGGCCCGGATCGGCGACGACGAGCTGGAGGATCTGCTCGTCGGGTACGGGTACCAGCCGTACCTGGTGCAGGGTTACGAGCCGGAGTCGGTGCACCAGTCGCTGGCGGCCACGCTGGACACCGTCTTCGACGAGATCGCCGCCACGCAGCGGGCTGCCCGCCAGGACGGGATCGCCGACCGCCCACAGTGGCCGGTGATCGTGCTGCGCACGCCGAAGGGGTGGACCGGCCCGCGGGAGGTGGACGGGAAGCCGGTCGAGGGCACCTGGCGGGCGCACCAGGTGCCGCTGGCCGCCGCCCGCGAGGACAGCCGGCACCTGACCATGCTGCGGGACTGGATGCTGTCGTACCGGCCGGAGGAGCTGTTCGACCGGCACGGTGCGCCGATACCATCCATTGTGGACTGGCTGCCGACCGGTACCGCGCGGCTGGCCGCGAACCCGCACGCTCACGGGGGCCGGCACCCACGGGACCTGGAGCTGCCGGACTACCGCGAGTACGGGGTACAGGTCGGCTCGATGGCCGGCGCCACCAGTGTCCTGGGTACGTTCCTGCGCGACGTGATGGCCGCCAACCGGCCGTACGGCAACTTCCGCATCGTCGGGCCGGACGAGACCGAGTCCAACCGGCTCGGCGCGGTCTTCGAGGTCACCGACAAGGTGTGGCAGGCCGACCTCGCCCCGGTCGACCGGCACCTCGCGCCGCACGGCCGGGTGATGGAGATCCTGTCCGAGCACACCTGCCAGGGCTGGCTGGAAGGCTACCTGCTCACCGGCCGGCACGGGATCTTCCCGTGCTACGAGGCGTTCGCGCACATCGTGGACTCGATGGTCAACCAGCACGCCAAGTGGCTGAAGGTCAGCCGGAAGCTGCCCTGGCGCCGGCCCATCCCGTCGCTGAACTACCTGCTGACCTCGCACGTCTGGCGGCAGGACCACAACGGCTTCTCCCACCAGGACCCGGGGTTCATCGACCACGTGATGAACAAAAAGGCCGAGGTGATCCGGGTGTACCTCCCGCCGGACGCCAACACCCTGCTGGCCGTCACGGATCACTGCCTGCGCAGCCGCCAGTACATCAATGTCATCGTCGCCGGGAAGAATCCCGGCCCGACCTGGCTGGACCTCGACGACGCCGAGCGGCACTGCCGGCGCGGCCTGGGCATCTGGGAGTGGGCGGGCAACGACGCCGGCGACCCCGACGTCGTCCTGGTGGCGGCCGGAGACATCCCGACGATCGAGATCCTGGCGACCGCCGACCTGCTCCGCACGCACCTGCCGGAGCTGCGGGTACGGGTGGTCAACGTGGTGGACCTGATGCGCCTGCAACCGGCCTCGGAGCACCCGCACGGCCTGCCGGACGCCGAGTTCGACGCCATCTTCACCACCGACAAGCCGGTCATCTTCGCCTACCACGGGTACCCCTGGCTGATCCACCGGCTGACCTACCGGCGCACCAACCACCACAACATCCATGTGCGCGGGTACAAGGAGGAGGGCACCACCACCACGCCGTTCGACATGCTGGTGCTCAACGACATGGACCGGTACCACCTCGTCATCGACGTCATCGACCGGGTGCCCGGCCTGTCCCGCCGCGCCGCGACACTGCGCCAGCGGATGGTCGACAAGCGGGCCGAGCACGGCGACTACGTCCGCGCCACCGGACAGGACCTGCCCGAGGTGCGCGAGTGGTCCTGGCGACGAACCCCGGGCGGCTGATCCGGACGCGTGTTTGCGGGCACGTACCTGTTTCGGGGCACGTACCCGGGTAGAGAGGAGATCATGATGGGCGACCACGCGCAGCTGCGCCGGCTGGGGCTGGATACCGGCAAGAAGGCCCGGCTGCACCGCATCCTGTACCAGCACGGCCTGGGCAACGGAAAGGCCATCTTCCTGCCGTACGACCAGGGGTTGGAGCACGGCCCCCGGGACTTCTTCGCCAACCCGGCCGCGGCGGACCCGAAGTACATCATCAAGCTCGCCGTCGAGGGCGGGTTCAACGGCATCGCCGTCCAGATCGGTCTGGCCGAGAAGTTCTACTGGGACTACGCCGGACAGGTGCCGCTGATCGTCAAGCTCAACGGCAAGACCGAGATCCCGTCCGACGACTACCCGCTGTCCCCGTTCAACGCCACGGTCGAGGACGCGGTGCGCCTGGGCGCGGACGCGGTCGGCTACACCCTCTACATCGGCAGCCCCGCGCAGCACGAGGACTTCACGCAGTTCATGACGGTACGCCGGGACGCCCAGCGGCTGGGCATGCCGCTGATCGTCTGGGCGTACCCGCGCGGCTCGGCGATCGACGCCAAGGGCGGCAGGGACTCCTTCTACTCCGTGCACTACGCGGCCCGCATCGCCAGCGAACTGGGCGCCGACGTGGTGAAGGTGAACTTCCCGAAGCCGGACAAGCGCACCTCGGTTCCCGCCCCCTACGACGGCGAGTTCAGCAACCAGCAGGCGATCGACGCGGTGGTCCACGCGGCCGGCCGGTCCCTCGTCCTGGTTTCCGGGGGCGAGAAGGCCGGCGACGCGAAGATGCTGGAGAAGGCGACCGAGTCGATGCGGGCCGGCGCGATGGGGCTGATCTTCGGCCGCAACGTCTGGCAGCGCGACCATGACGCGTCGCTGCGACTGGTCGGCCAGCTGCGCGAGATCCTCGCGCAGAACCCGGTGCCCTGAGCCGGTCCCGCCGGTACCCTGAGCCGGTCCCGCCGGCGCCCGTTACCTCCCGTGCCCGGCCGGAGGCGCGTGAGCTGGCCGGCCCCCGTGGAGCCGGCCAGTCGAGGTAACCGACGTCAGTGGCTGGTCAGGCCCCGACGCTGTGACGACAGCGAACTCGGCGCGTTCACGTCGGCACCCGGCGCGATGCCGACGCCCAGCTGCTCCACCAGCTCGCCACCGAGCCACGCGGTACCGATGATGATCACGATGCCCACGAAGCTGAGGACCAGCGCCGCGGTACCGGGATGCCAGGCCACCGCCTGCTCGCGCAGGAACCAGCTGATGGCGAACAGCACGAGCGCCGCCACGTTGCCCAGGCCGTGCAGCAGACCGATCCGCTTCGCGCGGGTACGGGACGGGATGGCGGCCGCGTCGATCAGGCCGAACAGGCCGGCCAAGAGCCCGCCGATGACGCCGGCGCCGATGGTGTACGCCGCCGCGATCTCGAACCCGTGCCGGTCGGTCGCCAGGTACACGATGTCGAAAATCACCCCGGTGCCCAGCAGCCCCAGGGGAAACGCCACCAGCATCGGGTGGATCTGGTGACCCATTGCTTTCGCTCGGGTCTGCATGCGCATCTCCTCCTCCCGGCGCGCGTGTCCGCGTGCCGGCCCTGGGCCTACCCGGAACGTGCCCTCGTTATGCGCAGAAAGCGCGCGAGCCCCGGCAAGCCCGCCGATTCCGGCCCTGGCGAAGGAGGCGGCCGGTTAGCGTGAAGGAACGTCAGCGGGAGGGGCCGGCGAGCCCCGCCGCGGGACGGCCTCGCGGCGAGGAGGGAGAGGCGGCCATGACGACCGCTCGGGAGATCATGCACACCGGGGTGAAGTGTGTCGGCGAGAACGAGACGCTGAGCATCGCCGCTCGGGCCATGCGTGATCTGCACGTCGGCGCCGTACCGATCTGTAGCGAGGACGGCAGCCTGCGCGGGATCCTGACCGACCGCGACATCGTCGTGCGGTGCGTGGCGGAGGGAGCGGACCCGCGCGAGATGCGGGCCGGGGAACTGGCCCGGGGGATGCCGGTCTCGGTGGACGCGGACGCGGACATCGGCGAGGCGCTGCAGCGCATGGCGGATCACACGGTCCGCCGGATTCCAGTGCTGGACGAGCAGCGCCTGGTCGGCATCATCTCCGAGGCCGACATCGTAACCAACCTGGACGAAGGGGAGATCCAGCGCTTCACCGCCGCGGTGTACGCGGCACCGCCGAACAGCTGAGCCGGCCCGTTCGGCGCCCGCGTCCGCGACTCACGCCTCCTCGGCCGCCCCACCCAGTCCGCCCAGGATCCGGGACCAGGGCTGGTGCGAGAGCAGGTGCCCGGTGCCGATCACCAGCGCCAGCGGCCACTCGATGATCTCGACGGCGGCGAGGATGCCGAGGCCGGCGAAGTAGGCCATCTGGCCGGGAGGAGGCGCCGTGACGTCGCCGATGAGTGGCAGCCGTACCCGTGTCGGGTACATGTGCACGCGCTTGTCGTGGGATTCGCGCGCCCACGCGCGCGGCGGTGTGACGGTCATTCCAGCCTCCTCGGGCTACCGGCCTGGTATTCCACCGGCGGCGGGTTCCATGCGCCGGGTTCGCCCCGACGCGGCCCGGGGCGCCGTCCGGGACGCGGCGCGGGGCGCCGTCCGGGACGCGGCGCGGGGCGCCGTCCGGGACGCGGCGCGGGGCGCGGTGTGCCGATGACCCGGTGGACGCGGCCGCCCGGCATGGTCGCCGGGCTGTCCCGCGCCGCGGGGTCCGCGCTGCACCGGTTCGTACGGGTGGCCAGCGGTACCGAACGCTGCGTGTGGTCGGTACCGGGCCGCTACCACATCGAGGTACGGGGCGTCGAGCGGGACGGGGCCGACGCACTGGCCGCCCGCGTGGAGCAACTGCTGGAGCGGCTGCCCGGCGTCGCCTGGGCCAGGGTCAACGCGCCGACCGCCCGGGTGATCGTCGCGGTGCAGCCACCGGAGCCACGGGTCGCGGACCTGACCGCGGCGGTCGCGGCGGCCGAGCGGATGGACGGGCTGGAGCCCGACGGCGACCTGGAGCCGCCGCACCCGCCGGAGGAGGGGCCGCGCACCCGCAAGGCGCTGTCCACACTGGCCGCCGACGGAGTCGGCCTCGGCCTGTCGGTGCTGACCCGGATCCTGCCCTTCGCACCGCTGCCCGGCGAACTGGCCGGGCTGGCCAACATGACGGACTTCCATCCCCGGCTGCACGCACTGGCCGCCCGGTGGCTGCACGGGGCGCGGCGGGCGGACTCGGTGCTGCCGCTGATCGAGGCGCTGTCGCAGGGGCTGGCCGGCGGCTGGACCGGCATTGCCGTCGACGGTACGCAGCGGATCCTGCAGTGGCGCGAGGCGCGCGCGCAGCAGGCCGCCTGGGCAGCCGCGGAGGAGCAGTTGACCGGTACGCCGGAACGGGCGGCCGCGGCCCGGGTGGCCCAGAACCGGCCGGTGCCGCTGCCGGACGGCCCGCTGGAGCGCTACGCCAACCGGATCCTCGCGGCCGGCGGCGCTGCCGGCGCGCTCGCCTTCCCGCTGGCCGGGTTCAAACGCTCGGCGGCGCTGGCGCTGTCCGCGCTGCCGAAGGCGGCGTTCGGCGGCCGGGAGGCGTACGCGGCCCGGGTCGGCCGGATCCTGGCCCAGCGCGGGGTGATCGCGATGGACCGCGGCGTGCTGCGCGAACTCGAGCGCATGGACACGCTGGTCCTCGACGCGGACGCGGTGGGCACGGACCGTGCCATGCTCACCGACCTGGCTCCGCTGACCGGCGCCGACCTGGAAGAGGTGGCCAGCGCGGCGTTCGCGCTGTTCGACCCGTACCGGCCGGACTCCCGGCGGGAGGGTGACGGCTGGGTCCTGGCCCCACTGGACGCGCACGCCGCCACGCAACTCCAGGCGGCGCAGCCGGAGCCGGGGTCTGGCGGAGGCGAGCCCGCCCCCAGTTGGCCCCGGGGGGCGCAGCCGGGGTCTGGCGGAGGCGAACCCGCTTTCAGTTGGCTCGGCGACGCCGGCGCGGAGCACGCGCAGCGGCTGGGTGCCGACGGCGGTATGGCGCTCGGCCTGGCCCGGGGCGGCGAACTGGCCGCGATCGTGCGCGCCGAGCCCGAGCCGACCCCCGACCTGGATGTCGTGGCCGCGGCCGCACGCCGGGCCGGGATGCGCCTGGTCGTGGCCGGAGGGCGCGGTCGGCGCCACGACTTCGCCGACCGACTGATGCCCGGCGGGACGCGGCTCGTCGACTCGGTGCGCACCCTGCAGAGCGAGGGGGCGGGGGTGATGCTGGTCTCCGCGAACCGGCGCGCGCTGGGCGCCAGTGACTGCGGGCTGGGCGTGCGCGGGAAGGACGGCGAGCCGGCCTGGGGCGCTCACCTGCTGCTCGAATCCGACCTGACCGCCGCCGCGCTGGTGGTCGACGCGGCGGGGACGGCCCGGACGGTGGCCCGCAACAGCATCACGCTGTCCCGGGCAGGTACCGGGCTGGGTGCCCTGGCGGCGTTCACCTCCCCGCCCGCTCGGCTGCCCACCCGTACCCTCAACGCGGTCAACGCCACGGCCGGGGTGGCCATGGCGTCCGGGTTGTGGAGCGCGCAGCAGGTCGACGCCGAGGTGCTGACCCCGCCCGGGGCGAGCGTGCCGTGGCACCTCATGCCGGTCCACAACGTGCTGGAGCGCCTGCACACCGGGCCGGACGGGCTGTCCACCGAGGAGGCCCACCGCCGGGCACAGGGCAGGTCCGGCGAGGGCAGCGGAGGCATGGGCCTGGGCCGCGCGTTCGTCGAGGAGCTGGCCAACCCGCTCGCTCCGGTGCTGGCCACCGGTGCCGGCCTGTCCGCGGTGGTCGGGTCGCCGGTCGACGCCGGCCTGGTCGGCGGGGTGCTCGGCCTGACCGCGCTGGTCGGCGCGGTGCAGCGGGTCGCCACCGACCGGTCGCTGGCCGCGCTGCTGTCCCGCTCGATGGTCTCCGCACGGGTCCGCCGCGACGGCGGCGAGCAGGCCGTCGCCGCCGCGGACCTGGTACCCGGCGACATCATCCTGCTGTCCCCCGGCGAGGTGATCCCGGCCGACTGCCGGGTGCTCGAGGCGGACGGGCTGGAGGCGGACGAGTCGTCGCTGACCGGCGAGTCGCTCCCGGTCGGCAAGGCGGCCGCACCGGTCATCGCGGCGGCGGTCGCCGACCGCACCTCCATGCTGTACGAGGGCACCACGGTCGCGGCCGGCCAGGGCAGCGCGGTGGTGGTCGCGGTCGGCGCGGACACCGAGGTCGGCCGCGGCATGGCGCTGGCACGCCAGGCTCCGCCGACCACCGGGGTCGAGGCCCGCCTCGGGCGGCTGACCCGCACCGCCGTGCCGCTGGCGGCCACCTCCGCCGCCGCGGTCGCCAGCGCCGGCTTGCTGCGCGGGGTGCCGCTCGGGCAGACCGCCGCCGAGGCGGCCAACCTCGCGGTCGCGTCGGTACCGGAGGGGCTGCCGTTCCTGGTCAGCGCGGCGCAGCTGGCCGCCGCCCGGCGGCTGGCCGGGCAGGGCGCGCTGGTGCGCAACCCGCGGACGATCGAGGCGCTGGGCCGGGTGGACGTGCTGTGCTTCGACAAGACCGGCACGCTGACCGAGGGGCGGCTCGGCCTCGCCGGGGTGGGCGCCGGCGACCGGTACGCCGAACTCGACGCGCTCGACGAGCCGCTGCGCCGGGTGCTCGCCGCCGCCCTGCGGGCCACGCCGGCCGATCCGACATCGGGCACGTCGCTGCAGACCGACCAGGCGGTACTGGACGGGGCCGAGCGGGCCGGCGTCCAGGTGGACACCGGGGTATCCGGCTGGGAGCACACCTGCACGCTGCCGTTCGAGCCGTCCCGCGGGTACCACGCCACGGTCGGTACCGGCCGGGACGGGCACGTACTGAGCGTGAAGGGTGCCCCGGAGACGATCGTGCCGCGCTGCTCGGCAAAGCGGCTGGACGGCGACGAGCGCCCGCTGGGCGACCGGGAACGGCAGGAGCTGCTCGGTGTGCTGGAGCGGCACGCCGGCGCCGGGCACCGCATTCTGGCCGTGGCGGAACGCGCGCACCCGTCCCCGAGCGTGTGCGATGACGACGTGAACGGGCTGATCTTCGTCGGCTTCCTCGCGCTGGCCGACTCGGTGCGCGAGAGTGCCTCTCCCGCCGTGCGGCGCATCCGCGAGGCGGGCGTACACACCATCATGATCACCGGCGACCACCCGGCGACGGCCGAGGCGATCGCCGCCACGATCAGCACGGACGGCGGCGCCCAGCGGGTGGTCACCGCGTCCGAACTCGACGAGCTCGACGACGACGGGCTGGCCCGGCTGCTGGCGGAGACCGATGTGGTGGCCCGGTGCACCCCGGCCCACAAGGTACGCATCATCCAGAGCCTGCAGCTAGGCGGCCGTACCGTCGCGATGACCGGGGACGGCGCCAACGACGCCCCGGCGATCCGGCTCGCCGACGTCGGCATCGCGCTCGGCCAGCGCGGTACGCCGGCGGCGAGCGCGGCCGCCGACCTGGTGGTCACCGACGACCGGTTGGAGACGATCATCGCCGCGCTGATCGAGGGCCGGGCGATGTGGTCCTCGGTGCGGCACGCGCTGAGCATCCTCATCGGCGGCAACCTCGGCGAGATCACGTTCAGCGTGCTGACCGCCGCCGCGACCGGCCGCTCCGCGCTGACCGCCCGGCAGCTGCTGCTGGTCAACCTGCTCACCGACCTGGCACCGGCCATGGCGATCGCGGTGCGGCCGCCGAAGGCCACCGGCGGCGACGAGCTGCTGCGCGAGGGGCCGGACGCGTCCCTGGACAGCATCCTCACCCGGGACATTGCGATCCGTGCTGCGTCCACCGCGCTCGGCGCGACGACCGGCTGGACGCTCGGCCGGGTGACCGGCCCCCGGCGGGCCGGCACGATCGCGCTGGCCGCGCTCGTCGGCACCCAGCTCGGACAGACCATGCTGGCCGGCGGCACGAACCCGGCCACGGTGGCCGCGACCGCGGCGAGCGCCGGTGTGCTCGCCGCGGTCATCCAGACCCCGGGACTCAGCCAGTTCTTCGGGTGTACGCCGCTGGGACCGGTGGGCTGGACCATCGCGGCCGGTGCGGCCACCGGCGCGACCCTGGGCAACGCCGCGCTGAGCCGGCTGCTGCCAGGCGGGCTCCCGCCGGGGACGCGGCACGAGGACCGCCGGCCGGAACAGCCGCGGGAGCGGGCCGGGCCGACCGGCGCCCAGC
>JBDZVD010000098.1:0-26199 GCA_040255525.1 Micromonosporaceae bacterium | reverse complement strand
ACTTCCCGACCAAGAGGGTTGACCAGCCCCGCACCTTCA
Source organism: Micromonosporaceae bacterium (assembly GCA_040255525.1). Lineage (GTDB taxonomy): Bacteria > Actinomycetota > Actinomycetes > Mycobacteriales > Micromonosporaceae > Rugosimonospora. The sequence goes on along the minus strand of JBDZVD010000098.1, from coordinate 26,160 downwards.
GGGATGAACCCACGACCCCTTGACCCCCAGTAGTTCGGTGGTCCAGCGGTATGCTCACGCACGTTTGTCCAGGTCGCCGCAAGCATAAACCAGCCGAGTAAAGGGGTCGGCGTGGTTCGGCGTCGGCGATCCTCACGCCGCTTGCCCATGCTGCGCCAACAACGCGGCCGCACGACGTGCGGCATCCAGATACCGCACCAGCTCACCAATCTGATCGGGCGCCGGAGCCTCCCGGTGTGCCGCGACCCAATCCTCAATGATCTGACGCATCAACGTCGACGCGCCCACACCCCGCGCCGCAGCGGCCGCCTCAAGTTCCCGCTGAATATCCATGTCAATCCGCAACGCGGTCACCATTTTGGCCGGCCGACGCTCGCGGACAACCTCAGCATCAGCGAACGACGCACCAATATCATTATTCATCGCGTACTCGGCAGCCTGCTGCGCCGACATCCCCGTCAGATCCCCGGGCTTCTTCTCACTCATGACGTGTACTTCCTCCACATCGCCCGCTCATTCACGCTCGCATCACGCGCACCGACGATCGTCCACACCCCACCAGGACTCGCACGGATACACACCACGACGATGAGCCGCTGCTGCCCCGTCGGCGCGCAAACCGCCAAGAACGTCGGTGCCGCTTCCGGCGCACGGTTGTCCATCTGCAACGCAACTGGGGCGTCCAGAGCCTCGACGACGTCAAGGGGCGTCAACCCGCCACGTAGCTCGGCGACAGCGTCGTCCGACCACTGGTACAGCTCCTCCACCCCGCGAGTATAACGTCCCGTAATACGCTTCGCTCGCCTCATGGTGCCGTGGCCACACGGCCTAAGCCATCCTAGGACGGAGGCTGCACTGTCTCCGCTTTTTCACGTCGCCGCCGGGTTGATAGCCCGGCTACCCGCTCGAAGAGAGATTCGTGCAGGACGCGGGCGACGCGACCACCCGTCCGGGTCGGGCGAGCGCTATCGGGACGTGCGGGAATCCCGCCGAGCGGCGGCGGGTAGAGCATCCCCGGGTGATCCGGGATCCCGGCCCATGAGTTCGTGACGCGGCGGCGAGCAGTGTGGCGCGGTCACCGCGATGCCGGCCTGGCGCCAGCCGGGGCGTTGTGCAGGTCCGCGACGTGTACGTGCGAGGCACTGATCGGTGCGATGCGGGGATCGGACTGGTTGGCCGATGTGCGGCGCGGGAACGGCCAGATGGCTTACCGGGTGTCCGAAGCGCTGGCCGATTGGTCAGGTCCGCAGTTCGGCGCAGCGGTTGGTACCGATTTCGGTGGCGCCTATTGTCGCACCGACTCGGTACCCTCGGTGCCGTGAGTGTCGCTGCAGGTGCCGGGTCACAAGGGTCGCCCGTCGTGGACTCCGAGGGGTGGGCGTCTGGCCGCTTGGCCGGGTCGCCTGGCGGAGACGAGGCGCTTGCCCGTCGGCTCAAGGCTCTGGCGTGCACCGCACCGCTGCACGATCTTGATGCGCGGAAGAATAGGTTGGATTGGGCGGACGCGTCGGTGTACCAGATGGCCGAGATCGGGCTGCAGGCTATCGACCAGGTGACCATCGCGATGGATTTCGACCACGGCGCCAGCCATGACCAGGTGGTGACCCGGCTGCTGCCGTTCATCGCGGCCCAGGCGCCCGACCGGTCGCAAAACGAACACGAGCGGGTGGCCCGGTGGGTCCTCGAATGCTTGATCAACGTGGGTAGCCTGGATCGTGGGTTCCGCGCCGTGTATGGGGTGTTCGGTGCTGACGGCGGGTACCTTCGGCGCACCTTCGATTTCAAGCTGCTGGTCGAGCTGGTGTCCCCGGACGGGGAGGTGTACCTGCGCACCAGCGACGAGGCGATCAATGTGCTGGTCGGGGCGCTGGACACCGACGTGGAGTCGGCGCAGATCGCCGCAGAGGTGAAGCTGGAGAACCTGATCAAGCGGGGCCGCCTGTCCGACGCGCAGGTCGCCGCCGAGCAGGCCCGCTATCGGACTGTGCAGTACGCCGAGGCGCTTCGTCGCAAGCTGGAGGCGACTCGTCGGGACGTCCGTGCGGTGGACTGGCTCAACGAGGTTCCCGACCTGATCGCCGAAGCGTTGGCCCATATCGCAGCCCGTTACAAGGCGGAGAACGCGATCCTGGCTAACATCACCCAGGCGCGGGATGAGGCGGAGGAACCCGACCGCAAGCGCCGTGCGGCCCATCTGGTGGAGCTGGTGCGCGACTGCATCCGCCGGCACACCCAGCTGCAGGCGCGGCTGCAGACCGCGGGGCAGACTTTCCGTACCGAGCAGGACCGCCAGCAGTTCGCCGGAACACCGCAGCGGGCCACCGTGGACCTGTTCGGCCAGCTGCTGGTGCCGCTGCTGCGCCTGCCGGCCGGACAGGCCACGGTCCCGACCGCGGTGTTCTTCCGCGCCGCGGCCGGCACCACCCAGCCCACCGCGGTACGGCTGACCAGTCTGGTCGACATGCTGCTGACCCCGCCACGGGCGCGCGACCCGTTGGGTGAGCCGGTGCCGGAACCGGAGTTGGCGCCGCTGCCGGATCCGGACCGGTTCAGTGCACAACTGTGGGACCACGCCGACGAACTGCTGGAGCTGACCGACGTTCCGCGGCGGCTGTCCGGCCTGCTGGCGCAGGCCCGATCGATCGACTCGGACCTGCCGCACCTGGTCGCGCTGCGGGCGTTGCATGCGGTCAGCCCGGAGATCGGCGTCGCGGTGCGCCAGGGCGATCACGCGCTCCTGGTGGCGGTCGACGACGGCACCACCCTGGCCGACCCGCAGTTCGGCGGCGCTGACCTGCTGGTCGGCGTCGCCACCCTCAACAACGCGCCGACCGCATCTCCCGCTGAGCCGAAGCCGCATCCGGCCGAGGCGACGCCGGTATGAACGAGGCGATCCACACCGCCGACGCGGCGGACGCCGCCCGGCTGATAGCCCTTGGGTTGCGGCCCAAGCAGCTGCCCGCCCGCGACCTGATCTACGCCGATCTGGTCCGCCGCTACCAGCAGGACCCGGTCTTCGCCGATCTGGTCGAAGCCGTCGCCGCCGGGCTCGGCCTTGCCGTCCTGGCGGTGACCACGCGAAGCGGAGCGGTCCTCGCCGCGATGAGCGACTCCCTGTTCGAAGTCAAGATCGACGAGTATGCGCGGCGGGTCAACCTGCGCGACCGAAACGTGGAGAAGGTGCTGCACGGTCTGATCCACCTCGCCGTGGCGGCACTGTGTTTCCCCCGTCCCGACGATCTGGCCGACGACACCTATGTCGGCCGGGTATCGGTGGACCAGGTCGACCAGGTGGTCCGCGAGGCGTGCCGAATGCTCGAGGAGGCCGCCGCAGCGGCCGAGGAGAACCCGGACCCGCTACACGACGCGCCGACGCTGGAACAGGTGTGGCGCGTCTACGCCCGGCGCCCCTCAGCGGCCGCCACCAAGGACGGCCGGCTCGCCGCGGACACCACCCGGGGAATGATCACGAAAGCCCTGCGGTTCCTGACCGACCAGGGCTTCCTTCACACGGCCGGGGACGAGGGCGGCGGCACCTTCCGTACCACCCCCCGCTACCAGGTCCAGGTCCGCGAACTGGCCGCGGAACAGGCCTTCGACGAACTACTCGCTCTCGGCGTCGTCGCCGGCGGCAGCCCCACCGGGTCCCTGCTACGCACCGCCACGGAGGACCGCGATGTATGAGCTGTCCCGGATCCGGCTGCACTCGGTCGGCCCGAAAGGTGCCCGCTACCAGGACGTGATGATCGACTTGCGCGAGATCGGCCCGGTCGTGTCTCGACCCGTCCAGCAGGCACTGTTTGCCAGCGATCCGGCGTCGGGGGTGCTGCGGCGTCCCTCGCCCGCGACCGTGCTGTTCCTGGAAAACGGCGGCGGCAAGACCGTTCTGATGAAGCTGATCTTCTCGGTGATGCTGCCGGGCCGGCGCAATGTCCTCGGCTCGTCCAATACCCGGGTGCTGGAGGACTACGTCCTCGCTACGGATCTGGCGCAGGTCGCGTTGGAATGGCAGCACACCCGGACCGGCGAACGGGTGGTGACGGGCAAGGCATCGGAGTGGCGCGGCCACACTGTCTCCTCCGACCCGAGTCGCCTGAGCGAACTGTGGTACACCTTGCGCCCGAGCGCCTCGTTCAATCTCGACACGCTGCCGCTGACCGTGGAGGGCCGGCTGCTGACCCTGGCCGGGTTCCGGGACCGGCTGGCCCAGGCCGGCAAAGCCGAGCCCCGGCTGGCGGTGGCTTACGAAACCAACCACGGCGACTGGGTTACCAAGCTGGAAAACCTCGACCTGGACCCGGAACTGTTCCGCTACCAGCGGGCGATGAACGCCGGAGAAGGCGAGGCCGCCGACGCATTCACGTTCAAGAGTGACGAGGCATTCGTGGATTTCCTCCTGCGCGCGGTTACCGATGAGGAGGATCCCCGCGGATTGGCCGACGTGCTGTCCGGATACGCGGCAAAACTCGCCCAACGCGGCACGCTGCTCGCCGAACGGGACTTCGTCGCTGGCGCGTTGGAACGCATCGCACCCCTGACGGAGGCGGCTCAGGATGCCCGCGCCGCGGGTGACCTGGCGCGCGGCGCTCGACGCGACGCCGAGGTACTGGCCGCCACCCTAATCGCGCGGTACCGCACTGAGGCGGGCGACCTGGAGCGCGCGCAGACCGCACTGGGACAGATCACGAAGGTGGAGAACGCCGCGGATCAGGAGGTACGCCGGCTCAACGCGATCGTGCTGGAACTACGGCGCCTGGTGGCCGGGATGCGGCTGCAGACCGCCGAGCAGGCCAAGGCCGGATTGGAAACCGAACGCGACCAGATGAAGGGGCAGCTGGCGGCGTGGAAGGCCACCGACACCGCCGTGACCCACCGGGAGGCGCACGCCGCCGCTGACACGATCCGCGACATGGTCCACGCTCAGGAGGAACAGGCCCGCCCCGCTTTGCAGACGCGCGACCGGGCTGCCCATGCACTGGCGCGGGCACTGTTGCACGTGGCCGAGGTCGCTGACCGGCAACGTGGTCAGGCCGAGGAGCATGCCGCCGCCCTCGACGAGCAAGCAGGCGCGGCTGACAGGGCCGGACAGGACGCGATCCGCCGGGGTGAGCAGGCCAGCGCGCAGCTTGCAGCGGTTCAAGACCTGATCGAGCACGCTCAGGCAGCGCTTCGCGTGGCAGTCGACGAGGGCATTCTCACCGCACCGGACGTGATCGAACCGGCCGCCCAGAAAGCCCGGCAGGACGCCGAGCAGGCGCAGGCCGTCCTGACGCAGGCGTGGCAGCGGCGGCCGGAGCTGACCCGGGAACGCAAACAGGCCCAAGCGGTGCTCGCGCAGTTGCAGCAGGCGCAGCGCGGCGCGGCGACCGAGGCCGAACGGCGCGCCCAGGCGTTGCAGGTGGCGACCGACCGGACCGAGGAGTTGGCGGGAGAGCCCCGGCTGGCCGAACTCCTCGGCGTCGCCACGGTCGACCTCGACAACGACGCCGCCACCGCGCTGCAGCGGCTGACCGCCGCCATCGAGGCGGCCGACAGTCAGCGCGCCGTTCTGCAGTTGGCGCAGGCCGCCGACGAGCGTGTCCTGGCCGCGCTGGGCAGCGGCGGCCTGCTTCCCCCCAGCGAACCGGTAGCGGCCGCGCTGGCCGTGCTCGAACAGGCCGGCATCACTGCCTGGGCAGGGTGGAGCTATCTGGCGCAACTGCCCACCGACGACCGTGACCAGGTCCTTCACCGGTACCCGCATCTTGTCGACGGGCTCGTCCTGAACAATCCCGACCACCTTAGCGGCGCCGAGCAGCTGTTGGTCCAGGCGCGTCTGCTGCCCGCCACGATCGTCGCCGTCGGCACCACCGCCACGTTGCAGCGCCTGGACGTTTTCCCGCCGACCGGGCTGGAGTTCCTGCTGCCACCCAACCCGGCCCTGTTCGACGAGGAGGCCGCCGCCCGGGAACGCGAACGCCTGATCACCGCGCACCAGGAACGCGCCACCGGCATTGCCGAGCTGGCCACCCAGGCCGACACCGACCGGCACCTCGCGCAGCGGGTGCGGTCCTGGCAACAGGACTACCCACCGGGCGCGCTGCAGCGACTCGCTGCCGCCAGCCAGGAGGCCACCGCGGCGGCCGAAGCGGCGCAGACGGCCGTTGAGGCCGGCGAGCAGGCCCGGGACGCCGCAGCCGAGGCGGAAGAGGACCTACAGCGCCGCCTGCCCGAACTCGACACCACCGCAAAACAGGCACACGGCACGGCAGAACGGCTGACCGAACTCGCCCGGCAAGCCGCCCAGATCCCCGGCTGGACCGAGGAGGTCCGCACCGCCCGGGAAACGATGACAGCAGCCGAGCGGGACCTGGCCACGGCGACCCAACGCGCCGGTGACCTGCGCATGCAGGCCGCCGCCGCCCGCGACCTGGCGGGCGACCAGCGACGCGTCCGCGACGCCAGCCGTGACGAGCTGACCCGCCTGCCAGGTGCCGGATCGGTCGACATCGCCGATCCGGTCCCCACCGAACCGGTAACCGAGCTGCGCGAACGGCACCGCACCGCCAGCGAGGCCTACCTCAAGGTGGAGGTCGGCGCCGACTTGCTCCGCGACCTACGCACCACCGAGGAGAAAGAAGCACGCACCCGCGCCACCTGGGAGTCGATACCCCCCGACACACGCGCTGCCGCACTCGCGCTGCTGGCAACACCCGAGGGCGCCGACACGGCCGCCCGGGTCGCCGCGACCGCCCGAACCGAACGCGACCTGACCTTGCTCGGTGAGCGCATCGAACTGGCCGCGACCGAGGTTGGCAGCCTGCGTACCGAGTACAAGGGCTTCATCCCACAGGAGCGCTCCCTCGATCCGTACGGCAAGCCCCGCGACATCAACCATGGCGAGGAGTTGATCACCCGGGCCGGTGCCGACCACGCTGAGGCCCGCCGCTCATTCGACGAGATCAAGGCCAGGCGCGAAGCGCTCGAGGAACGGATCGGCCAGACGAGCCAAGCGGTCGATGCCTTCTCTGCGGTCGTGGAGTCGCTCGCCGACGTCGCACTCACCACAATCGGCGACGACGTAGTCGCGTTCGACGGCACGATCGAGGCCGCGCGGGCTCGCCGCCACGACGCGCGGCAGACACTCGCTCAGGCCGACGGGCTGCTCGCGGAAGCGACGCGCGTGGTGCGTGCCACGGCCGACGCCCTGGCGCAGTACGCCGTCGAGCAGCGTTTCGAACACGTCCCCAGCCCGGTCCGCCGGCAGATCATCGCCGTTGACCGGGAAACCCTGCCCGACCACGCCGCGGACTGGCAGGCGGCCCTGCAGCCGCGGCTGCGTAGCCTCAACGACGACCTCGCGCAGATCAACGAACACCGCGCCGGCATCATCACCCGCCTACACGGCATGGTCGACGCCGCCATCCGCACCCTGCGGCTCGCGCAACGGCTGTCCAAGCTTCCCCCAGGCATGGGCGACTGGTCCGGACAGGAGTTCCTACGAATCCGCTTCACCGATCCCGACCCGGCAGTGCTGCGCGAACACCTCGGACATGTCGTCGACGACGCCGCGGACACTAACGCCGACAAGCAGCGTCGCCCCAAGGACGGACTCAGCCTTGTCCTGCAAGGTGTTCGCGCCGCCATGCCCAAAGGCGTCGTCGTGGAAATGCTAAAACCCGACGCCGTCCTGCGTACCGAACGCGTCCGCGTCTCCAGCATCAGCAACGTCTTCTCCGGCGGGCAACTGCTCACCGCCGCGATCATCCTCTACTGCACGATGGCCGCGCTGCGCGCCAACGAACGTGGCCGCGCCCACCGTCCACATGCCGGGGTGCTGTTCCTCGACAATCCCATCGGCCGGGCCTCCGCCGGCTACCTGCTCGAACTGCAACTCGCCGTTGCCCAAGCCCTCGGCGTGCAACTGATCTACACCACCGGCCTGTTCGACACCAACGCCCTATCGGTGTTCCCGCTAGTGGTCCGGCTCCGCAACGACGCCGACCTGCGCGCCGGCCTCAAGTACCTGTCCATCGACAGCGAAATGCGCCGCCCGCTGGAAGACCTCGGCGAACCCGACGACACCGGCCGGCTCACCGCCACCCGGATCTTCATTCGCGCCCACACAGCGACCACATGACCAACCACCCGCCCGACCTGTCCGACCGGGCCCGCCGCCTAAGCATCGCCCTGGCCGACTGGCCACGCCGCCGGGTGCCGTTGGAGCACCTGTGGCAGCTCCTCGATACAGTTGACGCCGCCACCCGCACCTTCCTGCACCGCCGGCAACTGCTCGCCGACACGCTGGCCGAACTCGCCGACGCACGGCTCATCCAGCTTCCCGCGCGGGCGTCCTACGACCGCACCGAACACCCCGCGCTGCCCCGGTTCATCACCCTGCCGAGTCCCGACCGCGTCCGACCGCCGGCCGCGCCGATCGTCTGGCATCCGGCCCTGTCCTGGGCAGCCGAGACCGCCATCGCTGCGTCCCACCGCCCCACCCTCGAGAAGATCAACCGTTGGTTGTTCACCAACCGCAGCACCCTGACCGTCCCCCTTCGGGAACGATCCCTGGAGATCCTCGGCGACGAGAAGGCCCTCGACCGTCTCACCACCACGTCCCTGTTTGAACGCGACCGGCTCACCCTCGACCTGCTGCGCGCCCGGCGGGTCACTCCACCCATTCACACCACCCGTGTCGGAGACGGCCCGATCCTTCTCGTGGTGGAAAACAGCGATACCTTCGACTCTCTACGCGCCGTGCTGACGGCCAACCCGGGACACGTCGGCCTCGTCGCATGGGGCGCCGGCGCCGCCTTCGAAGCCTCCGTCCTGTCTATCGCCGCCATCACCCGACCCATCAGCGACATGGCCTACTTCGGCGACCTCGACGGCAAAGGACTACAAATTCCCGCGAACGCCGATCGGCTCGCCACCGCGTACGGCCTACCGCGAGTACGCCCCGCCACCGGCCTCTACGCCGCGCTACAACACGCGGGCATCGCCCAACCGGGACAACCACCGCTCAGCGCCGACGCCGCGGCCCAACTCTGCGCCTGGCTTGATCGGCAGCACCGGCATTGGGCGAGTACCGCACTCACCGGTGGTACCCGCATCGCCCAAGAAGCAGTCGGACTCGCCTACCTCACCAGCCATGAAGACTGGCGCGCCGACCTTTGAGCCAACTGGCGGAGCGGGTATCGACGGCGAGTTCGTCGCCGATGTAGTGCGGGCCGTGGACGCAGGTGATCAGGTCGAAGCGTCTTGCCTGATGCCGGGATACTTCTACCTCAGACCGTTCATCGAGGCGCTGACACACATCGGCGTCCACTTCGTCGTTCCGATCGTGGCCGAGCCGACATGAACGACGAGCCTAAGATCGTCATCCGGTTCCTGCGGTACCGGGAGCTCAGACGACTGGTGGAGCAGGTGGTGCCGCTTGGCCTCTGTTGGGAGTGGCCGCCGTGGCGGAGTTAGCCCATCACCGCTTGCCAGCTGAGCCCGACGCCGGCGCCGCGAGGTCTAGGTGCCGCCCTCTGATCACGGTACGTGCCGTGCTCAGCTGGCGGATGTAATCGCCACGCCACCGCCTCAGGCGCGGTCGACCATTCGCGAGCATGGCCAGCGGCTGCTGGAATAAGGAGGATGCAGGCTTGGGATGTCCCGGCGCACCGTGTGCAAGTCCTACCGAACGGCCAAGTTGGTTCCTCAGATCATGGCGGACAAGAACGGGCTGGCCGTCCTGCTCCATGACACATGCAGCGCCTCCCGTGCCCGCGTGCACGCGACGAACAGCACACAGCGCTCCCGGAGCATGTCGCTGTCATGCTGAATTCGGTCGACGTCAGGCGGCGTGACCTCCTTCGCGAACGGCACCGCCGACGCGGTCACCCCCACCACCGCGACGCAGCGGAATTCCAGTCCCTTCATCGCATGCATGCTCGCCAGACGCACGCCATCGACATTCACACCGGGTTGGTCCTTGACTCGAGCGGTCGGAATGCCCGCAGCAGTCAGCCCCTCGTCCACCTTGTTCAGCAGGAGGTTGAACCGTGTGCAGACGGCGATCTCCGAAGCCGGTACACCCTGCCCGAGCCATTCCCGCACCCGATTCACGAGTGCCTCGACCTCGGCCTGCTCGCTCGCGTAACCGCGGGCGTGTGGCCGCTTGCCGCGCAGCAACGAGCGGTAGCCCGACAGGCTGTCGCTACCGTCACCGCTGAGATCCTCGACCGGCGTACCGTCGAGCACCGCCGTCGACCAGGCGAGAATCTCCGCCGTGCTGCGGTAGTTGATCCGTAGCCGGGTGGTGCGCCCTGCCGTGGAGATTCCGAGGGCGCCAAGTGACACCCGCGAGTCGTAGATGCGCTGGTGCGGGTCGCCAGCGATGAACAGGTCGTTCGGTGCCTGGGCCACCGCTGCCCGTAGTACCCGCCATTGCGCCGGGTGCAGGTCCTGCGCCTCATCGACGACGACATGGTCAACGCCGTGCTCGGTGAGGTCGGCGCCGTCGAGCAGGCGTGCTGCCTGCGCGCACACCTGCAGATGCGTGCTGGCACCGGCGACCTTCAACTCGGCTGCGAAGGCCTCCATGGCGTCCCAGACACGATCGCGTTGCTTTGGGCCGAGGGCACTGCCCCGGCCGCGCCGGACGACCCTCAGATACCCTTCGCGGTCATCGACCCCGTGAGCGAGGATGACGTGCCGGTACTCCTGTGCCAGGAACTGTTCCGTCCAGGGCAGGTCGAGCCGGCGGCACACTCGCCGCCAAATCTGCCGCTCCTCGGCGTCCCCGATCAGGGACGGCACCCGGCCGGCCAGGTCGCGCACGGTCCGCAGCGCGAAGGCGTTCACGGTCGTCACCTCTACCCGTGCCAACTGCGTCTCGTCGTCGAGGAGCAGCGCGAGGCTCTCCCGTAGCGTTCCGGCGAGGGCGTTGGTGTACGTCGTGAGCAGCACCCGGCTGTCGGGTGAGCGAGAGAGCAGATGCTTGACGCGGTGCAGCGCGACCACCGTCTTGCCCGTACCGGGCCCACCCGTCACCTGCGCCGGCCCGTTGTATGAACCGCGATGAGCGACCCGTCGCTGCGATGGGTGCAGGAACACCCTCCAGGCCGCGAACGGCTTGTCGAGGATCTCGGCCAGTTCGTCGGCGCTGGTGACCAGCGTGATCCGGCTGTTCGTGTTGGCGATAGCCATCGCGAGGCTGCCGGACGTTGCCGCGTCGGCATTCACGGGCCGGCGTTCGGCGACCACGTCGCGGTAGACCTCGTCGGGAGTGAAACCCTCGGCGAGGAACTGCAGGACCTCGAACTGGTCCTCCGGAAGCAGGGAGCCGAAGGCGTCCAGCTGCGGTTTGTCGATGATGGTGCGGACCGCCCGCAGTACCTGATCGTCGATGCCAAGCTGACGCAGCACGGTATCGGAGTGTTTGGCAAAGAGCAGCTTCGGGGCCTGCGCTGCGGCCTTCTCCAGCGCCGGGGTGAGCTGCTCGATCGCGACGGCGTTGCGCACCTCCAGGGCGCGGGTGGCGGTGTTGACGGTGTAGAGCCGCTTGACCGCCCAGTCGTACGCGTCGTCGTGCGGCACGACGTTGAGCAGCAGGAAGGTGTCGCTGCCGTCGTCGGGCGCCAGCACCACCCCACGCCAGAAGTCGTTGACCCGGATGGTCCGCATCCGTGGGTCCCGCGCGTTGTTCACCGACTCCAGGTGCAGGCCCTTGTCGGCATGCAGCTCGGCGATACTGAGCTGCTGGAACTTCGCCATCGCCTTGCGCACGCCGGCCTTGACCGGCTTTTCCAGGACGTCGTAGCTCTCCCAGAAGCTGTTGGCGAAGGCGAGTTGTGGCACGGCAGCTCTCCTGAGGGATCGGTCGAGGCGGCGAATCGACACTACCCCGGTGCCTGCCGGGACCGGCCCGCACACAAAGGTCGAAACGGCGGACTTCCGGCAACGATCAGCCGGACGCCCGCCGTTGACATCTATACCGTGAGCAGAGTGTTCGGAGCAGGCATCTGCGCTTGCTGGTAGAACCAGGCCAGATGCCCGATCAGCGCATCGCGGACCTGGGGGTCGGCGAGGATCGCGAGGGGGAAGCCGGGGCGAAGTGCGATCTTGGCGGCGGCGATCTCCACGCCGGGCAGTTGGTTCAACCGTTGACGAAGCTCCTCCCGCAGGGTGAGGTCGTCGAACGGTGTCCGGATGCTCAGGTGCTGGAACACGATCTCGAACTTGCCGCTCGGGTAGATCGTCGCGGGCCAGATGTTGCCCAGTTCGTGGTCCCTGCCTCGCGCCATGAGGAAGCACGAGGTCTCCCCGCCTGCGCCGTAGAGGAGCGTCCCGCCCATCGCCTCCCAGGCATCGAGGATGAGATGCGTCGCGGTCGCCACCTCCGGGCCCTGCAGGTCCGTCAACTGTTCGATAAACCGCTCATCGTAGGTGGCTCCCCGATCTGAACGCGATCCGGGCAGTCGCTGGGGCAACTCCTCGGGCGTGACACCCGCCAGCTGTGCCAGGTCCTCGACCCCGATGCGCTGCCCCGGATTCGCCCGCCCGGACTTGTCGAACTCCACTCCCTCGGCCCGCAACACGTCAAGAGGATCGTCGGTACGGGCGGCATCGATCCAGCGGAAGCTCGGCGACACGGTGCCTTCAACCTGGAGCACCCGATGCGCGTTCGGGGTCGGGTGGGTGGCAAGCCGAACGCCGACCGGCACCGGGTGGCTTCCGATCAGTGCGGCCACGTCGCCGTACGTGGTCCAGGAACCGGCCGGGAGTTCGGCGAGGGCCTTGTTCATGAGCTCCCAGGGCACCTCCGACTTGTTTCCCGCCTCCTGGCTGGGACCCGGCCAGATGGAGATGATGCGGTCGGCGAGGGAGTCCGCGCGGGCATAGATTTCAGGACGTCCCCAGCGCTCCTGCTCGACGATCTCCCGGCTCAGGGCGATCCCGCTCTTCGCCAGCTTCACGCGCTTCACCGTGAACGGGCTGTTGCTCAGCTCGGAGTTGTACCCGGTCAGGGTCAGGTTGCCCAGGGTGTGGACCAGGGCCTCGTGCGCGTCGGTGAAGTTTTCCTCTGGCTCGAGATCGTTGCTCAGCATCTGCCGCCACTCCGTCGTGGGCGTCCGCGGCATCACGTGCTCGATGGTCAGCGAATCCAGAGCCACCGGTTCCTTGCTGCCATAGGACTCCTCCAACCACTGAAGCACAAGGTTGCGCTGCTGCGAGCGGCCGTTCAGGTAGTACGGCATCGCACGCACCGCCTCCCGCACCCGGGCGTCGGTGGCGTAGTACTTCCGGCCGACCGACAGGTAAGCCCGAACCGCCTCGTCTACCGACAGCTCCTCGCTCATCTCGGTCACGACCGACAGAAGGATGCGGTTAAGGTTGTTGGTAGGACTGCCGGTGAGCAGGCGCCGGACGAGGAAGCTCTCCACGTACAGCATGGCCGAGGCGATCTGCTCCGAGGTCGCCGTCTGCTGATCGCGACGGTCGAGCAGATGCAGCAGGAGTGGGTAGACAGTGGTCGTGCCCCAGGCACTCAGCCGCTCAAGGCGCCGCCGTACGCCCGGGTCCGGCTCCTGCTCCGGATTGAGGATGACGCCCAGGAGGGCGCCGAGGCGACTGAACCGGCGCACCTCGGCCTCGATCTCAGCCTCGGAGTGCATCCGGTTCAACCGCGCCTGCTGCCCCGAGTAGACGTCGGTCTGCTTGACCCTGGCGTCCCGCCGCACCAGATCGAGCCAGAACAGCAACTCAAGCTCCGTCGCGGTCAACTGCTTCTGCAACGGAAGCCACACGGATTGGTACACGGCCTCGGCTCTGGTGGGCAGCCGCATGAACAGGTAGTTGCGCAGCAGATCGGCCTGCGTCAGCCTCAATCCGGTGTTGTTGAGCGACTCGAAGATCCGGTGAACGTTGTCGCCCTGCTGCGCGGTGACCGACACCAGGGCCAGGCCCGCGATGACCGCGTTCTCGATGCGCTCGATGTCGAACGGGTCGTCCGGGTCGTCGGCAGCGGAAAGTTCGGCGGTGAAAAAGCGGTACGCAGCTCCGATCGGGTCGCTGCCGCCGGCCTGCGGGGTCGAGTCGAGACACGCCAGGTAGGCGGCGCGGTCGGCCTGGGTGGGAACGAGCTTCAGCCGGTGCCGCTCCGGCTTCCACTTGTTGATCAGGTACTGCTGGTTGAGGCGGTCGCGGTGCTCGGGATCCTCGTGAGCGGCACGGTAGTCGCGGATGGCGCAGAGCAGGATGGATAGGGTAGTGAGCCGCTGCTGCCCGTCGACGACCAGAAACTCGGACACACCGGCGGGACCGTTCATTGGGCTGGGCGCGAGCACGAGGGAGCCGATGAAGTGGGTGATACTCGGGTCGTCGGATCGGTCCGCCGCCAGTTTGAGGATGTCCTCCCACAGGCGCGCGAGCTGGGCCTTGGTCCACGAGTACGTACGCTGATACAGCGGCACCTGGTACTGCTTCGAGCCCTCCAACAGCTCCTGCAGTGTCGTCTCGCGTGCGGCAACCATATTAAACTCCTGTCAGTTTGAATCACTTCAATGGTTCCAGCTATGCCTCAGCGAGGGCTCGTTTCCATCTTGCCGTGTCAAATGCCTCTAACACTAGGCGCCGTGTGAGGAACTCGCCATGTGCTTTCCGCTCAATTCCCTCAAGCTGGGGAAACGAAGCCAGAACGAGTTCCAAATCGTTACGCGAGATATCGTAGACTTCGCGGGCAACGAAGGCATCGATCTCTGCCCGCACTAGTCGACGCCGTTCAGGATCGACCTCGCCGGGCACTTCATCCGCCCCACATCTCGGTACCCATCCATGGGGAGCCATGCTGTTCCAAAACGGAGTCATGTCGGTGCTTGTGCACGTAAGGCGCATAGCCCGCTCGGCGAGCCAACGGCTGCGCGGATCGGAGACGTCAAGCCGAGCAATCGGCATGCTATCAAGGATATTAAGAGCCATTGTTTTAGCCAGAACGCGTTGTCGTACCAGGAAGTCAATAACAAGACTGTTAGCTATAGCCAAGTAGACCGGCAAATACCACTCGTCGTCGAAGCGGACGGTCGGCACTTTATGGCCGCAGACGACGCCCGGAGGGATGACAGCCGAGACGAATGAACGCTGGCGTCCAGGATCCGCCACGTCCATGAATCCGACCCTGTAGAGCTTCGTTCGGGCTCGCACGTTGTTGTTTGGAAGGTCGCGGGGGTCGACGTACCACTGGGGTACGATTTGCTTACGCAGTGACCGGAAGGGAGTTGCTTCCCAAACACTGCTATTGCCGTGACCGCTCACATAGCGTTTCGCCCGATGGTCGTAAAAGTCGATCATCCGCCCTTCGTAGATCGGCAGTCCGATAGGCTCCTCGCGGAATACCCCATTCCGGTCGCTCATGTGAATCTCGGCGCTGAAGTCGCGGAACGGTCGCTCTGGTATCGACCTTCCGAAAGCCTCGTAGCTTTTGTACAGAGATCGCGATAGGCGGGCAGTCCTCGGATCGCGCACATCTGGAATAGCGTATGTATCGGGATTCTGTAGACGGATATCCTCCGAAGCGAGATTCAGCAGAGCGGCGAAGAGATCGGCTTCCAGCGTCTCGGGATGCTGCATTCCGAAGGCGGCACGGATTTCGTGACCAACGGGCGCGGGAACGGCAATGCAGGCTACGTATGCGGCGAAATTCTCGAGGGTGACGCCTGAAAACCATGTGCCGCCTTTGTTGTTGAAGCCGTAGACGACCGTCCAGGTGCATCGGTCGAGCAGGTGCTTGCGAATGGCGCTAGCATTGGCACCGGCATAGATACCGGACTGAACTATCTGTGCCGCATAGCCACCGGGTCGAGCGAAGGTCAGCCCCAGCTCGGCGAATGAACGGTACGTGTTAAAGTCGCCCTTGCCGAGGTTACCCGCGGCGTACATCACGTAACGACCGCTTTGCTTCAGAAAGTGGACAATGGCAAACAACTTCCGCTGGTGGGTCTGCCACTCCTCCTGATAGTGCTTAACCTGAAGCAGTTCGTCGATCCGGGCGTCTTTCTCCGCCTTGGACAGTTTTCGAATGTCTGGGACCAGCTTGCCGAAGAACTCCCGTGTATCGGGGCTCAATGTGTCCCAGGGCGGATTGCCAACAATGCTCGAGAATCCGCCCTTCCAGCCGTGAGGGCCCGTCGGCCTCCCCTCATCGTCAGCGACTTGGAATACGTCGGGGAACTCCAGATGCCAATGAAAGAAGCCGTACTCATCTCGCAACCGCAGTATCTCCTCGTGCGTCTCGCGCGACGCGGCGGCCCCGCCGGGATCCTGCAGTGCCCGGAACATCTCTTCAGTAATAGCGGCGGGGAGGCCCGATGCCTTGCGCCAAACGAAGGCTGCACACCAGGCGTCGGCGACATGCACGGCGCGCGCGTACTCGGCCGATGTCTTCCACTCCCGATACGCTGCTTCCTGCTGCCGGACGTCGTTCAGACTGTCGGCGGGGGCCGTCGTGATGCGACGCAGGCTCTGGGCGAAGGCGATGTTGGCGACCTTTGCCTCGTCGTCCAGGTCGAAGAGGCTGGCCTGGTTCGCCCGCTCGTTGGCGTTCTGCTTTTCCAGGACCTTGGCGTACTTCTTGTCGTCACCCTCGATCGGCTTGAACGCCTCGTCGGGGATGCCGCGCTTGAGCAGCGCGGGAGTGGCGCCGATCAGGGCGTTGCCGCATTTCACGTGCGCGTCGAGGAAGCTCAGCGGCTTCCCCGGTTCCAGGGCCTCCATCCACAACGACACCTTCGCCAACTCCACCGCCATCGGGTTGAGGTCGACGCCGTAGACGCAGCGGGCGACCACCTCATGCAGGGCGTGGCGTACCGCGTCAATGGTCGGCTCGGGGTTGCGTTCGCGTACCGCCGCGACCCGCTTGGCGATCCGGCGGGCCGCGGCGACCAGGAAGTGCCCGGAGCCGCACGCCGGGTCGCAGACGGTCAGCGACAGCAGCTCGTTGACGATCCCGTCGCTCGGGTCGGGCTCCCCCGCCGCGGTGGCGGCCTGCTCGCCGCGCTTCACCGCGTCGTCGATCACCGGGTCGAGCGCCGAGTCGAGCAGGCATTCGATCAGCGATGAAGGGGTGTAGTACGAGCCGGTGGTCTTGCGGGTGTTGCCGGCCAGTTCGATCAGCTCGAAGGTGCGGTCCACCGCACTGTGCTTCGGCACCAGCTCCAGCAGGGATTCGTAGATCGAGCCCAGTTCCTCGGCGTCTAGGTTGCGGTAGTCAACCGTCCGCCAGCGCCGCGAACTCGTATCGCGAACCAGCGACAGGTGCCGGACCGCCGTCAGCAGGTAGTCGTTGGACAGCGACAGGCCATCCAGCGGTTCGTCCGCGTCGGTGCGGTCGAAGAGGCCGCCGAGACCAGGAAGACCGAGTTCGGGACGGCCGTTCTCGTCGCCCAGCGCATCCAGGACGATCCGCAGCGCCTGGTAGAGGTCCTTGTGCGCGGTACCCCGGCGGCGCCGTGCCTGAGCCCGCAGTCGGGCGGAGGAGAAGTAGGCGGCGTATCGTTCGCGGGCCTGCTCGTCGGCGTCGGGGTGATGCAGCACGTCGCGATCCTCGGCGACGAAGAGGAACAGCAGCCGGTAGACCAGGCGCAGCAGGGCATTATGGAGCGTCTGCGGGTCGACGTCTTCTCGCAGCGCACCGTTGTCCGGGTGCTTCAGGAATCCGGTGCCGAGCGCGGTAATGGCGTCCTGCACGCCCTTGCGGAGCTGGTCGAGCGCGCGGGTGCCGGCGGCGATCGCCTCGGTGCGCCACTTCTCCAGCCAGCAGCTCGATGGGGCGGCGCCGTCGACGACCTCGAAACGGGAGAGGTGCAGCAACCGGTACAGCAGAACGAACTCGCTGAACAGCTCGCCGTCGAAGATCGCCTCCAGGTCGAACTCGACGTACGCGGCGGTGGCCAGCGCGCTGGAGTCGCGCAGCAGCCGCAGCTGCCGGCCGTTGGTGAGCACCCCCCACAGGTGGGCCTCGGTGCGGTTGAGGCACTCCTGCACGAGCGACTGCGGCGGCACGCTGCCGGCACCGGCGGGCCGCTTGTCCAGGGAGGCGTTCCACGCCGCCAGATGGATCGGTACGTGGTTCCACCGGTGGCTGACCGCGAATGCCTTGCCGCCATCGTCCGCCGAGATGCCGGAGTCGCCGACGGTGGTCAGCCGACCGAAGCCGAGTTCGGCGAAAAGGGGCTCAAGCCACTGCGTGATCGCGAGCCCCACCGGGTCGGGCGGGGTCTCCGCCTCCGGCGCGACGGAAAGCTTATCCCGCAGCTCCTTCCAGACCGACTTGAGGTAGTCCCAGTGCCGTTCGGCGTCGTCCCGGACAGAGCGGGAGCCGACCACGCGGTAATCGGCGGGCTTGGACCCGCTGACGTCCTTACCTTCGGAGATCCGCAGCAGCATGTCGGCGGGGATCAGCCCACCGATCGTGTGAACGGCGGAGAAGACCTGGTTGCGGGCGGTGGCGGACATCAGGCGTTGCCTCCGGCGGCGGTGGGGGTGACGGGGGTGGAAGCCGGCAGGTAGACGTACGCGCCGAGAATGTCCGCGGGTTTCTGCGCGGTCACGCTCAGGCCGCGGACAATCTCCCCTGCGGCGCTGCGGACGCGGCGATGCGAAGCGAGCAGTTCGGCGGCCAATTCTTCGCCGTACGTCTCGAGGTGGTCGGTGACGTCGGGCAGCCCGTCGAGGATCCGGCGCATCGTCTTCTCGCCGAAGACCGGGTCGGTGTTCTCGTCCGCGGTCGCGTCGAGCAGCCTCAGCGCGTCCTCGGCGGGCAGCCATGCCGCATTCGCAGGCGCGCCGGCGAAGGCGAGCAGCCGGGCGTCCTCGGCGACGAGCTGCCGCACCCCGGTCCGGGACGGCAGGGTGAGGTGGAAGCGGTAGCGGACCAGCAGTAGCGTGGTGCGACCGGTGACGGATCGAGTCCGGATGACGCCGCAGCGGCGTGCCGGGCGGGGCCCGGAGACCTGGCCGTCCAGGGCGGCGTTGAGGACGTACCCGGCGAGCGCCACCACCGCCGGGTCGGTGCGGACCAGGGCCGCCTCGCCGCGGGCGACGGCCGCCGTGGTCCGGAACGGAACCTGGCGCCCCAGTTCAACGTCGCCGCCAAGCACCGTGGCCAGGGCGTCGCGCAGCCCGGACGGAGTGCCGCTCAGCTCCGCGGTGAAGTCACCGGACCCCGGGTCCTCGCGCAGCACGCCGTCGAGCGCGCGCAGTGCCTGGCGTACGAAGTCTCGGATTTCACGGGCGCGACCCAGCGTGTCCCGGATCGCGGCGACCTCTCGGGCCACCTCGTCCGGTCGGATGGTGCGCTGGGCGAAGCGGGACTGTGAGGTCTTCTCGCGCTCGGCGGCAGACTGCCACTCGGCCGCCAGGGCGGCGGCCTTCTTGTCGATCGCCTGGTACTCGTCGGTGTCGAACAGACTTCCCTGGGTGTATTCGTCGGCCTCGAAGAGGCTGCCTTGCACGTTTTGCCGACCGAGCAGGAGCAGCCACTCGACGATCGCATCGGTCACGCCGGTGGAGGCCTCGTCGGGCACGGAGACCGCGACGCCGAGGTCCTTACGGATCTGGCGGTGCTTCTTGATGAGGACATCGAGGACCTTGCCGTCGATGCCATTGTCACTGCCATAGAGAGTGATGACCCGGACGATGTCCCGCTTCTGGCCGTATCGGTCGA
Source organism: Micromonosporaceae bacterium (assembly GCA_040255525.1). Lineage (GTDB taxonomy): Bacteria > Actinomycetota > Actinomycetes > Mycobacteriales > Micromonosporaceae > Rugosimonospora. The sequence goes on along the minus strand of JBDZVD010000098.1, from coordinate 6,470 downwards.
CCCGGCCCTCACGCTGGTCGTGGCGGGTCGGGTTCCAGGCGAGGTCGTAGTGGACCACCGCGTCGAAGTGGTGTTGGAGGTTCACGCCCTCGGAAAGACAGTCGGTCGCGACGAGGACGCGGCGCGCGGCGGGGTCGTCGCCGGTCGCGTCGGCGAAATCCCGGATGCGTTGCAGGCGCTGCTGTGGCGAGAGGGTGCCGGTAACCGCGCGTATCACAGTCTTCTTGCCGAGCGCGCCCTCTAGGTGCTCGGCGACGTACTCCGCGGTGGGGATGTAGCGGCAGAACACGATCGGGTGGTAGCCGTCTTTCAGCAGAGCCTGCAGGTGTTTGATGAGAGCTGCGAGCTTCCGGTCTTCGGACGTCCCTTCCAGTGCGGCCGCCCGGTCGGCCAGCTCGGCGAGCCGCGCGCCCGCGTCGCGTTCCATCGCCGCGTCGCCGATCTCCGCGCCTGGCGCGACGTCCAGACCTTCGAGTGCGTCCACGTCGGAGAAATCGCTGGTGAGCGGGGCACCCAGCCGGTCGGCTTCCTCGGCGGTGCTGGCCGTCGCGGTCGCGGACCGGGTACGCAGGGTCTGCGCGGCAGCGCGCGGTGAGGAGACGAGGGAACGCAACAGCGCGATCGCCGACCACCACGCGATCCGGGCCTCCCGCCGTCCCCGGCCGTCGGCGGCGGTCACCCGCTCGCTGGCGTACGCGATGGCGTCGTCGAGCAGGGCGCGGTAGGCCGGTGTGAGCGTGTAAGTCTCGTCCTTGAACTGCCGGTCCGAGGGGAACGAGGTCTGTTCGGCGAGGCTGTTGTCGGCCAGGCCGTCACTCGTGGTCAGGTACTGACGGACGTCGGCACGCTTGCGATGGACGAAATGCTGAGCGAGCAGTCGCCGGCCCGATTCCGAGCCGAGGTCGACCGTCGCGAGTTCCGGCTTGACCAGACCGAGCAGGTGGCGGAAGGCGCTCTCCTTGCCGCTGTGCGGGGTCGCCGTCACCAGGAGCAGGTGGCGATCGTCGGCGGCGGCGATGCGCTGCAGCAGTTCGAAGCGCAGCTGGTTCTGCGCCGAGGTGTTGTCGTCGGCGGCGACGCACGTGTGCGCCTCGTCAACGATCACCAGGTCTGGGCAGTGCCGGACGAAGTCGTCGCGGTGGCGGGTCGACTTGATGAAGTCCGTGGAGACCACCACGTGCGGGTGCCTGTCGAACAGCGACTGGCCAAGGTCCAGACCACGTTCCAGTCTGGACACCGTCGAGGCCAGCACCAGCTCGGCGTCGATACCGAATTTCGTACGCAGTTCGTCCTGCCACTGCTCTGCTAGGGCCGGTGAGCAGAGCACGGCGAGCCCCGTCGCACTCCCCTGCGCCAGCAACTCGCTGGCGATGAGACCGGCCTCAACGGTCTTACCGATTCCGACGTCATCCGAGATCAGCATCCGTACGGTTCGCTGCCGTAGCGCCATCATCAGCGGTACCAGCTGGTAGGCGCGCGGCTCGACGGCGATACCGGCGAGCGAGCGGAACGGGCCGGCGCCAGAGCGGAAGCCGATGCGCAAAGCCGAGCGGAGCAGGACGGCGGCGTGCGCGTCACCGAGGTCGTCCGGGGACGGGGCCGCGAACTGCGCACTTCGAACCGGCTCGAAATCCGGGAAGACGGCCGCGATGTCGTCGTCGGCCCCGCCGAGCGGGCGCAGGACCAGCATGTCAGCGGCGCTGTCGGGCAGCACCACCCATTCGCGGCCGCGAGCGGAGACGAGGGAGCCAGGGGTGTACGAGGGGGGCATCAGGAGGGAACTTCCTGTGTCGAGAGGGGTGGCAGGGCTGGTGGGGCCGCAATTACGGAGTGGTGGCACCTCCGAAGTAGCGCTTGTGCTTGGTGACGATGGCGGACCAGTCGGCGTCGTACGGGAACCGGACGACATCCCAGCCCCGGTCGTAGAGGCGTTCTTCAGCGTCGCGGTCGCGCTCGGCGACCACGGTGTACTCATGCACCGGCCCGTCGACGAACACCGCGACATTGGCGCCGGGCAGCCGGTAGACGTAGTCCGGCCGGGCCAGAGCGTCGGTGATGAGCACCTGCGCCTCGTCCGGCAGGCGCAGGCCGCGCTCCTTGAGCCAGCTGATGAGCTTGCCCTCCAACGCGGTGTCCGACTGTCTGGTCAGCCGCTTCAGCTGCTCGGTCCGGGATTCGCCCGACCCGGTCGTACGCGCCTGCGCGGCGGCGAAGCGCAGCAACAGATTGCGTGCCGAATGACGATCGATGAGGGCATGGTTGAGCTGATTGCCGTAGGTGAGCAGGCACTCGTAGCATCCGCGGGCGCACGGCCGATCGGGGTGCGGTCCGCCGAGGTCGGTGCCGTCGGCGTCGAAGTGGCAAATGCTGAGCGCCTCGGCGGCGGCGTGAGCCAACGCGCCCGGGTCGGACTGCATCAGCCGCAGCACACCGGCACCGCCCTCGGCCGCCTCGGTGAACAGCATCCGGTCGCGAGGGCCATCGTCCGGTGGCAGCAGTTCGCTGTTCAACTCGGAGTCTTCCAGCTCGAACGCGGCCTCGATGCCGCGCTCCAGCGCGTACATCAGCGAAAGCGCTTCCGCCTCGTCCAGCGGCTCGTCCAGCTTCAGCACGAGGATGTTGCGCCGGTCCTCGACGTACGGGATCACCCGCTTCTTGCGGCGCGCTTCGTTGCCGTCCGCGTCGACAACGGGCATCTCACCGGAGTCACCGGACGCCTCGGCAGCGTCACGCTCGTTCATCCACCGGCCGTCGGCCGGGTCGAGCCAGAAGCCGTCCGGCTCGTCCTGCTTGGCCCGCACACGACCAACGTTGGTGATCCGTACGGTCGCGGAATCGCCGTACGAGATGGTAGCGATGCCGCCGGTGGCATCACTGACCAGGGCGTCCCGCCGGCCGGGCCGGGCGCCGTGGTCGTGGAACCGGTAGGAGGTCACCAGCCGGAACCCCGCACGGCGACGCTCCTCCTCGTCCGACGAGATCCGCTCCCGGCGCCTGGTGTAGACGGTGTGCAGCTGCAGCAGCCCCTTCAAGCTCGGCGGCAGCGGCTCGTCGCACATCGCGCACCGGTCGGCGCGCTCCCGGGTCTCGTGATGGTAGCCGCAACCGGTGCACCTGCTGGCTTCGCTGGTCACGACCTCGCCCGACGCGTCCGGTGGTAGCTGGATGCGGGTCACCTGGTAGCGGGCTCCCTCGTGATAGATCAATGCGCCGGGGCCGAACTCGCGGATGGCGAGGAAGCGGGGGCGCTGGAGGTAGTCGCCGTCGGCCCCGGATCGACGACGCGGCGAGGGAATGTACGCGGCCAGCGGCAGACGCGGGAACGAGTACCCGGGCAGGAAACCCTCGCTGGCCAGGTAGCGGTACGGGTTGAAGTCGGACAGCACCGACTTGCTCTCCACGCTCTCGTTCTTGAGCAGGTTGAGCTGGGTCTCGGCCTCGCGGCGGCGGCCAACGGCGATGTTACGGTCGCGCTCGGACAGCGTGTGGTCCAGGACCCGCCGATTCTGCTCGGCCTGGTCCACGAGAGCAGCCTTGAACAGTTGCCGCCACCGCTCGAATGCCTCGTCGAACCGATCGGGGGCGGTCCGGACCGTGTCCTCGATCCATCGGTCGTCCCACCACGTGCTGTGGGCGAAGGTGGCCAGTAGCTCACCGAAGACCTGCCGCGCGGCCTTCACCGCCCGCTCCTGCGCGGCGCTGTCACCCAGAGCCGCCTGGATGTGGTCGTGCAGTTTGAGCGCTGGATCGGGGCGACGCGCATCCTCGGCGTAGCTGATGTCGATAACGGTGGGAATGGTGTGGCCCAGCTTGAGCCCTCCCTCCGCGAGCCAGATGGCCTGGACGTGCGAGCGGACGAGGTCCTCGTTGGCGAGATCCAGGCGGGGCGGGGCCACGGCTCCCGCCACCATACGATCGGAGCGCCGAAAGTAGTACTGGTCGTGGCTGTTGCCGGTGGCGCAGTAGGTGGTGACGAGCGCGGGCTGCCCGGACCGGCCGGCGCGGCCACTACGCTGCGCATAGTTGGCGGGGGTGGGTGGGACGTTGCGCATCATCACCGCGTTGAGTTCGGAGATGTCGACGCCCAACTCCATGGTCGGCGAGCAGTAGAGGAGTCTCAGCTCCGCCTTGCGGAAGGCTTCCTCACGCTTCTCCCGCTCCTCAGGCGCGACCTGGGCGGTGTGCTCGCGGGCAAGGAGACCGGTCAGTGCACCCGCCGTGCTCCGGTATAGGTCGCGGAAGAAGATGTTCACGCGGGGACCGTCGCCGCTGGCGTACGTCCTAGTCAGCGGGTCGTGAGCGCCGGTCTCCCCCCGTCCAGCCCGCCAGATCAGGGATGCGGCGGAGACGCGGTAGCCGGTGACGGTCGGGCCAGCGGACCTGCGGAAGCGAACCGCGCGTTGCGGAGCGGCGTCGAGCTTCGTCACCAGCCCGGCGTGGGCGAGCACCTCCAGGAGTTGCTCGATCAGAAGCTGCGTGTCGTCAGGAGACATCGACGGAAAATGCGTTCGGCGCAGGTACTTGCCGAACTTGCCCCTACCGGACAGGAAGAGGCCGGAGCGGTCGAGGCCCTTCCCGGAGGGACGCGGGTATGCGATGCCTACCCTGGGGCGGTCGCTGTCAGAGAGCACCCAGGGGTCGATGAGCCGTTCCTCGCTGGCCCGCAGGAGCGAGTCGAAGGCATCGTCCCGGAAGTGCTGCACGTCGATGGCGAGGGCGCGGCGCATCTCGTCGAGCAGCGCCCTCATGATCTCGGCACGCTGGCCGGGCTCCGCGTCCCGCAGCGCCAGGTCCGTGCCGGACCATCGATCCTGCTTCCCGGCCAGCCAGTCCAGGTCTGCGTAGTCGATCGCCAGCAAGCCAGTCTGCTCCAGGTTGGGCATGGTGATGCGCCAACCCCGTTCGAGATCCAGGTAGAGGCGGAAGGCGACGACGTCCCGCAAAGTCTTCGCGGCGGAACTCGCCATGGACGGGGGCAGGTCCGCGGTGCCGGCGTAGTCGGCGAGTTTCAGTCCCAGGGCGGTCGTGACGCGAGAGGCGAGTTCCTCGTGGTTGATGCCGTTCTCGCCCGCCTCGAGGGCGGCCTGGTAGAGGGCGCTGCGTAGCTGAACGATCTGCACGAAGTCGTTGAAGTGCCCAGCCTGGAGGGAGGCGTCCTGCCGGTTGTCGACGAAGGTGAGCAGTTTGCGGGCTTCCTTGTTGAGTGTCTCGGCGGGCGCCTCTGTCAATGAGCGCACGATCGACGCCGAGATGAGCGACGTCGCCGAAGACCGACCCTCCTGGTCAAGGGTCGCGAGCTTGGCGAAGTCCCGGCCCCTGGTCTGCTGGTAGCTCACCCCGCAGTGCAGGCAGAACAGGAACGGCGAGGGAATAAAGGCGGCCCGCAGCTCACCACGACCCTCGGTCCCGTACGGGTCGACGGTGATGGCTTGAGGCAGCCGCGGAAGGAAGGAGTTGCGGACGGCCTCTTCGCCCCGGTCATCGAGCTCGAGCCACGACTCGGGCAGGCGGCGCTTCTCGATCGCTTCTTCCACGCTGGTCGGCCACGGCCGGTCGGGGTCGATGTACAGGTAGCCGTCGCCGGCGCGGCCGCCGGTCGCGGCGGTGTCGCGGCGCGGCTCGTAGACGACCCGGTCGGCCTTCTCCGTCCGCCACACGGTCAGGTACTCCTGGCCGCATTCGCGGCAGAACGCCAGCGGCAGCAAGATTTTGCCGTCCGAGCCGGGCTGGACGAGCTGGTAGTCGCGCGTCAGGTAGCGGTTCGCCTTGTCCTCAAGGGTGACGTAGACGGTGTCGCCCTTGGACAGGAACTGGTGCAACCGGAACGCAAACAAGGGGCGCTCGGTGACCGGATGCCTGACCTCTGAGCCGGCCTTGAGTGTCGCCCGTATCGCCTGCACGCATTCGGCCTCGGTCACCCCGCTGATGTGGGCGAGTTCGGCGGCGGCGTCCTCAATCTTGGCCGGCTTCTGCCGGACGAGCCGTCCGGTCGGGTCCGTGGCAAGGCCGAAACGCGTCTCGATCCAGCGGGCAAGGGGGTCCTGCACCAGATCGGCGTACGCACGCGGAGTGCCGAGAGCGCGCAGCCGCTCGGCCGGCACCGCGCCCGGAGCTTCGTCCGTAGCGCGCACGAGCGTCTCACCGATGACATGATCGGGGCGTACCTCGGTGCCGAACAGGGCGGTAGCGGCGCGAGCAACCACCTTCCGCTGCTCCTCCATTGTGCCCTCGCTGGACATGGTGGCGGAGGTGCCAATGCACTGCAGGCGTTGCGCCCGGCATGCTTCCCTCACCCGACGGATGAGCAGCGCCACGTCGGCGCCCTGGCGGCCGCGGTAGGTGTGCAGCTCATCGAAGACGAGGAACTCCAACCCGTTCGCCATCTTGATGAGAGTGCGCCGGTCATCCGGACGCGTGAGAGCCTGATGGCAAAGGGGTTCAGGTGGGTGTTGGGTGAGCCGCCTGGGCGA
>JBDZVD010000232.1:0-4749 GCA_040255525.1 Micromonosporaceae bacterium | reverse complement strand
AATCAGCCCCCCGGTGCTGTACCGGCTGGCCGGCGACCTGCTCGGCCACCAGCCGCGGGCCGCCGACCTGGCGGCGCTGAAAAACACCACGCACGGACCCGTCCGCGCGCTGCTGCCCGAACTGCCCTCCGGCGTGGTGGACACGCTGCTCGCCCGGGTCTGCCGGATCCCACCGCCGCGTGAGGCCGGTCCGCCCGCGCACCCGGCCGACTCCGCGGTCACCGGCGCGGTACTGGTCGGCGTGCTGCTGTCCCGGCTGGGCCGGGACCCGGACTCGTTGCGACCCGACGCGCCGCAGCCGCTGGACAACCCCCGGCCAGCCGCCCGGGGCGCCCCGCCCACCGGCGCGGCATCGGTCGGCGTCTCGCCCGCTCGCGGCTCGTCGGCTGGCTCCCCGCCCCTCGGCGTCGCCAGCGGCCGGCGCACCGGCAACCGGGGACGGATGGGCGGCGCCGATGCCTGATCCGCTGGTCGACACGATCCGCCGTGACCTCGGCAGGGCGCAGGCCGCGGCACTGGCCGCCCGCGCCGCCGCGCAGCGCCGGCTGGAGGACGCCCGGGCCCGCCACGCGCGGATGCAGGCGGCCGCGGCGCAGGTACCGCAGCGAGCCGGCGAGGTACGCCAGCGGCAACTCGCCGCGCTGGAGGACGCGCACCGGGAGTCGGTCGCCGGTACCGCGGCGGACGCGATCCGGGCCGCGCTGGCCAGTGCGCCCGGCGCCGCCGGTGCTTCCTGGTCCCGGTGGCAGCCCACCCCGCTACGCCGGGGCTCGGTACCGGGGCCGGTCCGGATCGGTACCGTGCCGCCCGGCGTACCGGCGCTGGTGCCGTTCCTCGACTGGGCGCACGTGCGCATCACCGGTAGCGACCGGACCCGGTGCGACGCGGTACTGGCCGCGTTGCTGCTGCGCACCCTCGGCTGCGCGCCGCCCGGATCGGTGCGGCTGACCGGGTACGACCCGGATCAGCTGGGCGGAGGGCTGGCCGGGTTCGCGCCGCTGCGCACCGGCGGCCTGCTCACCTTCGTCGGCCCGGGCGGCCTGGGCCGGCTGCTCGACGAACTGGTCGACCACGTACGCCGGGTCAACGAGACGGTACTGGCCGGCGAGTACCCGTCGCTGCGCGCGTACGCCGAGGCGACCGGCAGGCGGCCCGAACACTGGCGGGTGGCGGTGCTGCTGGGCGCCGAGGAGCCGACCCGCCACGAGCAGGCCCAGCTGGCCCGGCTGTTGCGCACCGGGGTGGCCTGCGGCGTGCACCTGATCCTGCGCGGCCTTCCCGTCGACCCGAACGTTGAGTCCACTGCGGACACATTGGCGACGGTGAGCGCCGACCGCTTCCACGGCCTGCCGCTGACCGTCGAGGGTCCGCCGGCCGAGCTGGTCACGGCGAGCTGCCGGACCATCGCCAAGCAGGCCGCCGAGGGGCCCGAGCCGGTAGCGTTCGCCGATCTGCTCCCCGCCGAGCTGTGGACCCACTCCTCGGCGACCGGGGTGACCGCGCCGATCGGCGAGGCGTCCGACGGCGAACTGGTCGACGTGACGCTCGCCGACTACCCGCCGCACGCGCTGATCGGTGGGCCGTCGGGGACCGGCAAGACCAACCTCATCTACGCCTGGATGGGGGGGCTCGCCGCCCGTTACTCCCCGGCCGAGCTGGAGTTCTACCTGCTCGACTTCAAGGAGGGCGTGTCCTTCGCCCGGTTCGCTCCCGGCCAGCGGGATCCCAGCTGGCTGCCGCACGTCCGGCTGGTCGGCATCAACGTCAACACCGACCGCGAGTTCGGCGTGGCATTGCTGCACTTCCTCAGCCGGCAACTGCGGGCGCGCGCCGAGGCCGCCAAGCGGCACGAGGTGACCACCCTGGCCGAGCTGCGCGCCGAGGACCCGACCGGGCACTGGCCGCGCATCGTCGCGGTGGTCGACGAGTTCCAGGTGCTGCTGTCCGGCCGGGACGCCCTGGCCGGACAGGCGGCCACGCTGCTGGAAGACCTGGCCCGGCGGGGGCGTTCGCAGGGCATTCACCTGGTACTGGCCAGCCAGGACGTCTCCGGGATCGAGGCGCTGTGGGGGCGCTCCGCGCTCGTCGGCCAGTTCGCGCTGCGCATGGCCCTGCCCAAGGCGCGCCGGATCCTGAGCGAGAACAACCCGGCCGCCGAATCGATCCCGCGCTTCCACGCGGTGGTCAACGCCGATTCCGGCGCGCTCCCCGGCAACCGGGTCGTCCGCGTTCCGATGGCCAGCGACCGGGACTCGTGGAGCGGTCTTCAGCTGCGGCTGTGGCAGCGACGGCCGCCCGGTGTCGCGCCGCCGAGGCTGTTCGACGGCGACGCCGTACCGGTGTTCCCGACCGACCGGGTGCCCGTCCCCGGCGGGCGGGAGCCGGTCGCGCTGCTCGGCGAGACCATCGACGTCGCGGGGGAACCGGCCCGGCTCCGGCTGCCGCGGGCGCCGGGCCGCAACCTCGCGGTGCTCGGCACCCGCCTGGAGGAGGCGTGCGCGGTGCTCGCCTCGGCGGGGCGTTCGCTGGCCGCGCAGTTCCCCGACGGCTCCGCGCGGTTCTCGGTGGCCTGCCTCGACCCGGACGCGGTGGCGCTAGCCGGCGACCTGCACGCCGCGCTGCCCGAGGACACCGACTGGTACGACGTGGACACGGTGGCCGAGTTGTTCGCGGAGACGGTGGACGACGCCAGCGGCACCCCGCACTTCCTGCTCCTGTACGCGGTTGACGCCGCCCGGAGCCGGGCCGCCGGCCCGCAGGACCACCTGCGCCGCATTCTCCACAGTGGACCGGAGCGGCACACCCACGTGCTCGGCTGGTGGCGGGGCGTGGGGCGGCTGCGCGACGATCTCGGCGGGATGGGGGCACGGCTGGATCCGATCGGCGCCTGGGTGGCCCTGGACGTGCACGGCGGCGACCTCGCCACGCTGTACCCGAAGCCGGGCGGCCCCTCCTGGTACCCGCGGCCGTGGCGGGCGCTGTACTTCGACCGTACGGTGCACCGCACCGCCGAAGCCATCATCCCCTACGGGCTCTCGTGAGCAGGCCAGACGAGCCGGACGCCGAGGCGCCCGCGACCGGTGCTCAGCCCGCGGGGACCGGCTTCGCGGGCAACCCGTGGCGCGACGCGCCCAGTGCGCGCCGATCCGCCGTGCCGGCACCACGTCGCGAGCGGCCCACCACCGGCACCGCGAGCCCGCCCGCCGCAAGCCCGGCCGCCGCAAGCCCGGCCAGCGCGAGCCCGCCCCCCGCGAGTCCCCCCGCCGCAAGCCCGGCCGGCGCGAGTTCGGCCAGCGCGAGTTCGGCCAGCGCGAGTTCGGCCAGCGCGAGTTCGGCCGAGGCAAGCCCGGCCGACGCCGGCCCGACCGCTCCGGATTCGGCGGCGGCGGCCGCCGCGACTTCTGCCGCCGCGCCGCCGACCGCCGCCGCACCCGCGGGCAGCGAACTGGTCCCGACCGGACCGGGCACCTCCTACGCCGACCTGATTCGCCGGCTGGCCGGCGCCGAAGCCGACCTCGCCCGGCGGCGCACCGCCGTGCACGCGTGGTTCGCCCGGCAGCAGGCGCGCGCCGAGGCCGAGGTGGCCCGCACCGCGCAGCGGGTGGCGGAAGCCGACAGCGCGCTCGGCAGCGCTCAGGCGGCGGTCGAGTTCACCGAGGCCGAGACCGCCCGCCTCTGGCAGATCCTGGCCGGCCGGTTGCGGCTGCGCGACCCGGCCCAACTCGGGCCGCCACCCGGGCCGGACGGCGGCGGCGAGCCGGTCGCCGAGCACCCGGCCCACCTGCTGGACCGGGTGCGGGAGACGCTGGATCAGGTACGCCCGGTCAAGCGGCGGCGCGCGGCGCCGCTGCCACTGCTGCTGCTGGCCGTGATCGTGCTCCTGGCCGGGGTCGGGTACGCGGCGTACAAGCTGGCGAACTGAGCCCGGCGAGCCGGGGGCCCGGACCGCCCTACACCAGGACGGGAGCCGATCATCACGCTGGCCGCACGGCGACCGGGCACCGCGCGGCACAGCGGGCGCAACCACACCGCCCGACCCGGTACCGCCGGCCGAGGCCGGCACGCGTGCGCGGCGAACGGCTACCGTCGAGGGCGATGGACCACACACCGACCGGGACCAGCGCTCCCGCAGACGCCGATGACCTCCGCCCCACCGATCTCGACCTCGCCGACTGGCGCGAGCAGGTCGCCCGCCTCTACCTGTCCGACCGGGATCTGGCCGGTTTCCGGGCGGCCCGGGACGAGATGTTCGCCACTCACCCGCAGTCGCCGATCCCACCCGGACGGCGGGCCGGCTTCGCCGGCCTGAGCTACTTCCCCGCCAACGCCGACGCGATCGTCGAGGCGCCGCTGGCACCGGCCGAGGGCGGCATCGAGATCGACACCGGCGGACCGGACGGCGTGGTGCGGTACCGGCGGGTCGCCGTCGCCGCCACGCCCTGGGGGCCGCTGACCCTGTGGTGGATCGAGGCGTACGGAGGCGGGCTGTTCCTGCCGTTCCGCGACGGTACGAGCGCGGCCGAGTCGTACGGCGGCGGCCGGTACCTCACCGACACCGTCAAGGGCACGTTCGGCCGGGGACTGGTGGTGCTGGGCCCCGACCGGGTGCGGCTGGACTTCAACTACGGATACAACCCCAGCTGCGCCTACGACGACCGTTGGGCGTGCCCGCTCGCCCCGGAGGAGAACCGGCTCACCGCCCGGATCCCCGCCGGCGAACGCGCGTACCCCGCCGAGGCGCTCTCCGGC
>JBDZVD010000097.1:0-26243 GCA_040255525.1 Micromonosporaceae bacterium | reverse complement strand
CCCGGCCGACCCGGGGGCGGCGGATCGCGGCCCGGCCGACCCGGGCGCGGCAGATCGCGGCCCGGCCGACCCGGGGGCGGCGGATCGGGGCGCGGCGGCCCGCGGTCCGGCCACCGGACCGACCGGCGTGGTCGGCTCCGGTTGCGCCACGGTCGCTTCGGACGGTGGTGGTATGGGCTGCCGGAGAGGGTCCATCGGGGCCTCCCGCCGCTGGTCAAGGCCGGATCGGGTTCATGCGAGAACCCTGCGCGACCATCCCACGACTGTCAGTACGATCACGGACAGTCATGGACGGCCGAACCGGCGGCGAGCGCCCGTCGGCTCAGGCCGGCTGCGGCTTCGGCGCGATGACGGACTGGGTCTGGGTGGTCTGGCCGACCGGCCGGCCCTGATCGTCGGCGAGATCCGTCTGGATGACGACGAAGGAGCGCCCGACGTGCAGCGGCCGCGCCGTGGCGTGCAGCCGCCCTTCGCGCAGCGCCCGGAAAAAGTTGGTCTTGGACTCGACCGTGGAGGTACCCGCACCGACCGGCACGTTGAGGTAGGCGCAGACGGCCCCGATGGAGTCCGCCAGCGACATCAGCACTCCCCCGTGCATCGCCGAGTCGACGGTGCACCGGTTGGGCGCCCACTCGACGCTGCCGCGGGTGAGGGTCGGGGTCGCCTCCTCCAGGACGATGCCAAGTGCGGTCGCGTACGGCATGAGCGAAAGCAGCTCACGGCGACTCAACGGGGTGGGTGCCGCCATTGCGGTGACCTCCAAGGGGCGAGACGTCAGGTCCGGGGCGTGCGCCGGCCCAAGCCATCATGCCCCCTGACCACCGTGCCATCCCGCCCGGCGCACCGCCGAATGTTGAGCGAGAGTCGCGAAAAGTTCGCCGGGAACCGCGCGGCCCGCCGGAGCGGGGCGCCCGGGTGACCCGAGCGGGGCGGCCCACGACTCGGAAAGGCGCCGAACTGAGCCGATGCGAGCCCGTGCGAGCCCGTGCGGCACTTCAGGCCCGGGGGAAGCTGGGCTCCCAGCCCAGCACCTCCCGGGCCTTGGCGGTGCTCCACAGCCGGGCCGTCCGGTCTCCCGAGATGGTGAACACATCAAGCCCGTCGCGGTGTTCCAGGGCCGCGAGGATGGCCCGCGCCAGGTCGCTCGCCGCCGTCGCGTCGATCCGCGTCCCGTCCGTGGCATAGCGCGTCTCGCTGCTGCCGAACGCTCCCCAGTCCGGCCACAGGTCGTCCGGGGTGGGCCAGGTCAGGCGCAGTACGGTGACGGAGATGCCCCACTCGCGCACGGCGGCCCGGCAGACCTCCTCGCCCAGCCGCTTGCTCAGCCCGTACGGGTCGGTGGCGTCCGGCGGGTCCGCCTCGTCGAGTCGCCGGCTCTCCAGGTCCCGGTAGACGGACATGCTGCTGATGTGCACCGCGTGCGGCACCCCGGCCTGGTGCGCGGCCATCAGCGTCAGGTACACCGACTTGACGTTCACGTCCAGCGTGTCGGCGGCGCCGGCCGGGGTGTCCCAGTCATGGCTACCCATCGCGCAGTGGATGACCGCGTCCATCCCGTCGACACCGGCCCGCAGGACGTCGTAGTCGATGGCACTGCCGGCGACGTGCTCCACCGCCGCGACCGGCGGGCGCGGATCGAGCACACGGACCAGATGGCGCTCGGCCAACAGCGGTACGACCAGGTTGCCGACGTAGCCCGCGCCACCCACGACCAGTACCCGCATCGACGCATCCTCGCACCCCGGGCGCCCCGGCGCGACCGTGAAAGCGGCGTCGCTGCCGCCGGCGTGATACCTCGTCGCTCGGCCGCGGCGGCCGGTCACCGCGTTTTCGTCGTCTCTGTCCCGCTACTGTCCGTGTCTGGCGGACACGGGCCCCCGGCGGGCGCGAGACTGGCGGCGTGGACAACATTGTGCGGCTGCGGGTCCGGGTCGAGGGCGTCGTGCAGGGCGTCGGGTTCCGCCCGTTCGTCCACACCCTCGCCACGAAGCTGCACCTCGCCGGGCACGTCGGCAACGACGTCGCGGGAGTGTTCATCGAGGTCGAAGGGGTGGTCGGCGCGGCCGACGAGTTCCTGGCCACACTGCGCCGGCTGGCGCCCCCGCTGTCGGTCATCGACCGGGTGACGACCGAGCCGATGCGCCCGCTGGGGACCGCCGGCTTCTCGATCGTGGCCAGCGACCGGGCCGGTACCGCCGCCACGCTGATCTCCGCGGACAGCGCCACCTGCGCCGACTGCCTGCGCGAACTCGACGACCCGGCCGACCGGCGGTACCGGTACCCGTTCGTCAACTGCACCAACTGCGGCCCCCGGTTCACCATCGTGCGCGGCGTCCCGTACGACCGGCCGCTGACCACGATGGCCGGCTTCCCGATGTGCCCGGCGTGTGCCGCGGAGTACCACGACCCGGCCGACCGGCGCTTCCACGCCCAGCCGATCTGCTGCCCGGCGTGCGGCCCCACGCTGGTGCTGCGCGATCCGGCGGGCTCGCCGCTGCCCGGCGACCCGATCGCCGCCGCCGCCGGCATGCTGCGGGCCGGCGGCATCCTGGCCGTCAAGGGGCTGGGCGGGTACCACCTGGCGTGCTCCGCCACGGACGAAAACGCGGCGGCCCGGCTGCGCGCGCGCAAGCACCGGGAGGACAAGCCGTTCGCCGTCATGGTGCCGGACCTGGCGACCGCCCACCGGCTCTGCCAGGTCGACCCGGCGAGCGAGGCGCTGCTGGTCAGCCGGGCCGGGCCCATCGTGCTGCTCGACCAGCGGGACCGCGCGCTTGCCGGGGACGTCGCCCGTCCGGTCGCGCCGGGCAACCGGGCGCTGGGCGTGCTGCTGCCCTACACCCCGCTGCACCACCTGCTGCTCCGGCACGCGGCCGGTCCGATCGTACTGACCAGCGGCAACCTCTCCGATGAGCCGATCGCGTACGAGGACGCGGAGGCCGGTACCCGGTTGGCGCCGATCGCCGACGCGTTCCTCACCCACGACCGGCCGATCCACGTGCGTACCGACGATTCGGTGGTCCGGGCATTCCGCGACCGGCCGATGCTCATCCGGCGCTCCCGGGGCCACGCGCCGGAGCCGCTGCGCCTGGACCGGGACACGCCCCGGCCGGTGCTCGGCTGCGGCGCCGAGCTGAAGAACACGTTCTGCCTGGTCCGCGGCCGGCACGCGATCCTCTCCCCGCACATCGGCGACCTGGAGAACTACCCGACCCTGCGCTCGTACGCCGAGGGCATCGAGCACCTGTGCCGGCTGTTCGACGTGGCACCCGCGGTCATCGCGCACGACCTGCACCCGGAGTACCTGTCGACGAAGTACGCGCTGGAGCGGGAGGGCACCGACCGGGTGGCGGTGCAGCACCACCACGCGCACATCGCGTCCTGCCTGGCCGACAACGGTCACCCCGGCCCGGTGATCGGCGTCGCCTTCGACGGCACCGGGTACGGCACCGACGGCACCATCTGGGGCGGCGAACTGCTGATCGCCGACCTGGCCGGGTTCACCCGGGCCGGGCACCTGGCCCCGGTACCGCTGCCCGGCGGTACGGCCGCGATCCGGCAGCCCTGGCGCATGGCCGTGGCGTACCTCGACGCGGCGTTCGACGGCGCGCCCCCGGACGGGCTCGACCTGCTGCGCCGGCACGACGGCTGGCGGCGCGTCGCCGCCCTGGGTCGCGGCGGCCTGAACTCGCCGCCCACCTCCAGCGCGGGGCGGCTGTTCGACGCCGTGGCCGCGCTGCTCGGGGTGCGTGACGCGGTGAACTACGAGGGGCAGGCCGCGATCGAACTGGAGCAGCGCACCGACCGGAGCGAGGACGGCGGCTACCGCGCCGCGATCGAGCCCGGCGAGCCGCTGCGGATCGCCGGTACCGAGCTGATCCGGGCGGCGGTCGCGGACCTGGTCGCCGGGGTGGGGCCGGGGATCATCGCGGCCCGGTTCCACAACGGGGTGGTGGACGCGATCGTGCGCGCCTGCGCCGCGCTGCGCGACACGTCCGGGGTGTCGACCGTCGCGCTGTCCGGCGGCGTGTTCCAGAACCTGCTGCTGCTGGAGCGTACGGTCACCGGGTTGTCCGCGACGGGGTTCACGGTGCTGACCCACTCCCGGGTGCCGCCGAACGACGGGGGGATCAGCCTGGGGCAGGCGGCCGTGGCCGCCGCGCTCGACCGCGCCGGGCTGTGAGCGGAGGATCAGTCGAAGCGGACATCCTCGCTGCCGATCACCATGATGCCCGCCGCCCGCAGGTCGTCCTCGACCCCGCGCGAGATCTCGGCCGCCGGCGCGTCGTCGTCATAGGTCGCGTGCGCGCCGTGCACCAGGGTCACCTCGTGGCCCCGGTCCCGCGCGGCCAGGCAGGTGGACCGCACGCAGAACTCGCTCTGCGTGCCGACCACGATCAGCGGGGCGTTCGGCGGCAGGAGCTTGTCGAGGCCCGTGCCGTCGAACGAGTCGGGCACCCACTTGTCGACCACCGGCTCGCCGTCACGCACCTCGTGAACCAGCTCCCACCCTTCGCTTCCGGGCGCGTCCGGATCGTCCTCGGAGCCGTTGTTGCGCACGTGCACGACCTGAACACCGGTGGCGCGGGCGCGGCCCAGCAGGTCGCGGATGGCCGTGTCGACCGGCCCGGCGGCGGGCACCGGCAGGGGCGGCTGGAGCATGTTGCGCTGTACGTCGATCATCAGCAGTACGGGTGGCATGGCCGGAGGCTATCCCCGGGGTACGACAGGAAGACCGGGCCGCGAATCAGGTGCGCTGTACCCAGGACACCAGGCGCATCACCCAGGGCGTCGCCTGCAGGTACGCGACGCCGACCGCGACCAGGTACAGGGCGGTACCCAGGTGAGCCAGCCGGGCGGTCCGCCGCCGCCGGCCCATCCACCGCTCCACGACCAGCCTGCCGAGCAGTCGCAGCAGGGTGAACAGGCCAACGCCGACGAGCAGGACCAGGGCGAATTCGAGCAGCGGCACGAACAGGCTGTGCCCGCGGTTGGCGATCGCCCACACGCTCCAGCCGATGAACGCGACGATCCCGCCGAACCACGACCAGCCACCGCCGCGCTTGAGCAGCCGCAACTGCTCGCCGATCGGCGCGCGGTCCCGCCGGGGCGGGTCACCCGGCAGGTACGCGCTGGTGTCCGGCCCGGGCGGCGGCTTCGTCACCACCGAGGCGCGGCCGCGGATCGCCTGGTCCACGGCGTTCGGCGGGCCCGCACCCGGCTGACCCGCACCGGCCTGGCCCGGCCGTGGCTGACCCTGACCGGGCTGGTCCGGGCCCGGCTGGCCCGCTGGCGGCCGGCCGTCGCCGGGCCCCTGGCCGGCACCGGCGAGCCGGGTGGGCGCCGGGGCCCCGGACGCCGCGTTCCGTGCACCGCCGTGCGAATTGTTGACCAGCGTCCGGTTGACCATCGTCGGGGCGACCATCGTCGGGTTGGCCGCGCCGTCGCCACCGGCCGCCCCGGCCGACCTGCCGCCACCGGCGAGCGCACCGGCCATCGCCGGCCGGTCCGGTGACGACGCGCCCGGGGACCGCTCGGCGGGGTCGTCCGGCGCGGTCTGCGGCGCCCGGGCGCCCAGCGGGTGCGCCGCGTACGCGGCGGCCGCCAGCAGCGGTCCGCCCGGCGGGAGCCGGTCTGCGTTCAGCGACGCGCGCAACTGGACCAGTTCCCGCTCCAGCCGCTCGATGCGCCCGAACGCCTCGGTCTCGGTGCCGGACACGACCGAGGCGCGGCCGACCGCGCGTACCGTCGCCGCCTGCCCCGGCTCCGACCAGTCCACCCCGGTCTCCGGCACCGCACCGGCCCGCACCAGCGTGGCCAGCCGGTCCACCCAGGCGGTCAGCTCCGTCGTCGAGGGCCGGTCATCGGGCCGGTCGGCCAGCGGGGCGAGCAGGACATCGCGCAGCGCCGGCCGGCCGGACAGCGCCGGATGGGCGGCCGGCGGCGGCGCCTGCTCGCCGCGCGGCAGGGCGCCGGTGACCATGAAGTACGCGACCGCGCCGAACCCGTGCACGTCGTACGCCGGCCCGACCCGCCCGTGCAGCGCCTCCGGCCCGCCCGACTCCGGCGTGTACGCGATCTGGGTGATCTCCTCGGTGCGCCAGTACCGCGCCCCGGTGAAGTCGATCAGGCGCACCTCGCCGTTGGCCAGCACCATCACGTTGGACGGCTTGACGTCCATGTGCAGCACCGGCGTGGCCCCCGGATCGGCGGGATGGTGCAGCTCACGCAGCACCCCGGCGAGGGTGCGCAGCGCCGCGACCGCGTTCAGCTTCGGCCCCGGCCCGGCCGCTCCGGCCGAGAGCAGGTAGACCCGCAGGTTCACGCCGTGCAGGTAGTCGTAGATCTGGTAGGGCACCGCGTTGCCGGGTTCGGGCTCCTCGCCCGGGCGGTGGGGCGGGGGTCCGTAGAAGCCGTCGGCCCGCCGGCAGATGCCCAGTACCCCGCGGTTGTTGAGGTCCATCAACGCCGCGTCGCCCTTGTCCCAGGAGCGAAGCTCGTCGACCAGCGGGCGTTGGGGGTCGACCCGGAACACCTTGACGGTCATCGGCGCGCTGGTCACCCCGCCGCAGAGCCGGACAGCGCGGTATACCTCGGCCTGGCCCCCGGAGCCCAGGTGTGCGACGAGGCGGTAGCGCTGGTAGGTCTCCGGCAACGGGCTGGCGGGCCCGCACACCAGATCCAGCACTTCCGCCATATCGGTCACTCCCCCTCGTCCTGCCCCTTCCGAGGGTAGCGACCGGGTAAATGGCTCGCTTCGACCGGTACATATCTACTAGATAAAGGGAATGGCCAGCGACGACTACGAGCTCCGCGCGGGTACGCCGGAAGACTTCGACCGGATCAACGATCTGCTGACGCTCGCGTTCGCCGAGGAGTTCGACGAGGACGCGGTCGAGTTCGAACGCCTGGTGTACGAGCCGGAGCGAGCGGCGTTGATCTTCCAGGGCGACACCCTCGTCGGAGCGTCGGGGTCGTACACCCGCGACCTGACCGTGCCGGGCGGCGCGGTCCCGTCCGCGCACGTCACCATGGTCGGCGTCGAGGCCACCCATCGCCGCCGCGGCCTGCTGACCCGGATGATGGGCCGGCTGTTCGACGACGCGCGCCGGCTCGGCGAACCGGTCGCCCACCTGTGGGCCAGCGAGGGCAAGATCTACCAGCGGTACGGCTACGGGCTCGCCGCGTCACGGCTGACCTTCGAGGCCGACCGTGAGGCCCAACTGCGCGAGGTGCCGGCCGACCCCGGCCGGCTGCGCGCGATCCCGCTCGCCGGCGCGGCCGCCGACCTGCGCAAGGTCTATGAACAGGCACAGCCGGACCGGCCCGGCTGGTCCAGCCGTGACGACCGCTGGTGGCGCCGGGTGCTGGCCGACCCGAAGTGCTGGCGGGGCGGGGCGACCGCGCTGCGGGTCCTGGTCCACGAGACCGCCGGCGCGATCGACGGGTACGCGTTGTGGCGGGTGCACAACACCTGGCCGGACGACGAGCCGGCCGCCGTGGTCGTGCGCGAGGTGGTCGCCACCGACCCCACGGCGTACCGGGTGCTGTGGCACTTCCTGCTCAACGTGGACCTGACCCGCCGCGCCCGGTTCCGGTTCGCGGCCACCGACGAGCCGCTGCTCTACCTCGTCAACGAGCCGAACGCGCTGAACGCCAGGCTGAGCGACGCGCTCTGGGTACGGCTGGTCGACGTACCGGCCGCCCTGGCCGCCCGCCGGTACCCGGTGCCGGTCGACGTGGTGCTGCGCACCGAGGACCCGATGCTGCCCGGCAACTCCGGCAACTGGCACCTGGTCGGCGGCCCGGACCGGGCCACCTGTACCCGTACCGACCGGCCCGCCGACCTGGACTGCGACCTGGCCGCGCTGGGCGCCGTCTACCTGGGCGGCGCCTCGCTGGGTACGCTGGCCGCGGGTGGCCGGGTCCGGGAACTGACCCCCGGCACGCTGTCCGGGGTGGACGCCGCGTTCCGCTGGCACCGGGCACCCGCCGCGACAGAGATCTTCTGACCTGCAGGAGGCGCCTGGATGACCGGCCCGCCGGAGAACGGACCACTCGACCGCGACGCCTCCGCCTTCGGCGCCGGAGATCGCCCGGCCGAGCCTCCCCGTCGGCGGCGCCGGGTGCGTTCCGACCCGTCCGGCCAGACACCGGTACCGTCGCCGGCCGCGCTGGCCGCGATGACCAGTCCGATCCACGACGAGGACACCCCGGGCGCCGAGGCGCCGGCCGGCGAGGACCGGGAGGTCGAACGCGGCCTGCGTGGCCTGGTCGGCGGCGGTTCGTCGCAGGTGAGCGTGGCCGCCGCCATGCGGGCCCGGGACGCCACCCGGCCGACCCCGGAAGACCTCGCGTCCGCCGAGACCAACCTGATGATCATCCGGCGCGGCTGGACGCCACCCGACGCCAAACGCTGACGAGCGCCGGGGGCGTCCCGCCGGCCCGGATCGTTCGCGGGCGTCAGGCGCGCCGGGCCGGGACGGGGCGGAGCACGCTCAGCCTGCCGCGCCCCGGTGGGTACGGTCGTACTCCGCCACCTGGGCGATGCGCCGGGCATGCCGCTCGTTGCCGGAGAACGCGGTGGCCAGGAAGATCTCGACGAACCCGGTCGCCTCGTCGATCGAGTGCTGCCGGGCGCCGATGGCCACCACGTTCGCGTCGTTGTGCCCGCGGGCGAGGGTGGCCGTCTCCGCGTTCCAGGCGAGCGCCGCCCGGACGCCCTCCACCTTGTTCGCCGCGATCTGCTCGCCGTTGCCCGAGCCGCCGATCACCACACCCAGGCTGCCCGGGTCGGCGACCACCCGCTCCGCCGTGGCGAAGCAGTAGGCCGGGTAGTCGTCGTTCGGGTCGTAGGTCTGCGGGCCGATGTCGACCACGTCGTACCCCTGTCCGGCCAGGTGGTCGACCAGGTGCTTTCGGAGTTCGTAGCCGGCATGGTCCGAGCCGAGATACACGCGCATACCGCGCAGTCTGTCATCCCCGCGGATCCAGCTCCGCGACGACCAGACCCGCGCGGGCCTTCGGGGTGAACCAGGTGCTCTTGCGGGGTAGCTTCTGCCGGCCCAGGTTGACCGCCACGAAGTCCTCGACCGTGACCGGAGCCACCAGTACCGCCAGCTCGGCCCGGCCGGCGTCGACCTCGCCGGTCAGCCAGGACGCGGCGTAGTCCCCGCCGACGTAGGTGATCCGCTTGTCGCCCGGCTCCAGGCCCAGCGCGTTCCGCAGCAGTACCCGTTCGACCAGCGCGTGATCCAGGTTGTCCACCGCCGACGCGGCCGGATCGGCCGGCAGGGTGATCGCGTAGGCGTTGCCGCCCGCGTACCCGATGACCGTGCCCCGCCCGGACGGGACCCGCGCCGCGCCCACCGGGGTGACCGTCGCGCCGGCCGCACGCACCCCGTCCAGCAGCGCGTCCACGCCACCGGGCAGCTCGGAAACCAGCCGGTTGTACGGCTGGATCGCCACCGACTCCGGTGTGGTGACCACCGCGAGGAACCGCGGGTACCCGGCGATCTGGGCGGCCAGGCTGCGGTGGTTGCCGTCGGCGACCACCAGTTCGCCGCCCCCGGCGAGCGCGAGGAGCTCGTCCTGTGCCGCCCCGGGGGGAACCGCCCACACCTCGTGTACCCGGCCGGCCTGGTCGGTGTCGGTGACGTCCGGTTCGCCAGCGGAAAGGACGGTGCGGGCGAGCGCCGCGTGCAGCTCGGCGCCGCGTGCGGTCTGGAGCAGCAGTACCGGCGAGAGCAGCCGGCCGACCGCCTGCGCCAGGGCGACCCGTTCGCGGACCTTCTCCAGGAACACGTCCTCGTTGCGGATCACCAGCCCGGGCTCGTCGGCGCTGGTGGAGATCTGATCGGTGTCGATCATGGTCCACAGGCCGTACCCGATCCCGGCCTCACTGCTGATCCGGTACAGCCCGACGACCCGCTCGTGCGGGCGGTAGTGGCCGTCCGCCTGCGCCGCGTCGAGCCGGGCGGCGGCCGACGGCAGCGTCTCGGCGAACGGACGACCGAGGTTCTCCGGCGCCCGGTGCGGCATCTCGACGGCCAGTGCGCTGGCCGGGTTCGTCGCGATGATCTCGGTGATCTCGGCGTCGTCGGCGAACTCGTCGTAGTTCTGCGCCCCGGTGCCGCCGGTGGACAGCCAGGCTCGGGCGATGGGATGCGCAATCGTCATGCCGGTGACGCTATCGGCTGCGCCGGGGCCGGTCGCGAGCCGGGCCGGCACCGTCCCAGAGGGTCAGACGCCCAGCTCGGGCGGGAGCCGGGTCCGGCCCGGCCCTGCGCGCGCACGGGCTCGCGTGGGACGGGCGTGCGCCCGAACGGGCTCAGACGCGGTGCCGGGCGCGGGGGCGCACGGCGGCCGGGGCGAGGAGCGTGGGCCGGTACTCGTACCGGCCGGCCGAAGACCGGTGCCGGCCCACCTGTTCCTCCTCGTCATCGTCCTCACCGCCCCGATCGCCGTCGCTGGACGCCTCGACGGACACGACGATCGGCGTGGCGAGCAGCGCCGCGCACTCCTCCGGCAGGTCCGGTACGACCGCCTGCCATCCCTTCCGGGCGACCGACCACCGGCCGTCGCCCCGGCTCGCCTCGACTTCGGCCCCGGCCGGCTCGGCCTCGGCCCCGGCCGCCTCGGCCTCGGCCACCGGATCGGCCTCGTCCACCGGATCGGCCGGATCCCCCGATGCCGGAGAATCCACCGGTGCGGCCGGTGCGGCCGGTGCCGCCGGTGCGGCGTGCCCCGGCCGGGACGCCTGCGGGCTCAGCTCCTCGCTGCCCATCGACTCCTCCTCGCGGGCGGCGCGACCGGCAGTGACCGGTGACCGGTCACGAGCGGCCGCTGGGTGCGACACCGCACACCGGTGCCGCCAGCGACCGCGCGATTGCTGCCGCCGCGCGGAAATCCCTCAGGACAAACGAGGAGACGACGAGCCCGTGACGCGCCCGGTCAGCGTGTCAGTCGAACACCGGGCCCTGGTCGCGGGTGCGCTTGATCTCGTAGAAGCCCTCCGTACCGGCGACCAGCAGCACGCCGTCCCACAGCTTCCCGGCCGCCTCGCCCTTCGGGGCCGGCGTCACGACCGGGCCGAAGAACGCGATCTGCGACCCCTCCGTGGGCCCGGGCGCGTGGATCACCGGGGTACCGACGTCGAGCCCGACCGGCTTCATACCGGTGTCGTGGCTCTCCCGCAGGGCGGCGTCGTACTCGGTGGACTCGGCCGCGTCCGCGAGCGCCGGGTCCAGGCCCAGCTCGGTGAGGATCTCGATGTACAGCTCCCGGCTGAATTCCTGCTTCCCCGGGTGGCGGCGGGTACCCAGAGCGGTGTAGAGGTCGCGGAGCACGCCGTTGCCGTACTGCTGCTCGGCGGCGATGGCCACCCGCACCGGCCCCCAGCCGTTGTCCATCAACGCGCGGTAGCTGTCCGGGAGGTCCCGGCCCTCGTTGAGCACCGAAAGGCTCATCACGTGGAAGCGCACGTCGACCGGGCGCACCTTCTCCACCTCGAGCAACCATCGGGACGTCAACCACGCCCACGGACACAGCGGATCGAACCACATGTCCACGGTCATCCGTTCCACAACCACGATGTCTCCCAAATCAATAGTTAAACTGCCGTCCGAATCGTTTCTCGCTGTAGCGGCGGGCGCGACCGGACGCTCAAGTGACGTGGACCACTTCTGGTCCAACCGTAAGCCGCCGTGCGAGACTCGCGGCGAGCCGCTCACCCGTCACCCGGGTACCGTGCGGCGTAGCCGCACCGCCAACGAGGACGGCGCGACCAGTTCGGATGGAGACTGAACGAGTGGCTGGAGTACGGAACCTGACCCAGGTCGAGGCGATCGAGCGAGCGCGCCTGCTCGACGTCGGCCGGTATGACATCACGCTGGACCTCACCGACGGCACCGGAGGCCCCGGGGAGCGGGTCTTCCGCGTGATCACCCGGGTCGACTTCAGCTGCGCCCAGCCGGGCGCCACCACGTTCATCGAGGCGGCCGCCGACCGGGTGCACTCGGCGACGCTCAACGGCACGCCACTGGATGTCTCCGGATGGTCCGCCGAGCGCGGGCTGACCCTGCCCGGCCTGGCCGCGGACAACCAGCTGATGGTGGAGGCGGACTTCCTCTACTCCACCAGCGGGCAGGGCCTGCACCGCAGCGTCGACCCGGTGGACAAAGAGGTCTACCTCTACAGCCAGTTCGAGACGACCGACGCCCAGCGCGCGTTCGCCTGCTTCGACCAGCCTGACCTGAAGTCGGTGTTCACCTGGCACGTGACCGTTCCGGCGCACTGGCGGGCGGTGTCCAACGCGGAGGTGGCGTCCATCGAGGACGCCGGAGAAGGCGTCAAGACCTGGCACTTCGCCGAGTCGGTGCGGATGAGCACGTACATCACGGCGCTGTGTGCCGGCCCGTACCACGAGGTCCGCACGAAGCACGACGGCATCGACCTCGGCTTGTTCTGCCGCGCGTCGATGCGCCAGTACCTGGACGCGGACAACATCTTCCAGATCACCACGCAGGGCTTCGACTTCTTCCATGAGCAGTTCGCGTACCGGTACCCGCTGCCGAAGTACGACCAGCTGTTCGTACCGGAGTTCAACGCCGGCGCCATGGAGAACTTCGGCTGCATCGTGCACGCGGAGCAGCACTACATCTTCCGCTCCCAGGTGACCGACTACGAGTACGAGAACCGGGCCAACACCATCACCCACGAGATGGCCCACATGTGGTTCGGCGACCTGGTCACCATGCGCTGGTGGGACGACCTCTGGCTGAACGAGTCCTTCGCCGAATGGGCCTCGCACTGGTGCAACGCGAACGCCAGCCGGTTCACCGACGCGTGGACCACGTTCCTGTCCATCCGGAAGAACTGGGGGTACCGGCAGGACCAGCTCTCCTCCACGCACCCGGTCTACTGCGAGATGCCCGACGTGGCCGCGGTCGAGGTGAACTTCGACGGCATCACGTACGCCAAGGGCGCCAGCGTGATCAAGCAGCTCGTCGCGTACGTGGGCATCGACGCGTTCCGCGACGGCCTGCGCGCCTACTTCGCCCGGCACGCCTGGGGCAACGCGACCTTCGACGATCTGCTGACCGCGCTGGAGGCTGCCTCCGGTGTCCAGCTGCGCGAGTTCTCCGCGCAGTGGTTGAAGACCGCGCAGGTCAACACGCTGCAGCCGGAGGTCTCCCTCGGTCCGGACGGCGCGTACGCGTCGGTGGCCGTCCTGCAGACCGCGCCGGAGCAGTACCCGGAGCTGCGGACCCACCGCATCGGCGTGGGCCTGTACGACCTGGTCGGCTCCGACCTGATCCGCCGTGAGCTGGTCGAGGTGACGGTCAGCGGTGCGCGTACCGAGCTGCCCCAACTGGCCGGCAAGCCGGCCGCCGACGTGCTGCTGCTCAACGACGACGACCTGTCGTACGCGAAGCTGCGGCTGGACGAGCGGTCGATGGACACGGTCATCAACCACATCAGCGGCCTGGCCAGCTCGCTGTCCCGGGCGCTGTGCTGGAGCGCCGCCTGGGACATGGTGCGCGACGGTGAACTGGCCGCCCGCGACTACGTGGCCCTGGTGTGCAACGGCCTGCCGCAGGAGCGGGACATAAGCCTGGTCACCGCGAGCCTGGCCCAGGCGCAGGGCGCGTTGTCCTACTACGCGGACCCTGCCTGGGCACCGGTCGGTTGGTCACTGCTCGCCTCGACCGCCCGCCGCACGATGGCCGAAGCGAAACCGGGCAGCGGATTCCAGCTGGCCTGGGCGCGCGCGTACGCGTCGGCGTCCCGGTCGGAGCCGGAGTACGACCTGCTGCGCGAGTGGCTCAACGGCGACGCCCCGGACGGGCTGGCCGTCGACACCGAGCTGCGGTGGCGACTGGTGCAGGCGCTGGCCGCCGGCGGCCGGATCGACGAGCACGACATCCAGGCCGAGCTGGATCGCGACCGCACCGCCAGCGGTGAGCGCCAGGCTGCCGTCGCGTCGGCGCTGCTGGCCAGCCCGGACGCGAAGGAGGCGGTGTGGCGCCGGGTCACCGGAGCGGAACCGCTGCCGAACTGGCTGCAGCGCGCCCTGCTCGCAGGCTTCCAGCACCCGGCACAGATCGAGTTGACCGCGCCGTACACGGCCCGCTACTTCGAGGCGGTGGACCAGATCTGGGCCACCCGGGACAGCGAGCCGGCGCAGGAGTTCGTCGAGGCCGCGTACCCGTCGCTGCACGTCAGCCAGGCGACCATCGACGCCACGGACGCGTGGCTGGCCGACCCGGGCAAGCCGGCGCCGCTACGCCGGCTCATCGGCGAGGGCCGGGACGGCGTCCTGCGGGCGCTGCGGGCGCGCGCCAAGGACTCGGCCGCCGGCTAACCGGCCACGAACGCGAGCGGCGGCCGACCCTCGGGTTGGCCGCCGCTCGCGTCTGGATGCCGGATCAGGACTTGCCGGCCTGCTCGGTGAGCTGGGCAAGCCCGGCGACGGTGCCCCCGGCCAGGTCGCCGCCCCCGTAGGCGGCCGCCATCGACAGGGCGGCGAGCTTCGCGGCACGGTCCGGGATGCGCTTGCGGGCCAGCGAACCGGTGACGATCTCCAGGACCCGCTGGTTCGGCGAGATCGCGATCAGCACCGAGCTGTCCGGGTCGGCGAGCTGCCCGTGCAGCTTCTCCGCGTGCCCGCGGACCGGTTCGTCGAGGTCGCCGACGTACACGCTGAACGTCAGCCCGGTCGACCGGTCGGCCAGCCGGAGCGCCTCGTCGAGGCGCAGCAGTTGCGGGGTCGTGAAGGGGCCGTCCAGCACTCCCGGGCGGTCCGTCAGCCTCGCTGTCTCACCAGCTGTCACTTGCGCCTCCAGTCTCACCATGGGCGGCCGGCACCGACGGCGCGTCCGCGGCCTGGGACAGCAGCGGGCCGGCAGGCAGCGCGGCGCGCTGGCTGGCGGCGGTCAGCTCGCGAGCACCCGGGCCCTCCCCGACCACCCGCTCGGGCGCGGCGAGGAACCAGACCGGGACGAACGTGAACGGGCGGCCCGGCCGGTAACGCTTGCTGCTCCGGCGTGCGCTCGTGCCGTACACGAGCAGGAACACCACAACGATCACCGCGAGCGGTATGCCCGCGAAGACCAACACCGTCTGTGTGATGGACAAGCTCAACGCCCCCAGGCGTCAGAGGAACCATGGGACGGATCAACGGTAGCGGAAAGCGGTACGCACCACGCGGCCGGGTGGCGTCCGGCGTGCCAGGCACCGTTACGGTGGCGGGATGGTTGATGATCGGGTTCATACCGAACCGGCACGCGGGGCGGCCCACGCGCCCGGCGCCGAGCGGGCCGGGGTCGCGACCGGTCGGGCGGCCGACCCCTGCGCGAGCGGGCCGGACCTCGATGACCTGCGGGTACGCGCCGAACGCCTGGACGCCGAGGATCCGCTCGCCGGGTACCGGAATCGGTTCGTGATCGCCGACGCGGACACCGTGTACCTCGACGGCAACTCGCTGGGCCGGCTTCCGGTGGCTACCCGCGACCGGCTCCGCGAGGTGATCGACGTCGAGTGGGGCGTCGAGCTGATCCGGGGCTGGAGCCGGTGGATCGAGTTGGGCCGGCAGGCCGGTGACGTGATCGCGGGGCTGATCGGCGCCGAACCAGGTGAGGTGACCTTGTCGGATTCGACCAGTGTGAACCTCTACAAGCTCGCCGCCGCCGCGCTGGGCGCCCGCCCGGGACGCCGGACGGTGCTGACCGACGACGACAACTTCCCCACCGATCAGTACCTGCTGCAGGGGCTCGCCGAGGCCGGCAGTCTCGATCTGCGGGTACTGCACACCGATCCGGACCTGGGGGTGCGCGCGGACGACGTCCGGGCCGCGCTGGATCCCGACGTCGCGCTGGTCTGCCTGTCCCACGTCGCGTACCGGTCCGGCGCCGTGGCGGACCTGGCCGGCATCACCGCCGCCGCGCACGAGGCCGGTGCCCTGGTGCTCTGGGACCTGTCACACTCCGCCGGGTCGATACCGGTCGGGCTCGCCGCCGCCGGGGCGGACCTGGCGACCGGCTGCACGTACAAGCACCTCAACGGCGGGCCCGGCGCCCCGGCGTTCCTCTACGTACGGCGTGATCTCCAACCAGAGCTGCGCCAGCCGATCTGGGGCTGGTTCGGCCAGGCCGACCAGTTCGGCATGGCCGGCCGGTACGCCCCGGCGGACGGCATCGACCGGTTCCTGGTCGGTACCCCGCCGGTGCTGGGCGGGTACGCGGCTCTGGAGGGCGCCCGGCTGTCCGCCGAGGCGGGGATTGGCGCGATCGGCGCCAAGGCCCGTGCGCTGACCGGCTACCTGATCGAGCTGGCCGACGCCCGGCTGGCCCCGCTCGGCTTCCGGTTGGCGTCTCCGCGCGAGGATGCCGGCCGTGGCGCCCACGTCACGCTGTACCACCCGCGGGCGTGGCAGATCTGCCAGGCGCTCATCCAGGAGCGGGTGATCCCGGACTTCCGTACCCCCGACCGGCTGCGGCTGGGGGTGGCACCGCTGTACACGAGCTTCGGCGAGCTGTACGTCGCGGTGTCCCGGCTGTACGAGATCGTGACGACCGGACGGCACGAGCGGTTCCCCACCGAGCGGTCCCGGGTGACCTGAGCCCGGCCTCCGGAATGCGGCCGGCTCAGGCCGCCCGGGGCAGGTCCAGCCAGTCCGCCCAGCGCGGATCGGGGGTCCGGTGCCCGAGCACCCGCCAGGCCAGCCCCTTCGGGGCGGCGGGGGTCGCATGAAGACGCCAACCGAGTTCGGCTGGCGTGCGATCTCCTTTGGTGTGGTTGCACCGGGCGCAGGCGGCCACCACGTTGTCCCAGGCGTGCCGGCCACCCCGGCTGCGTGGCATCACGTGATCGATGGTCTCCGCGGGGCCCTTGCAGTAGGCGCACCGCCAGCCGTCCCGAGCGAAGATCGCCCGGCGCGACAGCCCGACGTGGGCACGGTAAGGTACCCGGACGTAGCGGGTCAGCCGGATGACCAGCGGCACGGGGAGCTCCTCCCGGGCACTGTGCAGGAAACCGTCCCCGTCCGCCACGCAGACGGCTTTCGCGGCGAGCAGGAGGATGGCGGCTCGGCGCACTGACACGACACACAGCGGCTCGTACGTCTGGTTGAGGACCAACGCGGTCGAGCTGACTGCGCGTCGTATGTCAGGCATCGGTCTCACCCTCTTCGCCGGACCCGGAACAGTTCCCGTGCGCCAATAGTCCCCGATAGATCGCCCAATTGCACGTATTAATAATGTCTCTCTGGTCCAGGTTCGCGGGCCAAGACCAGCTCAGACGCGGCAACCTGCCGGAGCTCGCCCGGTTCGTCCGGTTACCCCTTCGCGTCGGTTACCGCTTCGCGGCGACTATGCGGTACTAAGTCAGGCGTGATTGCCTGGGTGTCCCTTCCGGCCGAGGTGCCGACCCCGAGCCTGACCCCGCCCGCCTGCGTCGGTACGA
Source organism: Micromonosporaceae bacterium (assembly GCA_040255525.1). Classification (GTDB taxonomy): domain Bacteria; phylum Actinomycetota; class Actinomycetes; order Mycobacteriales; family Micromonosporaceae; genus Rugosimonospora. Next base: position 8,780 of record JBDZVD010000097.1, on the reverse strand, counting down.
GCCAGTTCTGCCACTGGATCTTCGAAACCACCGGGAGCCCGTGGCTGGCTTCGGGCAGTTACCTGTTCCTGCTCAAGCCGCTGTCCATCCTGCTGATCCTGGCGGTCGCGCTGATCGCCCGGCTCCTGCTGCACCGCGCGATCGACCGGCTGGTCCGCAGCACCTCGCGCGGAGCGGTGCCGACCGTGCTCAAGCCGCTGAAGGACCGCATCCCCGGTCCCCAGAGCGACCCCCTGCTGTACCCGGAGCGGCGCCGGCAGCGCGCCGCGGCGATCGGTTCGGTGCTGCGCAGCTTCGCCACGGCCGCGGTGTTCTCGATCGCGGCGCTGATGGTCCTCAACGAACTGGGCTTCGACCTCGCGCCGCTGCTGGCCAGCGCGGGCATCGCCGGAGTGGCCATCGGTTTCGGCGCGCAGACCCTGGTCAAGGATCTGATCGCCGGCCTGTTCATGCTTCTGGAGGACCAGTACGGCGTCGGTGACGTGGTCGACGTCGGGGAGGCCAGCGGCACCGTCGAGTCGGTCGGCCTGCGGATCACCACCATCCGGGACGCCCGGGGGGTGCTCTGGTACATCCGCAACGGTGAGATCATCCGGGTCGGCAACAAGAGCCAGGGCTGGGCCGTCGTGCTGGTCGACGTGACCGTCGACTACAACCGCGTCGACCAGGCGGTGGCGCTGCTCCACACCGCCGCGAGCGGCCTGGGCGAGGACCCCCGCTGGCGGGACAGCCTGATCGAGCCGCCCGAGGTTCTCGGCGTCGAGCAGATCACCGTGGACGGCGCCGTCCTGCGCACCACGGTGAAGACCTCCGCGGAGGCGCAGTCCCGGGTCGGCCGCGAGCTGCGCCGCCGGCTGACCGAAGCGCTCGCCGAAGGGGGCATCTCCGGACAACTGTCGGCAAGCCGACTCTATCTGCGTCCGGTGGTCGACGCCCCGACCGGGGCCGGCGAGACCACCGGGACCGGCGGCATCGATGCTGGTAGCGCGTCCTCCGGTGGGGGCGCGGCCGCCGGTTCCGCCGAGTGACCAGCGCAAAGTCAACTGGATGACACGCGCCAACCGCCCGTCGCGGGTCGCGCAACGTGTGGATGGTCGTATATCGTCCGTTCGTTCAGCTGCGTGCCCGGTCGATCATCCGTTCGCACTAGCGTGAACTCGGATGATCGGGCAGAATCCGGAGCAGAGCACCGGCCCGATACCACTGACCCGAGGGGAGGGGCGCCGGTGTCTGATCAGCACCGCGAACGGCCGGCCACCTTCCGCGAGGTCTTCTCCAGCAGTGAATACCGGGCCGTCTTTCCGGCCAGCGCGCTGTCCTGGGTGGGCGACTTCCTGGCAAAGGCAGCGGTCACTGCCCTGATCTACAACCAGACCAGATCCGTGGTCGCCTCGGCGGCCGCGTTCGCGATCAGCTTCCTGCCCTGGGTCGCTGGCGGCCCGGTCCTCGCCGCCATCGCCGAGCGGCACCCGCACCGCACCATGATGATCGGATCGGACCTGTGCCGCGCGGTGCTCGTCGCGCTCGTCGCGATCCCGTGGATGCCGATCCCGGCCATGCTGGCTCTGCTGTTCCTCACCGGACTGCTCAATCCGCCGTTCGAGGCGGCCCGCTCCGCGCTGCTGCCGCGCATCCTGACCGGCGACCGCTACGTGGTCGGCCTGTCCCTGCAGAACAGCACGAATCAGGCGGCGCAGCTGATCGGGTACATGGCCGGGGCCGCGCTGGCGGCCAGGCACCCCCACATCGCGCTGCTGATCGACGCGGGCACGTTCGTGTTCTCCGCCCTCATGATCGGGTTCGGCGTCCGGCCGCGCCCGCCTCTATCGGCCCCGGAGCCCCGCCGGCACCTGCTGCGCGAGACCGGTGAGGGGTTCCGGCTCGTGTTCGGCACCCCGGCCCTGCGCGCGATCGCCATGCTGGTGCTGACCACGTACCTGTTCACCAGCCCGCCGGAGGGCCTGGCCGCGGCGTGGGCGGGGTCCCTGGAGCCCGACCCTGCCCGCCGGGGGCTGGCACAGGGCATCATCATGATCGGCAACCCGCTGGGGTTCCTGATCGCGGGCCTGCTCGTCGGCCGGCTCGTCCCACCGGCAACGCGCCAGAGACTGATCCGGCCGTTCTGTGTCGTCGCCCCCGCCGCCCTGGTCCCGGCGCTGCTGCAACCGAACGCGATCCTGGTGGCTGTCCTGGCCGGGCTCTGCGGCGCCCTGCTGGCCGCGATGTTCCCCGCCGCCAACGGACTGTTCGTGCAGGTGCTGCCGAACGGCTACCGGGCACGGGCATTCGGGATCATGCAGAGCGGTCTGCAGATCGCCCAGGGCGGAGGGGTGATCCTCACCGGGCTGCTCGCGTCGAGGTTCCCGCTGTCCCTGGTCGTCGGCGCCTGGAGCGCGTTCGGCGTGGTGCTGCTGCTGTCGATCAGTACGCTGTGGCCGTCGTCCGCCGAGTTCACCGACGCGATCGCGCGTACCCGTGCACAGAACGCCGAAGCCGAGGCGGTTGGTGGGCAGGGCCGGTCGCCGATCGGCCAGCGGCAACCGGCCGGCGACCAGCACTCCACGACGATGTCGCGGCCGGCCGAGTCGGCGTGAGCCGGGGGGGCGTGAGCCCGACGCACGAGCCACGGCCGGGCACGAGCCGAAAGCCACGGCGGAGCGTGGGCCGGGCGGCCCGGGCGTGAGCAGGAGCGCCGCCGGTACGACGGCCGGGTGAGCCAGCCCCTGTGCTGCGCCCTCACGCTCCGCTGGCAGGATTGACACCATGACCGCGAACCATGCACCCCGGGCGGACCGGCCGTGACCTCTCCCGAGCGACAGACTGACCGCGATGCGTCCTCCGCCGGCGACGCCGTGGCCCAGCCGAGCTTCTACGAGGCGGTCGGCGGCGAGCCGACCTTCCGCAAGCTCGTGGACGAGTTCTACGCCGGGGTGGCTGAGGACCAACTGCTGCGTCCGATGTACCCGGAGGAAGACCTCGGACCGGCCGGCGACCGGCTACGGATGTTCCTCGTCCAGTACTGGGGTGGCCCCAACACGTACTCGCAGCTGCGCGGTCACCCCCGGCTGCGGATGAGGCACGCGCCGTTCACGGTCGGGCCGCGCCAGCGGGACGCCTGGCTGCATCACATGCGCAACGCGTTGGACACGCTGAACCTGCCGGCCGAGCAGGAAACGACGCTGTGGGAGTACCTGGAGCGTGCCGCCATGTTCATGGTCAACACGATGGACGAGTAGCGCCGGTCGGGCCGGCGCCGCGACGCGCCGGGTCCCCGCTCCGCCTAGAGCAGGCCGCCCTCGTCGTGGATCCAGTCGACGAACGCCACCGCGACCGCGGCGGCGCAGTCGATCAGCTCGACCAGCAGGGCGTCGTGAGCGCCCGAGATCAGCGGTACCTGCATCTCGGCGTAGATCGGCAGCTGCCCGCGCTCGGTCGGGTCTCCCACGTACGCCTTGCAGAACCGGCGCGAGTGGTTCCACTCGTTGACGACCCGGTAGGCCCGGTCGGCCCAGTCCGGCGGCACCGTCCCGTGCGGGCGGGCCCGGATCACCAGGATCTCGTCGTCCGGCCCCTCCAGGGTGAACAGCACGGCGTGCCGCTCCCACATGGCCAGCAGGCTGCCGTCGCCGTCGGTCAGATAACGGATTTCCAAGCGGTCGAGAGCGGCGCCCAGCCGAGCCATGTCCACCGCCGCGACCAGAGTCTCGGCGGGCTCCGGCGCGCGCTGGGCCGGCAGCTCGACGCGGAGGCCGACGTCACCCCCGTTCGCCGACGAACCCCCGTCTCCGGCCTGTCCTCCCCGCTTCGGCCACCACGGCATGTCCCGAACTCCTCGCTTAGCAAAGTCTCCGCGCGCGGCAGGCGCGGACCCAGGGCTCGACGCTACCCGGACGGATGTATCACGGCGAAACCGAATGCTACGCAGGAAACCGTTGGGCCACTAGCCCCTCATCCGTTCGGATGGCGCAAGTCCGTCAACGGACGATGCGAACCGCGAGGTTTGACCGGGTTTGCTGCCAAGCTTCGCCGTGTTCGGTGGCCAGGCAGATCCAATTTCTGGCTACACGGACGGTGGTCTCACCACTCTGCCCAGTAGTCACAAACCCCATCCGCAGCACCGCCTGTACCAGCCCCTGGCGCACCTCCACCGGCGGACCCGAGCCACCGTCGACCGCGATAGCCACGTGGTCGAGCAGGGCGTCCCGCAGCACCCGCTCGCCGATCCTCCCGCGCGTGGCGCGCAGCGTCTCCGCCGCCGCCGCACCGAGCCGTACCAGGTCGGCCGCCGGTACCCTCTCCACCGCCATACCGGGCGCTGCCGGCACCGGCCAGCGCCAGTCGCCGTCCCGCCGCCCGGGCAGCCCGTCCCGGCCGGCAGACAGCCGGTCCAGCAGGGCGGCCGCCGGTACCGTGAGGTCGCCGTCCACGGCGCCGCCGACCGTCCTGGCGACCAGCACCTCCCACGGCACCCGGCCCCACAGCGTCACCGCGCCCGGGCCGGCCGGGCGCAGCCGCACGAGCGCGTCCGGATCGAGCCGGGCCAGCCGGGCGAGGAACGGACCGGCGTCGGCCAGCGCCAGGCCCGTCACGGCCGCCTGGTCGGGCCTCGTCGGGCCGCCGCGCTCGTCCATCGCCTTCACGCCTGCCACGGCGCCAGAAAGTCCCGCTCCGGCCCGCTCAGCCGGCGGGGCCGCTGGTTCGCCAGGTCGAACGGCACGCACACCGAACGCGCCCGGCTGGCCAGCCGGTCACCGCCCCACAGCTCGTACCGGATGACGAACCGGCTCGCCCTGATCTCCTCCAGCCACAGCTCGATCCGTACCGGATCGGTGTAGTCCACCGGTCGCAGGTAGTCGACCTCGTGCCGGGAAATCACCACACCCCGCTCGAACGAGGTGAATCCGTGCTCCCGCGCGCCGATGAACATGAGCGCGACCCGGGCCTCCTCGTACAGGGTGAGGAACCGGGCATTGTTCACGTGGCCGTACACGTCCATGTCGGACCATCGCACCGGGCACTGGTAGACGAATCTCACAGTGCCGACCAGTACGCGCGTTCGTCGCCGTCCAGCGGCCGCGGCTTCTGCGCCGCGTAGTCGTACGCGACCATCACGCACGCGCAGCACGCCACCGGGCCGGAGGCGTCCGCGTACAGCTCCTGCCGCAGCGTCCAGGACGAGGTGCCGATCCGCGCGACGGCGCTGTCGACCCGCAGCATCAGGCCGGGCCGGAACGTGACCTGTGCGAGGTAGTCGACGGCCACCCGGGCGACGATGCAGCCCCGGTGCCCGGAGCCGCCCGGGATCCGGGTCGGCGAGCGGTCCAGCAGCGCCATCCGGGCGTCCTCGAAGTACGACAGGTAGCGCGCGTGGTTGACGTGGCCCATGGTGTCCGGGTCCGACCACCGGACCTGCGCGAGATAGGCGACCGGTCCGGGTCGCGGCCCGGCGCCGGACGCGCCTGCCGCCACTGGTGGGGACGCCGTCCCGCCCGGCTCGGGCCCGACCTGATCAGTCACGCGTGAGCTTGCGGTAGGTCACGGCGTGCGGGCGGGCCGCCTCGGCACCCAGCCGGTCGACCTTGTTCTTCTCGTACGACTCGAAGTTGCCCTCGAACCAGAACCACGTGGCCGGGTTCTCGTCGTCGCCCTCCCAGGCCAGGATGTGCGTCGCGACCCGGTCGAGGAACATCCGGTCGTGCGAGATGACCACCGCGCAGCCGGGGAAGTCCAGCAGGGCGTTCTCCAGGCTGGACAGCGTCTCCACGTCCAGGTCGTTGGTCGGCTCGTCGAGCAGGATGACGTTGCCACCGATCTTCAGGGTCAGCGCCAGGTTCAGCCGGTTGCGCTCGCCGCCGGACAGCACCCCCACCGGCTTCTGCTGGTCCGGTCCCTTGAAACCGAAGGCCGCGACGTAGGCGCGGGACGGCATCTCGACCTTGCCGACCATCAGGTGGTCCAGTCCGTCGGAGACCAGCTCCCAGACCGTCTTCTTCGCGTCCAGGCCGGCCCGGCTCTGGTCCACATAGGACAGTTCGACGGTCTCGCCGATCCGGACCGTGCCGGAGTCCGGCTTCTCGATCCCGACGATCGTCTTGAACAGCGTGGTCTTGCCGACGCCGTTGGGGCCGATGATGCCGACGATGCCGTTGCGCGGCAGGGAGAAGCCGAGGTGGTCGATCAGCACCCGGCCGTCGAAGCCCTTGGTGAGCCCGTCGGCCTCGATGACCGTGTTGCCCAGGCGGGGACCCGGCGGGATCTGGATCTCCTCGAAGTCGAGCTTGCGCGTCTTCTCCGCCTCGCTGGCCATCTCGTCGTACCGCTGCAGGCGGGCCTTGGACTTGGCCTGGCGCGCCTTCGGATTGGAGCGCACCCACTCCAGTTCCTCGGTCAGCCGCCGCTGCAGCTTCGCGTCCTTGCGGCCCTGCACAGCGAGACGGGCGGCCTTCTTGTCCAGGTAGGTCGAGTAGTTGCCCTCGTACGGGTACGCGTGGCCGCGGTCCAGTTCGAGGATCCATTCGGCGACGTTGTCCAGGAAGTACCGGTCGTGGGTGATCGCGATGACCGTGCCCGGGTACTTGGCCAGGTGCTGCTCCAGCCACTGCACGCTCTCCGCGTCCAGGTGGTTGGTCGGTTCGTCGAGCAGCAGCAGGTCGGGCTGCTCCAGCAGGAGCTTGCACAGCGCGACGCGCCGCCGCTCACCGCCGGAGAGCGTGGTCACGTCGGCGTCCGCCGGCGGGCAGCGCAGCGCGTCCATGGCCAGGGCGAGCTTCGAGTCGATGTCCCAGGCGTCGGCGTGGTCCAACTCCTCCTGGAGCCGGCCCATCTCCTCCATCAGCGCGTCGGAGTAGTCGGTCGCCATCTGCTCTGCGATCTTGTTGAACCGTTCGAGCTTGGCCTTGGTCTCGGCGACGGCCTCCTCGATGTTGCCGAGGACGGTCTTGGCGTCGTTCAGCGGCGGCTCCTGCGCCAGCAGCCCGACCGTGTAGCCCGGCATCAGGCGGGCCTCGCCGTTGCTCGGCTGGTCCAGCCCCGCCATGATCTTGAGCAGGCTCGACTTGCCCGCGCCGTTCGGGCCGACCACACCGATCTTGGCGCCGGGCAGGAAGTTGAGCGTCACGTCGTCGAGGACAACCTTGTCGCCGTGCGCCTTGCGGGCCTTTTCGAGCGTGTAGATGAACTGGGCCACGGTGCGGCCTACCTCCGCCTGATCATGATTGTCGCCGCGGGCCGCCGGGGCCCGCTGCCGTCGGCATCAATACTCCCAGGTTGGCGTCGAACCGCCCACCCCGGGTCGTGCCGGGCGCGTCGCCCGATCGGCCGGGTACCGCGCCCCTCGACAAGGCGAGAGTGGCAGGCGCCGGCGAGGGTGGCCGGCGCCACTGCCGCCCAGCTCGCCGACGCCTAGGGTCGATGGGAACCGTTTCGAGGGCAAGGTGCCGGATTGTCGCGTCCGACGCCACGCCGTCACGCTGTCGAAACACAGCGCGACAATGCCCGTTCGGAGGCGTCCAGTAGGCTTCGTTATCAAGCCGTGGCATTTCGGCCGGAGGGAACCCGTGGAACGTAGCTCGTTTGTGGTGGTCGCCAACCGTCTGCCGGTCGACGAGGTCGCCACCGCCGGCGGGCGCTCGTGGCGTCGCAGCCCCGGCGGTCTGGTCACCGCGCTGCACCCGGTGCTGGCCGCCCAGCACGGTACCTGGGTCGGCTGGCCGGGCAACGCCGCCGCGCCGCAGGATCCGACGCCGCAGCCGTTCGAACTGGACGGGATGCGACTGCGCCCGGTCAACCTCAGCCCGGACGAGGTGGAGCGCTACTACGAGGGATTCTCGAACTCCAGCCTGTGGCCGCTCTACCACGACGCGATCGAGACCCCGGCGTACCGGCGCAGCTGGTGGGAGTCCTACCGCCGGGTCAACCAGAGGTTCGCCGAGGCGACCGCCGACCAGGCGGCCGAGGGCGGCACGGTGTGGGTGCAGGACTACCAGCTGCAACTGGTACCGGCGATGCTGCGCGCCCTGCGGCCGGATCTCAAGATCGGCTTCTTCCTGCACATCCCGTTCCCCCCGGTCGAGCTGTTCATGCAGCTTCCCCGCCGGGCCGAGATCCTGCGCGGCCTGCTCGGCGCCGACCTGGTCGGCTTCCAGCGCCCGCTGGCCGCGCAGAACTTCCTGCGGCTGACCCGGCACCTGCTCGGGCTGCGGCCGCGCGGCGCCGGCGTCGAGATGGACGGCAGGATCGTGCACGCCGCGGCGTTTCCCATCTCGATCGACGTGGCCGAGATCGAGGGCCTGGCGGCGAGCCCGCTGGTCCGCGCGCGGGCCGAGCAGATCCGGGCGGAGTTGGGTGAGCCGAAGACGGTCATCCTGGGCGTGGACCGCCTGGACTACACCAAAGGCATCGAACAGCGGTTCAAATCGTACCGGGAACTGCTCGCCGAGGACCGCCTCTCGGTACCCGAAACCGTGATGGTCCAGGTCGCGACGCCGAGCCGGGAACGGGTCGAGCACTACCAGGCGCTGCGGGTGAAAGTCGAGCGCGAAGTCGGCCGGATCAATGGGGACTACGGGCGGGTCGGAGTGCCCGCCGTGCATTACCTTCATCAGTCGTACAGTCGCAGCGAATTGGTCGCGCTCTACTGCGCGGCCGACGTGATGATGGTGACCCCCCTGCGAGATGGCATGAACTTGGTGGCCAAGGAGTATGTTGCCGCCCGAGTCGACCTCGGCGGCGCATTGGTGCTGTGGGGGTTCGCCGGTGCGGCCGGCGGACTGCGACAAGCG